>JAZOCJ010000024.1:0-22150 GCA_045596405.1 Faecousia sp. | reverse complement strand
AGGCTTGTCCGCCAGGGCATTGGCAATCATCAGAGGAATCAGTTTTTCGGGAAAATGATAGGGACCGTAGTTGATGGAGCAGCGGGAAATGGTCACGGGAAGACCGGAGGTCCGGTGATAAGCCAAGACCAGCAGATCCGCACCTGCCTTGGAGGAGGAGTAGGGAGAGCTGGTATGGATGGGAGTCTCCTCGGTAAAGAACAGATCGGGTCTGTCCAGAGGCAGGTCGCCGTAGACCTCGTCTGTGGAGACTTGATGGTAGCGGGTAATGCCGTATTTCCGGCAGGCATCCATCAGCACCTGGGTGCCCAGGATGTTGGTTTTCAGAAACACCTCGGGATCCTCAATGGAGCGATCCACATGGCTTTCGGCGGCGAAGTTCACAACCATATGGGGATGCTCTTCCTCAAAAAGCTGATACACTTTTTCGCGGTCGCAGATGTCTGCTTTGACAAACCGGAAGTTGGGCTTGTCCATCACGGATGCCAGGGTGGACAAATTGCCGGCATAGGTCAGCTTGTCCAGACAGATGATCCGGTAGTCCGGATATTTGTCCAGCATATGGAAGATAAAGTTACTGCCGATAAATCCGGCACCGCCGGTGACGATGATGGTCTTTTTCATTTTGCTGTTTCCTCTAATCTCTTTTTGTCGTGGAATACATCGATGTATTTGCCGTCGAGAACATCCTGGAGGTAGCGGCCATACTGGTTCTTGTAAACTTTAATGACAGCCTCCACATCCTCCCGGGAGATCCAGCCGTTGATATAGGCGATGTCTTCCAGGCAACCGATCTTACGGTTCTGATGTGCTTCTACGGTTCGGACGAAGTTGGTAGCCTCCACCAGACTTTCGTGAGTGCCGGTGTCCAGCCAGGTGAAGCCCTGTCCAAGCAACTCCACATTCAGATCATTCTGCTTCAGATAGATCCGGTTCAGGTCTGTGATTTCCAGCTCACCACGGGGGGAGGGCTTCAAGCCCTTTGCGTACTCCACCACCCGGTTGTCGTAGAAATACAGACCGGTGACGCAGTAATTGCTTTTGGGTACAGCAGGCTTCTCCTCGATAGAGATAGCGCGGCCGTTCTGGTCGAATTCCACAATGCCGAACCGTTCGGGATCATCCACATAATAGCCGAATACGGTAGCGCCCTTTCCGGACTTGGCATTGCGTACGGCATTGCGCAGTCTTTTCTTCAGACCGTGACCGAAGAAAATATTGTCGCCCAGAACCATCGCTACGCAATCGTTGCCGATGAATTCCTCGCCAATAATAAATGCCTGCGCCAAACCGTCCGGGCTGGGCTGCACGGCATAGCAGAGCTTCAGACCGAACTGGTGGCCGTCGCCCAGCAGTTCCTCAAACCGAGGCAGATCCTGGGGCGTGGAAATGATCAGGATCTCCCGGATGCCTGCACTCATAAGAACAGACAGCGGGTAATAGATCATAGGTTTATCATAAATGGGAAGCAACTGCTTGGAAGTCACTTTTGTCAGGGGATACAATCTGGTGCCGGAACCGCCGGCCAGAATGATACCTTTCATAGCGCATCTCCTATCTCTGTTTAGTAGAATGGGATGGCAAAGTTCGGGAGAGCATCCCCCACACCATAACCATTCTATAGTCTCTATCATTATATAGGAAAAGAAGGCGGTTTGCAAGAGGTATTCCCCAAATTGGTGATAGTATACAAATTTGTGGAAAAAGAGGGAGGAAGGGGGAACGAATAGAGGAAATGCTGTGGCAAGGGATACTTCTGCAAGAAAAAAGTCAGGTCTTTTGGCAAATGCCAAAAGACCTGACACGGAATGTTTGTTGAAAAGAGCTATACAGCGCCGCTGCCGGTGAGGACGACCCGAATGGTCATAAAAATAATTTTAAGGTCTGTCAGCATGCTGCGTTCGCGGATATACTGCAGATCAGACTCCACCCATTCGTCGAAGTCGTGAGAGTTGCTGCGTCCCTGACATTCGTGATAGCAGGCAAGTCCCGTTTTAACATCCAACCTGTGGAGCTGGTAAGGCGTGTACTGCTCAACTTCCCGGGGCAAGGGCGGTCGGGGACCGATGATGGACATATCCCCTGCAATAATATTGATCAGCTGAGGCAGCTCATCGATGCTGGTCTTGCGGATAAAATTACCGACTTTGGTAATCCGGGGGTCATCGGTGATCTTAAAGGCAGGACCGCTCATTTCGTTCAGATGCATCAATTCATCCAGCATTCCCTCAGCACCGATGCACATAGACCGGAATTTATACATTTTGAATTCCCGCCCGCCCTTGGTCAAACGGGTCTGCTTATAAAAGATCTCGCCGCCGTCTTCCAGCTTGATGGCAATGGCAACCGCCAAAAAGATCGGGCTGAGTAGCACCAGCGCCAGTACGGACATCACCAGGTCAAAGATCCGCTTGCAGATCTCGTAGCCGGGCTTGGGTGTGGGAGGAATATATGTCTTCTCCTGTGCATCAGGGTCTTGACTGGATACTACGGAGGCGGTTTCCTGAACAGTTTGCATAATGGCAATTCTCCTATATCTGTCTGTGGTGCCGTTACAGCATAGTGATTACAATGCTATTATACCCCAAATATCCTGTTTTTCAAGTCATTCGCGGTAAAATACAGAAAATTAAAAAATGTCTCAGCTTCCGCCGTTGACAGGGAGTGTGGACAAGCACTGTTCCAGCGATGTAGATTCTGCGGTTAAAAGCACCTAGAATATCAGGAAAAAGAAACCACTGTAGGTATAAATATGCAATTCAGATGGTATAGTATGGGCAGGTGTCTATTCGGGAGACAGGCGTTCCCGGATAAGTAGCGCTTACCAGGGCGTTTATCGCCTGCGCAGTTTTGCTGCGCACGTGATCCAGTATACGGAAACACCAAATAGAATTCCTACAGAAATGATCTGGCTTGTAGATAAAGGCCCGAGAAACCCCCGGTATTCGTCGCCGCGCAGAAACTCCAGGAAAAAGCGATAGACGGGGTAGACAGTAAGATACAGCGGAAGGAGATGATTTTTGCAGCGTCCTTTTTTGAGGAAGCAGAATAGGAGAAAAAACAGGACCAGGTTAAGAGTTGCCTCCACCAGTTGGACAGGGAATCGGGGCACGCCGTTGGCAGCGGTGACCATAGAGTGATGGTAGACAAGACCGTATGCCCACTCGATGCCATAGCAGCAGCCGGACAGGAAGCAGCCCAATCTTCCGAAAAAATGGAACAGAGGGATAGTAAGGCAAGCAACATCGGCGTAAGGTCCGACGGGAAGCCGGTTATGTTTCAGATAGACCATGCACACAAGCACAGATCCGATCAGACCTCCGTAGAACACAGAACCGCCAAAAATCGCGACGGCTCTTTCAATCAATACAGAAAAGGAGGAAATCTCGTGGAGGTTTTGCAGTGTGTGGGAGAGCAGGGCCATATTCGTGATGCCGTATAGAATATGCCCGCCCCCGAGCACACCCAGGGAGGAAAACAGCATCATATAAAGCATATGGATATCATCCAGCCCGTATTTCGGCGCCAGCTTATATGTGAAAAACAGGACAATAAGTCCGCCGATCAGTGCCATCAGCATATATGCACTGATTTCTTTACCCAAGAGAACAAAATTTGGTATCATAAAATGTCTCCAAAGAAAAAGCAGACACAATTAAAGAATTGTGCCTGCTTAAGTTGTGAAGGGGATTACACGCTGCCGGCAGCACCGATGCCAATGCAGACACAGGCTGCGCAAAGGACACCGATCGCACCAAAAGCGGTGCCGATAATGCCCAGAACCATACCTGCGGTAGCCAGACCCTTGCCTTCGCCAGTCACCTTGGCGGTTTTCAGACCCTTTGCACCGAAGACAATGCCAAGAATAGCAAGAATCAGGGTGAAATAAGTAACCACAGGAATCCAGCTGCCGATAATGCCCAGAATGCCGCAAACCAGAGCGGCGATGGACATGCCCTTACCGTTATTCGCAGGAGCGGATTCGACGGGGTTCACTACGTCTTTGTTTTCGTTTGTGTATTCCATATTATCCATAGGGGATGCCTCCTTATTTTGGTCATTTTTATGATATCATACCTGTTCACAATATGTCAATAGTTTTGTTACAATTTCAGACGGAATTTGACAAAGGACCATCCTGATCGTTGTGCAGAGCCCGATATATTCTGCAACGGCACAGAGCAGTGCATTTGTGAACTTTCCTGGAGGAATCTTGACAGGGAAAAACGGTGCTGATATAATCACCTGCGAAGAGAGTAAACGGCGCGGAGGTTGATTTTTTATGGGCATCGTGGAGCTGCTGCTGTTGGCGGTGGGACTGAGTATGGACGCATTTGCGGTGTCCATCTGTAAGGGGCTTTCCATGAAGAAAGCGACCTTGAAGGCGCAGGCGACCTGCGGCGTTTGGTTTGGCGGCTTTCAGGCGCTGATGCCCCTGCTGGGCTTCTACCTGGGAACGCTGTTCGCCGATGCCATCGAGGCATTTGACCACTGGGTAGCCTTTGGACTGCTGGCAGTGATCGGCATCAATATGCTCAAGGAAGCCTTTTCCAAGGAGTGCGACTGCGAAAGCCACGATGCAGACCTGTCCGTTAAGACCATGTTCCTGATGGCGGTGGCCACCAGCATCGATGCTATGGCAGTGGGCATCTCCCTGGCAATGGCAGGAGATGTGAATATCTTTGCGGCTGTAGCGCTGATCGGCATCATTACCTTTGTCTTTTCCGCCGCAGGCGTCAAGATCGGCAACCTGTTTGGCAGCCGGTTTGAAAAGAAGGCACAGCTGGCCGGCGGCGTGATCTTGATCCTGCTGGGGCTGAAGATCCTTCTGGAGCATCTGGGTGTTCTGGTATGATCCAACGGACAGACAGGCGCATGCATCTGTGCATCACACTGCTGATGCTCAATCTCTTGGTGATCTGGGGCAATTCTCTGCTGCCCGGATCGGTCTCGGGGGCTTTTAGTCAGTGGCTCAGGGACTTGATCGCGGCGCTGATCCCCGGTACTTCCCAAAATCCCCAGGCAGGACACGGACTGCTGCGGAAACTGGCGCATTTTACGGAGTTTTGCTGCTTGGGTATTTGTTTCAGCTGGCTGGTCCGGATGGTTCGGACAAGACATCTGGAATTCTATGTGCTGCCGCTGCTGGGAGGCTTTGCTGCGGCCTGTGTGGATGAGACGATCCAGCGTTTCGTCCCCGGACGCGGACCCAGCGTGACAGATGTAGGGATCGATACCGCAGGTGCGGCACTGGGTATCGTACTGCTGTCCTTTGCCTATGTGATGAACAAAAGGCGCAAAACAAATTATGCAAAGGAAACGCAAGAATGAAAAAACTGATTTCTATGCTGCTGGCGCTGACTGTGGTACTCACCGTGTCTGCCGGCTGCGCACCCGCAAACGAACCTGCCGTGGAGAATCTGCCCGGCACCATGGAGGAAGTGATCGCCTCCGTCAATGAGAAACACAGCGCAATAGAGCTGCCCCTGATGACCCAGACTCTGGAGCTTTCCGATGTGGACGGACTGAAGTATAATACAGGTCTGACCTCTGCCGATAAGATCACCCAGGTGGCGGTCTCCGAGCCCATGATGGGTCAGCCGTATTCTCTGGTAATGGTACGGGTCAAGGATGCTGCCGATGCAGCTGCTGTTGCCCAGGAGATGTACGACAAGATCGATATGCGCAAGTGGATCTGTATGGAAGCCGATACCAAGGTGGCGGCGTCCTACGGCGATGTGGCAATGTTCTTTATGGTCAGCTCCGACTTTGCCCAGCAGGTCACAACCGCCAGTATGGTGGATGCCTTTAAGGGCGTCTGCGGCGGTACGCCCCAGGTGATCGGACAATAAACCAAAGAAAAAGCAGCGGCTTTCGTCGCTGCTTTTTTCAGGAGGATAAAAATGCTGTTTTCCGGTATTCCATTTCTATTTTACTTTTTGCCGGCGGTACTGCTGGTATATTTCCTCGTGCCGCTTCAGCTGAAAAATGCGGTGTTGCTGCTGTTCAGCCTGGTGTTCTATGCCTGGGGCGAGCCGAAGTACGTACTGCTGATGATCGCCTCCATCCTGCTGTTTTATGTTTGCGGTCTTGCCATTGGCAAATGCACACAGAAAAAGTGGAAGCGATTTTGGCTGATCTTCTCCGTGGTGTCCAGCCTGACCCTGCTGGCGGTGTTCAAATATGCGGATTTTCTTATCGGCTCGGTTAATACCACAACAGGATTGCGCATCCCGCTGCTGAAGCTGGCGCAGCCTATCGGCATTAGCTTTTACACCTTCCAGTGTTTGAGCTATACCATCGATGTCTACCGTGGAAATGCGAAAGCCCAGAAAAATCTCATCAGCTTCGGGGCGTATGTGTCCCTGTTTCCACAGCTCATCGCAGGACCCATCGTCCGGTATGTGGATGTGGCCCGGGAGCTGGAGCACCGCACCCATAGCTGGGACGAGGTGGCGCTGGGTCTGCGCCGGTTTCTCATTGGCTTGAGCAAGAAGATCTTGCTTGCCAACACCTTTGGAGAGCTGACCAATATTTTCCGGGACTCGGATGAAAAGTCCGTGCTGTTCTACTGGATCTATGCCATTGCCTTTACCCTGCACATCTATTTTGACTTCTCCGGCTACAGCGATATGGCTATCGGTCTTGGAAGGGTCTTCGGCTTCCATTTTATTGAGAACTTCAATTATCCTTATCTTTCCAAGTCCATCGGTGAATTCTGGCGGCGCTGGCATATGAGCCTGGGCAGCTGGTTTCGGGACTATGTATACATCCCCCTGGGCGGCAATCGGGTGTCCCCGGGTCGCTGGGTGGTAAATGTTCTTATTGTGTGGATGCTCACGGGACTCTGGCACGGCGCGGCGTGGAATTTTGTGCTGTGGGGACTGCTGTACGCGGCGTTTTTGATGATCGAAAAATGGGTGCCTGCCCTGCAAAAACTGCCCGCACTTCTGCGCCACGGCTATGTACTGCTCATCGTGGTACTGGGCTTCGTGCTGTTCAACGCGGAGAATATGACCCAGGCAGTATCGGATCTTGCCGGGATGTTCGGCTTTGGCGGCGTGCCGGCGGTGACAGGGGAGACCCTCTATTATCTGCGCAGCTACGGTCTGCCGCTGCTGTTGGGCTTTGTGGGATCGACCCCCATTGTGCGCAATACTGCCAACCGGCTGCTTGCGGGGAAGGCGGGACGGATGGTTTCGATCCTTGAGCCTGTGGTGCTGATCCTGCTGCTGCTGATCTGCACTGCCTATCTTGTGGACGGATCGTTCAATCCGTTCCTGTATTTCCGATTCTAAGGAGACACCCTATGACCAATAAAAAGATTCGTGCCATTGGCGCTGCCGCGCTGGCAGCGGTCTGGATCACCTTCACCGGCTTTGCCTGGTTTGGTCCGGACAAAGATATATCCGAGGCGGAACGCCGCCCACTGGAGCAGATGCCGGAAATATCTGCCCAGACACTGCTCTCCGGCAAGTTTATGAGCAAATTTGAAGACTACACGTTAGACCAGTTCCCCCTGCGGGATTCTTTCCGGCAGCTGAAATCCCTGTTTCACTACTATGTGATGAACCAGAAGGACAATAACGGCATTTATATTGCTGACGGCTATGCCGCCAAGCTGGAGTACCCTATGAATGAGGCGTCGGTGAGCTATGCCCTGGGGCGCTTCCAAAAGATCTACGATCTGTATCTGAAAGACACCGGCAGCACAGCCTTTGTGTCCGTTGTGCCGGATAAGAGCTACTATTTGGCAGAGGAGAACGGATACCTCGCCATGGACTATGATGCCTTGTTTGGACAGGTAAAAGAGGGGATGCCCTGGGCTGGCTTCGTGGACATCACCGACTGTCTCACCATCGAGGATTATTACTTTACCGACACCCATTGGCGGCAGGAATCTCTCCTGCCGGTAGCCCAGAAGCTGTCTCAGGCAATGGGACTGACTGCGCCCACACCGGAGATGTTCCAAAAGACCCGGCTGGAGCGGGAGTTCTACGGGGTGTACTACGGGCAGGCGGCACTGCCTATGGCGGCAGAGCCTATGTACCTTATGGAAAGTCCGTGGCTTTCTGACAGCAAGGTCTATAACTACGAGACAGACAGCTACACAGCGGTCTATGATCTGGAGAAGCTGACAAGCAAGGATCTGTACGATGTGTATCTTTCGGGGCCGCAATCTCTGCTCCGGATCGAAAACCCCAATGCCACCACAGAGCGGGAGCTGATCGTGTTCCGGGATTCCTTTGGTAGCTCCCTTGTACCTCTGCTGGTGCGCGATTATAAGACGGTGACCCTGGTGGATATCCGCTATATCCCCAGTGATTCTCTGGGGCAAAAACTGTCCTTCCACGGACAGGATGTGCTGTTCCTTTACAGTACCTTGCTTCTCAACAGCGGCTACGCGCTGAAATGAAAAAACGGATAGTAGGGCGGGGGCTTGCCCCCGCCGTTTTCCATATGCGGCGGTGAGCGGCGGGGGCAAGCCCCCGCCCTACAGTTTTCGGCGGTATTGCAGGGACAGATAGCATCCGCCCGCCAATCGCAGGATACAGAGCAAGCGCATAATTTTAGGGGATGTTGCAGTTCGTTGCAACATCCCCTTGTTTTTATTTGGTTGTCAAATTCTGAATCCAGGTACCTCTGCGGAGCATAAAGTAGCCCATAAAGCACTTGATGAAATAAGCGACACACCGGCAGAACAGATACAGGATCAAAATCGGCACATCAAAGACCTGACACAGTACCAGCGCCACCGGGATGCTGAACAGCCAGCTGTAGCCGCCGTCAAACAGGAAAGTGATCCAGGTCTTGCCGCCGGAGCGCATAGTGAAATATACCGAGTGGACATAGGCCACCAAAGGCAGGGAGACAGCGCAGATCAGGATCATCCGGGTGGACAGGGTGCGGATGCTGTGGGTGGTGTTGTAGAGCATTGGGAACACACCGGAGATGGCAGCCAGGAGACCGCCAAAGCAGACACCTGCGGCGATGGATATGGCGGTCAGCTTCCGGTTGGCATCCCACAGCGCCTCCCGGGAGCGACCAGCCCCTTGGAGCTGTCCCATCAGAATGCCCACAGTGCTGCCCATGGAGATCACTGCCACACTGGACAGGTTGAAAATGGTGCTGCAGATGTTCACTGCCGGTACTACATCCAGCCCCCGGGTGGAGTAGAGGAGGCTAAACATAGCCTCGCCACCGGACCAGAGCGCCTCGTTGATCAGCAGAGGCATTCCCTTAAAGGTGATGCGCTTTATTAAGGCGGCGGGGATGTAGGCGGAGCGCAGAGCGCCCTGGATGAACGGGTTTTTCTCAGGGTGAGTATGGGTCCAGGTGGCGATGATCACAAGCTCCACATACCGGGAGATCACCGTAGCAAGGGCAGCGCCGTTGACTCCCATAGCCGGCGCACCGAAATGGCCGAAGATCAGTACATAGTTAAGGAACAGATTGACGAACACCGCAACGACGCCTGCGATCATCGGCACGGTTGCCTGCCCGCATTCCCGGAGCGTGCCGGAATAGGCGTTGCTCAAGGCAAAGGGTAACAGTCCCGGGAGCATCATCAAAAGGTACTGCCTGCCGTATTCCAAAATCCGGGCGGCTTCTGCAGGATCGCCTTCACCCCGGAGATACAGCCCGATGAGACCGTCCCGGCAGAAGTAGGACAGCGCGCCTCCCAGTGCCGCCAGCAGCAGGCACAGAAAGAGCTTGTACCGGAAGCTGTAGCGGATGTTTTCGTGCTCCCCCGAGCCGTGGTACTGGGCGATGAAAATCCCCGCACCTGCCGCGCCGCCGAAGACACACAGATTGAACACGAAAATCAGATTGTTGGCAATAGACACACCGCTCATTTGCAGCGTGCCCACTTGTCCCACCATAATGTTGTCCAGCAGGGATACAAAGTTGGTAATGCCGTTTTGGATCACGATGGGCAGCAAAACAGCAAGCACCCGCCGGTTAAAATCTTTGTCGCAGAAATAACGTTTGAACATAGTGACTCCTCTACCCTAATAAAAGGCTTCCCCGAAGGGAAGCCTTAGTGTTGGAGATATGATATATCAGTTTGCGCCGGTTGTCAACTCCTTGCCCCGGAGAAAGACGCGCTTTTGGGCATAATCGGGGGAGCAGACCAGGAAATCTGCCGGGTATCCGGTGGCAATCGAGCCAGCCTCTGCCTGAACACCCAGCGCACAGGCGGGATTCAGGGTGGCAGCGCGGACTGCATCGGCTTCGGGGATACCGAAGGCCATGGCGTTGCGCATACAGTCATACAGATTGGTGGCAGAGCCGGCGATCGTTCCGTCGGCAAGCCGTGCGACACCGCCGGAGAGGAAGACCTGCTGTCCGCCCAGCTCGTATTCCCCGTCAGGCATACCGCAGCAGCGCAGTGCGTCGGAGATCAGCACCATCCGCTCGCCGCCGAACATAGCAAAGGCGAGCCGCACAGAGGCGGGGTGGACGTGCAGTCCGTCGCAGATCAACTCTGCCCGGACATTGGGATTCTCCACTGCAGCGGGGATCACGCCGGGGTTGCGGTGATGGATGCCGGGCATTGCGTTGTACAGGTGGGTCAGATGGGTAGCGCCGGCAGCGAAAGCGGTGCGTGCGTGGTCGTAATCGGAATCGGTATGCGCTACGGACACGGTGCACAGATCCTTTGCTTTCTCCACAAATTCCGCAGCACCGGGCAGCTCAGGGGCGACATCCACGATGCGTACCAGCCCGCCACAGCCGTCATACAATGCTTTGAATGCATCGAAATCGGGATTTTTCAGATACTCGCCGTTCTGGGCGCCTTTTTTCTTCTCGGAGAAGAACGGACCTTCCATCTGGATGCCCAGCAACCGGGCGCAATCGTCGGGACAGTTGTCCACCAAACGACGGGCGGTGGCAAAAGCGGTTTCCAGAACGGAGTAGGGAAGGGTCATAGAGGCGGGGGCAAAACCGGTAACACCGGCGAGCGCCAAATACTGCGCCATTTTCACCAGACCCTCATAGTCACCATCGGAAAAATCCGCTCCGGAATTGCCGTGATTATGCACATCGATGAGTCCGGGGATGACAGTAGCACCCTCCAGATCCATAGCGTCAGCAGGGATTTCGGCGGGCAGGATCTGTCCGAACCGACCGTCCTCGGTCACTTCGAACGCGCCGTTTACGAATTCCAGGTCTTGAGTGAAGATCCGGGCATTTTTGTAAAACATAGCTACCTCTTACTTTCTCAGCTCCGGCAGACTTGCGGCTGCCACAGACTGACCGACCCGGCGGGTGTTCTCGTCCGGGAGCATGACCTGCACAGTGTTGTAGACCTGGGGGAATTCATCCCGCAGGACTGCCTGACAACGCGACAGGATCCTCTCGCCGCCCTTACCGGACATCACGCGACCCAGGATCATTAAGTGCCGGATGTCATAGAAATGGGAGTACTGGATCACCGTGTAGGCAAGGTAAGCGCCGATGGTATCGAAGATCGCCTGTGCCCGGGGATCATCCTGCTCCATCAGTCCCTGTACCACCTTCAGCTTTTCCGCAGGGGTCAGGCTCTCGTCCAGTTCAATTCCGGCTCTGGGAGCCAGCTTGATCACTGCGTCCTGGGAGAAGTATTTACAGCCCACGCCCAGATCCGTAGACCATTCGTCTGCCATAGCCGCTTCGTTCAGATCCACAGGGGCAAAGGCAAGCTCGCTGATCCAGCCCAGGACATTCTTGTCCTTGTCCACATAGCCCACAGCTTCACTGGTACCCATAGCGATGCCCATAATAGAGCCAACGCCCATACCCATCGCACCGGCAAGGGCGGTCACATCGCCATCATTGGCGACCACTACCGGCACATCGCCGATCTCGGCGGCAGCCCGGTCGTATACAGTTTTGACCTCGTCCCAACGGTCACGGGGCACTTTGATAAACAGGCTGCAGATCATCGGTGCATTGCCGATGAATACGCCGGCGGAGGAGATGCCGATGGCATCCACCCGGGGCATCTTGGAGGCGGCGGTCCGGAAGGATTCCAGAATGCCGTCAAATTGGTACTGAGGATCGGACTGGGTCTTGGGATGCCAGACCACTTCCTCAGAGTAGACACACCCACCGTCGATCACCGCAGAGACCTTCCGGTCAGAGCCGCCGGCATCAAAGCCGATGCGGCAGCCATCCAGATGACCGCCAATGGGCTTGGGGGATTCGTTTGCCTCGGGGCAGTCCTCCAGAGGCAGATCCAAAATCTCCAGCTCCCGCTCATAGAGCTTCTGGAAGAAATCGTAGTCAAATGCCCGGGCACCGCTGACGGAATAATCTGCCTGCAGCCGCTTGGCGATGGAAGAACAGCCGCAGATATACACCCGGAAGCCGCCAATGCTCCACAGCAGGAATTTAACATACCGCTCTGCGTAGCGGTAGTCGGCTTCTGCCATTTCCGGAGTGCCGTAGATGCAGGTGCGACGGACGGAGATGCTGCCGCCCGGCCGTTCCACAGCGATGGCGATGGGCTGCGTTGCGTTTTTGCGGTAAGCGTCAGACCAGATCCCGAAGGGGATAAACTCCGGGTCGAGCTTGGGCGGGTGCTTCATAGAATAAGGAATGCCTAAGTACTGCATAATTGTATTCCTCCTGCTGCTTTAGCCACGGACCTGGGCGGCGATTTTCGCCACGATGCGGTCCATTTCTTCTTTCTTGCTGTACATATCCGCAAACAGGGTCAGCTGGTTGCGGGCGCGCTCCAGATTGTGCTCCGGATGCTTGGTGCGGAAATAAACGTCGCCGTTAAGGTAGTCCGCCAGGAAACGGATACCCACTTCCAGCGTCATAATCAGTGCGCCCACAGGCAGCATCTTCACTTCCAGATCGGTGAGGCTGGGGGCGGCCTCCAGGAAGCCCTTGGTGTAGACCTCGAACAGGTGCAGATCCATAGTGATCTTGGCCTTTTCCGTCTCGTCCTCGGTGGAGGTGGCAGCGCCAAAGCGGATAGAGTCGCCGAAGTCGTAGGCGCTCAGACCGGGCATAACCGTGTCCAGATCGATAACGCACAGACTCTCACGGGTTTGGGAGTTCAGCAGGACATTATTGAGCTTGGTGTCGTTGTGGGTGACCCGCAGAGGCAGCTCGCCGGACTGGCGCATCCGCTGTAGGGTGCTGCCAAAATCTTCCTGTGCCAGGGCGTAGAGGATCTCCTCCTGTACGCTTGCGGCGCGACCCTTGGCATCGGCAGCAATGGCGTCCTTCAGCTGGCGGAAGCGGTCGATGGTATTGTGGAATTCCGGAATGGTCTCGTGGAGCGTCTGGGCGGGGAAGTCAGAGAGCAGTCCCTGGAAACGACCGAATGCCAGCGCGCTCTGATAGAAGTCCTCATCGCTTTCCGGTGCGTCCAGACCAAAGCCGGGGACGAATTCATACATTCTCCAGCACTGACCTTCTGCGTCAATATGGCAGTAGTTGCCCTGGCTGTCCTGCAGGAAATGGAGCGTGCAGTAGGGATCACTGCTCTTGGTGCGCAGGAAGTTGGTCACGGAGCTGATGTTCTCCATAAGCTTTACGGGATCTTTGAACACATAGGTGTTGATCCCCTGGAGAATATAGGACCGTCCGTTATCCATATCCACTTTGAAAGTCCGGTTGATGTGACCGCTGCCATAGCTCTGGCAGGAGATGACCTTGCCCTCTACCGGGAATGCGTAAATTACATTTTCCATTTGCAAAAACCCTCTTTCAAGTATTTTCTATATAAAATTTTAGCATAGTACAATAAAAAAAGCAATGCTCTGTAAAGCGATTCTATCTTTTCAATGGCACAAAACAAATCAGCTTTTTATATATTTCAACTATTCTGCGGAAAAGGAATACCGGGGGCTTCATAACCCCCGGTATGGAACTTAAGTACGGATTTCCTTTGCGATACGGGCAACGATCTGCTGCATCTGCTCCCACTTGGTCTGCATATCTGCCACCAGTGCCAACTGTGTCCGCGCACGGATCAGATTGTGCTCCGGATAAGCGGCCTTGAAATACAGGTCGCCGTCCAGATAATCCTTCAGGAAACGGATACCAACCTCCAGAGCCATAGTCAGCGCGCCCAGAGGAAGCATACTGACCTCCAGATCCGTCAGACTGGGGGCGGCCTCCAGGAAGCCTTTGGCGTAGACCTCAAACAGATGAAGATCCAGCTTCATCTTGGAGGCGTCCGGCTCATCCTCAAATGCGGTGGCAGCGCCGAAACGGATGGAGTCACCGAAATCGTGCACGCTCAAACCGGGCATAACTGTGTCCAGATCCAGCACGCACAGACTCTTCCGGGTCACTTTATCCAGCAGAACATTGTTCAGCTTGGTGTCATTGTGGGTGACCCGAAGCGGCAGCTCCCCCCGCTCACGCATATGCTGGAGGATGCTGCCGGTTTCTTCCAGCGACAGGGCGAAATCGATCTCCTTTTGCACGCCGGCGGCGCGTCCCATATTATCTGCCTGAATGGCTTCCTTCAGCTGACGGTAACGGTCCACGGTGTTGTGAAATTCCGGGATCGTTTCATACAGCGTTTCGGCGGGGAAATCAGACAGCAGGTGCTGAAACCGCCCGAATGCCAAAGCGCTTTCGTAAAAGTCCGCATCCGTTTCCGGCATATCCAGGCAGAAGCCGCCAACAAAGTCACACATTCTCCAGAAATCACCGTTTTCATCCCGGTGGTAGTACAGCCCCTGCAGGGTAGGGATGAAGTGCAGAGTGAAATTGAGGTCTCCGGCGCGCTCGCGAATATGCTTGGTGACAGCACTGGCATTGGCCATCACCTTGACCGGATCTTTGAAAACGTACATATTGATCTTCTGCAAAATATATTCGCGACCTGTGTCGGTAACCAGTTTCAGAGTGTGATTGATATGCCCGTGTCCATAGCACACGCAGGAAATCGGTTGCCCTTGGGTGCGGAAGGCGTAGGCGGCTTTTTCGATCTGCATACAGGCTCTCCTAAACGAAATAATTTTGATAATGCACAATACTTTTATCCTAGCATACCATATCCGGAGGGAAAAAGCAACGATTCTTCCAATATTTCCCGATATGCCCGAAAAGGACGGCTTTGTACGGGGGACAGCGCAGATGCAGATTGCACAAAATGCGCTGCGCACGGAGGCTGTATTTTGTGGAGCACTTCTGTTGACAAAACGGTATTCCGTTACTATAATATCGATAGAAAGCAATCGATAATAAAAAATCGATAGGGCTTGACCGAAAAGGAAAGGTGATCGTTATGGCAAAGCAGTATGATCGTGTAACCAACCCCGAGGAATTGACACAGGCGCTGGAACGCTGCCGTGCAGCCCAGGCAAAATTCGCCTTGTATACCCAGGAGCAGGTAGATAAGATATTTTTGGCGGCTGCCACGGCTGCCAATCAGGCCCGGATCCCCCTTGCCAGACAGGCGGTGACCGAGACGGGAATGGGCATTCTGGAGGATAAGGTGATCAAGAATCACTATGCCGCAGAATACATTTACAACGCCTATAAGGATACCAAGACCTGCGGCGTGATCGAAAGGGATACCGCCTACGGCATCACCCGGATCGCAGAGCCTGTGGGCGTGATCGGTGCAGTGATCCCTACCACCAACCCCACCTCCACGGCGATCTTCAAGGCGCTGCTGTGCCTGAAGACCCGTAACGGCATCGTCATCAGCCCCCACCCCAGAGCAAAGGAATGCACCATCGCAGCGGCGAAGACCGTTCTGGAGGCGGCGGTAGCTGCCGGTGCGCCGGAGGACATTATCTGCTGGATCGATCAGCCCTCTCTGGCGCTGACGGATCAGCTGATGGGGCAGGCGGATCTGATCCTTGCCACCGGCGGTCCGGGAATGGTCAAGGCGGCTTACTCCTCCGGGAAACCGGCACTGGGCGTAGGACCGGGCAATACCCCTGCGGTGATCGACGACAGTGCGGATCTTCTGCTGGCGGTGTCTTCGGTGATCCATTCCAAGACTTTTGATAACGGTATGATCTGCGCCTCCGAGCAGAGCGTGATCGTTCTGGACAGCATTTATGATGCGGTGAAGCAGGAATTTGCAAGCCGGGGCTGCCATATCCTGACCCCGGAGGAGACAGAGAAACTGCGGGAGGTAATTCTCATTAACGGCGCACTGAATGCGAAGATCGTGGGACAGAGCGCATATGCCATCGCGGCATTGGCGGGTGTCAGTGTTCCGGAGCAGACGAAGATTTTGATCGGCGAAGTCAGCAGTGTGGAGCTTAGCGAGCCCTTTGCCCACGAAAAGCTTTCTCCGGTGCTGGCTATGTACCGGGCAACCGATTTTGCCGATGCCCTCTATAAGGCGGAGCGCCTTGTGGCAGACGGCGGCTTCGGGCATACGGCTTCCGTGTATCTTGACCCCAATACCGCGTCCGAAAAAATGGAAGCATTCTCCGCCCGAATGAAGACCTGCCGGATCTTAGTCAATACCCCTGCCGCCCAGGGCGGTATCGGCGATCTGTATAATTTCCGGCTTGCGCCGTCGCTGACCCTTGGCTGCGGAAGCTGGGGCGGCAACTCTGTTTCCGAGAATGTAGGCGTAAAGCACCTGCTGAACATCAAAACTGTTGCCGAGAGGAGAGAGAATATGCTCTGGTTCCGTGCCCCTGAAAAGGTATACCATAAAAAAGGCTGCCTGCCGGTGGCGCTGGCAGAGCTGCAGGATAAGAAGAAAGCCTTTATCGTCACCGATACCTTCCTGTATCAGAACGGATACACCAAGCCCGTGGAGCAGAAGCTGGATGCTATGGGCATCACCCATACCACCTTTTACAATGTAGCCCCCGACCCTACACTGGCGTGTGCCAGGGAGGGTGCGGCCCAGATGACGGCATTTGCACCGGATCTCATCATCGCTGTAGGCGGCGGCTCTGCCATGGATGCGGCGAAGATTATGTGGGTGCTGTATGAGCATCCCGAGGCGGATTTCCAGGATATGGCCATGCGGTTTGTGGACATTCGCAAGCGCGTGTATGGCTTCCCCAAGATGGGGGGAAAGGCGTACTTTGTGGCGATCCCCACCTCTGCCGGTACGGGCTCGGAGGTCACCCCCTTCGCGGTGATCACCGACGAGCAGACCGGTGTGAAGTATCCCCTGGCAGACTACGAGCTGCTGCCGGATATGGCCATTGTGGATGCGGATCTGATGATGAATGCTCCCAAAGGGCTGACTGCCGCCTCCGGCATCGACGCGGCGACCCACGCGCTGGAGGCGTACGCCTCGATGCTTGCCACGGACTATACCGACGGGCTTGCCCTGCGGAGTCTGAAGCTGGTGTTTGAGAACCTGCCCCGCGCCTATGAAAACGGCGCAAATGATCCCCGCGCCCGGGAGAATATGGCAAACGCGGCGACGATGGCAGGTATGGCATTTGCCAATGCGTTTTTGGGTGTCTGCCACTCCATGGCGCACAAGCTGGGCGCGTTCCACCACCTGCCTCACGGTGTTGCCAACGCCCTGATGATCGGTCAGGTGCTGCGGTTTAATGCCGCCCAAGTCCCGGCAAAAATGGGCACATTCTCCCAGTATGACCACCCCCACACCTTGGCGCGGTATGCAGAAGTTGCCGACTATCTGGGTCTGGGCGGCGACACCGACGAGCAGAAGCTGGAAAACTTGATCGCCGCACTGGATGCTCTCCGGGAGCGGGTAGGTATTCGCAAGACCATCCGGGATTACGGCATCGATGAGCAGGACTTCCTTGCCCGGCTGGATGCGATGACGGAGCAGGCATTCGATGACCAGTGTACCGGCGCAAATCCCCGGTATCCTTTGCTATCCGAGATCCGCCAGATGTACCTGAACGCCTACTATGGCAGATAAACGAAACCGCTGCACTCTTTTGAGAGTGCAGCGGTCCTGTTTTATTTGGTCAGATCCTTGATCACTTCTCCGGCAATGATCAGCCCAGCCACCGAGGGGACAAAAGCCACACTTCCCGGCAGCGCCCGGCGACCTTCCGGCAGCTCCTCTGTGAGTGCTGCGTCCGGGGCAGGGGAGATGGGATCTTCCGTGGAGAACAGCACCTTCAGGTGACGAATGCCACGCTTGGCGCATTCTTTTCGCATGATCCGCGCCAGCGGGCAGACCCGTGTCTTGGAAATATCCGCGATCTGGAATTTGGTGGGGTCAAGCTTATTGCCTGTGCCCATACAGCTGATGATGGGCACACCTGCGGTCTGCGCCGCAGTCACAAGCGCCAGCTTTCCGGTGACGGTGTCGATGGCATCCACCACATAATCATATTGGGAGAAATCGAATTGCGCGGCGGTGTCCGGACCGTAAAAAAGCTTCCGGGCAGTGACCCGGATCTGGGGATCAATGTCCAGTACCCGCGCTTTTGCGGCCTCGGCCTTGTCCATACCCACGGTGGAGCAGGTGGCGAGGATCTGCCGGTTGATGTTGGTAATGCTGACGGTGTCGTGATCGATCAGCTCCAGCGCGCCGATACCGCTGCGGGCCAGGGCTTCCACCACATAGCCGCCTACGCCGCCCAGACCGAATACCGCCACGGTAGCGTTTTTCAGCCGCGCCAGACCGCCGTCTCCCAGCAGCAGCGCGGTACGGGAATAAGGATGCATAAGCACTCTCCTTATTATAATAATAGTAATATCTGCCAACAATCGTAACACGGAACGGATTTCCTGTCAATCCGCTCCGAAAAAAGACTGAAAATAGCTTGCTATTTTTTGTTGTTTCTTATACAATAGAAAAAATATTAGTAAGAGAGAGAGGATCGGACTATGGCGAAGAGAGCATTTGATAACGATCTGTATATCCAAAGCCAGTCTGCTCACATTCGGGAGCGGATCGACCAGTTTGGCGGCAAGCTGTATTTGGAATTCGGCGGCAAACTGTATGACGACAACCACGCCTCCCGGGTACTGCCGGGCTTTCAGCCGGACAGTAAGCTGCGGATGCTGCTGCAGCTGCGGGATAAGGTGGAGATGGTCATCGCCATCAATGCCGACGATATTGAAAAGAACAAGGTTCGGGGAGACCTGGGCATCACCTATGACCGGGATGTGATCCGGCTCATCGATGTGTTCCGGGGCTTCGGACTGTATGTGTCCAGCGTAGTGCTGACCCGGTTTGCAGGTCAAAGTATGGCAAAGGCATTCAGCGCCCGTCTGGAGGCTATGGATATCAAGGTCTATCACCACTATGACATCCCCGGCTATCCTTATAATATTTCCCACATCGTCAGCGATCGGGGCTACGGCAAAAACGATTATATCGAGACCACCCGGGAACTGGTAGTGGTCACCGCCCCCGGTCCGGGCAGCGGAAAGCTTGCCACCTGTATGAGCCAGCTTTACCACGAGCACAAGCGGGGTGTCCGGGCGGGCTATGCCAAGTTCGAGACCTTCCCGGTGTGGAATCTGCCCCTGAATCACCCGGTGAATCTGGCATATGAGGCAGCTACTGCGGACTTAAGCGATGTGAATATGATCGACCCCTTCCATCTGGAAGCTTACGGCAAGACCACGGTGAACTACAACCGTGACGTGGAAGCCTTCCCGGTGCTGGTGGCGATGTTTGAGCGAATTCTGGGACAGTGCCCCTACAAGTCCCCCACAGATATGGGCGTCAATATGGTGGGCAACTGTATTGTGGATGATGAGGCGGCAAGGGATGCCTCCCGGCAGGAGATCCTCCGCCGGTACTATGCGGCTCTGTGCGACCAGAAGCAGGGCAAGGCGTCTGACGCAGAAGTTTTGAAACTGGAACTGCTGATGAAAAAGGTGGGCGTTTCTCCGGAGGATCGCCGGGTAGTGCTGCCTGCCCTTAACAGGGCGGAGGAGACAGGTCTGCCTGCGGCAGCGATGGAGTTGCCGGACGGAACCATCGTCACCGGCAAGACCTCCAATCTGCTGGGCGCTTCGGCGGCGCTGTTGCTGAACGCGCTGAAGAAACTGGCAGGGATCGACGATGGACTGCATCTCATTTCACCCCTGGTCATCGACCCTATCCAGCATTTGAAAGTCGATCACTTAGGCAACCGGAATCCCCGGCTGCATACCGACGAGGTGCTCATCGCTCTGTCTATCAGCGCTGCCACCGATCCTACGGCGGAAAAGGCCATGGAGCAGTTGGGCAAGCTTCGTGGCTGCCAGGTACACTCCTCGGTGATCCTGTCTGCGGTGGATGAGCAGACCTTCAAGCGGCTGGGTGTCCAGCTGACCTGCCAGCCCAGATTCAAGGGGTGAGCGGGATGGAGAAAGCATATCCCCAGAGCGAGAAGAATTGGGTCTTCCGGCTGCTGATTCTGGTGGCGGGTTTTTATGGCGGATATACTATGGTGCTTCGGGGCGGCGTGTTCAGCAATGCCCAGACGGGCAACGTTGCCCTGCTTGCCATTGCGCTTGGCAGTGGTAATTGGATGACGGCGCTGTACTATCTTGTCCCCCTCGGCGGATATTTGCTGGGAACAATCGTATCAGAGGTGCTTCCCGCGCCTTTGGGAAAGACCAAACTGTTGCGTTGGAGCACACTGCTGATACTTTTTGAGATCGTGGCAGTGATCGCCATGGGCTTCATTCCGGTCACAGCGCCGCACCAGATCTGCCAGATCCTTATTAACTTTATTTGCGCCATGCAGTTCAATACCTTCCGGCAGGCGGAGGGAATCCCTATGTCAACCATTTTCTGCTCCAACCTCGTTCGGCAGATGGGCATAGGTCTTGCCGGACTGCTTGACCCCCGGAAGGACAAAAAGGCACAGCTGCACACGGCGTGGCTCTTTACAGCTATGGTGCTGTGCTTTGCCGCCGGTGCGCTGGGCGCAACGGTCTCCTGTGCGTATCTGGGTACATACGCCATCTGGCTGACGGTGATCCCGCTGGCGTACCTGTTTGCATCCCTGCTCCGGGCGGATATTGCTGCCGGGCGTGATCTTGCTTACGGCAAATAACATTCACATTATAATGGCAGGGGAGGGTATGACCTCCCCTGTTTTTTTGAATTTTCAAAATCTGCGAAAGTGCTGAAAATACATTGAAAAAATTGTGATTTTTTCTAAAATAATGCTTGACAAACAGGGGATATGGTGATAAGATAATCGAGCGCGTGTAGGGACTTTCTGCGCGTGCACTGCGATGATGCAGGAGATTGCGCCTGAAAATGGCGGTAACTTCTGCGGAGTATGTCCGGTCATCGGGCGGCTGAACTGTCCTGTTTGCGCTTGCGTATATCGCTGCTGCAGGAGAAGGGTCGGCCTTGCGTCGGCCATTTTTCTTGGCTCAGAATGATACGCACGGCGGCGCGGACACGGAAGTTCGACCGTACCCAGGCACCACGTAAACTGAGTACGAAATTCAAGGAGGAAAACAAACCATGGCAAACCAGGAAATGATCCGCATTCGGCTGGAGGCTTACGATCATCAGCTGATCGATTCCAGCGCAGCAAAGATCGTCGACACCGCAAAGCGCAACGGCGCTTCCGTGTCCGGCCCCATCCCGCTGCCCACCAAGAAGGAAGTTGTTACCATCCTTCGCGCTGTTCATAAGTACAAGGACAGCCGTGAGCAGTTCGAGCGCAGAACCCACAAGAGACTGATCGATATCCTCAACCCCAACCAGAAGACTGTCGAGGCTCTGATGAGCCTGGATCTTCCCGCTGGTGTTGAGATAGAGATAAAGCTGTAATTCCTATACATTATAATATAGGAATTCACCGCTGCCCGCACTGTTATAGCATCGGGCGACGGGTCATGTTGGCACGGTGTCCCAATGCACCGGTCAACCAATAACCTAAAACAAAGGAGTAAACACATGAAAAAGGCAATCATCGGCAAGAAAGTGGGCATGACCCAGATCTTCGATGAGACCGGCAAGGTGATCCCTGTTACCGTTGTGGAAGCAGGCCCCTGCGTCGTCACTCAGAAGAAGACCGTTGAGACCGACGGCTACGTAGCCGTACAGCTGGGCTTTGAGGATGTCAAGGAGTCCAAGCTGACCAAGCCCGACGCAGGCCATCTGAAGAAGGCCGGCGTTGAGGCAAAGAGACATCTGAAGGAGTTCAAGCTGGACAGCGCTGCTGATATGTACGTTGGCGATGTTGTGAAGGCTGACACCTTCGCAGCAGGCGACATGATCGATGTCACCGGCATCAGCAAGGGTCACGGCTACCAG
>JAZOCJ010000023.1:0-30929 GCA_045596405.1 Faecousia sp. | reverse complement strand
GTCAGCAGGGAGGACTGGAACCAACCACGGTACTGGTCAGCACCCTCCAGATACACATCAGCGGGCCACAGCTCGGGAGTGCGGTGCATCAGGCTGGAGTAATGGGTGGAGCCGGAGTCGAACCAGCAGTCCAGGGTGTCGGTCTCCTTGTCGAAGTCCTTGCCGCCGCAGTGGGGGCAGGTGAAGCCTTCGGGAGCCAGCTCCATGGCGACCTTCTCGAACCAGATGTTGGAGCCGTGTTCGTCAAATAGGGTGGAGATCTTTTCAATAGATTCCGGTGTGGAGACCGGCTTTCCGCAATCCTTACAGTAGAACACAGGGATGGGCAGACCCCAACGACGCTGACGGGAGATACACCAGTCGGCGCGCTCGCGGATCATACTGACCATCCGGTCACCGCCCCAGCCGGGGAACCACTGCACGTTTTCAATCGCCTCGATTGCCTGATCCTTAAACGATTCCACAGAGCAGAACCACTGGGGGGTTGCCCGGAAGATCACAGGCTTCTTGCAGCGATCGTGATGGGGATAGGAGTGGATGATATCTTCGGAGGCAAACAGCATACCGCTTTCGCGCATATCTGCGAGGATAATGGGGTTGCTTTCCTCAGTCTTCAAACCGGCGTACTTGCCGGCATAATCCGTGTGACGACCGTAATCATCTACAGGAACGACCAGATCCATACCGTAGCGCATGCAGGTCTGATAGTCATCTGCACCAAAGCCGGGGGCGGTGTGGACACAGCCCGTACCGGAATCCATAGTGACGTATTCCGCATAAACCAGCCGGCTGGTCTTATCCAGGAACGGATGCTGCGCCAGCATATTTTCAAAGAACGCGCCGGGATAGGTAGCCAGAATCTCGTAACTGGTGTAGCCACCCATACCCATGACCTTCTCGCACAAAGCCTCCGCCACGATGAACATTTCATCGCTGTAATCGGGCTTGACGATAACGTATTTCTCTCTGGGATGCAGGCAGATCGCCATATTGCCAGGGAGTGTCCAGATAGTGGTGGTCCAGATCACGAAGAAGGTCTTGCTCAGATCAAATCCTGCAAGCTTGCCCAGATCGTCCTTGACCGGGAACTTCACATACACAGAGGTACAGGGATCGTCCTTGTACTCGATGTCTGCCTCCGCCACAGCGGTGGCACAGAAGGGACACCAGGTGACGGGCTTCAAGCCCTTATAGATATAGCCCTTGTCGAACATCCGACCAAAGACCTTGACTTCCTGCGCCTCAAAATGCTTGTCCATCGTGCGGTAAGGATTCTCCCAATCACCCACCACGCCCAGACGGCGGAAACCGGCCATCTGCTTCTGGATAAAGTCCTCAGCAAATTCCTCGCAAGCCTTGCGGAATTCGGGAACGGACATATCCCGGTTCAGTTTCTTCTTGGAGTTCTCGATGGCACGCTCAATGGGCAGACCGTGATTATCCCAACCGGGGACATAGGGAGTGTAGTATCCCATCATCGCATGGCTGCGGATGATAAAGTCCTTCAGAGTCTTGTTGAGGGCGTGTCCCATATGGATATAGCCGTTGGAGAAGGGAGGGCCGTCGTGAAGAACAAAGGGGGGAAGGTCCTTGTTCTTCTCCAGCAACTGATGATATAGATCCTGCTGTTCCCAGCGTTCAAGCATACCCGGCTCACGGGCGGGAAGACCTGCCTTCATAGGGAAGTCAGTACTTGGGGTGATAATGGTATTCTTATATTCCATTGATGAATTTACCTCCATATACAAATAAAACGCCTTTGTCTCTTGCAAGAGACAAAGGCGTAAATATACCTCTGCGGTACCACTCTTATTCCGATAAAATATCGGCACTCGTGTGCGCTGTAACGGGCGCGCCCGACGCAGCCTACAGTCCTAACAGGAGTTCGGTGCGCTGCTCAGAGGGGATATGTACTGAACTACATCACTGCCTTGCACCTACCGGCAGCTCTCTGATGACGGTCATCCAGACATGCGTCCTCGTCTACGCATAGTTTTTAGTTATTTTACCGACCGGTGGGATCGTAGTTACGACCAAACTGCAGATTGGCAAACTTGCTGGTGGTGGTATCTGCTACCGGGTGCTGAGGCTCAGCCTTGGGGGCAGTCTCTTCAGCAGTACCAACCAGTGCTTCCACATTTGCGGAGATCTCGTTTGCCACATCCCCGGTCTTGTCATCGCCGCCGTCTACGCGGTCAAAGTCAAAGACAGAACTGTTCTTTCTGCCTACAGGGCGGTTAGCAGTCTTGATCTTCTCCAGCGTCTGTACACAGGCACGGATCTGATCCTGCAGATCGGAGATCTTTGCGGCAGCAGCCTGCCGTGCTTCCTCTACACGGTCATTCTCAGCAGCAATCAAAGCATCTGCGTTCTTTGCGTTTTCAGCAGCGGCTGCGTTGGCATCGTTCAGCATCTGCGTACATTTTGCTTCGGCATCTTTCACCATCATATCGCAGGTCTTCTGCGCATTGACGATGGCATCCTTCATACTGGCTTCGTTCTTGCGGTACTCTTCCAGCTTGCCTACAAGCACCTTCATCTTGCTCTTAAGCAGAGCGTTTTCCTTATACAAGGTAATATAATCTTCGGTCAGAGGCTCCAGGAATTCGTCTACATCCTGCATATCATAGCCGCCAAATGTAGCCCGACCAAAGGAGATCTGATCGATTTGTTGCGGTGTAAACATAGCGCAATCCTTTCTGTCAGAGCTTAGATGTAGCTCTCGACTTCAGCCTGAATATTCTCGAGGTCGCCGACCACATCCATATTGTGGGGGCAGAAGAGGTATGTAGACTGTGCGATCTTCTTTACGCTGCCGTCCAGTGCGTACACACTGCCGGACAGGAAGTCCACAACACGGCGGGTCAGAGCCTTGTCTACATTTTCCATATTGAGAATCACAGCCTTCTTCCGGCGAAGCTCATCAGAAGCCTTGGCGGCATCGTCAAAGGTCTTGGCGTGGAACAGAACGACCTCCTGCTTGCCGGAGCTCATATTCAGTACCTGGCCGCTGAAGCCGGAGGAAGAAGTGCTGGCGGAAGAAGCGGCAGGAGCACTGTCGCTGTCCTGTACGGAAGCAAACGGAGAGGTGCGACGGCTACGGGGAGCAGTTTCCTGCACATCTTCAAATTCATCCATTTCTTCGTCGAAATCATCATATTCCTCGTCGGAATAGGGCTGGGCAAACTTCTTAACATTGTCCCAAAAACTCATATATCTGTCTCCTCCTAATATATTCTCATCAGTTAGGGATGGGAACGGGCATAGTCCCTGGCGCCGAAGATCGCAGTTCCGATCCGTACCATTGTGCTTCCGCAGGCAATGGCGTCCCGGTAATCCTCGGACATACCCATGGACAATACATCAACACATACATTATCGTATTTTTTTTCCGTTATGTCAACAGAAAGGTGATACATTTCTTGAAAAAATTTGCGATTTTCTCCCGAATTTTGACAGATCGGGGGAATAGCCATAAGTCCACAAACGCGGATGTTCCTGAAATTGCCTATTTTTGGGAGAATCTCATAAATTTCGGCAGAGGAGAATCCGGATTTGCTGCTTTCGTTTCCAATGTTGATCTCCAGTAAAATATCCTGACAGATACCTTGCCGCTCAGCTTCCTTATCAATGGCCTCCAGAAGCCGCAGGGAGTCTACACTTTGAATCAGATCTACCTTTCCCACTACCTGCCGCACTTTGTTGGTTTGCAGATGTCCGATGAAATGCACAGGAGCACCGGTATAAGCACCCTCTGCATACTTTGCAGTCAGTTCCTGTACTCTGTTTTCACCGCAGCAGTCCACACCGGCGGCAATGGCTTCCCGGACATTATCAGCAGAATTCATTTTTGTGGCAGCGCATAAGAGGATTTCTTTCGGGTCTCTGCCTGCAGCAATGGCCGCCTCCCGGATCTCCATCCGAATGCGGGAAATGTTGGATGCAATAGACATATGGTGTCCTTCTTTCTGTAGGGTAGAGCGAGAGCGACGAAGCGGTTGCTCCGTCGCTCTTGCGTTATGCAGTCGGTGCTGCAGCTTTTAGAGGCCGAATGGGGGCAAGGGTGGAAATGGCGTGTTTGTAGATCATTTGCTGCTTGCCATCTGTCACCAATACTACCACAAAGCTGTCAAAGCCGGTGATAATGCCCCGGAGCTGAAAGCCATTCATCAAAAACAGCGTTACAGGAACCTTGTCCCGCCGCACTTCATTCAAAATGGCATCTTGCAGATTCAGTTGTTCAGACATATGTATTCCTTCTTTCTTCCAGTCTTATAGGATACACACATCTTAGCATAAATTACTTGTCGGATTCCGTAAGAATCTGTCGAGCGCGGAGAACAATTTCCTCCTTGGTTTCGCCCGATTTCCTGCGAATCCAATGGATATTTTTGTTTTTTCGAAACCAGGTAAGCTGGCGTTTGGCGTAGTGCCGGGAGGATTGTTGCACCAGTGCGGTGGCATCCTCGATCGTGCAGTTTCCGTCCAGCGCATTCACAAATTCCTTGTAGCCGATGGCTTGCAAGGCGGTGCACTTTTTGGGGATACCACTATCCAGAAGAGAACGGATCTCATCCAGCAGCCCAAGGCTAAGCATCTGCTCTACCCGGTTGTCGATCCTGCGGTAAAGTTCCGTCCGGTCCTCGTCCTCCAGCGCAAACCAGATAGGACAGTATCGGGGCGGGATCGCCTGGGTTTCCAGATTGTGCTGGGTGATGGTCTTACCTGTTTCCAGATAGACCTCCATGGCACGAATGATCCGCTTTTTATCGGAGGGATGCAGCCGCTCTGCGGACGCGGGATCTACAACTTGTAACTTGGCAAGGACAGCATCAATGCCTTCCCGGTCTGCCAGCATCTCCAATTCCTCCCGCCGCCCGGTAGAGGGGTAGGGGGCAAAGGAATTGCCTCGGATCAATGCATCCATATACAGACCTGTTCCGCCGGCGATGATGGCAGTCTTGCCTCTTGCGAGGATATCGTCCACAATGGGAGTCGCCAGTTCACAGTAGCGACTGACGGAGAAATCCTCTTGGGGGTCAGCCACATCCAGCATATGGTGGGGGATGCCCTGCATTTCCTGGACGGTAGGCTTGGCAGTGCCGATATTCATACGGCGATAGACCTGCATCGAGTCGCAGGAGACCACCTCGCCATTAAGAAGCTTGGCAAGTTCTACAGCCAGAGCCGTTTTGCCGGAGGCCGTCGGTCCTGCGATACATAGGATTTGATTCATATTGACAGCCTCCTTTCTTTGTCAGCCACGCTTAAATTGCTTTTCCAGTTGTTTTTTGCTGAGCGATACGCAGATGGGTCTGCCATGGGGGCAGTACTTGAGATCTTCCTGCTCCATAACTTTCAGAGCCAGCGCCAGCAGTTCCTTTTCGTCTGTGTGCCAGCCGGCCTTGATGGCAGCCTTGCAGGCAACGGTATGCAGAAGGGCGTCTCGAATCGCGGCGGCATCCTCTTGCCGACCGTTCAGCAGGTCCGAAGCCAACACCTCCAGGGCATCGGCGGCATCCTCGGGAGACAGATCCATAGGGATCTGCCGGATCAACAGTGTATTATCCCCAAACTCGTCAACAGAGAATCCAAGACTGTCCAAAAGGGCAGTGCTGGCAAGCAGGATCGCCGCAGCCTCGGCACTCAGCCGGCAGGGGACAGGGGAGAGTAGTGCCTGAGAACTGATCGCTTCCTGGTTGGCCTTGAGCTTGTCAAACAGAATGCGCTCATGGGCGGCGTGCTTATCGATGAGAAACGCATCGTCGCCTTGCTCTACGATAATGTATGCGTGATACAGTTCTCCAACCAGTCGCCACGGGGCGGCTTCCGGCATAGGGATTTCCTGCTGCTGCGGGGGCTGCACCTCAACGCTTGTCGCAGTATCCTTCGGTGCTGCAGTAGGGATCATAATATGCTCACGGAAGGAAGAAACCGCGGTGCGCTCCACCGCTGCTGCGGTAGCCGCTGCCATTGCAGGATCGGGCTTCGGTGCATTCTTGACCGCAGAGGAGAATGCCTTGTACTCCTGGGCGTTCATTGTGCGGAAGAAGCTTTCCTGCTTGGGTAAACTGACACTTGCCGGTGTGTGAGAAATCTGTACGGGGGCAGGAGAGACCGGGGGCGCAGGGGGTGTTTGTTGACGGAATTGCACCTGCGGTCTGTCGGCAGTCTTATTCAATGCACCCAGAACGCCGTAATGCACACAGTCAAATACGGCTTTTTCGTTCAGAAATTTGACCTCCGTCTTCGCCGGGTGGACATTTACATCCACAGTGTTTGCCGGCAGCTCCAGGTGAAGTACACAGGCAGGGAACTTGCCAACCATAATCTGGTTGCGATAGGCTTCCTCCAATGCGGCGATCAAGAGCCGGGACTTTACCGGTCGTCCATTTACGAAGAAGGTTTGTAAGTTTCGGCTGGGACGGGCATCGGTAGGTTTGGAGACATAGCCACTTAAGGTATATGATTCCCAATGGCTTTCCACCGGCACCATTTTGCCGCCGTCTCTGCCGTATACGCAGTAAACGGCAGCCTCAAGTCCACCGCTTCCCGGTGTGGAGAGGACTTCCTTTCCGTCCCGGAGGAAGCGGAATGCTACCTCGGGGTGGGCGAGGGCCTGCATTTGTACAGCGGCAGAGACCCGACCACCTTCCACAGTGTCGGACTTCATAAATTTCATTCTTGCAGGTGTGTTATAGAACAGATCCCGGACGATGATGGTCGTGCCCTCCGGGCATCCTGCCTCAGCATCCTCCGTGATGACACCGGCCTCCAGGTGCAGGCTTGTGCCTGCAATTGTACCGGCTGTTTTTGTAAGCAGATCGATGCGGCTGACCGATGCGATGGCTGCCAGCGCTTCGCCGCGGAAGCCCATAGTTGTAATGGCAGCCAAATCCTCTGCACTGCGCAGTTTGGAGGTGGCATGGCGCAGAAAAGCGGTGCGGGCATCGTCTGGGCTCATACCGCAGCCGTTATCGGTAACCCGCAGGAAGGTCATACCCCCATCCCGGATCTCCACGGTGATTTGGGTAGCGCCGGCGTCCACAGCGTTTTCCAGCAGTTCTTTGACAACAGATGCCGGGCGCTCTACTACCTCACCGGCGGCGATGAGATTGGCTACATGGGGAGATAATTGTATGATTTTTGACATATCCTTTACCTCATTGAAAGGATACCTATTTGATTTACCGTGATGTGAATCAAAATAGGAGTCCAAATAGAATCCGAGCGGGCATATGCCCAGGCAAGACATATACCGGCGGGAAGATACTGGATCAGGCTGATGAGAAGCTCCAGTGGCTCATACATTGTGATATAACCCATAATGTGGATCGCGCTGAAGAAGAGGGCGGACACGATATACGCAAGGAGACGGCTGCGCCCGTAAAGCTTACTGAAAACTAAACCTCTATAGAGGACTTCCTCGGTCACCGGCACAAGAAGAACAGTACCCACACTCATAAGAGCGAAATTCCCCTGCGTCATTTCCGTAATGGAACTGTCATTCAAATTGGTAAAGTCTGGGTCCAGTGCGGTGATCGCAAATCCTACAATATAGGAAAGCACCCAGTAGGCGGCAAACCCCAGAAAAGCGGACTGCAAGCACAAAAAGGGTCTTGTCAGCGCGATCTTTGCGGATTCGATCAGATACCGGTGAAAGATCAGGGTGACGCAAATAAAGTTGAAGCCGAAGAAGACAAAGTTGACCTCAGCATCCGAAAACGGTTGCGGAAGCAGTTGGTTGCCAATTACCAAAAGAATCGGCAGGAACAGTAATTGGAAAATCAGATAGCACCAACCTAAAACGGTTTCGGTGCGTGTTAAGCTTACGGTGAGTTTTTTCATATCAATTCAACATTTTCTTGAGCTTGTACAGCTCATTCATCGCCTCAATGGGAGTCAGTGTTTCTACACTGATCGACTCCAGTGCCTGGCATACCTGTTGGGAGCGCAGATCCAGCATGCTGATCTGATCGTCCGGCTCTTCTGTAACAGTATGCACAGGAGTACGCCCGGTCTGACTTTCTAACTCTGCCAGGATTTCTCTTGCTCTGGCAACAACAGAATTGGGCAGTCCCGCCAGCTTGGCGACTTCCACACCAAAGCTGTCATCAGTAGCGCCGGGGATGATCTTACGCAGGAAGATCATTTGCTCTCCGCGCTTTTTCACGGCGATATTGTAATTCTTCACATTGGGAAGCTCGTTTTCGATAGTGGACAGCTCGTGATAATGGGTGGCAAACAGTGTCTTTGCACCCAACTGCCGGGGGTTGGCGGCATATTCCAGAACTGCCCGGGCAATGGCCATACCGTCGTATGTAGAAGTGCCGCGACCGATCTCGTCGAGAATCAGCAGGCTCTTGGAGGTGGCGTATTTCAAGATAGAAGCAACCTCTGCCATTTCCACCATAAAGGTGGACTGACCGGAAGCGAGATCGTCGCTTGCACCGATGCGGGTGAATACCCGATCCACAAGACCAATCCGCGCCGACCGGGCAGGTACAAACGAGCCCATCTGCGCCATCAGTACGATCAGTGCCACCTGGCGCATATAGGTAGATTTACCTGCCATATTCGGTCCGGTGATAATGGAAACCTGGTTGTTAGAAGCCCCAAGCTCGGTGTCGTTGGGAACGAACAGGGCATCCTTCAGAACCTGCTCCACTACAGGGTGACGTCCGTCGGTGATGGAGATCTCATTGCCTAAGGTGATCTCCGGACGGCAGTATCCGCGCTGGACAGCTACCGTTGCCAGAGAGCAAAGGGCGTCAATGGCGGCAACTGCGGCGGCAGAGGCTTGCGCCCGGGCAGCCTGCTTGGCAAGATGCTCCCGCAGAGCGGTAAAGATCTGATATTCCAATGCGGTCAGCCGCTCCTTGGCGGTAAGGACCTGGTTCTCAAGATCTTTTAATTCCTGGGTAATGTAGCGCTCGCAGTTGGCAAGGGTCTGTTTGCGGATATAATGCTCCGGTACTTGATCCATAAAGGACTTGGATACTTCGATATAGTATCCGAACACCCGGTTAAAGCCCACCTTTAAGGTGCGAATTCCGGTCTTTTCCCGTTCGGATGCCTCAATGGCAAGAATGGTATCCGAGCCGCCGTTCATAATATCCCGCAGACGGTCTGCCTCTTCGTTGGCGCCGGTGCGGATCATACCACCTTCCCTGACGGTCAGGGGAGGGTCGTCCACAATGGTGTTCTCGATGAGATCGGCACAGTCTGTCAGGGGATCAATGGCGTCTGCCAGCTTACGCAGCAGGGGAGACTCCAGATCGGCAAGATGCTGCTTCACATCCGGCAGCGCACGGAAGCCTCTGGCCAGACCCAACAGATCCCGGCAATTGACCGTTCCGGTGACCACACGGGTCATCACCCGCTCCAGATCAGTTACATCTTTCAGTACTTCCTGCAGTTCGCTGCGGCATACGGTAGCGCCTACCAGTTCTTCAACGGAGGACTGTCTGCGCCCGATCTCTACAGGGTCAAGCAGAGGCTTTTCCAGCCAGCTGCGCAGCATACGCCCACCCATAGCGGTGCGTGTTTTGTCAAGCACCCAAAGGAGCGAGCCTTTTTTCTCCTTGCTGCGCATAGTCTCTGTCAGTTCCAGATTTCTCCGGGCATCCATATCCAGTTCCATAAAACGCCCGGTGGTGTAATACTGAAGCTCACGGATATGTGCCAGATCGTTCTTTTGGACAAACAGCAGCGTCTGCAGCAGCGTACCGCTGGCAATGATGGCGGCGGGCATACCCGCAAGTCCCAGCTGTGCCAGAGGCAGCCGGAAATGGGATTCCAGTAAATCAGATGCCTGGGAAAGATGAAATTGCTCCGGCTTCCCCTCATCGATGCAGCAGCTCAGCCGATGGAACAGAGCATCCTCCAGAACGGGGCAATTTACGTCACTGCCGCCCCGGATCACCTCGGAGGGGGCAAAGCGCCCCAGCTCAGAAGCTGCCGATTGTGCATCCGCACAGACAGTTGCAAAGAATGCGCCTGTGGAAACATCGCAGAAAGCAAGACCAAAGCGCCCGTCTTCTCCGTAAAGACAGGCCATATAATTGTTGCGGCTCTCGTCCAGCATGCAGCTGTCGGTAACAGTGCCGGGGGTGACGATGCGGCTGATGTCCCGTTCTACGATACCCTTGGCGGTGGCGGGGTCTTCCATCTGTTCGCAGATGGCGACTTTGTAGCCCTTGGAGACAAGACGGGCGATATAGGCATCCACAGAATGGTACGGCACGCCGCACATCGGTGTCTGTTCTTCCTTCGGCTTGTTCCGATCCCGGGTAGTCAGGGTCAGATCCAGCTCTCTGGCTGCGACCTTGGCATCATCATCAAACATTTCATAGAAATCGCCAAGACGGAAGAACAGGATGCAGTCCTGATTCCGCTCCTTGATCTCATAATATTGCCGCCGCATGGGGGTCAATTCAGTTGTAGCAGTCGCCATAGGATCAATCCTTTCCTGCAATCTCTCCGGTAAGGCTCCAGGTTGTAGAGCCCGTAATAGTCACATTTTGGAACGTGCCGATTTGTGCTGTGTCTCCCGAAAGGCGGACGAGACGACCGCCTTCTGTGCGGGCGGTGATCAGACCGTGATCCGTACCGTCCAACAGACAACGCAGGGTTTTGCCGATGTACTGTCTGTGAAGGTCTTCCGATATAGCGTTCTGGATCGCACACAACCTGTCAAAACGGCGGTTTTTCTCCTCCTTGGGGGTGGGATCCTCTATAGAAGCGGCAGGTGTGCCGTTGCGGGGGGAGAAGATAAATGTAAAGAGGGAGTCGTAGCGCACTTCCTCGATCAGTGAGACCGTCTCTTCGAATTCTTCTTCGGTTTCTCCGGGGAATCCCACGATCACATCGCTAGTGAGTACCAGCTCCGGCATAACCGACTTGGCGTACCGGACAAGGTCAAGATACTGCTCCCGGTCATAGTGTCGGTTCATCGCCTTTAGCACCCGGCTGGAGCCGGACTGGAAGGGGAGGTGCAGCTGCTTGGCGATCTTGGGAGAAGACGCCATAGTATCGAACAGCTTTTTGCCCGCATCCCGGGGATGGCTGGTCATAAAACGAATCAAAAACTCGCCGGGAATGTCGGCGATCTGCTTCAAAAGATCGGAGAAGTCAATGCCGTCTTCCAGATCTTTTCCGTAGGAATTGACATTTTGTCCCAGCAGAGTGATCTCCTTTGTGCCGGATGCGATGAGTTCCCGGCATTCCTGCAGAATATCAGATGCTTTTCGGCTGCGTTCCCGCCCGCGAACATAGGGGACAATGCAGTAGGTGCAGAAGTTATTGCAGCCGTACATAATAGAGACCCAGGCTTTCAGGGTGTTATCCCGCATTTGGGGCAGACCCTCTGCAATGGAGCCGGCCTCGTCTTCAATGTAAAAAGTACGCTTGCCGGTGGTAAGCACCCGGTAAAGGATCTCGGGGAACTGCCACAGGTGATGGGTAGAAAACACGCCGTCCACATGGGGGTAGCTCTTACGGATACGGTCGGTAACAACAGTCTGTCCTGCCATACAGCCGCAAAGAAAGATCTTCTGACCGGGATGGCGGCGCTTAGTGTGGGTCAGTGCGCCAAGGTTTCCAAATACGCGCTGCTCTGCGTGTTCCCGGATGGCACAGGTGTTCATAACCACCACATCTGCACCCTCGGCGGTGTCGGTGATGGTATATCCGCTTTCGCTTAACAGACCGCGAATGCGCTCAGAATCGGCTTCATTTTGCTGACAGCCGTAGGTCTCTACGTAGGCATAGGGGGTCGTTGTCTGATTGTGCCAATAGGCGTGAATCTTATGACAAAAGGATATCTGCTCCTGCAGCGCATCCTGAGAAATCACAGTGGTTTTGCTGTTCATAAATGAACTCCTTTGTGTATAGGGTAGAGCGATAAATCCGAACTCGTTTTACAAAGGAAGGCTTATTGCTCTATCTTCGTTAAAATACTCGCAAATACACAAAGTATTTGCTGCGTTTTGTGCCTCGATAGAACAAAAACCTTCTCTTTGTAAAATCTTTGACCTGAAAGCGAGAAGATTTTGTGTGATTTTTGTTCTCGAAGCAAGGCTTGGTGCCTTGCGAGAAACAACAGGGCAAAAAGCGCCGAAATCCGCCGCTTTCCGGCGGGTTCGGGTTTGTCGTTCTACCCTACTTGCTCGATAATAAATCATATCATTTTTTTGCGGTTTTTGCAAGCATAATCATAGAATTTTGCCAATGTGTAAACAATTGCGATTCATTCTTGCATTTCTATGCACTGCGTGGTAAACTGAAGCTGTTGTGTTCTACCAGAAAAGGAGAGATGATTATGAATTGTAAATTCTGCAATGCGGAGCTGGAAGAGGGAGCAACGCTCTGCCCGGTCTGCGGTAAGGATAATGCGCAGCTTTCCGGTCCCGATTTGCCGGAGAAGCCGAAGAAAAAGGGATGGAAGATCGCACTGGCGGTATTGGCTTGCCTGGTGCTGGTTGCCGGTTTGACATTGGTGATCCTGCATGGCTTAGGTATTTCTCTTAAGCCGAGAGAAAATAACATTCTGTATAGGGAATCCTATGTCTTTGAGGATGCCAAGGCGGCTAAGAATGCGGATGTGGTAATTGCGAAACTGGGCGACGAGGAGCTGACCAATGGGGAGCTTCAGGTCTATTATACCTTGCAGATCTATGATTTTATGAGCTATTACGGTTCGATCCTCAACTATATCGGTTTTGATTACACGAAACCCTTGAGCGAGCAGACCTGCTATTTTAAAGAGGACCTGACCTGGCAGCAATACTTCATTGATGTGGCTATCGAAACCTGGCAGCATTATACGATTTTGAATATGCTGGCGAAGGAAACAAACTGCCAGCTTCCGGAAGAGAGCCTTGCACAGATCAATGCGATCCAGGAGGAACTGGCACAGATCGCGGCGGAGTATAAGCTGGAAAATGTTGATGCGTTTATGCGGGAATATTACGGTGCAAGCAGTTCTGTGGAAGCGTATACCAGCTATATCTACACGACCACACTGGGGGAAGTGTTTTACGAGCAAAACAGTGATAAGCTGATGCCCACGGACAAGGAGATCGAGGATTATTATACCGCAAATGAATCTTATTTTAAGGACACCGGTATCACCAAGGAAAGCGGTCCTGTTGTAGATGTGCGGCATATTCTGGTAGTTCCCCAGAACGGTGTCAAAGACGATTCCGGTAAGACCACTTATTCCGATGCGGACTGGGCTGCCTGCTATGCAAAGGCAGAGTCTATCCTGAATACCTGGAAATCCGGAGAGGCCACGGAGGAGAGCTTTGCCGCGCTGGTCAAGGAACACACAGAAGATACCGGCTCCAAGGAGACCGGCGGTCTCTATACAGACATTACCGCCACATCCAACTATGTGGAGAACTTCCTGAAGTGGTCTGTTGATGCGACCCGTAAGAAGGGCGATACCGGTATCGTCCAGACGGAATTCGGCTATCATATTATGTATTTTGTGGACGGTGAACCTCAGTGGATCCAAGCTTCCAGAACCAATTTGCTGGCAGACCGGATCACAGCGATGGTGGACGAAGCGTCCCAGAAGTGGCCCATGGAGGTCAATTACAAGAAGATCGCCCTGTCTAAGAACAGTATTGCAAGCTAATAAAAATCCCTGCTGCACATCGCAGCAGGGATTTTTTACCAATCCGTGTCTAGTTCCGGTAGCAGCGGCAAGGTATCAAAGATCTGTTGTGTGATGTTGGCGTATTCGCCGGGGTCTTTTGCTTTTCGCAAGCGCTTTCCAAGCTTTTCGCTATCCTGGAAACGGTGCAGCAGATACCGCCAGTTTTCCTTCAGGCGGAACATAGCGTTGCGGCTGCTGCCAAAGATGGCTTGATATTCTTCTAACAGGGCACCATAGAATTCAGCCAGCACCGGGACAGAAGTACCGCCCTCGGTCAGCATACCGGGGTCGCCGATCAATCCTCTGCCGATCATAACCGCCTCCACCTGCGGGAACTGCTGCTCAAATGCTTGAATCTGCGCCGTGCTGCAAAGGTTTCCGTTATAACAAACAGGGTTTTTGCTGTTCTTAACAGCGTATGTAAAAGCTTCCGTGTCCACCGGCGATTGATAGAAATCCTGCCGTACCCGGGGGTGGATGATCAGTTCTTTCACGGGATAACGGTTAAAAATATCCAGAAGCCGGGGGAACTCTTCCGGCGTGTAAAATCCCAACCTTGTTTTTATAGAAATGTCTATGGGCGCTGCTGAATAAATTGCATCCAGAAATCGATCCAGTCCATCCGGATCGGTAAGCATTCCTGCACCTTTGCCTTTTGCCGTCACCGTCCCGGAGGGACAGCCGAGATTTAAGTTCACCTCGTTGTAACCGAGCAATTTGCACTGCTCCGCCATCCACAAAAAGTCCGCAGGAACTTTTGTGAGCAGCTGCGGAACACAGGAATAGGTTAGTGTATCTGCAGGGGGCAGCTCCCGGGATTCCCGGGGGGTCAAGGCACGATGTACTGTGGGAGAGAAGAACGGCGTGTAGTAGCGGTCCACACCGGGAAAATACCGGTGGTGCAGGCGGCGGAACACACTGTCGGTCAGTCCTTCCAGTGGGGCAAAATAATAGCGCATGGTTATCTCCTGTAGGAAAGGGCGGACCGCAGTCCGCCCTTTGTTTATGATATTAGATCTCCATAATTACGGGCAGGATCATGGGATTGCGCTTGGTGGTCTTATACAGGTAGCCACTCAGATCGCTCTTGATCGCGGACTTGATGGCAGTCCAATCCCGGACCCGCTTGCGCCCGCAGCGCTCAATGGCTTCCATCGCCACTGCGCGCAGTTCCTCCATTAAGTCTTCGGATTCCTTCACATATACAAAGCCGCGGGTGATAATATCGGGACCGGAAATGATAGAGCCGTCCTGATTGGACAGATTCACGCAAACCACGATCATACCGTCCTGTGCAAGGTGCTTTCTGTCCCGCAATACCACACTGCCAACATCGCCGACACCGGTGCCATCCACCAAAACCATACCGGCAGGTACTGTTCCGTTTATTTTGCAGGTCTTTCTGCTCAGCTCGATCACACTGCCGATCTCGGAGATGCAGATGTTTTTGGGAGACACACCCATCTGCTTTGCCAGTCTGCCGTGGAGCTGCAGATGCCGCTGCTCTCCGTGTACGGGGATGAAGAATCTGGGCTTGGTCAATGCGTGGATGATCTTCAGTTCTTCCTGGCAGGCGTGACCGGATACGTGTAGCCCTTCGCTCTTTTCATACACCACATCCGCACCCTTGCGGTACAGCTCATTAATGATACGGGAAACGGCCTTTTCGTTGCCGGGGATGGCAGATGCGGAAATGATGATCCGGTCACCGGGCTGGATATCTACTTGCTTGTGGGTGGAAAATGCCATCCGGTAAAGGGCAGACATATTTTCGCCCTGCGAGCCGGTAGAGACGATCACCACCTTGTTCTTCGGTAAGCTCTTAATGGTGCCGAGATCCACAATCGTGCCGGCAGGCAGCTTGATATAGCCAAGCTCCTGTGCAACCTTCAGCATGTTCTCCATGCTGCGTCCTGTGACCGCTACCTTTCTTCCGTAGCGCTGTGCAGTGGCAAGAACAGCCTGCAGCCGATGCATATTAGAGGCAAAGGTGGTGACGATGATCCGCTGATCACAGTTCTTAAACTGACGGTCAAGTCCCTCAGCAACGATATTCTCACTGGGTGTATAGCCCTGCCGTTCCACATTTGTGGAATCGCACATCAGTGCCAGCACACCTTGATTGCCCAGTTCGCCCAATCGCGCCAGATCGATCATACCGTCACTTGCGGTGGGGTCGATCTTAAAGTCGCCGGTCATAATGACAGTGCCCACAGGGGTGTGGATCGCAAAGGCGACAGCATCGGCGATAGAGTGGTTGACGTGAATAAATTCAATGGTAAAGCAACCGGCTTTCACCACATCACCGGGCTTGTGAGTGATGAGCTTTACCTTGTCTGCCAGATGATGTTCTTCCAGCTTCAGCTTCACCAGACCGCAGGTCATAGCAGTGCCGTGGATCGGGCACACCACCTGCTGCATGCAGTAGGGGATAGAGCCGATGTGATCCTCGTGACCGTGGGTGATAAATATGCCCCGAAGCTTATTCGCGTTCTGTACCAAATATGAAAAATCAGGAATGACCAGATCCACACCGTACATCTCGTCGTCTGGGAAGCCGACACCGCAGTCAACGACGATCATATCCTTACCGTATTCCAGTACTGTGATGTTCTTGCCGATCTCATCCAAACCGCCAAGAGGAATAATTTTTAGTTTTTCAGCCAAGTAAAATCAATACTCCTTTCGTAAATAAGACAAAAAATCATAACAAAGCAGGCAGCCGCATTCTCCGGACGCGACCCTGTTACGCCGCGTCAGAGAGATAAAACGCCCGCTAAACCTTCTGTTGTTATATAAATTGATACATTGTGTTGTTCAGGACTGCCTACCTGACACATCTACAGTTAGTATAACACAGAAACCAGGAAAAGTATACAATATTTTTTCTCATCTATATGACAGAAAATATCCGAAAAACAGTTGCACCTTCCTTCGGTATTTGCTATAATGAGTAAAATATCGGTTAAATTGGGTTAACTATGTTTTGCGGGAGGTGGCAGTGTGAATAAGAAGCTTGGATGGCTGCTTCAAACCAATGTTGGATTTTATCTTCTGTTCCTGCTGGGATTTGCCGTGGCAGGCTTTGCGATGGAGTACTATGTGCTTGCAATTGCAGAGCTTGCAGTTACTGCGTTGGTCTTTGCTTTATATTTGATCTTCAGAGTGCGCAGACGCCGCGAACTGCAGGCGTTTGTTCAGAAGATGACAGATGCCAGAAATTCCACCAACGGTGCGGAAACGCCGTTTCCTATGGTGGTCACACGGCTTGCAGACCGGGGCATTGTCTATGCAAATGACGATTTTCTGAGGATCACCGGCTTCAAGGACAGACTTGGGCAGAAGCATATCGAAGATATTCTGCCGGGGTTCTCTATTGATTGGCTTATCTCCGGAAAGACGGAGTACCCCTACGATGTGACGGTGGGTGACCGGCGTTACCGTGTTTACGGAGCAGAGTATCAGGCAGATGACCCCCAGAATACCCGACTGGGTGTGTTGTATTTTACGGATCTGACGGAACTGTATCAGGTGCGGGATGAGTATATCCGTTCCCGTCCTGTGGTATCCATTATTCTGGTGGATAATTATGAGGAACTGACCAGAAACCTCACCGAGGGTGCGATCTCTGCACTGGATGCGCAGATCAACAATGCGATCACAAGCTGGACGGAAAGCTATCACGGTCTTTTGCGCCGTCTGGAAAAGAACCGCTTCCTCTTTGTGTTTGAGAAGCGGGATCTGAAGCGGGCTATTGAAGATAAGTTCTCCATTCTTGAGGATATTCACCAGATTACCAACCCGTCCGGACTGGCGACGTCCCTTTCCTTCGGTCTCGGTGTGGAAGGGGAGACCTTTGAGGAAGCCTATGAGTTTGCTGCTCTGTCCATTGAAATGGCGCTCAGCCGCGGTGGCGACCAGGCGGTAATCAAAGATAGGATCAATTTCAATTTCTATGGCGGACGTAACAAGGAAGCGGACCACCGCAGCAAAGTGCGTTCCCGTGTAACTGCAAACTCCCTGATGGAACTGATCGGACAAAGCAGCCAGGTGTTCATTATGGGACACAAGAATGCGGATTTGGATGCGGTAGGTGCGGCAATGGGTATTAGCTGCCTGTGCCGTAAAAAGGGAAAACAAGCCTATATCGTTCTGGATCAGGAGCAGAATGTTGCGGAGCGGCTGGTGGAGGAGATCCGCCAGACGCCGGAATACAGGGAAGTTTTCATTTCCGGACAGGACGCATTGCTGCTCAGCGACAACCGCAGTATGTTGGTGGTTGTGGATACCAACCGCCCGGATCAGGTGGAATGTAAGCCCCTGCTGGAAGCAGTTCCCAGAGTGTGTGTGATTGACCATCACCGCAGGGCAGCGGATTATATCAAGCCTGTGGTCGTGAATCTGCACGAGCCGTATGCATCATCGGCTGCTGAGCTGGTGACAGAGCTTTTGCAGTATGCCGTTGAAAAGAAGGATGTGTTGCCCATCGAGGCCAAGGCACTGATGGCAGGCATCTTCCTGGATACCAAGAGCTTTAATGTACGGACGGGTGCGCGTACCTTTGAGGCGGCGGCATTCCTGCGGCAGGTCGGCGCAGATACCGTTGAGGTAAAGAAATTGCTGCAAAACGATTTTCAGGATACCATGGCCAAGTACCAGATCATCAAGGCGGCGCGGCTGTATCGGCAGGAGCTTGCGATTGCGGCGCTTAATTCCGGCACATCCCGGACATTGGCAGCCCAGGCTGCGGATGAACTGCTGAACATCTCCGGTATTACGGCATCCTTTGTGCTGTACCCGGACGGAGATCAGGTGTTCGTGTCCGCCCGCTCTATCGGTGATGCCAATGTGCAGATGATACTGGAGCCTTTGGGCGGCGGCGGAAATACCGCAACTGCAGGCGCGCAGATCCGTGGAAGCACAGTGAAAGAGGTGCTTGACAGTCTGGTCAACTCTATCGACCAATTCTACGAGCAATAAAAGGAGACTGTTGTTATGAAAGTAATTCTGTTACAGGATGTAAAAGGAAAAGGTAAGAAGGGTCAGATGCTGGAGGTATCTGACGGCTATGCCAGAAACTATATGCTGCCCCGCAAGATCGCTGTAGAGGCAACTGCCGATGCTGTGAATACTATGCGCATGAATGATAAGGCAGCAGCGGAAAAGGCAGCCAAGGAACGTGCGGAGGCGCTGGAAGTGTCCAAGAAGCTGCGGGATATGACCCTTGTTGTTACAGCGAAGGGCGGCGGAGCAGGTCGGCTGTTCGGCTCTATCACCAATCAAGAAATTGCCGATGCATTGAAGGCAAAGTCCGGGATCGCACTGGACAAGCGCAAGATCGTGATCAGCGACCCTATTAAAAGCGTTGGCACATATACTGTGCAGTGCAAGCTTGGTTATGAAATTGTTGCACCCTTGACTGTAAAGATCGAGGAAGCCTGAGATAGAACAGGGGAGACCGGCCCCTATATGTTGTTTTAGAGGAGAAGAGACATGGACGAAGAATTGATGTCCCGGCAGCCGCCCCAATCACTGGAGGCGGAGCAGGCGCTATTGGGTTCTATCCTGATCGACAGCCGTTGTCTGACAGATTTGATCGGCGTGGTACGCCCTGAGGATTTTTATCTACAACAGAATAGGGAGATTTACGAAGCTGTCTATACCATGTTTAATTTCTCCCAGACCATCGACCCGGTCACCGTGCTGGAGAAGATGCGTGAGCTTGGCTATTATCGGGACAACTCCAGAGACTACATTCTGCAGCTTATGGAGATCACGCCCACAGCCGCCAACGCTGTGCGTTATGCCAACATTGTAAAAGACAAGGCGATGCTCCGCGGTCTTGCCACTGCGGCATCCGATATTTCCGAGACGGTGTATTCCCAGGTGGGTACGCCGGAGGAGATTCTGGAAAATGCCGAGAAGAAGATCTACGCCCTTCGCAAGGGTGAGCGCGGCGATTCTCTGGAACATATCAGCACCACGCTCCATAAGGTGTTTGACCGTTTGACCGAACTGAGCCAGTCCGATTCTGCCATTCCCGGTCTGTCTACCGGTATGCGGGATCTGGATGTGAAGATCAATGGCTTGAACAAATCCGATTTGATTTTGCTTGCGGCGCGTCCCGCCATGGGTAAGACTGCCTTTGCTTTGAATGTGTGTTTGAATGTTGCCAAGAAGTATAAAAAGACAGTGGCAATGTTCTCCCTGGAAATGTCCAGAGAGCAGCTTGCCATGCGTCTGCTCTCCATTGAAAGCTTTGTGGATGGTCAGAAAATGGCAACCGGCAAGCTGACGGAAGAGGAGTGGAGCAAGCTCTGTATGGCATCTGCGGCTTTGAGCCAGACGGACATTCGTGTGGATGACAACCCGGCGATCACGGTTGCAGAGATGAACGCCAAGTGCCGCCGCGTGGAAAACCTGGGACTGGTGATCATTGACTACCTGCAGTTGATGAACGGCTCCGGCTACGGTAAGGGTGGCGACAGCCGTGTGAACGTGGTCAGCGAGATCTCCCGATCTCTGAAAATTATGGCAAAGGAACTGAATGTTCCTGTGATTTGCTTGAGTCAGCTGTCCCGTGGACCGGAGAGCCGTACGGATAAGCGCCCTATGCTTTCCGACTTGCGTGAATCCGGCGCTATTGAGCAGGATGCGGACGAAGTCCTGTTCCTGTACCGGGATGAGTACTATAACGAAAACACAGAGGATAAGGGCATTGCAGAGTGTATCGTATCCAAGAACCGCCACGGCGAGGTGGGTACGGTAAAGCTCCAGTGGATCCCCCAATATCAGACATTCTCGGACCGGGAGTGGAAGCATGCTGAATAAGCTTCTTTCTTTTATTCGGCAGTACGATATGGTGCATCCGGGAGACCACATTATCTGTGCAGTTTCCGGCGGCGCGGATTCCATGGCACTTCTGTTTGCGATGTATCTGCTGAAGCAAAAGCTGAAGATCGATGTTTTTGCTGCGCATTTTAATCATCAGCTGCGTGGCGCGGAGTCTGACCGGGACGCAGAGTTCGTGAAAGACTTTTGTTCCCGCTACGAGATCCCATTGCACCTTGAAGCCGAACAGGTCATTCCGGGAAAGAAAGGCTTGGAGGCGGCGGCACGGGATGCCAGATACCGCTTTCTGAGATCGCTGCCCGGTAAGATCGCTACGGCACATACTGCAAATGATAATGCAGAGACGGTCTTGATGCACATGGTGCGCGGGACAGGACTGAAAGGGCTTGGCGGCATCGCACCGGTGTCGGATCATCTGATCCGACCGATGCTTTCTGTTAGCCGTGAGGATGTCGTGCAGTTTTTGGATACCTATCATATCCCCTATGTTGAGGACAGCACCAATGAAACCGATGCATTTCTGCGTAACCGGATTCGCCACCATGTGATGCCGTTGCTGGCACAGGAGAATCCGAAGATTGCAGAGAATTTATCGGCTATGGCACTGCGCCTAAGGGAGGATGCAGCTGTACTGACAGAGCTGGCAGAGCAATCCCACACTACAGATGTTTTCGCCCTAAGGGAACTTCCTGCGTCGGAACGCAGCCAAGTGCTTTTCAATCTTCTGAAATCCTGGGGCGTGTGCGAGCCAAGTGCAGAGCATATCCTGCAGCTTGAGCGGGTAGTTTTTTCGGACAAGCCATCTGCAAGGGTGAGCTTTGCAAACGGTGTCGTGATCGGAAGAAATTACAATACACTGCAACCCTTTCCACAGGAAACCAAGCTGGATATGGTTTCGCTGCCTTGTCCCGGTGAGATATTGCTGGAGCAATATGGACTGCGCATCATTTGCAGGCAGGCAAATGCATGCTGCGATCAGAAGAACTGCTTTACAGTCCGGACTTCCGGTACTGTGTATCTGCGTTCCAGACGGGAAGGGGACAGCATCCGTCTGCCTGGTGGGACAAAGAGTTTGAAGAAGCTGTTTATTGACCGGAAGATCCCCGCACTGGGACGATCGAACGTTCCGGTTTTGGCAGATGATCTTGGCGTGCTCTGGGTGCACGGCTTTGGACCAAACAGAGACAGGCTTGCCGGAACGATTCCGGCGTTGGAAATTCGGATTGAGGAACTGGCAGACAGTTCACAAGAAATATAGAAAGTGTGCACTAGGAGGCCGCAAAATGAAAGACACAATTGAAAAGGTACTCATCAGCGAGGAAGAAATACAGAAAAAGATCCGTGAGATGGCAGCACAGCTCTCGAAGGAGTATGCCGATAAGGATCCGATCTTTGTAGGCGTATTGAAGGGCGTTGTGATGTTTTTTGGTGATATGGTCAAGCGGATCGATATTCCTTGCCAGATCGACTTTATGTGGATCTCCTCCTATGAAGGCACATCCTCCACAGGGACAATGGCGGTAAAGAGAGATGTCTCTGCGGATATCAAAGGACGGCACGTTGTGATCCTTGAGGACATCTTCGACACAGGGCATTCTCTTGATTTTACTTACAAGCATCTGCTGTCAAAGGAACCGGCATCCTTGAAAATCTGCACATTGCTGGATAAGCCGGAGCGCCGGGATCCTGCGGTTACTCTGCAGCCTGACTATACCGGTTTTGTGATCCCCAATGAATTTGTGGTAGGTTATGGATTGGACTTTAATGAGCACTACCGGAATCTGCCCTATGTAGGCGTTTTGAAACCGGAAGCATATAACTAAGGAGAACCGATTTTGAAGAAACGCAGAATCATTACGATACTGATCTATGTCGCTGTGCTGGCGTTGGCTTTTTCCTGGATGCTGGGAGTGTTTGGCGCAGGCAAGAATAAGATCCCGTATTCCCAGGCGGTGGAACTGTTTCGGCAGGAGCAGGTGAAGAGCTTTGTTGTCGAGGAGAACACCATCTACTTGAAATTGCATCAGCCTTACAACGGCTCGAACTCCGTCGAAGCATCTCTGGCAGATCCGGATGGTTTCCGGCAGGAAATGTGGACGCTGCTGCAGCAGCAGTCTGCGTCCGGTGTGCTGGAGAGCTACGATTTCGTGCCCGAGGATAAGGGATCTCCCTATGACTATATCCTGCCGCTTATTTTGGTGGGTCTTGTACTGATCTTTGTGTGGATCATTTTAGTAGGACGGGCAAACAGCAACAGCCCGATGAATAACTTTGGCAAAGCCAGAACTGTCAGCGGACTGCCCAATGGCAAAAAAGTCACTTTTGACGATGTTGCCGGTGTGGACGAGGAGAAGGCAGAGTTGCAGGAAGTCGTGGATTTTCTGCGCAATCCCCAGAAGTTCACAGACATTGGCGCGAAGATCCCCCACGGCATTCTGCTGTCCGGCCCTCCGGGTACAGGTAAGACATTGCTTGCCCGTGCAGTGGCGGGGGAGGCGGATGTGCAGTTTCTGTCTATATCCGGCTCTGACTTTATGGAAATGTATGTGGGCGTTGGTGCCAGCCGTGTGCGTGACCTGTTTGAGCAGGCAAAGAAAATGGCACCGTCCATTATTTTCATCGACGAGATCGATGCCGTGGGACGCAAACGCGGCTCCGGTATGGGCGGCGGTCATGACGAAAGAGAGCAGACCCTCAATCAGCTTCTGGTGGAAATGGACGGCTTTGGCAGAACAGAGGGCGTGATCGTGCTGGCGGCAACAAACCGCCCTGATATTCTAGACCCGGCGCTTTTGCGTCCCGGTCGGTTTGACCGGCAGATCTATGTTGGAAAGCCGGATTCCAAGGGCAGAGAAGAGATCCTCAAGGTGCACGCTAAGGGAAAACGGCTGGACACGTCTGTAGATCTGCGCACAGTGGCATTGGCAACTTCCGGGTTTACCGGTGCGGACTTGAGCAATCTGATCAACGAGGCGGCAATTATGGCGGCCCGGGATAACCGCCCGGCACTGAATATGCAGGACCTGAACGATGCGATGATGAAGATCATAGCCGGTCCTGAAAAACGCAGCCGCATTCGTTTGGAGCGGGATCTGCGGATCACCGCAGTCCACGAAGCAGGTCATGCAGTGGCAATGTATAGCCTGCCTACCCACGATCCGGTACACCAGATCACCATCATTCCCCGTGGACAGGCATTGGGCATTACCTGGACGCGTCCTTCCGAGGATAGCAACCACCTGACCCGTAATGAGATGTACGAGCGCATCGTTGCACTGCTTGGCGGCAGAGTGGCGGAAGCCCTGTTCCTGCAGGATATTTCCACCGGAGCATCTAATGATATTGATCGTGCATCCCGACTGGCGCGGGATATGGTGTCCAGATATGGTATGTGCGAAAAGCTGGGCACTGTCTCCTATACCAGCGATGATGAGATCTTTATTGGCAGAGACTATGAGAAGACCAAGAGCTATTCTGAAAAGGTTGCCGGAACAATCGATGATGAAGTGAAAGAGTTGATCGACCGGGCATACCGCCACTGTGAGGATATTCTGCGTCGGGATCAGGATAAACTGGAGCAGATCGTGAAATTCCTGATGACCAACGAGACAATGTCCCACACTCAGTTTATCCAGTGTATGCAAGGTGAGCAAATAGGGGACGCCTCTGAATCCTCATTGTTTGATGCTATAACAGATACTGAAGAATAAAATGATCAGCCACAGACGCAGAGCGGTCTGTGGCTGAATCTGTTATAAGACGTAGAGAAAGATGCCGAGAAAATGGAACGCACTTCCCAGTACAACAAAGATGTGAAACACAGAGTGCATCCAATGGATCTTGGATCCGATCCCGTAGAGAATTGCGCCTACTGTATAGCAGATCCCACCTGAGAATATCAGTCCGAAACCGGATGGGCCAAGCGCAAGCCATGCCTGTGGCAGAAAGAAAATAATCGCCCAACCCATCCCGATATAGCAAACCATAGAAATAATATTGAATTTCTTAAGATCGATTGCCGTTAGTGCAGAGGCGGCGAGTGCCAGGATCCATTCTACGGCAAAGAGACCCCAGCCCAGAGCGGGGGATTGTGGGGCGATTGCGCACAGAGTGATTGGTGTGTATGTTCCGGCAATCAGGAAATAGATAGTACAATGATCTATGATCTGCATCACCTTTTTTCCGGTGCCCGGGTGCAGACCGTGGTAGACACTGGACATAGTGTAGAGAGAAACCATAGTGATACCGTAGATTACCGCACACACGATTGCCAGGATGCTGTCAGCGAATGCAGCTTTTAACACGCACAGGACTAATGCTGCGATTCCAAGACCGCCCCCTACGATATGCGTTACCATATTCATTATCTCTTCACCCTTATAATAATTTGGAAGGGCGCGCTCGGATAACTTTGTTCTTTTAATCATAATTTTCCCTCCGTTCTTGTATTTTGCATTATACCACAAGAAAATCAGATTGAGCACTACACACAGTCCGGATGCACTCTCGCAGTATGAGATTTGAGATTCTACCTGTAGGAGAGGAAGAAATATATAAATAAATTCAGTGTTAATTGCTACGAAGCGCAAATGAAATTTGTACAATGTGAACAAAATGCGCTGTGATTTTTTGGCGGTGAAAATGCAAATTTACAGATAATTTTTATCCTGCCAAGCCGTAATTGTGCTATAATAATATTGGCGGTACATATACCGCCAATGTGGCGCAGTAAAGGAGCGGCTATGAATAACATATTGTTTTTCCTTACACCGAAGGCGATGTGTGCCTTCTTATATGATGAGTACACAATCCGGCAGGCATTGGAAAAGATGGAATCCTCCGGCTATGCAGCACTTCCCATATTGAATAAAAACGGCGAATATCGCGGCACATTGACAGAAGGAGACCTGCTGTGGGCACTGAAAAATATGTGCTATATGGATATGCGGCAGGCTGAGGCGCGGAGGATTATGGAGATCTCCCGCAGGAAGGATAATATTCCTGTTCGGGTGACCACCAGTATGCACGATCTGGTGGAACGTGCCGGTACCCAGAATTACGTACCGGTGGTAGATGATAAGGACGCTTTCATCGGACTGATAACCAGAAGTGCCATTATTAAGTATTGCCACCAAAAGCTTTTTCCGGAAGACTAAATACAGTCGCACTGCTCTTTCATAATGGAAGGGCAGTGCTTTTTGTTGCATTTGGGGAAGAAATCTGGTAGAATAGTCAAAAAAGTATCGGGAGAACAGAAATGGAAGATGAAAAGTTAAAAAAACAGATCGGTAAGAACATTGTATTTTACCGCAAGCTTAATGGTCTTACTCAGGCGGTTTTGGCTGAAAAACTCAATTATTCAGATAAAGCGGTTTCTAAGTGGGAGCGCGGGGAGTCTATGCCGGATGTGCTGACGCTGGTACAGATGTCAGAACTGTTCCGCGTGTCAGTTAATGACCTGCTGTCAGATCCGAATGCTTTACCCGGCACGACTTGTGCTGTGGAGCAGGTGGTGGGCAAGGCTGTAGAAAAGACATTGAAACGCAAGGCGGATAAGAAAATTATTTTGAAGCTTACCTCTGTTCTTGTCTGGTTTGTAGCGCTGCTGATGTTTGTAGTGTTTTCTTCGCTGGAATTTCACAGAAGCTGGATCGCATTCGTCTATGCGATCCCCACCAATGCGATTGTACTGCTCAGCCTGCGTTCTGCGTGGAAGGATTTCTGGTGGAATAAGGTGCTGATCTCTATGATCATGTGGGGATCGTTGCTGTCTCTTTATACAACGTTATTGATTTTCCTGAATTTGAATGTATGGCGTATGTTCCTGCTGGGAATTCCCGGGCAGGCTGCGATCCTTCTGTGGTTTAGAATGTTCCGTCAGATTCCCAGGGAGGAGCAGGATGGATAAGAAAGAGCTGCGGAAACAGATCCGCGAGAAAAAGGCGGCAATGTCCCGGGAAGAAATTGAGAGAGCCAGCCGGGAACTGTGCAGTCAGTTTCTGGCTTCGGAGCAATACCGGCAGGCAAAGACAGTTTACGGATATTTGCCTTATAACCAGGAAGTGCGCACTACGCCGATTTTGGAGCAAGCAATTTTGGACGGGAAACGCGTAGCCGTTCCAAAGGTATACGGCGACGAGATGAGATTCATTTATTTGACAGACCTCTCTAATGTTGATCTTGGCTACAAGGGGATTCCCGAGCCGGTGGCAGATGGTCCTGTCGCAGACGACTCCACCGCGTTGGTGTTGATGCCCGGGCTTGCGTTTGATAAAGAGGGGCATCGAATCGGTTACGGCGGCGGTTTTTATGACAAATTTTTGGCAAGTGAGCCGGGACATCCCACAGTCGCACTGTGCTATGCATTCCAGATGGTAGATGCGCTTGAGACGGAGGAATATGATATTCCTGTTGACTGTGTTCTGTGGGCGGAGGGCTGAGTATGCATATTCCCAACGGAACGACTGATCAGCTGCGGCTGGTGACTTTTCGGGAGGCGCTGGATGCTGCCAATACCCCCAATGATACCTATGATATTAACAAATGGCTGTATGCCCCCAATTTCTATTCTGAGTACCGCTACATATTGGGCACAAGAGGGAACAATCCCTTGATTTGCATTGGTATCAACCCCTCCACCGCGCAACCCGGAGATTTGGATAATACACTTAAATCGGTCGAGCGTATTGCGTTAGGGAACGGCTTTGACAGCTTTATTATGTTTAATGTCTATGCCCAAAGAGCCACAAACCCCGATGCTATGGAGCCAGTTTGCAATACGCTCCTACATAAGGAAAATCTGGAGGCCTTCCGATATGTGCTTTCCATATCCCAAAAGCCTGCGGTGTGGGCAGCTTGGGGCACGATCATTGAAAAGAGAGCCTATCTTCCCCAGTGCTTGTGCGATATGATCGCTGTGGGAAATCAGCTTGGTGCAAGCTGGTACTGCGCAGGTGCTGTGAGCAAACAGGGTCACCCGCATCACCCTCTTTACCTGCGTAAGGATGAAAAACTCAAACCTTTCGATGTGACTGCCTATGTAGAGAATTTCATGGCATTGAATAGGAGATAAGTATGGCTTGGGATCAATGTGATACCTGTTGGTATTACGATTATGACGAAGAATACGATGAGTACTACTGTATGATGGATCTGGACGAGGATGAGGTGCACCGAATTCTTACTTCCAGAAACGCTCGCTGTCCGTATTATCGGCAGGGAGACGATTATACGTTGGCAAGGAGACAATAGAGATATGAAATGGATATCTGTCCTGCTGGTGCTCTTATTGCTTACCGGTTGTGCGGCAGAAAACCCGCAGGAGACCACGGAGGCGACCACCGCTGCAGCAACCGAATTGGAAAAACCGGGTATTTATGCCCTGGACGATCCAATCGAAACCCAGACCGGCGGTGCTGTGCGCGCATATCTGCCGGAAGCGGGCAGGGAGACTGTCTGGATGCATCCCGCTGGCGACAAGCTGTTGGTTGCAACCAATGACGGAAGTCTGTCAGTATTTTCCGGAGATCGGTGTGTACCGGAGGCAGCCACACATATTACCGCTGACCTTGCCTCGGATTCCTCCCGCTGGGCACCGATCAACGGCGGATTTGCGTATTTTTCTCAGAATGATAGCAGAGTGGTGTTTTTGGATGCCAAGCTGCAGGAATTCAATGCAGTCGATCTGCCTGGGCAAATGGGCGGTATGCCGTTGATTGCGCCTAAGACAGGTTCAGTCTACTATTGCACCGGTGATGAGATCCGGGCGGTTGATCCGGTGACCGGCATTTCCCATTTGGTCAAAAAGCATACCTACCGGGATCTCCAATTGCAGAGCAGCTGTTTTGACGGCGCGGTGCTTATGTGCAGCATAACCGGTGAACAGGGTCAGACAGAAACAGTTTTCTTATCTGCGCAGACCGGTGAGACATTGGATACGGAAACATCTTTGCGCTTCTTTGATTCCTGGGGAGATGCCTATTTTGCCACACAGATGGACGGAATCATCCTGCGGCATATTTACGGGAGCAGACCGGGAACTGCACAGTGCTTAGGTCTTCCAAATGATGCAGGCGACCTTGTTACAGTGCTGCCCCTCAATGGTATAATGACATATAAACAGGGTGAAGCGTCCGTAGAACTGTCATTTTACGACTTGCAGACAGGAAAACGCAGTGCTGCTGTAACACTGCCGGATATGTGCGAGATTAAGGCGATAAACGCTGACGAAAGGTACATTTGGTTTGCAGCAACACAGAAATCCTCCGGTGTGCAGATGATCTTCCGCTGGGATGTGAAAGCGTCTCCCATTGAAGATGACGCCACATATCTGTATCCGATGTATACAGCAGATGTTCCAGACCAGGCAGGATTGAACCAGTGCCAGAGCCGGGTAAATGCCCTCAACAAGAAATACGGCGTGGATATTACTATCTGGAAGAATGCAGTGAAGAAACCGGGGGAGTATACACTGACACCGGAGTATCAGGTGGATGCGATCAACCACTGCCTCAATGAACTGGAAGCGGTTTTTGGACTGTTCCCGGCTAATTTCCTGAAGAAAACCGGGTTGAGTTCCGATAGCGGGAAAATACATATCCCAATTGTGCGCAGTGTTTCCGGTGGTGAGCCGGTACAGTACTGGCTGAAGGGAAGCGCCTATATCGTGCTGACACCGGATGCGGATATCCGCCAGGTGTTCCTGCAAAAGCTAGGATATGTGGTAGATACTCATATCCTGGGCAACAGCGTCCATTTGGATGACTGGAATTCGTTGAATCCGGACGGATTTGCCTACGATTACGATTATGCTGCTAATGCGAATCGGACGGATACTAAGTATCTGGAAGGGGAGAAGCGGGCATTTATTGACCGGATCTCTATGAGCTTTCCCACAGAGGATCGGGCGCGGATCTTTGCGGCAGCAATGGCAGAAGGTGGGGCGGATACTTTTGCATCTGAGACGATGCAGAAAAAACTGCGCCAGCTCTGTGTTGGCATACGGTATGCATACGGCCTGCGTAAAAGTACGGAAACCTTCCGCTGGGAGCAATATGTTAGGAAATAGAAAAGTGGCATCTGCTACAGCAGATGCCACTTTTTGATTGGGTTAATTACTTAAGAGCCTCTTCGATCGCAACAGCCACGGAAACGGTCATACCGACCAACCCCATGGGAGCGCTTGTAATTAAAATGCTTACTTCAGAGCTTCCTCAACAGCAACAGCCACGGAAACGGTCATGCCGACCATGGGGTTGTTACCAGCGCCCAGGAAGCCCATCATTTCCACGTGGGCAGGGACGGAGGAAGAACCTGCGAACTGTGCATCGCCGTGCATACGACCCATAGTATCGGTCATGCCGTAGGAAGCAGGACCGGCAGCCATATTGTCAGGATGCAGAGTACGACCGGTGCCGCCGCCGGAAGCCACGGAGAAGTACTTCTTGCCCTGCTCCATGCACTTCTTCTTATAAGTGCCGGCAACAGGATGCTGGAAGCGGGTGGGGTTGGTGGAGTTACCGGTGATGGAAACGTCAACACCCTCGTAGCGCATAACCGCAACGCCCTCACGGACATCGTCACAGCCGTAGCAGTTAACAGCAGCGCGCTCACCATCGGAGTAAGCGATCCGGTTGACGATTTTCAGCTCACCGGTGTAGTAGTCGAACTGAGTCTGCACATAGGTAAAGCCGTTGATCCGGGAGATGATCTGAGCAGCGTCCTTGCCCAGACCGTTCAGGATCACGCGCAGGGGCTCTTTACGGGCCTTGTTGGCAGAGCGGGCAATACCGATGGCGCCTTCTGCGGCAGCAAAGGACTCGTGACCAGCCAGGAATGCGAAGCACTTGGTCTCGTCCCGCAGCAGCATAGCCCCCAGATTGCCGTGACCGATACCGACCTTGCGATCCTCAGCAACAGAGCCGGGGAAGCAGAATGCCTGCAGACCGATACCGATGGCCTCAGCGGCCTCAGCAGCGTTCTTAACGCCCTTCTTCATAGCGATGGCAGCACCAACGCAGTATGCCCAGGCGGCGTCCTCAAATGCAATGGGCTGAATGCCCTTGACGATCTCATAAGGATCGAAGCCCTTGGCAACACACATTTCGCGGCAAGCTTCAACGGATTCCAGACCGTACTGAGCGAGGACACCGTTGATCTTGTCGATTTTTCTTTCGTAACCTTCAAACAGAGCCATTATTGTGTCCTCCTCTTATTCATGACGGGGGTCGATGTACTTGGCAGCATCAGCAAAGCGGCCGTAGGAGCCCTTAGCCTTCTTCAGTGCCTCGTTGGCATCGTCGCCCTTCTTGATGAAGTCCATCATCTTGCCCAGATTGATGAACTCGTAACCGGTGATCAGATCGTCCTTGTCCAGAGCGATGCGGGTAACGTAACCCTCAGCCATCTCCAGATA
>JAZOCJ010000022.1:0-13269 GCA_045596405.1 Faecousia sp. | reverse complement strand
CGGCACAATCTTCTGACTAACATTGCAGAAACTCCCCATTTTTCGGCTATTTCTTTTACTGATACATACATAATTGTTTCGTCCTTTCTTTGTTGGTATCGGTACAAAAAGGGCGATACACCCCCGATACGCGATACACTTTGATCTTGAATCTTTCTTGAATTACGACGAAACACTGTATACCAACTGACACATAATGTATTTTTATTCGTGATTTTGGTGCTATTTAGTCTACTTTATCCATATGCATTCATTTTGTCCACCTCCGGCGGCCATGGCATTCAAGAGTTTGGCGGTTTGCTTTCTCATAATTATATTAAAAATTCCGGAAACAAAAGTTTCCGGAATTTTTATGTTTTGTCGGGATAGGTATGCACAGTTGATTTTGGAAGTTATTTCTCTTTATACGGTGGGTCGGATGGGTGAAATCCCCGCAGTTTTTGCATAGCCCGGGGGAGGGCGTCACGGGAATTTTTCCAGTCAGCCGAGGCGTTGCGGTAATCAAATTTTTCGATAAACCAGTCTAAATCTGCCTGCACCCTGGCAAGGTTAACTCGCATTTGAGAGGGGATGGTGGCGTAAAACCATTCTCGCTGCGCATTGGGAAGTTCCTGCTGTGCAACCTCCATAAGCTGGGTGAAATGCCGCATACAAAAACCCTTACACTGCTCGACTTTGCTGCGGAACTCGGCATCCTTCACGAGGTAGAAAAATGTGGTGTAATAGCGATGCATATTGTATGCAATCTTATCACAGAGGAAGCAGGATTCATTCCTGTGCTTGGCCCATTGCAAAAGGGTGTTTTCTGCCTCCCCGGATTCTTGCTTTTTGAGGGAAAACAGGGGTTTTTTCGGTGGAATTTCAAAATCATCCAGCTGACGGTCCAGTTCCCGGATCAACCCCACATAGTAGGTCTGCAGGATTAGGGCGTTGCCCAGTGAGTTGCCGTAGTCATACAACTTCTTCATATGTTGGACGCAAAAACCAAGCCGGTCAGTTGTGCCCCGCACCTCCGGCTCCATATAACTGGCACCCGGACCGACGGTATAGCGGATGGCTCTTTGCTCTGCTTGCCGTTCCAGATAGCAGAAAGGGCATTCATCTCCTGATGAAAAAGCCTCATTTACGGGGATGGTATCGATTTGTTCCCGCATAAACGCAATCTCCTTTTGTTTTTCTCCAGTTTACCATACAAACGCATAAATAGTCAATGCCAGCCCGTTACAGGCTGGCATTGAATTTGAGATCAAAAGAATATTCCGGCGTGTTCGTGGATGAAGCTGCCGGACAAATACAGGTGTTTCAAGGACCTTTGCAAACTTGTATTCTCCGGAAGCACGGTCAGATCGGTCGGGGGCTTCGGCAGTGAAAAAACGAAGGGGAAGACCCCGCGGCCAGAACTCTTGCAGGGGAAAAGCATAAAATGCTTTTGAAAAGACAAGATGTGAGAGTTTGGGTTCAGGTGCTCCTGTAGCTGGGGGGAAAGGAGCCAAGTGTGGGTGAAAAAGGCTTTGTAGTGCAGATCCGGGTAGCAATCCGCGAAGATTTGACGGGCACGGGAGCAGGAAGCCTCCACGAATGCCGGGTCCAGTCTTGCTCCATGGGGGATATGGATACAGACCACGGGATCTACATCTGAGAGTGCCAGCTGCCACTGCGTCCGGTCCAGCACCACTTTTTCGGGAGAGATACGACCGTTGATTACAGGGTGTCCTGTGATCTGCCGGTCAGTCTTTTCAATCACAGCATAAAAACTGCCTTCCGGGTCTTCCAGACCGGCAGAATGGAGAATACCGCCGCCCCGATGTACCTGCACATTGTTGGCAAGCAGGATACATATGCCTTCCTTATTCTGAAAAGCCACAGCTCCTCTGGGCGTTCGCTGCCGGAAGAAATCATATTTTAGACAGCCGATGCGCAGCAGCTTGTGGTGGATCACCCAACGGATCCAGCCTAGGCGGCTTAGGTCAAAGGAAGGACTGCCGGTCAAACGCTTGCGCAGCTCGACGCAAAAATCGTATTCCTGCATGGTGGCAAGAATCACATCCTCCGGAACATTGCGCTGTTTCAAACGCGCAATACTGTCGGGGATGGTTGGAAGTGCGGCAAACAGGTGCAGAAAATCGTAACCGAGACCGCTGCCTTGAGGAGGTGTGTACGCGCCCAGATCAATGTCATCCGAGCTGCGAATCCATTTTTCCAGGAGGCAGATCAGAAGACACATAGCCGGTTGCTCGCGCAGCTGTGCGGCTGCGGCGAGGATGAGATCCCGATAGGGGAGAAGTGCACCGCTCTCAGAAAGAACGGTGCGGATATACTCCTCGGACAGGATCTGCTGTCCCCGGGACTCGTATGTATCCTGCAGATCGCGGAAATAGGAGACAAAGCAGTCGGGGAGTTTGTCTATCCCCAATGTTTGTGACATTTCAGAAAGCGTCATATAATGGATTCTCCTTAGAAAAAGGGATCAGTTTTCGAATGCGTACCAGTGGTCGGGCTGGAATTCGGACTCTTCGCAGTCCAGAGGCAGACCGATTCCAAAGCCGGGGTCATTCCATCTGCTGCAGTCAAATCCGTGACTCATATAATACAATTCACCGGTAGGATCTTCGCACACTTCGTAGGGGGTGTACTTGAAGAAATCCTCTCGTCCAAGCTTTGTATAGGTGCATTCCACATCGGAATACCGGAAGCTCATCCGGAACATACGGATATTGTTTCTGGCGAAGGGGGTGGTTGCGGCGGCAAACGCCTTGTCAAACAGGGCGTAACAGGCGTCTTTATCAATGTGGTCCATCAGATATATACCCGCTTTGCCGATGGGTACTTGACCATCGTAACAGTTCTCTGCAATCCGGATGATCTCGGAGATATAGGGCGCGCCCTCGCCAAAGATCCTGGTGAATGTGACCAGATTGTCTTCCATAGACAGGGAGATGTCATAACCGGTTCTGGCGAAGCAGTAGAAGTTGAAAATATTATTCCAGAAATTCCAGTACTCAATCTGCGTGCCGCTGCCGCTGATACCGACCTCCGCAGACCGCTTCCAGATGCTCTGCATCTCATCAGCGGCGGGCATATACCGCTGTCTGCAGGAGTGAGTTCCCATATAATACTCATAATACACCACGGACGCGCCGGACTTTTTCCACTTCAGCAGATTATCCTCATAGGGTGTGCCGACCAGACAGCTGCCGTCCGGCTTGCCGGCTGCGCGTATACGCAGCACGGAGGAGGTGACTGCCTCGTCAATAAAGAGGTTGGGCTCCAGCTCCAGATTATCAGGGCAGTCAAACAGACGGGAATACGCCAGCATATCGATTTTGATATTGGGGTGCTTTTCACCGATGCGCCGCGCCAGTTCGTTCTGAGAGTACACATAGTTTTCGATTTCTGTAAATTTTTTGCACTCTGGGCAAAGACAGGAGTCAGACTTGCCATCCATAGGCCAAAGAGCGATGGTATCCACTGTCGGATTTTGCTCGATCCAGTGGATGATATTATCCGCCAACACGCCGATGACTTCCGGATTGCGGCTGCACAAAGGCCAGGATCCGAAAGTGTTAACAAACTCAAAGCGTGTGCCGTCTTCCAGCATTTTGTAGTACTCAGGGTGGGTCTCATAGTAATGCTCCGGGAAATATGCATTTCCCTTCTGGGGCAGGAATGTGGGGATCGCATCGTGGTGACCGACTGTTAAGACCATTCCCCGACGATCCACCTCTTCCAGAAGCCCGAATTCTTTGTATTTCTCGTAGATATTCACCCAGGTGAGGATACGGTTGTAGCGGTTCTTTGCCAGCCAGTCGATGAAAGAACGGTTGAGAAGCTGATCGACTTTTCTGCCGTGGTATTCTGCGATAGCGGTTCTGTAGGAATTATCGGCAGAAGCCTTGATATATTCGATTCCGGACAGATCCACTTCCTCCAGGACAGGGATCAACTCACCGCCGGCGACGTCCGGGTTTATGTAGGCGGCCAGACTGCAGCCAAGATACCGCTCCAGCAGTTCGTAGACGGCGTACACAGTGCCGCGCTCCCGCTCGTTGACATTTTTGCTGGAGCCTGCCAGCACCAGAACATTTTCACCGAAGGCTTTGATAAACATACCCTCAGGGCCGGGTACGCGGGTATCAAAGTCTGCTTCGCTGATATATGCGGCGACTGCGCTGTTGCGCTCCGGTCCGCCGATGAAAATCGTATTATTGGCTTTGGTATCTGCGGTGATCTGGATGCAGATGCCGGGGAAGATTTTATTTAAGTACTTGGACAGCTCCTGAGCTGCGAATTCTTCCCGCTTGGTGGCAGTTGCAGGCACCACGATTGCCACTTGTGCGTTTGCTGACAGTTTCAATTGGAAAACCTCCCATATTTTGTTGGCAAGATGTATATCTTCACAAGCATAATTTTACAGTATATGGGTATGGTTGTCAACCGAGGAAAGGGCATAAAGACCAGGTTTTTCTATTGGCAGGCAAAAAGGAAACGCGCTCCTCCGGTAACGGTGGAGCGCTTAAATTTGGTCACTTGGCATTTTCATCAATAGGGGATAGAACTTTTGTGCTTGTTTTTCGTTTACCCGTTCCCAGGGACGGTGATCTCTGGACAGATACCGATCTGCCTGTAAATGATAGACGCTGCGGCTGCCGTCTGAACGGTATAGAACGATCCGGTAGGTATCGCCCATCAGCCGTTCCGGGTCCACATCAGCTTTTCCCCGTGGGTTCAGGAGCCGCAGACAGATGAGAACAGGCTCGATTTTCTCCTGGGTAGTATAGTGACGCAGAGTAGTGACATTTTCTCTGTGACAGATCACATCGATCCTGGCAACAAAGCTGGGGGTAGTTTTCGTATGGATCTGGCTGCAGCCGGAAACAATAAACACAATCAAACACAAGGTAACCAAACATTTTTTGTATTTGTTCATAGCCGCAACTCCTTTTTTGTTCTTGGTAGTAGGATGTGCGGCAGGCTTGCAAATATGGGCGGTAAAAAACAGAAAAAAAGAAAATATGACGGAAAACGCCCCCGTCCGACAAGGACGGGGGCGCAGGGAATTACAGTTCGCAGTTGTTGACAGTTCTGGGGAAGGGAAGTACATCCCGGATGTTGCCCATACCGGTCAGATACATTACACAGCGCTCGAAGCCGAGACCGAAGCCTGCGTGGCGGGCAGAGCCGTACTTGCGCAGAACCATATAGAAGCCGTAGTCTTCGGGGTTCATACCCAGCTCCTCGATACGGGACTTGAGAAGCTCGTAATCGTCTTCACGCTGGCTGCCGCCGATGATCTCGCCGATGCCGGGTACCAGACAGTCCATAGCGGCGACGGTCTTTCCGTCGGGGTTCAGCTTCATATAGAATGCCTTGATCTCCTTGGGATAATCGGTGACGAAGACAGGTCTCTTGAAGACCACCTCGGTCAGATAGCGCTCGTGCTCAGTCTGCAGATCGGAGCCCCAGTGAACAGGGTAGGCGAACTCGTCGTTATGCTTTTCCAGGATCTCGATAGCTTCGGTGTAGGTGATGTGACCGAAGTCAGAGTTCATAACGTGGTTCAGCCGTTCCAGAAGGCCTTTGTCCACAAACTGATTGAAGAATTCCATCTCCTCCGGAGCGCGCTCCAGAACATAGGAAATGATATACTTGATCATATCCTCAGCCAGACGCATATCGTCGCTTAAGTCCGCAAAGGCGATCTCCGGCTCAATCATCCAGAACTCCGCGGCGTGGCGGGTGGTGTTGGAATTTTCGGCACGGAAGGTAGGACCGAAGGTGTAGATGTTTTTGAACGCCATAGCGAAGGTTTCACCGTTGAGCTGACCGGAAACGGTCAGGTTTGTGGGCTTGTTAAAGAAGTCCTGAGCGAAGTCCACCTTGCCATCTTCCGTTTTGGGGATGTTGTTCAGGTCCAGTGTGGTGACCTGGAACATTTCGCCTGCACCCTCGCAGTCAGAGCCGGTGATCAGGGGCGTATGGACGTAGACGAAATCCCGCTCCTGGAAGAACTGATGGATCGCCATAGCCGCCAGACTGCGCACACGGAAGACTGCCTGGAAGGTGTTAGTCCGGGGACGCAGATGGGTCATAGTGCGCAGGTACTCCAGAGTGTGGCGCTTGGGCTGCAGGGGATAGTCGCCGGTGGATGCGCCTTCTACGAGAACAGAGGATGCCTGGATCTCAAAGGGCTGCTTGGAATCCGGGGTGGCCACCAGAGTGCCCTTGACGATCAGCGCCGCACCGATGTTGATCTTGGAGATCTCCTGGAAATTTTCGATGGTGTCATTATAGACCACCTGAACGGGAGTAAAATAAGTGCCGTCATTTAATACGATAAAACCAAACTGCTTGCTGGGACGCCGGTTGCGCACCCAACCGCCGACCTCTACTTCCTTGCCGATGTAGGCGTCGGTGTTCTTGAAGAGTTCACGAACAGAAATCAGGTTCATAATGCATTCCTCTCTTGTGTTGGACAATATAAAAATAAGTATACGCCAAAATGGCAGATTTTACAAGAGTCTGTGTGATATTTTTTGCAAATGATTATTTTTTGAAGATATGGAAAAAGATATTGCAAAATGGAAAGAGCCGTGCTATAATACGGCGTGTGTCCGTTGCCGGGCGCCTGTTATTGGGATGTCGCCAAGCGGTAAGGCACCAGACTTTGACTCTGGCATTCGTAGGTTCAAATCCTGCCATCCCAGCCAGATTACCTTCAAAAGCCGCGCATCCGGCTTTTGAGGTATCATATGATCCGCTAGCTCAGTTGGCAGAGCAATTGCCTTTTAAGCAATGGGTCCGGAGTTCGAATCTCCGGCGGATCACCAAAATACAGGGATACCCATCCGGGTATCCCTGTATTTTTTGTGACCGCCGAGATTCGAAAGATCCAATCGCAATATGCCGGTGGCATATTGCTGCCACCAGTGCAAACACTGGTGGCTACCTCTATTTCCTTTCGCAGTTGCGAAAGGAAATGTAAACGAATCTCCGGCGGATCATCTTCGCGCAGCGAACATCCGGCGGATCACCACCCGAAGGGTGAGCTGCAACAAATTTCCGGCGGCGGTCGGGTCGCTCCCTCCGGCGGATCACCGCTGCTTACCCCAACATGAAACAGTTACGAACAAAAGTAGAGTCCCCAAGTATGCAGATTCTACTATGCGGAGAGAATGAAGACCATAAATAGGTGGAAAATCGTTTGGGCAAATGGTAGGATATAGAAAACCTGGAAAGGCTGGAACATACTATGAGAAATATCAAAATTGTTGCGGATTCCTCCGCCAATGTCCTTGCACTGCAGACGGTGGCATTTGCGGCAGCACCGCTGAAGATCATCACCAATGAAAAAGAATTTGTGGACGATGCGGCATTGGATGTAGATGCCATGGTGCAGTGGTTTGACTCCTATAAGGAAAAGTCCAAAACCTCCTGCCCCAACCCTTCGGACTGGCTGGAAGCCTTTGGGGATGCGGAGGAGGTCTTCTGCATTACCATTACCAGCGGTCTGTCCGGGAGCTATAATTCAGCCTGTGCCGCCAAGCAGATGTATGAGGCAGAGCATAGCGGCAGGCGGGTCTGCGTGATCGATTCTCTGTCCGCAGGACCGGAGCTGGTGCTGATCATTGAGAAGCTGGAAGAGTTCATTGAGCAGGGTATGCCCTTCGATGACATCTGCCGGGAAATCGAAGCCTATAAGCAGAAGACCGGCCTGGTCTTCATTCTGGAATCCCTGAAGAATTTTGCCGCTAACGGCAGAGTCTCTCCGGCGGTGGCGAAGATCGCCGGCGTGCTGGGTATCCGCATCGTGGGCAAGGCCAGCCAGCAGGGCACATTGGAGCCTACGGATAAGTGCCGGGGCGCGGCAAAGGCTTTGACAGCTCTGGTGCGCAATTTGGAAACACTTGGCTTCCGGGGCGGTAAGCTTCGGATCGCCCATTGTCAAAATGAAGCGGCCGCGTTGGAATTAAAGGCGAGGATCGAGAGCGTATTCCCACAGACGGATGTGATCATTCAGCCTTGCCGGGGTCTATGCAGCTACTATGCCGAAAAAGGCGGCTTGCTGGTGGGTTTTGAGAAGAACTGAAAAACAACAGCGCCACCCGGATGGGTGGCGCTGTTTGCTATAGAATTAGTAGTTTGCCTCGTGGAGCTCAAAGTAGCTCTGGGGATGTGCGCAGGTGGGGCACAGCTGCGGTGCCTTGGTGCCCACCACGATATGACCGCAGTTGCGGCATTCCCATACCTTGACCTCGCTCTTTGCAAAGACCTGTGCGGTCTCCACATTCTTCAGCAGGGCGCGGTAGCGCTCCTCGTGGTGCTTTTCGATGGCGGCGACCAGACGGAACTTGGCAGCCAGTTCGGGGAAACCTTCCTCGTCAGCGGTCTTGGCAAAGCCGTCGTACATATCAGTCCACTCGTAGTTTTCACCCTCTGCGGCGTGCAGCAGGTTCTCGGCAGTGTCGCCGATACCGCCCAGCTCTTTAAACCAGAGCTTAGCGTGCTCTTTTTCGTTGTCAGCTGTTTTCAGGAACAGGGCTGCGATCTGCTCGAAGCCTTCCTTCTTTGCCTTGGATGCAAAATAGGTGTACTTGTTTCTTGCCATGGACTCGCCGGCGAAAGCCGCTTCCAGGTTCTTCTCGGTCTGTGTGCCTGCGTATTTGTTTGCCATAGGGATACCCTCCTTATGTAAATTTAAGCACATCCACTATAACACAGAATTTTCCATTTGTGTAGTCCTAATTTAGAAGATACACACCCAAATTCAGATACCCTGCGAAGGTGACCCAGAGGATATAGGGGATCAGCAGATCTCCGGCGCGCTCATCGATGTCAGAAAAGGCGCGCATGGTCAGGAAGATCAGCACCCACAGGATCAGCAGTATGAAGAATGCGGCTAAGTATCGCTCAAGTCCAAAGAAAACGGGAGACCACAGGAAATTGAAAAGCAGCTGCGCGCCGTAAAGGATCAGAGCTTTTCGTATTTGTTTGGGGTCTGCGCCGGATGTGAGCACCCGGTAGGCGGCATAGCCCATCAGCAGGTACAGCACCGTCCATACCACGGGGAACACCCAGCCCGGTGGAGAAAGGGGCGGCTGATTCAGTTGGGGGTATTCGCCCATTCCACCGCCGGAAACAAGCGCGGAAAGCCCGCCCACCGCCAGGGGAATGGCGAGGCTTATCAATAGTTTTTTAAGATCCGGTTTCATAATCATCCCTCCCGGGAATACTGTATCCCAAGGGCAGGCAGGTTGTCCGTCGAAATAATGCTTGCAGTGAGAAAATAAAGCCGTTATAATAAAAGAAAAAGGATACGGAAAGGTGGAATACAAATGGCGTCAACTGTTTACTTCTCTCAAACGATCACACCGGAATCTGTTTTGAAACTGTATCAGGCTCTGGGCGTCACTTTGCCGGGCAAGGTGGCGATCAAGGTGCATTCCGGAGAGCCGGGCAACCAGAATTTTCTGCGCCCTGACTTTTGGAAGCCGGTGATCAACACGGTAGGCGGCACTGTGGTGGAATGCAACACAGCCTATGAGGGCGGTCGGGATACCACCCAGCGGCATATGGCCACCATCCGTGCCCACGGCTGGAGCGATGCCTTCCCGGTAGATCTTCTGGACGCGCAAGGTCCGGATCTGGTTCTGGAGATTCCCAAGGGAAAGCAGATCCAAAAGAACTATGTGGGCAAGGATATTGCCACTTATGACAGTGCGCTGATCCTGTCCCATTTCAAGGGACATCCCATGGGCGGCTACGGTGGCGCGCTGAAGCAGCTGTCCATCGGCTTTGCCTCCTCTTACGGCAAGAAGTACATCCACGGTGTTGGCGTGCCAGAGAATTTCTGGGATGCAGACCGGGATTCCTTCCTGGAGGCGATGGCGGATGCGGCATCCTCCGTGATAGACTTCTTTAAGGGCAATATTCTCTATATCAATGTGATGAAAAATATGAGCGTGGACTGCGACTGCTGTGCGGTGGCGGAAGATCCCTGTATTGCCGATATCGGCATTCTGGCATCCACAGATCCGGTGGCCATCGACCAGGCGTGTCTGGATTTGGTGTATGCGTCCAAAGATCCTGGTCGGGATCACCTGCTGGAGCGCATCGAAAGCCGGAACGGTGTGCACACCATTGAGGCGGCAACGGAACTGGGACTGGGCTCCCGGGAGTATGAGCTGATCACAGTAGAATAAAAAGATCCGCCCTTGGGCGGATCTTTTATTCTTCAAGAAGTTTTAGAATATCTGCTTTGGGGCGGTAGCCGATGGCTTGGGCGATCTTTTTGCCGTTTTCCATCACTACCAGTGTGGGAATGCTGGAAACGCCGAATTGCATGGCAAGCTCCATTTCCTCGTCCACATTGACCTTACCGACTAAAATGTCCGGGTTTTCTTCGGCAATCTCCTCCACCACCGGTGCTACCATCCGGCAAGGACCGCACCAGGGTGCCCAGAAGTCCAGCAGCACTTTGGTGTCCGAGCGCATTACTTTTTCCTGAAAAGTATCTTTTGTGATCGAAATAACAGACATATTGCATCCTCCTTCGTGGTATGATACAGTTATAGTATATCCGATTGTTGATTTCATTGCAATGGCAAATTGAAAGGAGATCGTTATGGGCTGTTCCTGTTCCGGAAACTGTAAATCCTGCGGAGGCTGCGGCAAGGCACTGGTTTTAAGTGAGCCGGAGATCCGCATTCTCGAAGCCCTTGGGCAGATTCCGTTTCTTCCGGTTGCCCGACGGGCAGACGATATGACACCGGTGTATCTGGAGGCAGATGCACGGGAGGAGACCTCGGCGGCTTTGCAGCATCTGGAGGCGAAGGGGCTGATCAGCATCGATTATGACGTACCCTTGACAGGGGCGGATATGGCGAAATACCAAGGGTATCCTGTCCACGGCAGCATGGCATTGACTGCCCGCGGGCAGACGGTAGTGGAGCTGCTGGAGCTGCAGGGAATTGAATAGGAAAAAGGGTGTTGCAAAATACAGCAACACCCTTTCATAATTGTGTATTTATACATCCTGTAGATGTAGGGGCGGATATTATCCGCCCGCGGGCGGCAGATTGCCGCCCCTACGGATTCTACCGGATAATTTGTTTTGCAATGCTCTTTTGGGATTTTACATTTTATCCGGGGCAGAGAAGCCCAGAAGGGAAATACAGGTTTCCAGAATGTTTTTCGCCAGTGCGATCAGGGCAATGTAGCCTGCCTGCAAGGTCTTATCCTCTTCGGTGAGGATGCGGGTCTCGTGATAGAACTTGTTGACAGCGCCTGCCAGTTCATAAATGTAGGCACACACCACATTGGGGCTTGCGGTATTCAGAGCCGACTCCAGAGTGGGCGCCAGCTTGGTGATGGTGAGCATCAGGTCTTTGGCGTATTCGTTGGCAGCCGGGGCAATGGGAAGATTCTCCCACGCGCCGTACTTTTCAAGGATCGACTTGATCCGCACGATGGTGTACAGGATATACGGTCCGGTATTGCCCTCAAAGGCGGCAAACCGATCCATATCGAACACATAGTCCTTAGTGGGCTGGTTGCTCAGGTCGCCGTATTTCAGAGCGGCCATGGCGATCTTCCGGGTGGTCTCCTCCACCTGGTCGTCAGCAACGATCTTGTTCTCCACCACTTTGGCGCGGACAAAATCGGTCATTTCCCGAATCAGTACTTCCAGCCGCATCACGCCGCCGTCCCGGGTCTTGAAGGGCTTGCCGTCTGCACCGTTCATCGTACCGAAGCCCAAGTGCTCTACCTGGTAATCCTCCGGCAGGATGCCGCCCAGCTTTGCCGCCCGGAACACCTGCTCGAAGTGCAGGCTCTGCCGCTTGTCGGTGATGTAGAACATCCGATCCGGCTTGAAGTCGCGCATCCGCTGGACCATAGTGGCAAGGTCGGTGGTGGCATAAATGGCAGAGCCGTCGGACTTGACCAGAATGCAGGGAGGCACTTCCTTTTTGTCGTCTTCTTTGGCGACAGGGATCACCCATGCACCCTCACTCTGCACCGCGATGCCTCGCTTTTTCAGATCCTCCACCATAGCGGGGATATAGGGGTCGGCATCACTTTCCCCCAGCCAGGCTTCAAAATGCACATTTAAGTTGTCATAGATCTTCCGCATATCCGCCAGAGACAGACGCATAATGTGCTGCCACAGTGCCCGGTAGCCGGGTCTGCCTTGCTGCAGCTCATAGGTAGCGGTGTGCGCCTTTTCTGCAAAGGCCTCGTTGTCCTTCTTTTTCGCGGAAGCGGCAGGATAGATCTCCTCCAGCTCGGAAATGGTGAAGGGTGCTTCCTCCGGATAAGGACCGGTGAAGCTATCGTCAAAGTAGCAAAGCGCCGGCTGACGCTCTTGCAGCTCGGAGATGATCAGACCCATCTGCAGACCCCAGTCGCCCAGATGGATATCGCCGATGGCGTTGTACCCAAAGAACCGGAACAGCCGCTTGATGGATTCGCCAATGATGGCAGAGCGCAGGTGACCGATATGCAGGGGCTTTGCCACATTCGGTCCGCCGTAGTCCACCACCACGGTCTTGCCCGTGCCGGTCTTTTCTACGCCGAAATCCGGGCTGGTGCGCATTTCTTCCAAGTAAGACTGGAGGAATGCATCGCTGAGCTTCACATTGATAAAGCCGGGCATTACCGCCTCGACCAGACTGTAGTCCGCCGCATCCAGCTGTGCCACCACAGCATTGGCGATCTGGATGGGAGCGCACTTGTAAACCTTGGCGGCAGCCAGTGCGCCGTTGCACTGGTATTCACACAGATCAGGACGGTTGGATACGCTGACTCTGCCGTAGGCGGCATCGTAGCCGGCATCCGCAAACGCCTGCTGCATACGCTTTGTGATCAAATCCAGGATCTTTTCCATTTTGATTCTCCTTGCGGTAGGGCGGGGGGCTTGCCCCCGCCGAGGTTTTTCTGCGCCGCGGCGGGGGCACCCCCCCGCCCTACGGACGGATATTATTGCTGATTATTCTTCATCCATTCCAGATAATCGTCATAGGTGCCGTAGCGGTCGACGATAGTGCCGTCGGGCTGGAATGCGATCACCCGGTTACAGGTGGAGGTCAGCATTTCGTGGTCGTGGGAGGCAAGCAGCACCACACCGGTAAAGGCCTCCAGACCCTTGTTCACGGCCTGAATGGATTCCATATCCAGATGGTTGGTAGGCTGATCCAGCAGTACCACATTGGCACCGGAGAGCATCATTTTAGAGAGCATACAGCGCACCTTTTCGCCGCCGGAGAGCACATT
>JAZOCJ010000021.1:0-24042 GCA_045596405.1 Faecousia sp. | reverse complement strand
CGGTGGTATTGCCAAGAGGAAACACACAGCCGCCCCGGCAAATCTCGTCGATCCGCTGGGCGGTAAGGCGGTCAACTTCCTCCTGGCTTACTCCGGGCGGACGCATGAGAATGCCGCCGTGCCCGGGGATCAGATTGCCGTAATCCTTAATGCCCGTCTGGCGCTTGATCACAGAGAAGCATAAATCTCCAAACACCGCGCCCAGAGAGCCCAGCAGTCCGTAGATCACAGCATATCCGTAGTTGACACGGAATGCGAAAACGCTTTGCAGGATAACGCAGTACAAAACCATACCCAGCATTGCACCCAGCACACCGCCGACCAAACCCTCAATGGTCTTCTTGGGGCTAATGTTGGGGGCTAACTTATGTTTTCCGAAAGCACAGCCCACAAAATAAGCACCGGTGTCCGAAAGAAATGCCAGCACAAAGGGGATCAAAATCAAAAAACGACCGTTTTCATCCCCGTGAAGACGCACAAGGGCAGTCAGAAAATACGGCAGCAGCACACCGGCCGCAAAACAGACGATCACCTTTTCAAAAAGCAGCTGCTTGTGCGCAAGCATCATTTCCGCAAAAAGCAGGACAAAGAACAGCAGCAGTCCCAGCTGTGTCCAAACCGCCGCCCAACGGAAATAGCACCAAAGCGCGGTCAGCATCGCCATCACCATGGAATAGATGATCAGTCTGGGACGCTTTACAATGCCCGTTCCCCGCAAAAGCTCATAAGCACCGATGGCAGCCATGAGGCCCACGAGGATCGCTGTAAAGATCTTCGGCGCTGCCAATACGATAAGCAGCAGCAGCGGCAGAAGCACTACCGATGCCAGTATACGCGTTTTCATAGGTCATACGCCTCCAAACCGACGGTTGCGGCGGTGGTACTCTGCGATCGCCGCATTCAGGTCATCCGGACCGAAATCCGGCCACAACACATTCAGAAAAACATACTCAGAGTACGCCGACTGCCACAACAGGAAATTGCTGGTGCGCATCTCTCCGGAAGGACGGATAATGAGCTCCGGGTCAGGTACATCTGCTGAATACAGATACCCGGAAAGCAGTTCCTCCGTCAGCTCCTCCGGCTTCCGCTTTCCCTCTGCCACATCCCGGGCAAAGGCCTGGGACGCCTTTACAATCTCGTCTCTGCCACCGTAATTCAGGCAGAAATTCACCTGAACACCTTGGTAGGAAGCAGAACGCTCCTGTGCATCGTAACACAGCTTCTGCAACTGGGGACTTAACCGGTTCAAGTCTCCAAAGAAACGGAAGCGGACCTGGTTTTTCTCCATATCCCGCAAAGCTTCTTCCAGATATTTGCCCAGAAGCTTCATAATGCCGTTGATCTCCTCTTGGGAACGCCTCCAGTTTTCCGTAGAAAACGCATATACCGTCAGGTACTCCACGCCCAAGGTGCGGCAATAATTGGCAGTCCGGCGGAATGCTTCCGCACCCGCTGCATGCCCTGCTGTTCTGGGCAGCCCGCGTTTTTTCGCCCAGCGACCGTTGCCGTCCATAATGATCGCAATATGACGCGGTGCAGGCAGCGGCTGCTTATTGTTTCCCAAAATTGCCATACGGAGACCTCTTTCTTTCCAAAATTTGGGGGCGCAAGCGCCCCCAATCCATTCGGCTTAAATCGCCATCAATTCCTTTTCCTTCGCAGCCAGTGCATCGTCTGCCCGCTTGATATACTTATCCAGCAGATCCTGCAGATCCTTCTCCGCTTTCTTCTGATCATCCTCGGTGATCTCGGAATTCTTCTTCAGCTTCTTCACATAATCCATACCGTCCCGGCGGATATTTCGCATAGCCACCTTGGCTTCCTCGGCATACTTCTTGACCTGCTTGGTCAGTTCCTTACGCCTCTCCTCCGTCAGCTGGGGGAACACCAGACGGATCACGCGGCCATCGTTCTGGGGGTTGATGCCCAGGTCACTTGCCAGGATCGCTTTCTGGATCTCCTTGAGAAGCTGTGTGTCCCAGGGCTGGATCACCAGAGTTCTGGCATCGGGAGAGGAGATGGTTGCCACTCCGTTCAGAGGGGTCTCACTGCCATAATATTCTACACTGATCCGGTCCAGAACTTTTGCATTGGCACGACCGGCACGCACTGCGCCAAACTCCTCTGCCAGATGGTCCAGAGCCTTTTCCATTCTTCTTCCGTATTCTGTAAAATCAACGCTCATAGGTCAATCCTCCTTAACGATCGTTCCAATTTTTTCACCGCAAACCACGCGGATAATATTCTCAGGGTCTTTCAGCGCAAAGCACACCAGGGTCATATGGTTGTCCATGGCCAGTGTCATCGCTGTGGTATCCGTTGCCTTTAAGTGCCGTGCGAGCACCTCATCGTAGGTAAGCTCGTCAAACTTCACCGCGGTGGGGTCTGTGTTGGGGTCAGCAGAGTAAATACCGTCCACATTTTTGGCCATCAGAATGGCGTCCGCCTCGATCTCCACGCCACGCAGTACCGCACCGGTATCTGTGGAGAAGTAGGGATTGCCTGTACCGGCGGCAAAGATAACCACCTTGCCTTCCTTCAGATACCGATCAGCCGTATCCCGGGTGAAGTACTCGGCAAATTTGTTCATCTCCACTGCGGTAAGTACCCGTGCATCCACACCGTGCTTTTCCAGTACGTCCGCCACAGCGATGGAATTCATCACAGTGGCCAGCATTCCCATAGCATCGCCGTGGGAGCGCTGCATTTTATCTGCACCGTCTTTCACGCCGCGCCAGAAATTTCCGCCGCCAATAACGATACCGATCTCCACGCCCATATCCGCACATCTGCGGATCACTTGGCACACAGAATTGATCACCGCGAAGTCCAGACCTCTGTGAGCATCGCCGGCCAGCGCCTCACCGCTGATCTTCAGCAAAATGCGTTTGTATTTCATATCAGGCAAAAGAATCCCTCCTCATCTTCTATCTCTCTTATTTTATAATAAGTCAGTCAAATTGACAACTAGAAAATGATGATTTTCTGAAATTGTTTTCCCAAAATTCACAAATCGCCATCCAAAGATCGGATTCCTGCAGAATATTCCAGTTTTTCAGTTGCAAAAAGGAATACTATGGGTTATAATAATGCAATCAACTGAGCAAAAGAGAGGTTCTAACGATGGCTGAAATCACCGAAAGCAAGAATTTCATCCACGCATTTATTGATGAGGACATCGCCCCCGGCGGTCAGTTCGCCGGCAAGAGCGTCCACACCCGGTTTCCCCCGGAGCCTAACGGCTACCTGCACATCGGTCACTGCAAGGCACTGATCATCGACTTCGGCACGGCCGAGAAATATGGCGGTCTGTGCAACCTGCGGATGGATGACACCAATCCCACGAAAGAGGATGTGGAGTATGTCCACGCCATCCAGGAGGACATTCGCTGGCTGGGCTTTGACTGGGATGACCGTTTCTTCTACGGCTCCGACTATTTTGAGAAGACCTACGAGTTTGCCGAGGAGCTGATCAAAAAGGGGCTTGCCTATGTGTGTGAGCTGACACCCGAGCAGTTCAAGGAATGCCGCGGCGACCTGAATACCCCCGCAGTCTCCCCCTATCGGGATCGCCCCATAGAGGAAAATCTGGACTTGTTCCGCCGGATGCGTGCCGGTGAATTTGCAGACAACACCTATACTCTGCGTGCCAAAATTGACCTTGCCTCCGGCAACTTCAATATGCGCGATCCGGTCATCTACCGTATTCGCCATATGCATCATCACCGTCAGGGTGACAAGTGGTGTATCTATCCTATGTACGACTTTGCCCATCCTATTCAGGATGCGCTGGAGGGCATCACCCACAGCCTGTGTTCTCTGGAATTTGAGAACCATCGCCCCCTGTATAACTGGGTGGTGGAAAATGTGTCTGTGGCACATCATCCCAGACAAATCGAATTTGCCCGGTTGGGCATCGACCACACCGTGCTGAGCAAGCGCAAGCTCCGTCAATTGGTGGAGGAAAACCGGGTCTCCGGTTGGGACGATCCCCGGATGCCCACCCTGTGCGGTCTGCGCCGCCGGGGATACACCCCCGCCTCTATCCGCAACTTCTGCGACCGGGTCGGTGTGGCAAAATCCCCCAACACCATCGAATTCGGCTTCCTGGAGCATTGCCTGCGGGAAGACCTGAACGAGACTGCACAGCGTGTTATGGCTGTGCTGAAGCCCATCAAGCTGACCATCACCAACTATCCCGAGGGACAGACCGAACAGTTTGAGGTAGAAAACAACCCCAATGATCCGGAAGCAGGCACCCGGCTCGTCTCCTTCTCCCGGAATCTGTGGATCGAGGAAGACGATTTCCTGGCAGAGCCTGTGCCGAAATATAAGCGGTTGTATCCGGATGGTCCGGAGTGCCGACTGAAGGGCGCATATCTCATCCAGTGCACCGGTTGTGTCAAGGATGCTGACGGTAATGTGGTGGAGGTCCTTGCCACATACGATCCCAACTCCCGAGGCGGTGATCCTTCCGACGGACGCAAGGTCAAGGGTGCTACCATCCACTGGGTGGATGCGGGCAACTGTGTGGATGCGGAGGTGCGTCAGTACAGTAACCTCTTTGACGATCCCGATCCGGATGCCTCCGGCAAAGACTTCCTTGCCTGCCTCAACCCCAATTCCCTTGAGGTACTCACCGGCTGTAAGGTGGAAAGCAGTCTGGCAAACGCCAAAGCCCCTGCTTCCTATCAGTTTATGCGTTTGGGCTATTTCTGCCCGGACAGCAAGGACTGCAAGCCCGGACATCTGGTATTTAACCGCAGTGTCAGCCTGAAGGACAGCTTCAAGCCTGCAAAATAAGCTGAAAACCCGATCTGCTTTTGCAGATCGGGTTTCTTATTTTATTTACCGAAGACAGCCCCTGCCTTTTTCAGCATTTCGCGAATTGGCAGATTGTAGGGACACCGGGTCTCGCAGACGCCACATCCAATGCAGTCGGAAGCCTTCTTATCCATCGCCTGATACCGCGCCACCGCCCAATCCTTCAAATCGTACCGACTGTAGTAGCCCTCCATCAGAAAGACTGCGGAGATGCCGATACCAGCCGTACAGGGTGCGCAGTAATTGCACCGGCGGCAAAACTGAGTGCCAAGTCCGGCACGGATCTGCTCGATCTTTGCCTTTTCCCCGTCCGTCAGTGCAGAGGTATCGTTGACAGCAGCCAGATTCTGCTCTGCTTCCTGAATGGTTGCCATTCCCGGAATGACCACCGATACGGCGGGGTTAGTCATTATGTACCGCAAGGCAACGGTCGCATCATCGATGGCACCGCCTGCCAGAGGTTTCATAGCAATAAAGCCGATATTATTTTCTGCACATTTGCGAATCAGCGCCTCGCCCTGGGATTCCACAATATTATAGGGGAACATAATGGTCTCCACCCAATCAAGCAGTACCGCTTTCTCAAACAAGTCCACACTGTGCAGGGTGATGCCGATATGTCCGATCTTCCCTGCCGCCTTCGCCTCCCGCAGTGCCTCCAGCGCACCACCGGGCGCCTGCACTGCGTCAAAGTCCGCGGCATTGGGATTGTGGATCTGATAGAGATCAATATAGTCGGTGCGCAGGTTTGCAAGACTCTTTTCAATGTCCGCCGCCATTGCCTCTTTGGTACGCGCCATACTCTTGGTCGCAAGCACAAAATCCTGTCGTATCCCCTCAAGGGCATACCCCAGGTATTCCTCACTGACAGTATAGCCACGGGCTGTATCGATGTAATTAACTCCGTCTTTGTGAAGCTTATGAATCAGGGTTTTCGTCCCCCCTTGATCGATCCTCTGGATAGGAATGCCGCCGAAGCCCATACGGGAGATCTTCAGGCCGGTTTTTCCTAACTCTCTGTATTCCATATCCGCACCCTCTTTATTTCTTGTCCTTCATCTGTGCCTGCAGATGCATACTCAGCACTGCCAGAGAAGTTGCCATATTCTCGTTCTGCACAAGAATGTTGTCGGGGACATCCAGGTGGGTAGGCGCAAAATTCCAGATCGCCTTGATGCCGCACTGCACCATCTGGTCACAGACCTCCTGTGCATACTGAGACGGCACAGTAATGATCCCCATCAGCACCATATTATCACGGCAGAAGCTTTCCAGCTGGGAGATGGGATAAATAGGCTTACCGTCCTCGGTCTGATCTGCCATAGGTTTTACATCAAATGCCGCCAGAATATTCAGTCCGTATGCCTCAAAACCACTGTAGCCCAGAAGCGCCTGTCCAAGCTTTCCTGCGCCAACCAAGATGGCATCCGTGGCATTATCATAGCCCAGAAAACTGCTGATATCTTCGATCAGGCTTTCCCGCTGATAACCGATCTTGGGTCTGCCCCCATCGGAGACCATCGCCAAGTCCTTGCGCACCTGCACCTCGCCCATACCCAGTGCATTGGCAATGGATGTTGCGGAAATGTAAGATACATTATCTGTAGACAAGCTCTTCAGATATGACAGATATCCGGGCAGCCGCTTTAATACGGATTTTGAGATCTCTCTGCGTTCCATTTTTCTATCCATCCTTTTCGATACAAATTCATATCGATAAATATTTGTATCGATTATATCACATAATTTTCCATTATGCAATAGGGTAAAACGACAAACCCGAACCCGCCTGTAAGCGGTGGATTTCGCCGTATGCAGGTCGAAGATTTTACAAAGAGAGGGTTTTTGTTCTATCGAGGCACAAAACGCAGCAAATACTTTATGTATTTGCGAGTATTTTAACGAAGATAGAGCAATAAACCTTCCTTTGTAAAACGGATCCGGATTTATCGTTCTACCCTCTACACACAGCTGGTCTGTCTGAGCAGCTCCTTGCGCAGTCTCGACATGATCCGCTTTTCCAACCGGGAGATATAGGACTGGGAAATGCCCAATTTCTGCGCTACCTCTTTCTGGGTCAGTTCCTGCTGTCCCTCCAATCCAAAGCGCATCACAACAATCTCCCGTTCTCTGTCCGGCAACTGTTTTACCGCCTGCCGGAGCAGGCAAAGGTCCACATCATCCTCCATGGGGCGCAGGATCATATCCTCATCCGTCCCTAAAATATCCGACAAAAGCAGCTCGTTGCCGTCATAGTCCATATTGATCGGCTCATCCAGGGATACCTCCGCCTTTTGCCCGGAGATCTTACGAATATGCATCAGGATCTCATTCTCAATGCATCGGGATGCGTAGGTCGCCAGCTTGATGTTCTTATCCCGACGGTAGGTGCTGATGGCTTTGATCAGCCCGATGGTGCCGATAGAGATCAAATCTTCAAGGTTTACACCGGTATTTTCAAACCGTCTGGCAATAAATACCACAAGTCGCAGGTTGCGCTCAATGAGCTTCTGTTTCGCATTTTCATCCCCCTGCTCCAGTGCCTCCAGCGCCTCCTGTTCCTCCGCACCCTTCAGCGGTGGCGGCAGTACATCAGTGCCGCCAATATAGTAGACCTCTCCACCGTAGCTCCACCCCATCCTTACCAGTAACGCCAAAAGTTTTTGTGTCATACTACCCCTCCTGTCAACGCCTGATATGTTCCGTCCAAACTAAGCCCCTCCGGAGCGAACGCTACCAGAGAACTTCCCTTCCACGAGCCGATCTTTACCTCCGGCAGCCGCAATGCCAGAAGCATTCCCCCTGCCTGCCCCACTGTGCGGTACGGTATAAGCCGCAGTCCCGGCAGAATCCCCATCGTATCTACCGGGCGGCAAAGCTGCTGCTTTGTCAGCCCTGTCAGTTCCTGTGCGATTTCTGCCCCCACGATCAATACGGACGCCCCGGTCACCGGGTCAGTCAGTGTATTGCCAGTATCGTGCAGTGCAGTCAGGCTGACCCGTTTTCCACCGTAACGCAGTTCCACCGGTATCAGTGCCCCGCCGCCCCGTCCGTTCCGGAAGCCGATCATACACATAATGAGCAAACCGCACACTGCGATCATTGACGGCCAGATCCCTCCGCGGCTTAGCCCCGCGGCAATGCCGCCCAATGCCATACTAAGCACAATGAAGATCACCACCCGGCGCACCGTGCTCCTGCTCCAGCCAAAGGCGACCCAACCAACCATCCCCAGACTGACGATGCGCCAAAAAGTGCCTGCCAGAAACCCGAAGCCCCGCAAAAGACAGCAACGGGCATAGACGCCGCCCAAAGCAGATCCGACAGCTACCCTGACAATGGATGGATGATGCCCGCACAGGCGGTTTGTCCCAAGTAGTAAGAGAAAATTCACCAAAACGTTTAGAATCGCCACCATATTCCCGTAATACTCCACGCACAGGCCTCCTTTGCATATTTGACTGTGCCATCAGTATACGGCGGCGTATTAAAAAATCCCGTCGCTTCCCATAGGGGGCTTCCCTCCAAGAATCGGCCCGTCCCACACCGGCTTCACCAGTGACAGCGGCAGAAACAAAAAATGCGGCAGCTGATATTATCAGCTGCCGCTTGAATCTGTCGATGAATTTTCACGCAGTACACTACGGATATTTTTTTCCGCCTTAAACCGGTCGATCATAATCTCGTGACCGCATCCGGTACAACGCAGGCGAAAATCCGCCCCGGTACGCAGTACGCACCATTTTTTCTCTCCGCAGGGGTGAGCTTTCTTCATTACCAGAATGTCACCAAGTCGAATGTCCATAGCGTCCCCCTATTTGCCCTTGATGGCATCCCAATACTGTTTTGCCGATTGCTCAAGCTTGTTTTCGCCATAAGAATAATACTTGGTGCCAACCAGAGCATCCGGCAGATACTGCTGTGCTACCCAATGATTGGGGAAGTTGTGGGGATATTGATAGCCTTGTTCCCGTTCCATGGTATAGGTATCTGCGTGGACATTTTGCAAATGTCTCGGGAATGGACCGCCTTTGCCCCGGCGCACGTCCTCCAGTGCCGCATCCAGAGCAATATGTCCGGAATTGGACTTGGGCGAGGTCGCCATCAGTACTGCTGCATCTCCCAAGGGGATCCGCGCTTCCGGCATACCCAGCATCAATGCCATATCCACACAGGATTTGACGATAGGGATGATCATAGGATACGCCAGACCCACATCCTCTGCGGCGATCACCATCAGCCGGCGGCAGGCAGCCTGCATTTGCCCCGCCTCCAAAAGCCGTGCCAAATAGTGCACTGCCGCATCCGGATCAGAGCCGCGGATGGATTTCTGCAGAGCCGACAGCAGATCATAGAACTGATCTCCCTCCCGGTCTGCCCGCATAGCACTTTTCTGGGTGACGGTCTTTGCGTCCTCCAATGTCAGCACCAATTCGTTTCCGTCAGGCACTCCGGCAGAGAACAGCACCTCCACCGCATTCATTGCCTTTCGCAGATCGCCGCCGCAGCTGGAGGCAATATATTCCAGCGCCCCATCCTCGGGCTTTGCGCACAACGCTGTCCGTTCCTCCAGAAAGGTCACCGCCCGTTTGACTGCCTGCAAAGCCGCAGCAGCAGAGATCTGCTGAAATTCAAACACCGTGGAGCGGCTGAGGATCGCATTGAAGACATAAAAATAAGGATTCTCTGTGGTAGAGGCGATCAGGGTGATCTTTCCGTTCTCAATGTATTCCAGCAGCGACTGCTGCTGCTTTTTATTAAAGGACTGGATCTCGTCTAAATACAGCAGTACGCCGTTGGGCGCCATAAAGGTATCCAGCTGCGCCACAATATTCTTAATATCCGCAGTGGATGCGGTGGTGGCATTAAGCTGAAACAAAGTGCGGTTGGTCTGCTTGGCTATGATATTGGCAACCGTGGTCTTTCCCGTTCCACTGGGTCCGTAAAAGATCATATTGGGGATCTTCCCGGAATCCACCAGACGCCGCAGGATCGCACCCTTGCCCAGAATATGCTCTTGCCCAAACACTTCGTCCAAGGTCTGGGGACGCAGGAGGTCTGCAAGTGGCTGATACATATCGGTTGCTCCTTTACCTCAAAATGTCGCCACATCCGGCTCTGCCGGGTCGGCTTTTTCCACAGAAATGGCAGTCAGCACAGGGCCTAATTCGCCCTGATACAGCGGATGCTTTTCTGCCGCAATCGTGGCCTTTACCATCACCCAGCTTCTGGCTGTCAAAGCCCCTGCGCCTGCATACTTACAGGGAACGCCCAGAAACTGAATGTCATCCACACAGCAGGTCATCACAAACCGTCCGGGAGCAAACATACCGTTCTTCTCCCTGCGCAGCATAGCTACCTGCGCCTTAAAGCAGACCGTCTTTCCGTTATACTTCTCCGGCTCTTCCGTCATATCCCGATACCACAGGGCATAGTCCTCGTCCCGGATGGTGATGACCGGTGCCTGAATATCAAAGGGCAGCGGATCTTCCAGTTCGTCAAAGGCGGTAGTGCCGTCGGTGTAATCATACAGAATATCGATTCTGCGGTTGGCTGCCCGGGCAAGTTTATGAAACGGCAGTGTATCCGCTCCGGGTGCTAGACGGTTAAAGACAACCATCTGCCCACCCGCCAGCTTGTCCATTACCAGATTGCGCATATTGGCATTGTATGCCATAAAGGTGGTAGTGTCCGCAAACATAACCTCTTGGGCGACCACCCATTCCTCGGGGAAACGGCTGTACAGATCGCCTATCAGCTGCATTCCGTTCAGCTCGGCAACCACGCGCTGAGCTTTATATTTCTTTGCCAGTGCCTGCAGCTGTTTGGTGGTGACGGTCTGCTGATCCAGCACCTCAATATATACATTCTGGTGGGGGTAGGTGGAAAGGTCGTATTCCTCCTCGCCCTCTTCAAACACCAGCAGCAGTGTGCGCTCACCGGCATTGAAACGGGGATCTTCCAGGGTCTCCTGGATGAATTTTGTTTTTCCGGAATCCAGAAAACCGGTAAATACATAAACAGGTATCTGGATCATTGTTACACCCCAAAGAGCTGCGCAACGCCAAAGGCATCCAGCTCCGAGCCGATGACACAGATCTTACCGATCACCGATGCCGAGCCGGAGCGGACATTGCTCTCACCGGGGACATAGTCAAAGTGCAGCCAGCCGCCCTCGGCACAGGGAACGATGCCCTTTGCACGGAGAATAAAGCCGTATCTGCCTGTATCCAGCGCAGTCAGCGCAGTGCGGATGTCCTGCTCGGTAAACTTTCTTGCCGTTTCCACGCCCCAAGAGGTAAATACCTCCTCGGCGTGATGATGGTCGTGATGGTCGTGGTGACCGTGGCAGCAGCAATGACCGTCCTCGTGGTGGTGATGATGCTCCTCGTGGTGGTGTCCACCGTGGCAGCAGTGGTGCTCTTCCTCGTGGTGATGATGCTCACCGTGGCAGCAATGATGTTCTTCCTCGTGGTGATGATGCTCACCGTGGCAGCAATGATGTTCTTCATCGTGGTGATGATGCTCACCGTGGCAGCAATGATGTTCTTCATCGTGATGATGGTGGTGGTGCTCCTCTTCCATCTGTGCCAGCTCCGCTGCCAGGGAGGTCTTTCCCTCCATCGCCTCGATCAGCTGCGCACCGGTCAGCTCCGGCCAGGGCGTGGTAACGATGGCCGCCTTTGCATTCAGCTGACGAATCATCTCCACGGCGTTATCCAGCTTCTGCTGGGGGATTCCGTCTGTACGTGACAGGATGACTGTAGAGGCCGTCTCGATCTGGTTGTTGTAGAACTCACCAAAGTTTTTGCGGTAGACCTTGACCTTGCCGGCATCCGCAACGGCGACAGTGTAGCCCAGCTGCACATCGTCACCGGTCACCTTATTGACCGCCGCGATCACATCCGACAGCTTGCCCACGCCCGACGGCTCGATGACGATGCGATCGGGGTGGTACTGCTCAATAACCTGGGTCAGTGCCTGTCCGAAGTCGCCCACCAGGCTGCAGCAAATACAGCCGGAGTTCATTTCGGTAATATGAATTCCCGCATCCTGCAGAAAGCCGCTGTCGATGCCGATCTCACCGAATTCATTTTCGATGAGCACAAGCTTCTGCCCGCAGTAGCTTTCCGCGATCATCTTCTTGATGAGGGTCGTCTTGCCTGCGCCCAGGAAACCGGAATAAATATCAATTGTTGTCATAGATATACACCTTCTGTACGATTATTTTTTGCTTATTATACCACTGTTTTCTAAAGAAAACAAGCCAAAAAAACCGACAGCTTCGACAGTATCCCCTTGTATCTCCACGGACCGCTGGAGTACTCTAAACAAGGCGGACATTCTCCCCGAATGCGACAACCGCCAAACCGCCGCTGCGTATCTCCCACGCAGCGGCGGTATTTTTAGATCACAGGGATCAGGAGCATCTGTCCCGCAGCAGGCTCTTCCTGCATTTGGTTTGCATTGCGGATCGCCTCAACCGTAGAGCCGCAGCTTTTTGCCAGCTCCCACAGGCTGTTATCCCCGGCTCTGCGCAGAATCAGGCTCGGGCGGTTGGGATCGGCTTCCGCTAGTTCTCCCGTTTCCAATCCCGTCACCATGGGCATCCCCTGCTGTGCAATGGTGAGCACATCTGCAAAAGCATCCGCTCGCAAATCGGCATTTCCGCCGGCAATGGAAGCCCTTGGCTCTCCGCTGGTCAGAAGCGTGACCGACAGATCGCTGTTTTCTGCAGCAGGCAGTGCCCACGAATTCTCCCAGCGGGAGACTGCACTGCGCAGGTTGCCCTCAGGATCGTAGTACAGCATTTGGAACGCACCGGCAAGCTCCGCCTGCACCCCATCCGACTCCCGCAGGATACGGGGATAGTCCGGGTAGAACACCACATCCGCTACCCGTGTTCCCTCTGCCTCCACGGTCTGCTCCACACCGACAGCCTCCCTGCGCTCTTCCAGCACAGCCGGCAGCTGCAGTTGCTGCATCCGAGGCGTAACTGTACGATTTGGGCTGTAGGCGTCCTCTACGGTCTCGAGCATTGTCCGGTCATAGATAATATACTGTCCTGTCAGACCTGCCTTCAGGTGAAGCGCGCCGGTTTCCCCCACATCCAGTTCCAGACTGGTCACAGCGGGGCAGACCCTTGCAGATGCATCCTGGTCGTAGTCCCGTTCCAGCTCCGTATACTGGGAGAACGGAAGCTCAAAATTCCAGCTTTGCAAGCTACCATCCTCTGCCCGGTAAAGCACATGCAGCGCCGCATTGCCCCGGAAAACGATCTTGTCCGACACGACCTTTTGCTCGATCATCTCCGGGCGCAGTTCATAACGCAACAGCTTATCCAACCTGGGACACGATCCCGGCAGTATCAGCTCTTCGTCCAGCAAAAAGGGCTTTTCTCCTGCCTCCTTCGGGAGTCGCACAGGATATGTCTTCTTGAGCAGCTGTATATCTGCAGGGAGTTCTCCCGGGCTGTAAATATCCGTTTCAGCAGATACCATCGCCTCACCCCGGATGCCCACATTGGCACGGACCATCAGCTTTCTTGCGGATACGGACCGAGCATCCAGACTTCTCAAGCTACAGGATGCCTGAATCATACCATCCCGCCCTGGGTCACTGAAATCCCATTTGGTCTGGAACGGGATCCAAGCCTCTACCCAGCGAGGCTCTCCTCCATCCTCCGGTGCATAAAGAACCCAGGACATTACGCCGCCGGATACTCCCATCCCTCCGCTGCGCCATTCCTTGCCCCGCATCAGCACCTGCCCCCACGCACCCAGCACTCTGCCAATGTCAGGCATGTCATCGGGAAGCCGCACCTCCTGGGTCTGTTCCTGATTCTGTACCTGGCACAAAACGGTACGCAAATAAGTACACTGTGTTTTGTTAAATTGCAATTCCAAATGAATCACTCCTTATCCCACATTCATTGCTACTGCAGTATATTCGCAGTGGGACAAGTTTATGTCACTTATTTCTCCTAACCATACCGCAACCCAGACAAATCAGACCGAATCCAAAGCAGTGCGCCAGAAATCCGCCCTCCAACCACAGCCCAACCAACACCCCTGCGCCAAACGCGAGCAGCACACAGCCCCAAAGCTGGTTATGTCGGCACATAGAAACACCCCCTGCACAAGTCTATGCAGGGGGTATATCCATTCATTCTCAGGAATCCATACTCTCTTTACAGGCAGCAAGCACTTTAGACAGGATCGGAACGCACACCTTTCCGCCTGCACCCGCATCCTCCACCGCAACAATAAATGCCAGTGGATACTCTTCATCCGCAACGAAGCCTGCGATCATAGCATTGGGCTTTTCGCTTCCGTCCACCTGCGCCGTGCCGGTTTTGGCACACACGGTCAGTCCCGGGAAGTTATTTGCCCCGTACATAACCTCTACATTATTGCGCAGATACTCCTGCAGTATTTTCGCAGTATTGGCAGACACGAGTCGGTCACCCATTTGGGTCTGCGCGGCATAGGTCTCCTGTCCGCCGCAGGTGATCCGGGATACCAGATACGGCTCAGCGCCCCTTCCACCCGCCGCGATAGCACCTACATAGGTCATAAAACGGCAGGGGTTGATCTGATCCTTATACTGACCGATGGCGCTCCAGGCAACATTGACCGGGGCAGTATTGAACACCTTAAAATTACCGGAAGCGGTCTTGATACCGTCAAACACAAGGCTCTGGGTGATCCCGAACTGCTCGGCATACCGATCCAGTGTCTCCCCCCCAAGCTGCAAGGCGATCTGGGCAAACGCACAGTTGCAGGAATTGGCAAACGCTTTTTTTACATCCTGGGTGCGGTGCACCTTCTCACAGACGATCTCGTCTGCACCGATCTTATAAGTGCCTGTGCAGGAAAAGGTCTGCTTCTGAATATCCGGGATGGTTTCCAATGCAGCAGCCAGCGTTACGATCTTAAAGATCGATCCGGGAATATACACCGACTGGGTAAAGCGGTTCATATAGATGCCTTCATAAGCACCGGTGGTATCCCCCTTAATATCCGGGATATTGTCCGGGTCATATGTGGGTGTGGTCACTGCGCAGAGCAGTTCGCCGGTCTTATAATTGTAAACGCCCACTGTTCCTTTATAGCTTCCCAGCGCCTCCAGTGCCGTTGCCTGCACCTTTGCAATCAGCGTCAGTTCCGCAACACCGCCTGCATTTGCGTAGGAATAGATACCGTTGAGCAGGTCGTGTCCGGCAAGCTTATCGGCATAATGGGGCAAAGCCGGTGCGTAAATGCTTCCGTAGCGGTCACCGACCCAGTGCACTGTGGACGCGCGCAGCACAGGGTCTGACCCATAAATGCGTCCGTCCCGGGTATCCAGCAGCAAAATGCCGTCCCGGTCTGTGATCACGCCGCAGCCGATATTTCCGCCGCTGTAAACGTGGGGCGAGCCGGAAAACATAACCCAGTCCGATGACTCCACGGCATATTCATAGACAAAGAAACCAAAGCCTGCCAGCAGCACCAACACCAGCACCCAAGCGATTCCCGCGCGACGTGCAATTCTATTCATCCTCGTCGCCTCCGTTCTTGGTCAGCCGTACAGCAAAGCTGGCATTTTGTCTGGTATCTGCGGCTTTTACAAACGCGAGCAGTCCCCACGCACCGATCATACTGGAGCCGCCGTTGGATACGAAGGGAAAGGTCACGCCGGTCAAGGGAACTACATCCACCGTGCCCAGCGCATTGAGAATGACCTGCACCAGCAGGATGCTGGCCGCGGTGCAGCTGCCGATGGTATAGAAGCTGCTGCGCCCAACCACTGCGGAACGCATAGCAAATACCGCCAGAGCCACCACGCTGAGCACCATCAGGGCGAACATAATAAGCCCCCACTCCTCGGAGATCGTAGCCACTACCATATCCGAGTCCGCCGCAAACACATATTTCATTCTGCCGTTGCCTGCACCCAGACCCAAAATACCACCGGCTGCCATACACATCAGCGCCCGGGTCTGCTGATAACCGCCATCCAGAGGCACTTCCCAGATATGCCGCCAGGAGGCAAACCGCCGCAGGGCGTGGGGTGCGATCCGCAGTGCCACAACCCCGGCAAAACCCAGAGAAGTGCACGCCAGTGCCAATGTGCCCACACTGCCGGAGCGCATATAGGCGATCACCAAAAACGCGCAGAAGAAGATCAGAGCTGTGCCAAAATCATTCATCAGCGCAAGGCAACCACAAATTATCACAGAATAGCCGATAAACAGCATCAGATTGCGCTTGTTCATAATCCGGTCCATTGCCGAAGCGCCTACGTATACAAAGCAGACCTTGCTGAACTCCGACGGCTGCACGGAAAACGAGCCGATGACCAGCCAGTTCTTTGCACCGTAGTACTCCCTGCCAAACAGCAATGTGATCAGCAAAAAGCCGATACCGGCAACTGTTGCGATATAACGGCATTTCTGTGCCCGCTCCAGATCCCGCAAAGACCAGCCGGCTACCAGAAATACGATAATGCCCAGTACCATCGCAATCAGCTGTTTGACCGCCTCTCCGGGGGTAACGGTGGCAATGGCCGCCATACCCAGAGTGCACAGGAAAAAGGCAATGGTCTCCACCTCAAAGGAGGTCCTGCGGATGCACACAAAGAACAGCAGCAGCAGCCACTGGCAGATCATAATGCCACCAAAGCCGATGAGCACCGACTGGGCATAGGCAATATCCCCGCCCAGCAGAAATGCCAGACAGCTTAAAACTTGAAATACAGACAGCAGCACCACATTGGTAAAACTGGTCACCACAGAGGATGCCTTTGTCCGTTTCTCTGTCAGCCGCCGCTCCTGCCCCTCAGAGATCGGCTGCAGCTGCATTTCCAGCCCGCCGATGCAAATCACATCCTCGGGATCTAATGCACAGATCTGCACCCGCTTGCCATTGACAAACACGCCGTCCTTAGAGTGGGCGTCGGTAATGGTCCAGCTTCCGTCATCATATCGGGTCAAAACGCCGTGATTGCGGGACACGGTGGGAAAATCGATGACAATGTCACTGCGCTTGCTCCTGCCGATCACGTTTTCCCAGTGGGTAATGGGCAGCTTGTCCCCATTTTTCAGGCACAGCCAGCCCCAAACCTCCGGCTCTCTCCGGAAGGTAAGCAGCGGCTTTATGCATCGCAGCAGCAGGATCGTTGCCAAAACCGGAGCGATCCACCGAAAAATGCTGATATATACATAAAAGAATGTAGAATCTCCCAATAATCCGGTTAGCACAGGCACACTGTCACCTCCTTTTGAAAATTTGTTTTCGTGATTTTATTCGCCTGCCAGATGGCGCAAAAGGTCGATCTCCCTGGCGTATCCGGGCAGTTCATTAGGTGTTTCCAAAATCATCGGCTTGTCCTTAAGCATCGGATGATTCACAATGGCACGGAATGTTTCCAATCCCAGATTACCCTCACCGATACAGGCGTGACGGTCCTTGTGGCTGCCAAAGGAATTTTTGGAATCGTTGAGGTGGAGCGCGCAAAGCCTGTCCAGACCGATCACCCGGTCAAACTCTGCCAGAACACCATCCAAATCGTTAATGATATCATAGCCGCCGTCGTGGATATGGCAGGTATCCAGGCATACACCAACCTGATCACTTCCTACACCGTCGATGATCGCTTTCAGCTCTTCAAATTTTCCGCCGATCTCGCTGCCCTTGCCCGCCATAGTCTCCAAAAGGACGGTAACGGGATAGTTGGGTGCGAGTGCCTGCTTCAGCGCATCACAGATCTGGCTGATGCCGGTCTCAGTTCCCTGCCCAACGTGGCTGCCGGGATGGAAATTATAGAAATTTCCCGGCAGAGCCGCCATACGCCGCAGATCATCGCACAGCACACTGGCTGCAAAATCTCTGGCGCCGGGATCGGCAGTACACAAATTCATCGTATATGCCCCGTGGGCAACCAGCTTTCCAAAATTTCCCGCCCCCAGTGCTTCCGCCGCCTTCGCGGCATCCGCAGGATCTTCTTTTCTTGCCTGACTACCTCTGGGATTACGGGTAAAAAACGCAAAGGTGTTGGCGCCGATGGATTCGGCGGTCTTTACCATTGCATAAAATCCGTCCGATGCTGACAAATGACAGCCTAAATAAAGCATTGAATCCACTCCTTTCTCCATACCATATCATATTTTCAGACAAAAAGCAAATTTTCCATTCCACTGTTTACGATATTGTGCTATAATAATTGCACAATGTACTGCGGAGGGATCGATATGCCGAAATCCGACAACCAAAAGCTGAAGATCTTTTATATCCTGGACTATCTGGAGCAAAACTCCCACGAGAAAAATCCTGTCAAGGCTTCAGAACTCATCGCTATGCTGGACCGTCAGCATAACATCTCCTGTGACCGCAAGACGGTCTATTCCGACATTGCCGCTTTGCAGGAATACGGCGTAGATATTATCGCCATTCCCGGCAAAAACGGCGGCTACTATATTGCCTCCAGAAACTTTGAATTGCCGGAGCTGAAGCTACTCATCGACGCAGTGCAGTCCAGTCGGTACTTAACGGAGAAGAAATCCCGGGAACTGATTGAAAAGCTTTGCAACCAATGCAACAAGCACGATGCCGGTCTCCTGCGCAGAAATGTGCTGGTCTCCGGACGGGTCAAGAGTATGAATGAGTCCATTTACTACAATGTGGACACCATTCAGGATGCCATCGCCGGCAATCAGCAGATCTGCTTCCGGTATTTTGACTGGGAACTGGGCGGTCAGCGCCGTTACCGGGAAAAAGAATACCTGGCAAGTCCCTACGGACTTTGCCAGGATAATGAAAACTGTTACCTGCTGGCGCTCTCGGAGCGTCACGGCGTTACAGCATACCGGGTGGATCGGATGACGGACATTCGCCTGTCAGATCAAAGCCGTGTCCCCTGTCCGGAACTGACCGGAAAGGCACTGAACGACCACGCCGGCAGACTGTTCCAGATGTTTGCCGGAGATGCAGTGGACGTCAAGCTCCGTTTTCACCGGGATCTTATCAACGTGGTGATCGACCGTTTTGGAAAAGATACGATGCTGATCCCGGACGGGGATTCCCACTTTAATTTTACAGTACGGGTCGCCATCTCCCCCATGTTTCTCAGTTGGGTCATAGGATTTGGCAATAAGGCGAAGATCCTGTACCCCGAATCCGTTGCCCAGCAATGCCGGCAGCTGTGCCGGGAAGCTATGGAGCAGTATCCGTCAGGTACATAGAATCAAACAGGTCCTGCCAGGTCTTTTGTAACGCCCCGGCTTGGGATGCGTCTGCCATGACTGTGACAACATAGTGGTAGTTGCCATCGTCCAACACAACTGCTCTGCCCACCTGCTGTTCTGCCTCTCCGGCAGAAGACCACGCGCATTCGTAGCACGCTAATTCCCCCCGTACCGTTTCCACCAAAGCCAATTGCTCTTTTTCAAATCCCGTGGCTTCCCGTAGGGTGGCATTCAGATCTCCTGCTTCCCCGGTCTGCACGGTAACAGTGTAGTCCTCGCACAGGTAAAGCGTTCCGGCTTCCTTGCTCTGCATCGCCGGCACTGCTACCTCCTGGGGCAATTCCAATACGATCTGTTTTGCCGGAGAAAGGGGTTGCTCCCCATAAACATCTGTCACTGTCTCCAGTTCTCCCTGTGCACTGCAGCCCGCAAAAAGCAGTACCGCAGCAACGAAGATCCAACTTTTTTTCATCCTGTCTCCCTCCAGAAAGGTTTGTTATGAAGCTACTGCTTGTTCCCCTATTCCTAATCAATGCAGCAGGATTCCTGCTTATGCTTGCGGACAAACGGAAAGCCATAAAAAATGCATGGCGAATCCCCGAGGCAACCTTGATCAGTGTTGCCCTCCTGGGCGGCAGCCTGGGATGCCTTATGGGGATGCGTATATTCCGGCACAAAACCCGCCACCCCAAATTTTCTATAGGACTGCCTTTGATCACGACAATCCAGATTATCGGATTGCTTCTGTGGAAAATTCTATAAAAAACAGCACCCCGTGAGGGTGCTGTTTTCTTATAAAGCTTCGATCAGCGCCTCTGCGCAGAGCATTCCATCGATCGCCGCGGACATAATGCCACCGGCATATCCTGCGCCTTCCCCGGCGGGATACAGTCCCGCAAGTCCGGGGGACTGCTTATTCTCGTCCCGGGTGATCCGTACCGGCGAAGAGCTTCGGGTCTCCGGTGCGGTGAGCACACTATCCCCATCCGCAAACCCGGAAAGGCTGCCATCCATCAGCGGCAGCGCCTGCTCAATGGCGCGGGTGATCTTCTCCGGCAGCACGCTGTGCAGATCGCACCAGGTCACCCCGGGGCGATAAGTGGGCTGCACAGAGCCTGCACCGGTGCTGGGTCTATGGGCAAGGAAATCCTCCACCCTCTGTGCAGGTGCCCGGTAGCCACCGCCGCCTGCCCGATAGGCGCATTGTTCAATTTCCCTCTGCCACTGCACACCAGCCAGAGGTCCTTCCCCGGGAAAATCCTTGGGATTCAAGGTCACCAGCAGCGCCGCATTGGCATTCCCGCCATCCCGGTCTGCGTAGCTCATACCGTTGGTTACCACGCCGCCCTCATCCGAGGCGGCAGCAACCACATAGCCGCCGGGACACATACAAAAGGTATACACCGCCTCCTCTGCCAGATGTTTGACCAGTTTATAATCCGCAGGTGGGAGCGGCAAATCTTCCGCTCCGTACTGTGCCCGGTCGATTCGGCTCTGGGGATGCTCGATCCGCACACCCATAGAAAAGGGTTTCGCTTCCATCGGGATATCCATACTGTGCAGCATAGAAAAAGTATCTCTGGCGCTGTGTCCGATGGCAAGGATCACTCGATTGCAGGGGATCATCTCCTGACCGTTGACTTCCAACGCCGTAACAGCGCCGTTTTCCCGATCGATCCCCGTTACATGGGCACAGAAACGTATTTCCCCGCCCAGCGACAGTATCCGGCTACGGACATTCTGCACTACCGTCAGCAACACATCCGTACCCACGTGAGGCTTGGCATCATACAAAATATCCTCCCGGGCACCGGCAGCTACCAACTGCTCCAGGATCCAACCGATCCGGGGATTGTTGACACCGGTGTTCAGCTTGCCGTCGGAAAATGTGCCTGCACCGCCTTCGCCAAACTGGACATTGCTTTTGGTGTCCAGTTCACCGGTCTCAAAAAATCGGGACACTTTCTCGTGCCGCGTCAGCGCATCCTCTCCCCGTTCCAGTATCAGCGGACGCAGTCCTGCCAATGCCAGTACCAGTGCGGCAAACATACCCGCAGGGCCAAATCCTATTACCACAGGTCGGAGGGTCGGCTCTGCCACCACCTTAGGCACTTTATAATACTCCGCGGACGCGATCGATGCCCGCTTACAGCCACTTTGCTTCAGGATCTTCCGCTCGCTGCCGTCAACAGTTACATCCACCGTGTAAACGATCCGCACATCCGGCTTCTTCCGTGCATCCACTGACCGGCGGACCAACCGCAGCTTCCGGATTTTAGAACTGGATATTTTTAGGAGTCTTGCTGCTTCATAGGAAAGCTGCTCCGTTGTATGCTCCGGGGGCATAGTGATTTCTCTGATGCGGATCATCCTTGTCCCCTTCCCGCGTGGAGGCCGGCGCAGCGACCGGAGCTCCAGGCCCATTGTAAATTATAGCCGCCGCAAGCGCCGTCAATATCCAGCACCTCACCACAGACATACAGCCCCGGCACAAGACGGCTTTCCATTGTCTCCGGGTCAAAGTCCCGGGTCAGCACGCCGCCTGCGGTCACCTGCGCCGCGTCCATACCCATAGGCTCTGTCAGTTTCACCTCAAAGCCTTTCACTGTACGGCATATCTGCTGCAGCTCCTGGTCAGAAAGAGATCGCACGGTGTGTTTATCCTTGATCCCTGCGGCTTTGGTCAGAACTCTGCCCAACCGGTTATGGAGGATGCCTGTCAGCAATTCCTCCATGGGAAGCTGTGTCTGTCTGCGTCTTTGCAGTTCCTTTTCCAGTTCTTCCTGTGTACACTGGGGCAGGAAATCCAGCTTGCAGCTCCACTCCCCTTTCCCATGACACACATCTCTGGAAACTTCAAAAATCACCGGACCGGACAGACCGTACTCCGTAAATTGCAGTTCCCCGGTGCTTTCCGCAAACAGCTCCCCATCCCGGAAAATCTGAGCGTGGCAATTGGTGCGGACTCCCTTGAGGGATGGCAACGCACCCCAGCTGCTTTTCAGCTGCACCAGTGCCGGACGCAGGCGGGTTGCCTTATGCCCAAGCTTTCCGAGAAGCTGATAGCCGGACATCGTTCCTCCCAACTTTGTGCCTGCCAAACCACCGCAAGCGACGATAACCTTATCGCAGGATACTGCATCCACATCCGTTTCTATCAGAAACGCATTGCCGGTATGACGAATTTTTTTCACCTCAGCGCCTGTATATAGACGGATATTGGGCTTTTCCAATGCCAGACGCAGAATATCTACCACAGAATTGGCTTGGTCGGAATAAGGATACACCCGACCGGAAACCTCCGCCACCGTGAACAGTCCCAGATCCCGAAACCACTCTAAGGTTGCCTCCGGGGACAATGCCTGCAATGCAGGCTTCGCAAACTCTGGAGTTTCCCCGTAGTAGCCACCCTCTGCGGCATACAGATTGGTCAAGTTACATCTGCCGTTACCGGTAGCCTGCAGTTTTCTGCCGACCCGTGCTTGGCGTTCAAACAAAATGATCTGCGCCTCCGGGTTTTCCGCAGCTGCCAGAGCCGCCGCCATTCCCGAAGCACCTGCGCCAATAATGCCAATTACCATCATTTCACCCGCTTTCCCTATTATTATACTGTATCGCGCCCCCGGTGACAAGAAAAAACTTTCCTTGCAATCGCTAGCGGCTGTGGTATAATACCATTGGTGATCAAATGGACAGAGGAAACATTGAAAAAATTGCCCGCACAGCCGAGGACAAAGTCCTTCTGGCAAAAGTGTGGGACAAGATCCAAGCCGGTCTGCGGCGCAATATCCCTGCCAACACCTGCTTTCTCTCCCCCCGGGAACTGGAAATGACCCGGTATCTGTTTGGCGACCTGGACGGTTTGCACACCTTTGGTGGCTATCCCGACGCGGAGCGCCGGATGCTGATCTACCTGCCGGATTATCTGGGTGAGGACGCACTTACGGCGGAGAGCAGTCCCATCGTCTGCCTGCGGGCAAGCTTTTACGAGGGCGACACGCCAACCCACCGGGATTTCCTCGGCGCACTGATGGGTGCCGGTATCGCCCGGGAAACTGTAGGGGATATTTGTGTTGGGAAAGGGTGCTGTGATTTCTTCGTCACCACGGAGATCGCCCCCTATATTCTGCAAAACTTTACCGATGCCGGTCGCACAAAGCTGCGTCTGGAGCAGATCTCTCTTGATGAGGTCATAATCAGCGAGCCGGAACTTGCCGAGATTCGGGACACCGTGGCATCCCTGCGACTGGACAGTGTGATCTCCTCCGGATTTCGCGTAAGCCGCAATCTTGCCACCCAGTATATCGTCTCCGGACGCACAGCCATCGACGGTCTGCCCTGTGAGAAACCGGATCGTATTGTGGCGGAGAGTGCTAAAATCTCTGTGAGGGGTCTGGGAAAGATCCGTCTCTCCCAAGTCAACGGACAAACTAAGAAAGGACGCATATCCGTGGTCATTGACCGCTATGTATGAGGTGTATGTATGAATATGAACGAAGTGATCGCAAGGATCAACGAGCTTGCAAAGAAAGCAAAAACCACCAGCTTGACCCCTGACGAGCTTGCCGAACGGGACAAGCTGCGCCGGATCTATATCGACAATGTAAAAGCCAGTCTGACCGGTCAGCTGGATAACACTTATATCGTCTACCCCGACGGCACCAAAAAGAAAGTACAGAAGAAAACAGAGGAATAACGCCTGCCTTTTCTTGCAGGAAATGTTTCCTTTATGGGTTGACAAACCGGTATGCCTGTGCTAGAATACTTTGGCAACAACGAAATACTGTTTTGTTGATTCGGAGTGATACCCAAGAGGCCGAAGGGGCTCCCCTGCTAAGGGAGTAGGCGGTCAAAAGCCGCGCGAGGGTTCAAATCCCTCTCACTCCGCCAAAAATAACCGCATCCCATTAGGGATGCGTTTATTTTTTCCCTTGAGGGGGATTTGAATAATCTAAATGCAACAGTCCGGGGAACTGTTGCTTTCCGCC
>JAZOCJ010000020.1:0-10933 GCA_045596405.1 Faecousia sp. | reverse complement strand
ACATGGCTACGATCCGACTTTAGAGCTTCTCGTTCTCAACAGTGAACTCCATATCCTGCATATCGCGGTAGTGATTTTCAAGAGTCTTGCAGACTTCTTCAAACTGCTTGAAAGCAGCAGGGAACTTCTCAGCCATCTCGGAGATGGGCATGGGAGTACGGACGCCAGCCACAACGTCTTCGCCCTGGGCATTGGTCAGGAACTCGCCCATCAGGCCCTTGGCGCCGGTAGCGGGGTCACGGGTAAAGGCAACGCCGGTGCCGCAGTCATCGCCCATGTTGCCGAAGGCCATGGACTGAACGTTAACGGCAGTACCCCAGGAGTAGGGGATATCGTTCTCACGGCGGTAGATGTTAGCACGGGGGTTGTCCCAGGAACGGAACACAGCCTTGACTGCGCCCATCAGCTGCTCCACAGGATCGGAGGGGAAGTCGGTGCCCAGCTTAGACTTGTACTCAGCCTTGAACTGACCGGCCAGCTCCTTCAGGTCGTCTGCAGTTAGCTCCACGTCCTGGGTGACGCCCTTCTTTTCCTTCATCTCGTCGATGAGGACCTCGAAGTACTTCTTGCCCACTTCCATAACCACGTCGGAGTACATCTGGATGAAACGGCGGTAGCAGTCCCATGCCCAACGGGGGTTGCCGGACTTGGTAGCCAGAACATTGACCACGTCCTCGTTCAGACCCAGGTTCAGGATGGTGTCCATCATACCGGGCATAGAGGCGCGGGCGCCGGAACGGACGGAGACCAGCAGCGGGTTCTCCAGGTCACCGAACTTCTTGCCGGTGATGCCCTCCAGCTTGGTTACATACTCCAGAATCTCCTTCTGGATATCATCGTTGATCTTGCGGCCGTCCTCGTAGTACTGAGTACAAGCCTCGGTAGAAATGGTGAAACCCTGGGGGACAGGCAGACCGATGTTGGTCATTTCAGCCAGGTTTGCACCCTTGCCGCCCAAAAGCTCGCGCATAGAGCCGTTGCCTTCGGTAAACAGATAAACATACTTGTGAGACATTGAAATACCCCTTTCAATTTTTTGCCTGACGGCGTCCTGCCGCCAGCATTTTTTACATTATTTCTCAAAACCTTAGATAGTATAGCACGGTCTTCCGAAAAAAGCAAAGCTTTTTATGATTTTCCCGGCAAAATTTGCATTTTTAATGATTTTATATCACCAAACACGAAAAAAACGGAATCTCTTTGTGCAAAAGAGATTCCGAAAGGCACTTAATATTCCCGCACCACGGCTTTAACCAGCCCGATGATCACGGCATCGCTGCCGTCAATGGGTGCGTAATCGGGGTTTTCGGGGAGCAGCCAAACTTCGCCGCCGCGCTTTTTCAGCCGCTTGACGGTGGCTTCTTCTCCCAGCAGGGCGACTACGATCTGCCCGTCGTCGGCGGTCTGCTGGGGGCGCACTACCACCTTGTCGCCGCTGAGAATGCCGGCGCCGATCATACTGTCACCCCGCACCCGCAGGGCAAAGCAGGAGGCATCTCCGTCCCAGGGCATAGTGCCCTCTTGGTTTTCCACCGCCAGAATGGGAACACCGGCGGTGACCACACCCACCACCGGGATCTGCCCCGGGCGGTTGGCGGTGGCAATGGCGCGCTTTCTGCCCTTTGCGCCGGGGGCAAGCAAAAGCCCCTTTTCCTGCAGCTGCTGCAGATGGTAGCTGACAGAGGCGGTGGAGCGAAGACCCACCGCTGCGCCGATCTCCCGGACAGAGGGGGCAAAACCGTTCTCCTGTACGAATTGGTTGACGAATTCCAGAATAAGCCCTGCTTTGTTGCTGGTCCGTGACATTTGCAGCCCTCCATCCCATGCGTTTTTCTTATTATAGCACATATGAGCGAAAAAGGGAAGCGTTTTTTATTTGCCTACATATACTGGAAAGAAACTGTTTTCAGAAAGGGGATAGACTATGGATACCTATGATCCGGAAATGGCGGAGTGCGTGTGGAATCGGGTACGGGGAAAAGAGGAAGCCCCACCGGCAGCACCGAGTACACAGGGGCTGCTGTCTCTTATCGCAGAAGAAATGCAGGATGCCACCACATATTTACACTTGTCCCGTGGGTATCAGGGGAAGGAAGGGGCGCTGCTGCGTAAACTGTCCCAGGAAGAACAGGCGCATGCCGCCTGCCTGAAAGGCATCTATACTCTGATCACCGGCAATCGCCCGGTGGTTCGTGCTGTGCCGCCGAAGCAGGAGTCGGCGGAGATCATACTGCGGCGGTGCTATGGGCGGGAGATGCGCTGTCTTAACGAATATGAGAACCGAAGCAAAGACCCGGAGTATGGGCAGGTATTTGCCCGGCTTGCTATCCAGGAACGGGAGCATTGCCGCCAGATCTTAGAATTGCTGGGATCAATTGGGCAAAAGAAAAAGCGATAAAAACGGGCAGGCATAGAATTTCTATGCCTGCCCGGTGTATTTATCCCTTGCCGGAAATACGCGCCTCGATCCGCTTGAGGGCGTATGCCATATCCTCATAGGTGTCTTGAGTGACTCGGTCGATATACCCGGCTTCATAGGCTGCCATCGCCTCTTTGATCCGCACCACCCGCAGGGGCTTCTCTTCCTCTGCCACGGTGAAGATGGGAGTATAGCTATAATTGGTGATGGAAGTTTCTCCGGTCTTGTTGTCCTTGGTGATCTCCAGATCCAGGATCACGGAATACTCCGAGCCTGCCCGCTGGGCATCTCCGAAGAAATCTCCCAGAGAATAGGACACAAAAGTACCGGCGTCCCGGTCAAAGACCATTTCCTGCACATAGTGGGGGTGTGTGCCGATAATGGCATCCACGCCGTTTTGAAGCATCAGATCGCAGATGGTTTTCTGGCTGCGGCTGACGGTATCGTTGAACTCGCTGCCCCAGTGGAGCAGGGCGATGGTAATGTCCGGCTTCTCTTTTGCCGCGGCTTTCAGCACCGTGGTGATCCCTTCGGTGTCCACGGTCTGGTAGGTGCTTGCGTAGTCGGTGTACAGCACATTGACACAGTGCTCATTGCCTGCCGGCAGCGCCAGCCCGTCCATACCCTTAGTAAAGGCCACAAAGGCGATCTTTACACCTTGGACATAGCGGATGGTGTAGCCCTTGCCGGACTTATATTCCTGGTTGGTGGCGTAGACCCCCAAAGGCTCCATACCGGCATTTTTTACATTCTCAATGGTGGAGGCAAGACCCGCCATTCCCTTGTGGATGGAGTAGGAGTTTGCCAGCTGTACCAGATCCACACCGGCGCTTGCCAGCGCCTGCATCATGGTCTGGGGCGCGGAGGCGCTTTCACTTCCGTAGGGAGCGCCCAGAAGATTTCCTTCAAAATTCAGAGAGGAAATATCTGCGTCCGCAAGCAGGTGTGCCACATCCAGAAAAGCGGGGGCGTAGTCATACAGCGCACCACCGGAGGCTACCACCAGATCGTTGATGTTCAGATCGCCTGCTGCGGCGTAATGGATCACGGTAGTGGGCTCAGTGCCTGCGGGGGTGGGCTCTGCTGTTCCGGAAGGCTCTGTCTGGACGGTGGTCTCGGTGGGGTCAGGCTCATTGCCGGGGCGGGTAACGATCAAAATCAGCACCGCGCACAGGATCAGCACCGCGGCGGCGATCCCCAGCTTGATCAAGGTCTTGCGGTTTTGCGCCTGCTGATGGCGGCGCTGCTCCTCCCGTGCCTGCCTGCGCGCCTTAAATTCTTCAGAATCAAGAGCCATACGGTGTCACCCCCCGAAAAACGATTTTCTATATTGTATACGATTTTTCTCCGTTTCACAAGCCCCCTTTGGGAAATTGCTTTACACAAAGAAACTTTTGCGGTAAACTATAGTTGGGGGTGATCAGTTGAAAACAGAACAAAATGCGCCTGTGGGGCGGTTTGCGCCTACGCCCTCGGGGCGGATGCACTTAGGCAATGTGTTTGCGGCGCTGATCGCCTGGCTGTCTGTAAAGTCCCGGGGCGGCAGCCTGATCCTGCGGATGGAAGATCTGGATACCCAGCGCACCAGCGCAGAATTTGCTGAAGTCCTCCGGGAGGATCTGCGTTGGTTGGGGCTTGTCTGGGACGAGGAAACCCAGCCCCAGAGCCGCCGGAGTTCGGTCTATGAGAAATATTTTGATAAACTGATGAATATGGGCCTGTTGTACCCCTGCTACTGTACCCGCAGTCAGCTGCACAGTGTCAATGCGCCCCATCTTTCCGACGGCACATATGTCTATCCCGGTACTTGCCGGGAACTTACCCCGGCGCAGCGGCAGAGCTTTGACCGCGCCCCTGCCTGGCGGGTACGGGTTTCGGACAGAGTCTGGACGGTGATGGATATGGCGCAGGGAGAATACCTGGAAAACCTTGCCACCGACTGCGGAGATTTTGTGGTGCGGCGGGCAGACGGTGTTTTTGTATATCAACTGGCAGTCACGGTGGATGACGGAGAGTCCGGCGTCACAGAGGTGGTGCGGGGGATGGATCTGTTAAGCTCCGCCCCCCGGCAGATGTACTTACAGGAGCTGCTGGGCTTTAACCACCCCGCTTATGGGCACGTGCCTATGCTGCTTGCACCGGACGGACGGCGGCTGAGTAAGCGGGACAGGGATTTAGATTTGGGTGTCCTGCGGCAGCGGTTGTCTGCGGAAGAACTGTTGGGTGTTTTGGCGCACTCTGCCGGGTTGATGGAAAAGGCGGAGGCGGTATCTGCCAAGGAGCTGGCAACGGTATTTTCGTGGGAAAAGCTTCGCCGGGAGGCGATCTATCTGGATGCGGCAAAAATAGGATAGCGCCCCTTGCTTTTTTATGGCAGGGCGTGTATAATATGATTACCAAAAAACATATGAGGAGAGTGCAATTATGGGAAAGAAACCTGTTCTTGTTGTTATGGCTGCCGGTATGGGAAGCCGCTACGGCGGTCTGAAGCAGATCGACCCGGTGGGAAGTCAGGGAGAGGCCATTCTGGACTATTCCCTGTTTGATGCCCACGAGGCGGGCTTTGAGACGGCTGTGATCATCATCAAGGAAGCCATTAAGAAGGACTTTATGGAGACCGTAGGCGCAAGACTTGCGGCTTGCCCCATGGAGATCCGCTACGCCTATCAGGAGATCAATAAAGTGCCTGCGGACTTCCAGATCCCCGCAGAGCGCCAGAAGCCCTGGGGCACCAGCCATGCAGTGCTGTGCGCAAAGGATGCCATCGACGGCGCGCCCTTTGCGGTCATCAACGCCGACGACTACTACGGCAAGTCTGCTTTCAAGGTGATCTATGACTACTTAAGCAATGCCAAGGACGGCGAGAAGTACGACTACTGTATGGTTGGCTATCTGCTGGGCAATACGGTTACGGACAACGGTTCTGTTGCCAGAGGCGTGTGCACCGCGGATGCAGACGGCAATCTTGCGGACATCGTAGAGCGCACCAAGATCGAAAAGCAGGCAGACGGCATCCGCTTCACGGAGGATGACGGCAAGACCTGGACAGACCTGACTGCTGACACCATCGTGTCTATGAATATGTGGGGCTTCACCCCCGGTTTCCTGGCACACATCGAGGAGCAGTTCCCCGGCTTCCTGGCAGAGCAGGTACCTGCCAATCCTGCCAAGGCAGAGTTCTTGCTGCCCCGTTCCGTGGATGCACTGCTGAAGGCCGATAAGGCGACAGTCAAGATCCTGCGGTCTGCGGATAAGTGGTATGGCGTGACCTATGCGGCGGATAAGCCCAAGGTCGTGGCGGCTCTGAAAGAGATGACAGAGCAGGGCAAGTACCCCGACGGTCTTTGGAAATAAGGAAAGAAACAGAGCGGCTCTTATGCGCCGCTCTGTTTTTCGTTATAAAACGGGGTGCAAGAGCGAAATTTTCTGTTTGGGAGAACAAGATAGAAGCTGTTGTGGCAGTATGTAAATTGTCGAAAAAACTCGAAATATTTTTATTGTGGTCGGCATAAGGATATGCTACAATAAAATTGTGGAAAAATATTCCAAAATATATACCAAAAGGGGTGATTCCAATGGCAACTATGTAAACCCAGATGCAGTGTGCATCTGGGAGACCGGCATAATCGACACCGCTGCCGCAGCGGCAGTGGACCTACAAAGGAGGAACAAAGGATGTTAAAGAAGTTACTTCGCCTTTGCAGTATGATGCTGGTAATCGTAATGGTTATAAATATGCTGCCTATGCAGAGTATTGCCGCGGACTTCCGCGCAAGTTTGACCACCGATCTAACCGATTTAAGCGTACAAGAAGACGCAAAGGATGCACGGATCGTAGAAGAGATCACATCGGAACGAACAGAATATTCTAAGGAATTTATACTAGAAAACGGCCTGCATATGGCCGCCGTATATAACGATCCCGTCCACTATCTGGAAGAGGGTAGCTGGGAAGAGATCGACAACACACTGAAGCTTGAGGGGCTGGGGACAAACCGTGTGTATACCAACACAGCCGGTGTCTGGGATGTGCGCTTCCCTCAGCAGCTTAGCAGAAATAATGCAGTTACTATCACAAAGGATGGCTATACTCTGAGCTTTGGGCTTTCCGGAGAACTGCACAGCAGCGGACTGGTCACCCAGACCTACAGTCTGAATGCAGAAGCCAATGTTGATTTGTCTGTGACTGCGGCATCTACCGCAACTGCACAGCTGCAGACAATCAGTGCAACCGTGGAGAGACCGTCCGAGCAGCCGGCAGAGCTGACATTGGACAAGCTGACCTCCCGGCTGCAGTATTCCAATGTGTATGCCAATACCAATATCGTCTATGACCTGAAGTCCAACCAAGTTAAGGAATCCATTGTCATCAACCGGTACAGCAATACCCTCTACGGCTACCGGTATACCCTGAACACTGGGGATATGATCCCCGTACTTGGAGAGGACGGGCATATCGACCTGTACGATGCAAACAGGGAGCATATCGTGATGACGATGCCCGCACCGTTCCTGGTCGACGATGCGAAGGCATACAGCTTTGATGTCAATGTGACCCTGACGCAAAACGGTGACCAGTATATCCTGACCTACCTGCTGCCGCGTCAGTGGCTGGCAAGTGCAGAGCGTTCTTGGCCGGTGGTGCTGGACCCCATAGTGACTGCGGGTACGACCTGGAGCAACCTAAAGGACCAGACAGTAACCCAGAAAAAGAATCTGTCTTCTACTTGGGGAATGCTGCAGGCGGGCTATACCAATGTAGACGGCATCAGCCGTTTCTTCATAATGTATGAAGATCTGCCTGACCTGACCTCCTCGGATGTAATCGTGGGGGCAACCATTGAGCTGCTTCTTTGGGAGACATTCAATGATTCCCACGCGGTTGAAGTGCATAAGGTGAACGGAACGTGGGAAGAGGACACTCTCCACTGGAGCAATATGCCCGGCACATCGGATACCATTGAGGATTTTGCATATGTTCAGAACGCAGGCTCATACACCTGGAACATAACGGATATTGTTCGCGGTTGGTATTCGGGCGAAAATACCGGAATGATGTTCAAGATGAGCAACGCGGTGGAAAATGCACAGCAGGTAGAGTGGCGGCAGTTTGTATCCTCCGAGTTCGGAACAATCCGCCCTAATCTAACCATTGTGTTCCGCAACAATAACGGCCTGGAAAGCTATTGGGATTATACCACCCAAAATGCCGGGCGCGCCGGTACAGGCTATATCAATAACTACACCGGCAATCTGGTGTGGGTGCGCCACGATATGGGCTTTGACGGCAACCGTATGCCGGTATCCATCAGCCACATCTATAACGCCAACGACAGCACCGCCCCCAATGACGACAACAACGCCAACGACAGCTCCGGCAACGGCTTTGGTTTGGGCTACGGCTGGCGTACCAATTATAACCAGCTGGTCTACCAGTGGTCTAAAAACAGTAATTACTACGTCTGGGAGGACTCTGATGGTACAGACCATTACTTCTATTACACCTCAGCCAATACCTACAAGGATGAGGACGGTCTGGAACTGACGCTGACTACTAACGGCAGCGGCACACAGAAGTACAAGATAACAGATAAGTACGGAAATGCATCCTACTTCGATACCCAAGGCCGGCTGACCAAGCTGGAAAATAATCAGCAGACCAAAAGCAGCATTAATATTACCTATATCTCCGGCGACAGCCGTCTGATCTCCACCATCACAGACGGTGCAGGACGTGTCTATGCCTTTACCTATACCAACAGCCTGCTGACCCGCATCAGCTATAAAGGCAGCGGTACATCGGAGATCACCTATGTAGCCTTTAGCTATGAGAATTCCAGACTTAAGACAGTAACCGATAAGGACGGCGAAATATCCACCTATACCTATGGTGTCAATAATCTTCTGACAAAGGTGCTGAACATTGACGGCTATGAGCTGAGGTATGCGTATAATACCACATCCGGGTGGCAGCCTAGCCGCGTATCCCAAGTGTGCGAATATGACGGAACGGTGGCAGGCGGCGCGCTGTATATCGAGTACGCCAATAACCAGACCACCTTCACTGACCACAATGGCAATGTGCAGATTATGCAGTTCAATAACTGGGGCAATACCCTGTCTGTTCAGGATGATGAGGGACGCGCCCAGTACGGTCAGTACGCGAATAACGATGCTACGAATCAGAATGACAGCTCCAAAGCGCACCAGCTACGCCTGTCCTCCAAACTGCAAAATACAGTGGGCAACCGCTTGTCGGACAGCAGCTTTGAAGATGGGACCGTGTGGGATGCGTATCCGGCAGCCACAACTTTGGGGGAGAACACCACCGATGCGGCATATCTGGGCACTCACTCTATGCGCCTGACAGCTACGGAGTGGTCGTGCCTGATGACTGACAACTTTACCATAGAGGCGGGGGCAACCTATACTTTCTCTGCATATGTAAAGGGAGTCAGTGGCACATCGTTCCTGCTGATCTCCAATCGTAATGATATGAGCAGCGCTATGACGACTGCCACCAACGGCAGTACAGATTGGAAGCGGGTAGAGATCAGCTATACGAATACGACCACTGAGGACATTCCGGCGCGGGCGCACCTGTACTGTACCGCAGGCGGATCGGCGTATATCGATTGTGTGCAAGTAGAAAAGGCAGTTACTGCCAGCCGGTACAACCTCGTAAATAACGGTGACTTCAGTGATGGCACCAGCGGCTGGCTTCTGACCAACCTCTCCGGTGCGGACGGCATTGTTGCCGGATCGTCTGCCGCATCCCAGCTGGACAGCAATGTGCTCCAGTTTGACGGCGTTCCCAACGCGATCAAGCATCTGTATCAGCAGATCCATACCAGCGGCAGCGCAGGAGATACCTATGTGCTTGCGGGCTGGGCAAAGGGAGATGCAGTTCCCATTGGTGATATTGGCGGGCAAAAACGGGATTTCAGTCTGGTATGTATCTTCCACAATACCGACGGCTCGTGCACAGAACGGTCTGTGACCTTCAGTCCGGATACCGACAGTGCGGTGTCCTGGCAGTATGCCGCAGGTGCGATCGTAGCGGATAAGGATTACCACACACTCTATGTGGACATTCGCTATGACTACAATGCCAACCGGGTCTGGTTTGACGGCATCCAGCTCTACAAGGAAGAATTTGGCAACAGCTATACCTATGACGATAAAGGCAATGTCACCAGCGTGGTAGATCTGCAGAAAAAGACCACCACTTACGAATATTCCGGCAACAACCTGACCAAGGAGATCCTGCCCGGCGGTGTGACACTGACCTACGAATACGACGGTCACCATAATGTCACAAAAGCCACCACCAACAAGGGTTTGGTCTACAACTTCACCTACGATACCTACGGCAATAACACCCAGGTGTCCATCTCCAACGGCAGCTTGATAATGAGCTCTAGCGCTGCATACACCGCAAACGGCAATCTGCTCGCCTCCACCACGGACGCAGCAGGAAACGTGACCGAATATGGCTATAATGCCAATACCGGTCTGCTGGAGTGGGTGCAGAATCCGGAAGATACTGAGGATACGCGCACCAACTACGACTACGATAATATGTACCGTTTGGTTTCGACCTGGATCGAGGCAGACTCGGAATTGTATGTGGACTATTGTTACACAGATGACCGATTGGCTATTATCACTACCGGTCTCACGGAATATGGTTTTATTCGCGAAGACTTTTATTTGGTAACTAGGGTGTATGGGGATGGTCGGAACCTTGCGTCCTACACCTACAGCAATGACAAAAACTTTGATCTGATCCAACTTGACTACGGCAACGGTCATAGTGTACAATATGAGTATGACGACCAGAGCAGAGTAACAAAGGAAACCTACAAAGACGGTCAGAGCGATACTGGCGAAACCGTAACCTATCAGTACGATAATTACGGCGCTCTGGCAGTGGTAACGGATTCCGAGACAGGGATCACCACCAAGTACTACTATGATTTCATCGACCGGCTGATGAAGCGCACCGAAAGCGGCACTGGGTACAGCCACACGGTAGCGTATACCTATGATAGCATCAATAATATGACTGCTATGATCGAGATGGTGAACGGCGATGAGCATACCACCAACTATTCCTATGACGAGGACAACCGCATCCAGTCCGTAAGCAACGGCGATTCTGCCAAGAGCTATGATTATGACGATTTCGGTCGTGTCGCCGAACAGGAGACCAAGCATAACGGCAGTAATGTAAAGACAGAAACCCTGACCTACCGGAATCCCACTGCCACCACCACTACGGGACAGGTTGCTGCCTATGGGATCACTGCCCCGGGGACAAGGGGACGGTTCTCCTGTCCCCTTTTTCTTGACAAGAACTGGCGGGAATGGGGGGACAAGGGGACGGTTCTCTTGTCCCCTTTTTCTTGACAAGAACTGGCGGGAATGGTAATATAAAATAGGGTGATAGAAGTGCCACGTCAAGCTCGGAAGAAAAGCGAAACAGGTATATACCATATAATGCTTCGCGGA
>JAZOCJ010000019.1:0-13707 GCA_045596405.1 Faecousia sp. | reverse complement strand
TCATTAGGCATTTTGCATTTCAAGGTGCGGATTGCCACGGGCATAAATGCTCTCGCGACGAAGTGGAAGATTGATGCCACGCATTTTGCATTCTGCACTTTGCATTTTGCATTTTTTAGCCTTCTTCCACCACGATCTCTTTGACTACCAAGCCCGGGTTGCGTTTGACGGTAAAGTCGATTGCCCAGAAGCTACTGAACACCAGCAGGCTTCTGCCCCGGTAGTCTTCCAAAAGCTCTGCGTCCGAGCCCAGATTCAGATCGGACAAGTCGCCGGGGTAGCTGTCAATGAGCCGGATCTCCTCGTAGGGGAGATTCTCCATCCGCAGATCAACGCCGTACTCGTTTTTCATCCGGTATTGGAACACATCAAACTGCAGTGTACCCACAACGCCCACAATGACCTCCTCCATACCGGAGTTGGGCAGCTTGAAGATCTGGATCGCGCCTTCCTGTGCGATCTGCTCTGTACCCTTGACGAACTGCTTGCGCTTCATGGAATCCTTGGCGGATACCCGGCAGAAATGCTCCGGCGCAAAGGTGGGGATACCGGAGTACAGGAATTTCTTGCCGGGAACGGTGATGGTATCGCCGATAGCGAAGATGCCCGGATCAAACACACCGATCACGTCGCCGGCATAGGCTTCTTCCACGATTTCCCGCTCTGCCGCCATCAGCTGCTGGGGTTGGGACAGACGCATTTTTTTGCCGCCCTGCATATGGTAGTACTCGGCGTCCCGCTGGAATTTACCGGAGCAGATCCGCATAAATGCCAGACGGTCCCGATGGGCCTTGTTCATATTCGCCTGGATCTTGAACACAAAGGCGGAGAAATCCGGGGAGAAAGCATCCACCAGCCCGCAGTCCGCAGTTCGGGACAGGGGAGGGGGTGTCAGCTTCAAAAAGGCTTCCAGGAACGGTTCAATGCCGAAGTTGGTCAGCGCCGAGCCAAAGAACACCGGGCTGAGCTGACCGCAGCGGACAGCCTCCAGATCCATTTCCCGTCCCGCGGACAGCAGCTCCACATCGTCAATCAGCTGCCGATGCTTTGCCTCGGAATCCAGAAGCACAGCCACCTGGGGATCATACAGATCAACAGACTGCTTTTCCGCCCGGTTTTTACCGGAGACGCCGGAGAAGAACAGTAGCTGGCTCTTTTCCCGGTCGTAAACGCCCTGGAAATCCTTGCCGCAGCCAATGGGCCAGTTCATAGCATAGGTCTCAATGCCCAGCTCCCGTTCTACCTCGTCCAGAAGATCAAAGGGGTCTTTGGTCTCCCGGTCCATCTTGTTGATGAAGGTAAAGATGGGGATGTGCCGCATAGCGCAGACCTTGAACAGCTTTCGGGTCTGGGGCTCAACGCCCTTAGCACCGTCGATGACCATCACCGCGGCATCCGCAGCCATCAGCGTCCGGTAGGTGTCCTCGGAGAAGTCCTGGTGACCCGGGGTGTCCAGAATGTTGATGCAAAATCCGTCATACTGAAACTGCATGACCGAGGAGGTGACGGAAATACCACGCTGCTTTTCAATCTCCATCCAGTCGGAGGTGGCGGCACGGGAATTCTTCTTGCCCTTGACCACACCTGCCTGGGCGATAGCACCGCCGTAGAGCAGGAATTTTTCTGTTAATGTGGTTTTACCGGCGTCGGGGTGAGAGATGATGGCAAAGGTCCGACGGCGGCTGATTTCTTCTATTAAGGTTGACATAACATACCCTCCAAATTAAAACGAAATAAAAGAGATGGCAGGGGATGCTATGGAAAAGTGTGGAAGTTCATAGGGGCCTCCAAAGAATACAAAATAAATCAATTTAGTTTACCACATATTTCTTATATTTACAAGTAGCAGTTATGTAGGGGCGAGCATTGCTCGTCCGCTTGTGAGATGTTGCACTGCGGTAACGGACGGTCAATGGCCGCCTCTACGATGAAGTCTCCCGATGTTTCGTAGGGGCGGATATTATCCGTCCGAAAATGGGCGTGAAAGAGGAGGATGCGGATGCATCCTCCTCTTAGTGGTTTGTTAGTTTGCAGCGGGTGCGGTAGCATAGTTGGAATACAGCCAATCGAATTGATGCTCGTTGCTCCAAAGGGTAGCCTCGGCGTTCTTGACAGCGCTGATGATGCACCGGGCAGACACGGTTCCTGCGGGAACGGTATAGGTGTAGGTGGCCGTTTCCTCGGAGCGCAGGTTGGGCAGGTTCACCAGCTTGCAGTTGGGGCAGGTCTTTCCGCCGCCGTCGATGGGGTAACCGTTTTCATCATACAGGAGCAGGTAAACGTGCACCTGGGGGAAATCCTGGGCTTTGAGATTGGTCAGGCCCACCTCCAGCACACCGTCGGTGACGGTGAGACTGTCGATCTTGACATATTCGCAGGTCTCTGCCTTTGCACCTTCCTGCGCCCAGGCTTCCATCTGCTTTTTGTGGCCAGCCACCGTGAAGTTTTCTTCGGTTTCCTTAGCCCAGGTATCCAAGCCTTTGCACTCTACCTTCTGAATGCTGCTGTCGATGGTATACGCAACAGTGGCTACGACATAGAGACAGTTTGCAGGCGCACTGGTCTCCCAGGATGTGCGTTTCTCACCACTTACAGAGCAGGAGATCGTTTCATATTCAGACAAAAGCTTGCCGTTTTCGTCAAAATACATACACGCCACGCCAACATCTTTCACATCGGCACCGTCAGAAAGCGAAATGATAAATTTTGCCGTGCCGTTTACCACATAGGAAGATGTGACAGCTGCCTTGGTAGAGGGAACAAAGGGGACTTTTGGCTGGCTATTGTCGGAAGCGTCGAGGACGCAGGCGGTCAGAGAAACCACCAGCAATACAGCCAGCAGGAGTGCGGATAATCTTTTCATTATGACACCTCATTCTTAAATTTGGATGCTAATATTTTACAACAGGGTGTGGTATTTTGTCAAGAAAGCGTGCATTATGTCGCAGGGGAAAACAAAGAGGAGGATGCAGGTGCATCCTCCTCTGAGTGTCTAGTTGTTGGTAGCCACGAAAACGATCTTGTCGTTGCTGAGAATGTCGGGAGTGTAGTGGATCTCCAGTTCCTTCCAATCTGTGGGGATTTCGTAGCCGATGACACCCTTCATTTTCTTGCCGGCTGTGACTGTTCCGTCCAGCTGATCCTTATCTCCTTTTTCCATCAAAGCGCCAATGCTGTAGTTACAGGCATAATCATCACAATAGCCCTTGAAGCTCAGCATGGAAGAAATAGCCAGATCTTCCTTGGAGTTGTTGGCGATCTCAAACTCACACAGCACATATACCTTGCCGTCTGCGGGCTTGTTGAACTGAGAACCGGTGCTTTTTGTCACATCTGTAAAGGTGACAACCACATCGCCCAGCTCTACGGAATCGCCCAGCTTAAATTCCTTATTATCATCACTGCCTGCAGAGGTTCCGTTGCCGGAGTTATTAGATCCCACCAATGTAGGATCATCGTTGCCGCAGGCACACAGACCGAACACGAGCAAACAAGCCAAAATAAGGGAAATGATCTTTTTCATAGGGATACCTCTTTCTTTTTGTCTTTTGAAGAACGATTGTTCCTCATACTGTCAAGTATAGACATTTTATGTCAAAATGTCAAATAGATGTTTTTGCAGCACGCGGAGTGAATTTTTATTACGCACAACACAAAACCGACTCCCTTGTAAAAGGAAGTCGGTTGGGGGTTGCAGCAGATTAAGCCTTGCCGGCGCAGCCCAGGACGTTCACCAGCTTGTGGCGGACGATCTCCTTGATGTTGGCACGGGCGGGCTTCAGGTACTGACGGGGATCGAAGTGATCGGGATGCTCGTTGAAGTACTGACGGATGGTGCCGGTCATAGCAAGACGCAGGTCGGAGTCGATGTTAATCTTGCAGACGGACAGAGCGGCAGCCTTACGCAGCTGCTCCCCGGGGACACCGATGGCGTTGGGCATTTTGCCGCCGTTGGCGTTGACCATAGCCACGTACTCCTGAGGAACGGAGGAAGAGCCGTGGAGCACGATGGGGAAGCCGGGCAGACGCTTGGTGACTTCTTCCAGAACGTCAAAGCGCAGAGCGGGAGGCACCAGGATGCCCTGCTCATTGACGGTGCACTGCTCGGGGGTGAACTTGTAAGCGCCGTGAGAAGTGCCGATGGCGATGGCCAGAGAGTCACAGCCGGTGCGGGTGACGAACTCCTCGACTTCTTCAGGTCGGGTGTAGGAAGCGGCTTCGGCGGACACATTGACCTCATCCTCAATGCCGGCCAAAGAGCCCAGCTCTGCCTCGACCACAACACCGTGATCGTGAGCGTACTCAACCACTTTGCGGGTGATTTCGATGTTCTCCTCGAAGCTCTTGGAGGAAGCGTCGATCATAACGGAGGTAAAGCCGCCGTCAATGCAGCTCTTGCAGGTCTCGAAGCTGTCGCCGTGGTCTAGGTGCAGTGCCACAGGGATGTTGGGGCACTCCAGAACAGCGGCTTCCACCAGCTTGACCAGGTAAGTATGGTTTGCGTAAGCCCGGGCGCCCTTGGAGACCTGCAGGATCACAGGTGCGTTTTCCTCGCGGCAAGCCTCGGTGATCGCCTGAACGATCTCCATATTGTTGACGTTGAAAGCGCCGATGGCGTAGCCGCCGTCGTAAGCCTTCTTAAACATTTCGGTAGTAGTTACTAAAGCCATTGAAATCGATCCTTTCTTATCATCTGCGGAAAGTCCACAATTATCTCCATATATGATAGCACATACGGTTTCATTTTTCAATATAAATATTTGTAGTACAGAAGGTTTTGTTTTTGTGTGAAATATCTATTTACCTTTTGGAATAAATAGAGTATAATGCCTGTGATACTATAAAATAATGAACATTAAGGAGCGTTTTGAAATGAAATTATCCCCTTTGCAGTTAGCAAGATACAAGTATTCCCCCAAATTGCCGGGTATGCTGAGAAACGGCATCAGTGAGATCTGCGTGAAAAACGGCGATCCCACCGAGAGCGTAGCGGATCAGGCGAAGATCAAGGCGCTATTCCCCAACACCTACGGCAAAAACGAGATCACCTTCCAGAACGGCAGCAACACCTCCGAAGCAAAGAAGCACGCAGTAGGTGTGATCCTGTCCGGCGGACAGGCTCCCGGCGGTCACAATGTGATCTGCGGTCTGTACGATGCATTGAAGGCTACCAACCCCGAAAATGTGCTGTACGGCTTCAAAGGCGGCCCCAGTGGCTTGCTGGAAGATAGCTACATTATCTTCGACGATGCTTATATCAACGAGTACCGCAACACAGGCGGATTTGATATCATCGGCTCCGGCAGAACCAAGCTGGAGATCCAGGAGCAGTTTGCAGTGGTTGCCGAGACCTGCAAGCGTCACGACATCAACGCCCTGGTGATCATCGGCGGTGACGACTCCAATACCAACGCCGCTGTGCTGGCAGAATACTTTGCCGCACAGAACACCGGCATTCAGGTCATCGGTTGTCCCAAGACCATCGACGGAGACCTGAAGAACGAGGATATTGAGTGCTCCTTCGGCTTCGACACCGCTACCAAGACCTACTCTGAAATGATCGGTAACATTGCCCGTGACGCCAACTCCGCTAAGAAATACTGGCACTTTGTGAAGGTCATGGGTCGCTCCGCCTCTCACGTGGCGCTGGAGTGTGCACTGCAGACCCAACCCAACATCTGCCTGATCGGTGAAGAGGTTGCCGCCAAGAAGATGTCTTTGGCACAGGTCGCTGACTACATTGCCGATAGCGTAGCAAACCGTGCCGCAAAGGGCTGGAACTTCGGTATTGCCATTGTCCCCGAAGGCATCGTGGAATTTATTCCTGAATTCTCTATGCTCATCAGCCAGATCAACGAGCTGCTGGCAGGCGAAAAGGCGGATGCTTTTAATGCTCTGTCCTCCTGGGAAGAAAAGTACGCTTTCATCGAAGCCGGTCTGACGAAGGAGTCTATGGCAGTTTTTGCCATTCTGCCTCAGTCCATTCAGCAGCAGCTATTCCTGGAGCGCGATCCCCACGGCAATGTGCAGGTTTCCCTGATCGAGTCTGAGAAGCTTCTGTCTGAGCTGGTCAAGGAAAACTTAACAAAGCGGAAGGCTGCCGGTACTTATAAGGGCAAGTTCTCCGCCCAGCATCACTTCCTGGGCTACGAAGGTCGTTGCGCATTCCCCTCCAACTTTGATGCTGACTACTGCTACAGCCTGGGCTACAATGCCTTTATGCTCATCCAGTACGGCTACACCGGCTACCTTTCCAAGGTTTCCAACCTGAGCAAGCCTGCTGAGGAGTGGGTCGCCGGCGGTATGCCCATCACCAAGATGATGAACATCGAGCGCCGCCACGGTGCAGACAAGCCCGTGATCCGCAAGGCACTGGTGGAGCTGGACGGTAAGCCCTTCCGGTTCTTCGCTGCAAACCGGGAGCAGTGGGCGCTGGAGACCTGCTACACCTATCCCGGTGCGATCCAGTACTGGGGTCCTGCTGAGGTCTGCGACCAGACCACCATCACTTTGGCTTTGGAAAAAGCTTGATTAAATCAAAGTAAGGATAAAATCTCCTCCGACCAAACAGTCGGAGGAGATTTTATTTTATCTTTACAAAATCCGCAACTGGGTATCCAGAATATATTTTTCCTTGATCTGCTTCAGCTGTGCGATATGGGGCTGGGTCAGATGAATCTGCTGATGTTTTTCGGTTTGCCATTCCTCAAAGAGGAACACGGTGTTTTCATCCTTGGCGCTGTAATAGTAATCGTAGCGGATGCAGCCGTCTTCCTGCCGTACCGCCTGGGCAACGCCGCTGGATTCCAGTTCTTCGACGAATTGCTTTCCGCAGCCGTCTTTGGCAGTGTAGGTAACAGTGAGCATAAAGGATTTCATAGCATTCTCTCCTTTTCACGACTTTGGCAGGTGAACAGGATCACCTGCTTGCTTTCGGCAGTCTCCCGGAGGATCTCCATCGCCGAGGCGAGGCGCTTGTCGTCAAAGCGGACAAAGGCATCGTCCAGCACCAGAGGGGCATCCGGTGTTAACTCTTCCGCTACTGCCAGACGGAGCGCCAGATACAGCTGATCCACCGTGCCGTCGCTGCGCCAGAGACAGGAACGCAGCGTGTCCTCGCCTTGCGCACCGGCACTTAAGGAAAGATCCTCCTCTAAAAGCAGCCGGTCATACCGGTTATGGGTCAGCTTGCTAAACAGAGCCTGCGCCCGCTTGGAGATCCGGGGTGCAAACCGCCGCTGCAGCTCGTTGGAAGCGGCTGCCAGAGTCTGTTGGGCAATGGTCAGGGCTTCGTAGGTGTCCTCCAGTCGGGCGATCCGCGCCCGGACTGCGGAAAGCTGCTGCTGCAGAATTTCCTCTTGTCCCAGAGCTTCCGTCTGTCCCTGACATTGACCCAACCGCAGCTGCAGCTGCCGCAGCTGCACCGTTGCATCGGACAGCCGCTGCGCCGTTTCCGCGGCAGAAAGGGTCAGCGTATCGGGGAAGGCGGGGGGAGGTGTCTCCTTGTGGGAAGTGCGCAGTGCCTGCGCCAGCTCCTGGGCGCGGTGGAATTCCCGCTGTGCCTCAGCAAGGGTCGCCCGGGCTGCCTGAATGGCATCCCATTTTTGCCGGCATTCCGAGAGGGAAGTCCCACCGGTGACCTGGGCGACGGTCTGCCGCAACGCGGACAGCCGGTTTTCCAAATCGTTCCTTCTGGTCTGATAGCCCTCCATCGCCAACGCATAGGCATCCTGCCCTTGGGCATAGCCTTCCGCGGCAGCGACCCACTGCTCCGGGGGCAGGGGGGCATACTTATCTGCCAATGCGCGAACAGTGTCCCCGGCTCTTTTCCGGTCTACAAACCGGATCCAGCAGAGAAGAATACCGGCAATCAGTAAGACAATACCGAAGCCCCGGCAGATCCCATTGGGGATCAATCCAAGTGCGATACCTGCAAGCAAAGCGATCATACCCAGAATACCCAGAGTATGTTTGTCTTGGCTCTGGGAGCTTTGCGCGTATACGGCGGCATCGGTTTGTGCCTGCCGGACAGCATCTGCGCCGGACAGTCCTTGGAACAAGGGAGTGCTTACCGGCATCTGGGGCTGGGACGGCAGCAGCTGCGCCTGGGCGTGGAGACTGTCCTGCTCTTCCCGGAGCTTACTCAGCTTTGTAAGCATTTGGACGGTCTCCTCTTGGGAGGGGAGGCCGGCGCAAATCGCTTCCGCTTCCTGCAATTTCGCCTGCGCCCTATCCCGGGCGGCTTCTGCCTCAAGCAGCTTTTGGGTATAGTCTCGCCCGGCTTCATACTCCAGAGCGACTTTGTGATTCTCAAGCGCTTTGACCTGGGTCTCCAATTCCTTTTGGCGAGCGCCAATGTGTTCCGCCTGCTCTTGCAGAGCGTGTAATTGTCCGATTCTTTCAGACAGTTCTTTTTCCTGCGCCTCCGCCTGGGGGAGCAGACCCGTTTTGTTAAACCGGCAACGGTTTTTCAGATCCTTTAATTTTTGCGCCAGAGTATCGCTGGCATCGCTTTCGTCACCGGTGGTGACAAGGGCATTCAGCCGCCGGCGCAGAGCCTCTTCCTGGGTCACGGGCAGGTCAGTCATCCGGATAAAGCCTGCCCGGGTGAACACTTCCTTTTCCACCCCCAGAATCATCTGCCCGCAGTTGGTGGCAGTCAGCTCCGGCACAGGCAGTCCCGTGGCGGTCTCATATGCCTTGAATTCTCCGAACACGGTACGCCCTTTGGTGCGTCGTTCCAAGGTGATGTCCCGTCCGTTCCAGTTTAGATCCATACGACCGGACATAGGATTTCCGGACCAGGGAGCATAGCGTTCTTTGTCTGCAATAGAGCCTGCCTTGGTGCGCTCCCGGGTGTCGATGCCGTAGAGCATCGCCACGATGAATGCACACCAGGTGCTTTTGCCCCATTCGTTGGGGGCTTCGATAATATTCAGACCCGGCTGGAAGGAAATGGTATCGTGTTCCAGCTTGCCGAAGGTGGCAGTCATTTTGTAAATCTTCACGGCAGGGTCACCTCCTGTCCGTCCAGGATCTGCCGGGAAATTTCCGCGGCAAGACGAATGCGCTTCTGTGACTGCGCATCCGGGGTGTCCAGTGCTTCCCACAGGAGACGGAAGTACATTCCCTCAAAGGAGTCCTCGTCCGCGGTGCCCCATACATCTATCGGGGGCGTGGTCTTGTCCCGCAGCACCAGATTGGGGAACTGGGGGAAACCGGCTGCCACCTTTGCAAGATCGATAGCTTCACTGTTGCCGATAAAGGTGACGCGATAAAAATCCGTATTTCCAACGGCAGGCAGCAGGGTAGTAAGGCGGGTTTCGGCGGTATCTGTTACTTCTGTTTCCAGATCGTAAAACTTCGGGGTATCCAACGGCACAAACCGGGAAGTAGTTTCTTCCCCCACAGTGGCGATCAGCACACCTTTTTGCCCCGGCTCATCGTAGCCCCGTCCCATGGGACAACCCGGCCATGCGCAAAGGGTCTTGCCCGCAGTGAATGCGCCACCCTTGTGGATATGTCCCAGTGCCAGATAGGTAAGCCCGGACAGCTCCACTTGTGCCTTGGTGATGGGGCAGTAGGGGGATTGGAGCTGGGTGGGATCGCCGTGGAGAATGCCGATGGCACAGCTGTTATCCGCTGCCCGGAAGCCTTCCAGAAGACCGGGGCAGTCCATAGAGGTGAAGCCTGCGCCGTAAACCTTGCAATTCAGCCCGGGAACATCTACGGAAGTTATATGGGGCTGAGTAAAAATAAACACATTTTCCGGCCATATTTCTCTCGTCCAGGGGCTGTTTGCGTCCATAAAGTCGTGGTTGCCCGGCGCGATAAAGATCGGTATGGAAACCTCTTCCAAAGCCGCGTACAGAGCCAGATAGCTCTCCCGGGTATACGCGCCGTCAAACAGGTCGCCGGATAGCAGCATCAGATCGCAGGCTTCCTGCCGGCAGAGCGCGGCGATCTTCCCCGGGATCTCCAGAAGCGCTCGGCGCAGAAATGCGGTCTGCTCCGGAGAATGTCCCTGCAGAGGGGAGTCCAGATGCCAGTCAGCGCTGTGCAGAATTTTAATCATAGAAATCGACCCTTTCCACCTTCCGGCACAGACCGGTTTCGGTATCAATGGTAAAGAGGACAGCTTCCATCTTGGTAGGTCCGTCTGCCCACTGGTAGCGGCTTGTCAGATCCCCCCGGAATTTGGCGATGGACAGCTTGGGCTGGATGCCCAGCACGGAATGTTTTGGTCCTGTCATACCCAGATCGGTCACATACCCGGTGCCCCGGGGCAACACTTGCGTATCCGCAGTGGGGACGTGGGTGTGGGTCCCCCAAACCGCGCTGACCCTGCCGTCGAGCATATAGCCCATGGCAAGCTTCTCCGAGGTAGCTTCCGCGTGGATCTCCACCAGGATCAGCTTGGTATTTACCTGTTTCAGGATAGACTCCACAGCCAGGAAGGGGTTGTCCGGACCGTAATCCATATTGCACCGACCGATCAGGTCGATGACAGCCACAGGACCGAACCGGGTATCAAAGATGCCCCAGCCCCGTCCGGGTGCTTGAGGGGCATAATTGGCAGGTCGCAAAATGTGGCTTTGATCGTCCAGATAGTCCACAAGCTCCCGCTTGCCGAAGGTGTGGTTGCCCATAGTGATCACATCTGCACCGGCATCGAAAATATCCTCCGCCTGCCGGGGGGTCATACCCACCACGCTTGCATTCTCCCCGTTAACAACGACGAAATCCGCATTGGTCTGCCGCTTCAGTGTCCGCAGGGAAGCACATACCCGGTCCATACCGGGGTTGCCTACCACATCGCCTACTGCCAATACTTTTAGATCCATAACGACTCCAATCTATCTTACAGATTTGGCATACTCCGAGGGGGTGATGCCGAATTTCTCCTTAAACTGTCTGGAGAAATGATGTACGGTGGAATATTGCAGGACCGCGGCGATCTCGGTAAAGTTCATCGCGTCCTCCCTTATCAGCTGCTTGCTCTCCTGGAGCTTGATGCGGCGGATATATTCCCCGGGTGGGATCTGCAGATGCTTATGGAACAGCGCCGTCAGATAGCTGGCACTGATGTCGATGCTTTTTGCTACCACGGGAACAGACAGCTTTTCCCGGATGTGACTGCTGATATACTGCTGGGCTTTGCGGATGATCTCGTTTTCGTTGTGCAGGGAGTGGGAAGCCATCAGCCTTTCGGAAGTGCTGTCTGTTTCTCTCAGCAGGGATAACAGCAGCTGTGTCAGCAGACACAGGATCATATCCCCGGAGTAATCATCCATCCGTTCCTGCTCCCGCAGCATCCGCTGCAGCAGTGTAACGGCCTTTTGGGGGGACTTGAATTTGCGGTTATACAGGGGAGACAGGTCTCCGCCGGAGGCGGCAAAGGAGATGGTCACATATCGGGGGGCGACATCCACATCTGCGTGCTGCATATGCCACTGACCGGGGGCGTAAAGCACCATATCGCCTTGCTCCAGAAGCAGATCCTGTCCGTCTGCCACAGAGTGGAGAGAGCCTTGGTCCACATAGGTCAGTTCATAGGTAGGGTGTGCCTCACCGGGGAAAACGAACCCCAGCTCTTTTTCGTGATAAAAGAAGGTGTACAGCCGCTCCACATACAGCTGCCGGGGGAGAGAGAAATCTCCGGTGTGCGTCCGACTGCCCGCTGTCCGAAGCGGTACATCGGCGCTGACCTTTACAGAAGAACTGCCGTGGAGAGCGGTCAGTCCAAAATAGACACCGGCTGTGACCCAGACAGGCTTGTCTAAATAGTAGTCCCGAAAGACAGTGTTATCGAGGGAAACGGACAGGACAGTGGTACCGGAAGCGGGGCAAAGCCATACATTTTGCTCTGCTTGATAGACGGCAGATTCGCCTGTGACCGGATGCAGTGTTTGGAGCGCATCCCGGATAATGACGGATTCCGGGTTCTGGTCGCGTTCGGGCAAAATGGTACCGAAGCCTTGAAAGCTGACTTGATTCAGATTTTGTATCATAAAAGCACCTCCGAAAAACGAAGTGGAGTCACCGTCCGGTGACTCCACTATTATACCGCAAATAATTGAAAATGGCAAATATTTTATCGCTGATATTCAAATTCGATATCATAAATATCCACAATATCCCCGTCCTGGATACCCATTTCCTCCAAACGGGCAAACAAACCGCACTTTCTCAGCTGCAGATCAAAATAATTGCGGGATTCGTAATCGTCGAAATTGATATTGGCAATGAGCCGTTCCAGCCACAGACCGCTGACCAGCCAGGTGCTGCCGTAGTGTTCAATCTCCAGCTCCGAGGGGTCACCAACCTGTGCCACCGGGGCGACATACTCCGGCTCGTAGATGGTGACAGGGGGGAGCGTGCGCAGCTTTTCCGCTACTACCCGCATCAAATTCCGTGTTCCCTGGGTGGTGCCGGCAGAGATCTCATACAGCTCGCAGCCAGCATTTTCCACGTGCTTGCGCAGTCGTTCCAGATTATCGGAATCCGGCATCAGCAGATCGCACTTGTTGGCAGCCACGATCATAGGACGGTTGCTCAGGTCGACGCTGTAGTTTTTCAGCTCTGCACAGATGGCATCAAAGTCCTCCACCGGATCTCTGCCCTCGCTGCCGGAGACGTCGATCACATGGACAAGCAGCCGGCAACGGTCAATGTGCCGCAGGAAATCGTGACCGAGACCTGCGCCTTCTGCCGCGCCCTCAATAATGCCGGGAATATCCGCCATTACAAAGGAGACACCCTCGTCCACATAGATCACGCCCAGATTGGGGAACAGAGTAGTGAAGTGGTAGTTGGCGATCTTGGGACGGGCGTTGGAGGTGACAGACAGCAGGGTAGACTTGCCCACATTGGGGAAACCTACCAGGCCCACATCCGCAAGCAGCTTCAGCTCCAGAATCACATCCCGTTCTTCACCCTTGAGACCGGCCTTGGCAAACCGGGGAACTTGCCGGGTGGGGGAGGCATAGTGGGCGTTGCCCCAGCCGCCGCGGCCGCCCTTGGCGATGACAAAATCCTCGCCGGTGGACATATCCACGATGATCTGATCAGTCTCCGCATCCCGGACCACCGTACCCCGGGGGACTTGGATGATCAGCGGCTCGCCCCGCTTGCCGCTCATTTTTCTGCCCTGACCGTTGACACCGGCCTGGGCGGAATATTTCCGCTTGTAGCGGAAATCCAGCAGGGTGGACAGATTGTCATTGACCCGCAGGATCACACTGCCGCCGTGACCGCCGTCACCGCCGTCCGGTCCGCCGGAGGCTACATATTTTTCCCGGTGAAAGGCGACAGCACCGTCGCCGCCCCGGCCACCGCATACAGTGATGCGTACTTTATCTACAAACATTTCCATAAAACAGCCTCCCTTATATGAGGAAACAAATTGAAAGCTCAAAACAAAAAATCGGAATGTTCAACTTTCAATTTTCAACTTTCAATTAGGTTGTACGAAAAAGGCTGCTGCAATTCTGCAGCAGCCCTTTACAAGCAATACGAGTTCGCGATTACTGTGCGGCGTACACGGAGCACTGCCGACGATCCTTGCCCTTGCGCTCGAACTTGACGGTGCCGTCAACCAGAGCAAATAGAGTGTCATCGCTGCCGATACCGACATTGACACCGGGATGGATGTGAGTGCCTCTCTGGCGAACCAGGATGTTGCCAGCCAGAACGAACTGACCGTCA
>JAZOCJ010000018.1:0-11089 GCA_045596405.1 Faecousia sp. | reverse complement strand
TTGAATCCAGTGGTTGTCTTCCTAAGACCGCTTGGCCTCCGACTTCGTTGCCCGCGGCATGGGCACCTGCTGCGTTTCCGGCTGCACCGAGATCAACATGGACGAGGAGAACAAGAAGTTCACTCTGGCCGGCAAGACCTTCGTCGAGGGCGACTTCCTGTCCCTGGACGGCTCCACCGGCTGCATCTACGACGGCCTGATCCCCACCAAGGATGCTGAGATCGCCGGCGAGTTCGGCCGCATCATGGGCTGGGCTGACCAGTACCGCACCCTGAAGGTCCGCACCAATGCTGACTCCCCCCGTGACGCCATCAAGGCCCGTCAGCTGGGCGCAGAAGGCATCGGCCTGTGCCGTACCGAGCATATGTTCTTCGAGGAAGGCCGTATCGGACCCTTCCGTGAGATGATCTGCTCCGACACCGTAGAGGAGCGTGAAGCCGCTCTGGCTAAGATCCTGCCCATGCAGCAGGCTGACTTTGAGGGTCTGTACGAGGTTATGGAAGGCAACCCCGTTTGCATCCGTTTCCTGGATCCCCCGCTGCACGAGTTCGTGCCCACCACTGAGGAAGACATCGCCGCTCTGGCTGCTACTCAGGGTAAGACCGTACAGCAGATCAAGGACATCATCTCCTCCCTGCACGAGTTCAACCCCATGATGGGTCACCGTGGCTGCCGTCTGAGCGTCACCTACCCCGAGATCGCTGCTATGCAGACCAAGGCTGTCATCCGTGCCGCTATCGCTACCAAGAAGAATCATCCCGACTGGAATATGGTCCCCGAGATCATGATCCCCCTGGTTGGCGATGTGAAGGAGCTGAAGTACGTTAAGGATGTAGTGGTCAAGACCGCTGACGCTGAGATCGCCTCTGCAGGCGTGGAGCTGAAGTACGAGGTCGGTACTATGATCGAGATCCCCAGAGCTTGTCTGACCGCTGACGAGATTGCTAAGGAAGCGCAGTTCTTCTGCTTCGGTACCAACGACCTGACCCAGATGACCTTCGGCTTCTCCCGTGATGACGCCGGTAAGTTCCTGAACGCTTACTACGACGCCAAGATCTACGAGAACGATCCCTTCGCAAAGCTGGATCAGACCGGCGTTGGTCAGCTGATGGAGCTGGCTGTTGCTAAGGGCAAGGCTTCCGGCAACAACCTGCACTACGGCATCTGCGGTGAGCACGGCGGCGACCCCAACTCTGTTGAGTTCTGCCATCGTGTCGGTCTGGACTATGTGTCCTGCTCCCCCTTCCGTGTCCCCATCGCTCGTCTGGCTGCCGCCCAGGCTGCAATCAAGGGCTAATAAGCAATAAAAACCTCCCGAGAAATCGGGAGGTTTTATTTTTCTTTTATGCCAAGAAGATAGTCGGCGGAAACCTTGAAAAACTTGCAAAGCGCTATAATATCGTCAACGCTTGGCTCACATTTGCCACACTCGATGTAGGACAGCTTTCGCTGGGTCATCCCCACGGCCTTGCCTAACTGTGTTTGATTTAAATCTTTATCTTCTCTTAAATTTCGCACCTTTTCGCCGAAAGAAAGTTTCATTTGCATCACCGCATATAGTATACGATAGACAAAAACTTTCTATTGACAATTAGACAAAAAACGTCTATACTTAAATACAAAGAAACAGATGAATTTTGTCATATCTGTTTCTATTAAAATAAGGAAAAGGGGTAAAATTATTATGGGCGATATGGAAATATTTTTAACAATGTTGGGCTTGGTGTTTGGAGCGGTTGCTGTGTTCTTTATATATAATGTTTTCATCAAGGATAAGCTGCTCAAAGGAAAAAGCTTAGCAGGAAAAGTAGAGAGTGTACTTAAAAAAGATATGTCTTCCAGGTGTGCAAGATGTACATTCTATATGAACAACGATTACGATAACGGTTATTCTCAAGGTGAGTGGATGAAGCTTTTTAAGGAGCGTGTAATCGATTTAGAATTGGATAAGGATTCCGAAGAATACGCAGAGGCGGTTGCTCCGTTTATCAATGCAATTGTTATTGCCGAGGAAGGTCATTATTTTCGCAGAGGTTTTGAGTTTATCGAAGCTACGCTTACTCCTTTTAGTCCAGGGTATAACGACTCAATTTCTCTCAATTATTTTGTAGAACCTTATGAATATGTAAAGAATGAAATGCGCAGAACTAAATCTTCACAACCCAGGACAACAGCGCCTTCCTCTAGCTATGCTCGGAGCACACCTTCCAGACAGCCTGAGCAAAAGAAAGGGTTGTCTCCGTTCGAGGCAGCCGAGCTTCGCGGTGCACAGAATCGGTATGAAGCTGCCGTCAATCGGTGCAAAATGAATGCACATTCCAGCGAGCTTCCAACATTCCAAGCTGCAGAGAAAAAAGCTTTTGCTGAACTAATGCGAATACAAGCTAAATACGCAGGTCGGGAATAATTCTTTTTATTGCTTACAGTTTCCCTCTTTTGCTGATAGCAGCACAGGCTGCAATTAAGGATATGAAATAATTAAATTTCATAAGACAATTTATCCGCCCGAGGAAACTCGGGCGGATTTTTCTATATCTATTGCAATTTTTCTACAAATCACTATAATGAAAATGGGAGGTGTTATTAGATGAAACGATTATTAGCTTTTGTGTTGCTTGCTGTATTTGTTTTTTCTTTAACTGGCTGTAGTGCAAAAAATGCCAAATCCGATATTTTTAATCTCGTTGAGAACAACTATGATGAAATTGTAGCGGCTTGCGAAAACAAAGATTCTGAGGCACTTCTTGCTATTGACGGAGTCACTCAGGTTAATATTGTTGATGGATATGTATTGGTCTATTGCAAGGGGGCAGGTATTGCGCCATCTTCCCAAGACTATGGATTTTATTACTCCGAAGATAATTCACCTGTAACAGTAGATTGTAATTTAGGTATTGTGTGTTATGCTGCAGACCTTTCACCAGAGGGTGACGGCTATCAATGTATAGTGAGCGGCAACACTTTTTATACCGAACACATAAAGGGCAATATCTACTTTTACAGTAACGCATACTAATTTCCCACTTTCGCTGATAGCACCACAGGCTGCCATCAAGGGCTAATTGCTAATAATAAAACCGCCACCCAACCGGGTGGCGGTTTTCTATGTAGGGGCGACCATCGGTCGTCCGTTACCGCAATATAAAACTACACGGGCGGACGAGCAATGCTCGCCCCTACATTCGGAATTTAAGCAGGTATTTTGCGCTTACTCAGTGCGCCCAGGGCGTAGTAGATGCCGTAGATCACCAGGCAGACCCCAAACACGGAGCAGACCACTGCTACCGGCATAATTTCATCGGACAGAAACGGGAAAATGCTTTCCTGAATAAAGAACCAGTTATAGCCCCGGTCATAGACCGCGTTGCCAAAGCTTGCCCACACAAGGATCATTAAAATGCCCACAAATTCCTTCCAGATCTTGCGGATATCATAGACCACATCCCCATAAGCAAGATTCAGCACGCCCCAGCAGAAAAGAAACGCATGGTACATAAAGGTCTGGAAAATGATGTAGCAGAACGGCGGCTGACCGCCCAGGGCTGTTCCGGGATAGCACATCCACATCAGGCTGGAGGCAATGGAAAGAGTGACCACCGGCTGACGGAGTTTGGAAAATTTGGGATTGAACTGAACAAAGGGCACAAGCACCGCCATAATGGTGCAGATGTTAAAGGGCAGCTTGTAGGCGCTGATGCCGTCATAGCTGTCAGACAATGGCATAATAAAAAAGTCGATCACATACAGTCCCACAGTCAGGTATGCCATCATATTCTGCAGCCCTTTTTGGTGCTTGGGGAATTTTCTGCCCATCAGCGACAGCGCCAGTGTGCCGCCAAAGGTGATAAACAGATACAAAAAATGCCATCCGTCAAACAGACCGATCTGCAGATCGGAATTATTCTGGCTGAACAGCCACGCAAAAAACTCTTTCATACGGTCCTCTCTGTCTTTCCGGGCCGCCGCCCTGTTTTCCTTATTATCCTAACACAAACCGGCATTTCTGTGTTTTAAGGTTTTCTTAAGGGCAGCTAAAGAGGCTGTTGCGACACGCAACAGCCTCTTTTCTTATTGTTCTCTTTCCCGTACCAGCATAGGGGTCATCATGGGTTTATTGAAGAACCGGACAAACCGTCCGCACTTGACCAGAAACAGGTAGTAGACATTGTAGCCGCAGCCGAACATTGTTTCGGTGTTACCCATACCCTTGGCGATCACCACATCCGCAGTCTCCAGCGCGGTCTTTGCCTCCGGGCTTAGCTGGGAAATTTCCGTACCCGCGACGGCATTGCCGTTGTCGATGATGGGGAAGGGCATTCCTACGGTTTGGGCATCCTCCCGGGTGGCATCGTTCTGAGTGATCCGCCCCCGGACGCAGACGGTGATCTGCAAATGGGGGTATGCCTTCTGGATCTGCTCTGCCAAGATCCGGTCAAAGCCGATCTCACCGGCATTGTCGGTGAGCAGCAGCAAGCTTTTCCCCCGGGCAAGATCGCTGCACAGCGCGGCATAGCACTGCATATCCAGTTCCATTTCCAAAGCGGAAGAGAGCATCTCATCCAGCTTTTCAAAGCTCACATTGCCCCGCAATGCGGAAAAGTCCAGATAGTTGCCCAGAATGGCAAACTGCACCGCCGCCAGCACCGGGTCTTTCGCCGCCTCCACCCGCTGGCAAATCTGGGGAAACCGCTCCATCACAAACTGATTAGAGTCGATCTTCTCCTGCCGGTAGCGGTCCGGACCGATGCCGTAATATTTTTGGAACAGCGCATTGGTGCCAGGTCCAAGATAGGGAGAGCCGGCATCCGCCGGAGCATCCAGATGCAGGCGCATCAGATCCTTGGCAAAGGCGGCTGCTGTAGCTTCGTCACCCAGAGACCGGGCGGTGGCGATGTTCTTTTGCAGATGACACAAGACGCATTCCGCGTCCATTCCGATACTCATACCTTCAGCTTGATGACGATCTTCCGCACAGCACCGGCGGTGTCCAGGTGGACGCTGGGCGCGTGGGCATCCTCGGGGTAGACCACATAGCAGTAGCCCGGCGCAATCGCCATAGGCGCATTCTTGCCGGTATACATTCCCTTATCCTTTGCGGTGTCAAACTCACCTGCGGGGGTCAGGGTGTCCAGGGGTGCCCAACCGACAACCTCGTTACCCTCCAGGATATACTGGATATCCAGGTACTCCCGGTGCGCCTCCAGCTGCGCTTCTGCCCAGGGCTTGGTAGTCAGGCTCTGCACCAGCACCTTGCCGTTGGACAGAGGATATGTAGCCGGCTCAAAATTCTCCAGAGATTCTACGGTTTTCATAGCCTCCTCCAGACCGGGGATCACAGAGGCATAACGGGTCAGTTCTTTCCAGGGACAAATAATCATATCATTCTCTTCCTTTCGTTATCGATCAGAGCAAAGCGCGCTGGATGCGACCAACGATCATATCCAGAGCGATGGTATTCTTGCCACCCTCGGGTACGACCAGATCGGCGTACTTTTTGCTCGGTTCTACATATTTTTCGTGCATGGGTTTTACAGTCTGCTGATATTGGGTCAGTACCGATTCCAGACTTCTGCCCCGCTTGTTTACATCCCGCTTGATCCGGCGGCAAAGGCGGATATCTGCATCCGTATCCACAAAGATCCGGATGTCCATCAGCTCCCGCAACGCCTTGTCGGCAAAGATCAGGATGCCCTCCACGATGATCACCCGTCCGGGAACGATGCGAGTCGTCTCCCCGCTGCGGTTATGAATTGTAAAATCATACACCGGGCAATCGATGACCTGTCCCCGGCGAAGCTGATCCAGCTGCTGCACCATCAGGTCGGTGTCAAAGGCGGCAGGCTCATCGTAATTGACCTTGCACCGCTCCTCATAAGTAAGATCGTCCCGGCGCTTATAGTAATTATCGTGGCTGATCACCGTAACAACATCCCCAAAGCGCTGGATCAAATTCTTCACCAGGGTGGTTTTTCCGCTGCCGCTGCCTCCGGCGATGCCGATCACCAAAATATCATCCATCGTTATGCCTCCCCCTTCAAAAGTGCCATGGAAAGCTTCAGGATCTCAGGGTCGTGAAGACTGTTTTCCATCTGCACCTCTCCCGGACCGTCCCACAGCAAACCTGCGCACTGTAGTCTCCGGCGAGTCTCCCGGGCTGTGCCTTCTCCGCCGTCCAGCAGCACTGTTTCCTCTCCCAGGATCTTGGAGATCAGCGGGGCGGCAAAGGGGTAGTGGGTGCATCCCAGTACCACCGCATCCAGCTTGCCGACAAAGGGCGTCAGCACAGAGCGAAGCAGCGCTTCCGTCTCCGGCGCGTCCGCTTTTCCTGCCTCCACCAGCTCTACCAGCCCCGGCACGGGGATGGTGCTGACCTGCAGATCGGAAAAACGGGACATCTGATGCACAAACTTTTCCTCCCGCAGGGTCACGGTTGTGGCCATCACGCCAATATGTCCACCGGGGAAGCGGTCCGCCGCCACCTTCAGGGCAGGCTCGATGCCGATAATGATCCGATCCGGATACCGGCTGCGCAGCAGATCAATGGCGGCAGAGGTCGCCGTATTGCACGCCACCACCAGCGCCTTTACGCCCCGTTCCAGCAACGCTTCCACTGCCTCCATTGTCAGCTCCCGGATCTGCTCCGTGGTGCGGCTGCCGTAGGGTGCGTTGGCAGAATCGCCGAAATATAAGTATTTTTCTTCGGGCATCAGCCGGACAAGCTCCCGCAGGACACTGATCCCACCGACCCCGGAATCAAAAACCGCGATATAATCGGATCTGGCGCGCATTTTTTCACCCGCTTCCGTAATCTGTCTGCTGCTATTATAGCAGACCGCAACAACAGTTGCAACGATTTTTCCAAACTTAGGGCGTAAAAAGGGAGTACTGCAATTGCAGTACGCCCTTTTGTTTTATTTTACAGGGTTGGTAGACCGCAGGGTCACGTCGTGGTAGCCGCCCTCAACGATGGACACAGAGGAGACCAGCGTCAGCTTGGCATCTCTCTGCAGATCGGGGATGGTGATCACGCCGCAGTTGCACATAGTGCTCTTGACCTTATACAGGCTTGCCTCCACATTGTCGTGCAGGGAGCCGGCGTAGGTGACGTAGGAGTCAACGCCCTCTTCGAAGGTCAGCTTGCTTGCGCCGCCTAAATCGTAGCGCTGCCAGTTCCGGGCGCGGTTAGAGCCTTCGCCCCAGTACTCTTTCATATATGCACCGTTGACCATGACCTTGGGTGTGGGAGACTCGTCAAACCGGGCAAAGTAACGACCCAACATCATAAAGTCTGCGCCCATAGCCAGGGCAAGGGTCATATGATAATCGTGGACGATGCCGCCGTCGGAGCAGATGGGCACATAAATGCCGGTCTCTTTGAAATACTCATCACGGGCAGCCGCAACCCCGATCAGTGCGGTAGCCTGTCCGCGGCCGATGCCCTTGGTCTCACGGGTGATGCAGATGGAGCCGCCGCCGATGCCGACCTTCACAAAGTCCGCACCCGCCTTTGCCAGGAACAGGAAGCCGTCCCGGTCCACCACATTGCCCGCGCCGATCTTTACGGAATCGCCGTAGTTCTCACGCACCCAGGCGATGGTCTTGGACTGCCAGCAGGTGTAGCCCTCGGAGGAGTCGATACACAGCACATCCGCGCCGGCTTCCAGCAGGGCGGGGATACGGGTAGCGTAGTCACGGGTATTGATGCCCGCGCCTACCAGATACCGCTTCTTATCGTCCAGCAGCTCCTGGGGGTTAGCCTTGTGGGAGGCGTAGTCCTTGCGGAACACGAAATACATCAGATGATCGTTGGCATCCACAATGGGCAGGCTGTTGAGCTTGTGCTCCCAAATGATGTCGTTGGCTTCCTTCAGAGTGGTCTCTGCAGGAGCGGTGATCAGCTTTGCCCGGGGGGTCATAAAGCTTGCCACCTTCTCGTTCACATCCATACGGCTCACACGGTAGTCACGGCTAGTGACGATACCCAGAAGCTTGCCGGTAGCCGTGCCGTCCTCAGTGATGGCGACGGTGGAGAAGCCGTTCTTTTCCTTCAGCGCCAGCACATCCGCCAGAGTGTTCTCCGGGGTCAGGTTGGAGGCAGATACCACAAAGCCTGCCTTGTGGCTCTTGACCTTGGCGACCATAGCCGCCTGGGATTCAATAGACTGAGAGCCGAAAATGAAGCTCAGTCCGCCCTCCTTTGCCAGAGCGATGGCCAGAGAATCATTGGAGACCGACTGCATAATGGCAGAGGTCATAGGAATATTCAGACTGATGGCAGGCTCTTCCACGCCCTTGCGATACTTGGTCAGCGGGGTGCGCAGAGAAACCCGATCAGGAACGCAATCTTCGGATGTGTACCCAGGGATCAGCAGGTACTCGCTGAAGGTGTGGCTGGGTTCGGAATAATAATAAGCCATTGAATTTACCTCCCGATAGTTTTGTATAATTGTTACCCAACAGTATACCACAGCTTTCGGGCGCGGTCAAGGATTTTCCCCCACATTTTATAAAGCCGCGCCGCAAAAAATGCGGCGCGGCTTTGCAGGTTATTTCAGTGTCTCGAGCAATTGGAGCATACCGTCCACCAGGATCTCTGCCACACCAGGAGCAAACGCGGAGGTCTGGACCTCATAGCCGCCCTGGCTGTATGCTTCCGTAGACGGGAAGTATCCGCCGCTGCCGTTGACCAGCGCGCAGACCATCGTGTTTTCAAACGGTGTCCTCTCCTCCACAGCATTGCGGATCTGGGTAAAGGGCTCTCCGGGGAAGCCTGCGAATACAAAATCACCGATCCGCAGTGCAGACAGGTGGAAGCGGAAGCTTTCCGGTCCGTCCTTCAGTCTAATGATCCGCCGAGCCTCTGCAATGCTCTCGCCGGGGCGGATCCTGGAAAGTTCCTCGCGACCGTACTGTTCGTACAGATCGTTGATCTCGATCGCGTGTTCCAGCTTGTCATTCTCCTGATGGGAAGGAACATCCACTGCGATCTTGCCGAAGCGGATGTCGCCGGTGGGGATCTCTACAGCTCTGTCGTAGACCGCCAGCACATTGCCGGCAATGACTCGTCCCATATATCGGGCGTGGGCAGCTTTCTCTTTGAGGTCCTCTTCCGCTCTCTCGGAGATCACGTGTCCCCGCTTGGGGCGGGAGGGGTCGTGGTGGTTCACATCGCCCTGGGGTGCCAAAACGAACATACAGTGGCTTCCGGGGATCGCGCCCTCCAGAGCGGCACAGAGATATGCGGAGTAGTCTGCGCTGATGTAATCTCCACCGAGGGTATCAGAGTGTGTGCCGAAGTTGACCAGCAGGATATCGCCTGCACCCTCACGGACGATCTTCAGAAGCTTAACCGTCTCGTTAGGCGTATCCCAAGCGTGGTCAATGTTGGGATCCAGGGGTTGGGGATTGGTCTTGCTGGTGCCGTCCTTCAGCCGGTAGCGGCGAACGAAAGATATTCCCTTCGCCTGGGTATCGATAGTAAAGAAACGGGCAAGCTTCAGATCCTCGATCGCCTCGGCGGTTGCCGTTACCATTGCATTTTTCAGCAGATCCATATAGGCAGGATCCGGCACCTTGTCGGAAGCGAAGTCCTTTGCAGTCATCGGACCAGTATGGGTATGGTTACAGGAAATGAAAACTGCGTTTTCCGGCATACCGCAGCTTTGCGCCACCGCCTGCTTAAATTTATCGCAGGTTTCCTCAGAAAGCAGACACACATCCGCCTCGATCACCGCTGCTTTTATTTTTCCATCATCAAACACCGTGGAACGGACATACAGGTCGTCAATGACGCCCTTTGCCAGCCGCTCGGTGTAGTACCCAAGCATCGGCGCGCCCAGCGGCGGTGTGATGACTTTCTTGCTAAATCCACATTTCATAACATCAACCTCCTTTGTTATCCCGTCTTGGCGGTTACTTAAATTTTACCACACTTTCCCACAGCAGGCAACCCCTAATCTCCAGAAATATGCACAAATTGGTTGCACACATTGGTTTCATATGCTATACTGTTATGTTAGAGGAAATTTTTCAACAAAGGAGACCTGTGCATGCCTTCTCAGGAGAATATTCGTAATGTAGCTATCATCGCTCACGTTGACCACGGTAAGACCACCCTGGTGGACGAGATGCTGAAGCAGGGCGGCATTTACCGCGAAAACCAAGCCACCGTAGACCGGGTCATGGACTCCGGCGATCTGGAGCGAGAGCGCGGTATTACCATTCTGGCGAAAAATACCGCCGTCCAGTATAAAGATGTGAAGATCAACATTGTCGACACCCCGGGTCACGCGGATTTCGGCGGCGAGGTGGAGCGTATTTTGAAAATGGTCAACGGCGTGCTGCTGCTGGTGGACGCCGCGGAAGGTCCTATGCCCCAGACCCGGTTCGTGCTGCAAAAAGCACTGGAGCTGGGTCACAAGGTCATCGTGGTGGTCAACAAGATCGACAAGCCCGATGCCCGGATCAACGAGGTGATGGACGAAGTTCTGGAGCTGCTGCTGGACCTGAACGCCACCGACGAGCAGTTCAACTCTCCCACCGTCTTCTGCTCCGGTCGGCAGGGCACTGCCGCATACGGTCCGGACGAAGTGGGCACGGACCTTGTGCCCCTGTTTGAGACCATCGTCAATTATATCCCCTCTCCCACCGGGGACAAGGATGCCCCGCTGCAAATGCTGGTGTCCTCCATTGATTATAATGAATATGTGGGTCGGATCGCCGTGGGTCGGGTAGAGCGCGGCACCATCAAGGTCAACCAGGAAGTAACCATCTGCGACTTCCACGATCCCGAGGTGAAGCAAAAGGGAAAGGTCGTCGCCCTGTACGAATATGACGGTCTTGGCAAGAACCCCATTCAGGAAGCCTCTGCCGGCGAGATCGTCGCCCTTTCGGGTATGTCTGACATTACCATCGGACGCACCCTGTGCGCCCCCGAGGCGACAGAACCCCTGCCCTTTGTGAAGATCAGCGACCCCACCATCGAAATGACCTTTGCGGTGAACGATTCTCCCTTTGCGGGCAAGGAAGGCAAATTCGTCACCTCCCGGAACATCCGGGACCGTCTGGAAAAGGAGCTTTTGAAGGACGT
>JAZOCJ010000017.1:0-19076 GCA_045596405.1 Faecousia sp. | reverse complement strand
GGCGGTTTTAATTTTTCCGTTTTCGATCTCATACACCTTGAATTGTTCGGTATGTCCAAAGTGCTGAAAGATCTGGCCATTTGCGTAAGTAACTGCGATTTTCATGTTAGCTCCTCCTTCTTCATGGGTGAGAGTTTGATTATATATCTGCTCGCTGAAAACGGAGAACCGCACTTATGCGGTTCTCCGTTTTACATTGTAATAAGATGAGAAACAATTACACCTTGGGGCCGGCTTCCACCAGAGCCTTGCCGGTCTCGTTTCCGGTGTACTTCACGAAGTTCTTCACGAAGCGGGAAGCCAGGTCCTGAGCCTTGGTGTCCCACTCGGCAGCGTCAGCGTAAGTATCGCGGGGATCCAGGATGTTGGGATCCACGCCGGGCAGAGCGGTAGGAACCTCAAAACCAAAATAGGGAATGGTCTTGGTCTCAGCCTTCAGGATGGAACCGTCCAGAATGGCGTCGATGATACCGCGGGTGTCCTTGATGGAGATGCGCTTGCCGGTGCCGTTCCAACCGGTGTTGACCAGATAAGCCTTGGCGCCCGACTTCTCCATCTTCTTGACCAGCTCCTCGCCGTACTTGGTGGGATGCAGCTCCAAGTCGGATCGTAGCCATGTCGTTCTGTGAGCCAAGGAGTTGAATCCAGTGGTTGTCTTCCTAAGACCGCTTGGCCTCCGACTTGGTGTTGACCAGGTAAGCCTTTGCGCCAGACTTCTCCATCTTCTTGACCAGCTCCTCGCCGTACTTGGTGGGATGCAGCTCCAGGAAGGCTGCGCCGAAGCAAGCGGAGAAGGTGGGGGTGGGCTCGGTGATGCCGCGCTCAGTGCCGGCCAGCTTGGAGGTGAAGCCGGACAGGAAGTAGTACTTGGTCTGCTCGGGAGTCAGGATAGAAACGGGAGGCAGAACGCCGAACGCATCCGCGGACAGGAAAATAACGTTCTGAGCATCAGGGCCTGCGGACACGGGGCGAACGATCTTCTCGATATGGTTGATGGGGTAGGACACGCGGGTGTTCTCGGTGACAGAGCCGTCAGCAAAGTCACACTTGCCGTTTTCATCCACAGTCACGTTCTCCAGCAGCGCATTGCGCTTAATGGCGTTGTAAATATCGGGCTCGGATTCAGGATCCAGGTTGATGACCTTCGCATAGCAGCCGCCCTCGAAGTTGAACACGCCGTTGTCGTCCCAGCCGTGCTCGTCGTCGCCGATGAGCAGACGCTTGGGATCGGTGGACAGGGTGGTCTTGCCGGTGCCGGACAGACCGAAGAACAGAGCGGTGTTCTCGCCGTTCATATCGGTGTTGGCGGAGCAGTGCATGGAAGCCATGCCGTTCAGAGGCAGGTAGTAGTTCATCATGGAGAACATACCCTTCTTCATCTCACCGCCGTACCAGGTGTTCAGAATGACCTGCTCGCGGCTGGTCAGATTGAACAGAACCGCAGTCTCGGAGTTCAGACCCAGCTCCTTGAAGTTCTCAACCTTAGCCTTGGAAGCGTTGTAGATCACGAAGTTGGGCTCAAAGTTCTTCAGCTCTTCCTCGGTGGGAGTGATGAACATATTCTTAACAAAATGCGCCTGCCATGCCACTTCCACGATAAAGCGGATTGCCATACGGGAGTCGGGGTTGGTGCCGCAGAACAGATCCATTACGTACAGCTTCTTGTTGGACAGCTGCTTCAGAGCCAGCTCCTTACAAGCATTCCACGCCTCAACAGAAGCGGGCTTGTTGTCGTTTGCGAACTCCTTGGAAGTCCACCACACGGTGTCCTTGGAGGTGTCGTCCATAACGATGAACTTGTCTTTGGGGGAACGGCCGGTGTAGATACCGGTCATCACATTCACTGCACCCAGCTCAGTAACCTGACCCTTATCGAAGCCTTCCAGCGCGGGGTCGGTCTCTGCTACGAACAACTCTTCGTAGGAGGGATTGTAGACAATCTCGGTAGTACCGGTAATGCCATACTTGCTCAGATCGATCTTTGCCATTATAATAACCTCTTTCATTCATAAAGTAATACCCCACGGTTTGACCGGGTTTTCCCAGCCATCGATTGGGTATCCTATAATTTGCGATTATATCATACACCATCTGTAAATAAAAATCAATAAAATTCTTCAGTTTTATGGCTGCCGTATCCCTTATTTTTTCTGCGAAACCGTATTTACATTTTTGTATTTATATGTTAAACTGTATTTGGTGGAGATTGGGATTTTTATAAAAATACAGCATAAAAATCACCCCTTAAGCCACTGGATGCTTCAGCATTCTCATAAATTATTTAACCGGAGGTTTTTTAATATGGCAAGAAAAGTACAGTTTGTGGAGACTGTTCTGCGTGATGCCAATCAGTCTCTCATCGCAACCCGCCTGCCCTTCGAGAAGTTCGAGCCTATGCTCGAGACCATCGACAAGGCTGGCTACTATGCCGCCGAGTGCTGGGGCGGTGCAACCTTTGATGTCTGCCTGCGCTACCTGAATGAAGATCCCTGGGAGCGTCTGCGCAAGATCCGCAAGGCAATGCCCAACACCAAGCTGCAGATGCTGCTGCGGGGCCAGAATGTTCTGGGCTACTCCCACTACCCCGATGATTTTGTAAAGCTGTTTGTGGCTAAGGCTGTGGAGAACGGTATCGATGTGATCCGCATCTTCGACGCACTGAACGATGTGAACAACCTGAAGGTCGCTATGGAAGCCACCGTCAAGGCAGGCGCTATCGCCTCCGGTACCATCTCCTACACCACCTCTCCTGTCCACACCCACGCCAAATACGTGGAGATGGTCAAGGAGCTGAAGGAAATGGGCGCCTCCACCATCTGTATTAAGGATATGGCAGGCATTATGGGCCCCCAGGAAGCCTACGATATGGTCTCTGCCATTAAGGACGCTGTGGATCTGCCCATCGACCTGCACACCCACTCCACCACCGGCCTGGCATTTATGACCTATCTGAAGGCCGTGGAAGCCGGTGTTGACATCATCGACACCGCCATCTCTCCCTTCTCCGGCGGTACTTCCCAGCCCGCCACCGAGACCATGGCTTACGCACTGCGTCAGCTGGGCTACGAGGTGGACCTGGACGACAAGTGCACCAAGAAGATGGCTGATTACTTCAAGGGCATCCGGGATGAGTTCCTGGCAGACGGCACACTGATGCCCAAGTCTATGGCTACCGACACCCAGTGCCTGACCTACCAGATCCCCGGCGGTATGCTGAGCAACCTGCTCAGTCAGCTCAAGCAGATGAACGCACTGGATAAGTTTGATGAGGCTCTGCTGGAGACTCCCAAGGTCCGTGCAGATCTGGGCTATCCTCCTCTGGTCACTCCCACCTCTCAGATGGTGGGCGTGCAGGCAGTTACCAACGTGCTGCAGGGTGAGCGCTATAAGAAGGTCTCCAAGGAGATCAAGGCTTACTGCCGCGGCGAATACGGCACTACCCCCGCTCCCATCGACGAGGCGATCAAGGCACAGATCCTGGGCGACGAGAAGCCCATCGAGGGTCGCTATGCAGATTCTCTTGAGCCTGTTGTGGAGAAGACCCGGGCACAGCTGGGTGAGCTTGCCAAGTCCGACGAGGATGTGCTGAGCTACATCGCATTCCCCAACCTGGCTGAGAAGTTCTTCGAGGACCGGAAAGCCAAGGAAGAGAACGAAGTAACCTATACCATCACCGAAGCCTAAGGGGGGAACGATATGTTCTTAACATCCGCCGCTCCCACCACGCTGGACAACATCCTAACAATCAGCCTGGTCGCTGCACTGGCAATTGTAGTAGTAATTGCAGTAATCCGCAAGGCAATTTCCAACAAAAAAGCCGCCAATGTGGTCGTGGAAGAAATTCCCGTCCGGCCTGCAGAAATTCCCGCTGCCCCCGGCAGCGCCGGCAAGGTGAAGCTGTACGATACCGAGCCGAAAACCGCCGCTATGCTTATGGCGATCATCGCTGACAAGCTGGGCAAGCCCATCAACGAACTGCGCTTTATTTCCATTAAGGAGGTCAAGTAATTATGAAATACAAAGTAACTCTCAACGGACGTACCTACGAGGTCGAGGTAGAAGCCGGCAAGGCAATGCTGCTGGACGAATATGAAGCCTACGCACCCACACCCGCTGCAGCACCTGTGGCTGCTCCTGTTGCCGCTCCTGCCGCAGCTCCCGCTGCCGCTCCTGCTGTAACCGGTGCCGGCGAAGCAGTCGCCGCTCCTATGCCCGGCACCATCATCAAGGTCAATGTCACTGCCGGTCAGGCTGTGAAGGCCGGCGATGTGCTGTGCGTGCTGGAAGCTATGAAAATGGAAAACGACATCACTGCCCCCAAGGACGGCACAATCACTCAGGTCGTCACTTCCAAGGGTGCTTCCGTGTCCTCCGGTGATCCGCTGGTCGTGATCGGCTAAGGAGGTAAAGAATGGAAATTCTTTACGAGAATCTGCTGCAGTTCCAGTGGCAGGACATCGTAATGATCCTGCTTGGCTGCCTGCTGATCTATCTCGCCATCAAGAAAGAGATGGAGCCGTCTCTGCTGCTGCCTATGGGTCTGGGCACGATCCTGGTGAACATCCCCGGCTCTACCGCTCTGGTAGGTCCGATCCAGGAGCTGTATAATGCCGGCATCGCCAACGAGCTGTTCCCGCTGCTGCTGTTCATCGGCATCGGCGCTATGATCGACTTCGGTCCTCTGCTGACCAACCCCAAGCTGATGCTCTTCGGTGCTGCCGCTCAGTTCGGTATTTTCTTCACCCTGAGTATGGCAAGCATCTTCTTCCCCGATTTCCGGGACTTCTTCTCCATCGCCATTATCGGCGCGGCGGACGGTCCTACCTCCATTGCCGTTGCCAACAAGCTGGGCTCTCAGTATGTGGGCGCTATCACCGTGGCAGCCTACTCCTATATGGCTCTGGTGCCTGTAATCCAGCCTCCCGTCATTAAGGCTCTGACCACCAAGAAGGAACGCATGATCCGGATGCCCTACGAGCAGAAATCTGTCAGCAAGACCACCCGCATTATGTTCCCCATCATCATCACCGTTGTCGCCTCTGCCATCGTCCCCGATGCCACTGCGCTAATCGGTTTCCTGATGTTCGGTAACCTGATCCGGGAGTGCGGCGTGCTGGACAGCCTGTCCGACACCGCCCAGAATGTGTTGGCAAACCTGATCACCATCTTCCTGGGCATTTCCGTAGCCTTCAATATGGTGGCAGACAAGTTCCTGAAGGTGGACACCCTGCTGATCATGGGTCTGGGTCTGATCGCCTTCATTGTGGACACCGCCGGCGGCGTGCTGTTCGCAAAGCTTCTGAACCTGTTTATGAAGAAGAAGGTCAACCCGATGATCGGTGCGGCCGGTATTTCCGCCTTCCCCATGTCCGGCAGAATCGTACATAAAATGGGGCTGGCAGAAGATCCCCAGAACCACCTGCTGATGCACTCCATCGGCGTCAACGTTTCCGGTCAGATCGCATCTGTCATTGCCGGCGGCATTATTCTGAATATTGCCGCAAAGCTTATGGGAGGTTAAATCGTGAATCTTCTGACAAATACCTCTTTCCAGTTCAACCCCATGGCTTTTGTGGAAAACTTGAAGCATATGGGCGTTGGTATGCTGGTGATCTTCGTGGTGATCGGCATGATCATCCTTACCACTATGCTGATCAACTGGCTGTTTTCTGACAAATGATTTATCGGGAACCGGATCCTCCGGATTCGGTTCCCGAAATACTATCCCAAGGAGGGAGATACTATGCTCGCAACCACACTGCAAAATATTTCTCTGGCTGATGCCGGTATTTGTGCCATTTTGGGTTATATGGTGGTTTTCTTCGGACTGATCCTGCTGCTGATCGTTACGATCCTCTTTAGCAAACTTTTCACCGCAGGAGAAAAGAAAAACCAGCCCATCGCTGTTGTCGAAAAACCTTTTGCTCCCCCCGAGCTGAAGGCTGCACCCGGCTCTGCCGGCCAGCTGAAGCTGCATAACGTAGAGCCCAAAACCGCTGCTATGCTGATGGCCATTGTGGCTGACAAGATGGGCAAGCCCATCAACGAGCTGCGTTTTATTTCCATTAAGGAGGTAGAGTGATGAATATTGGTGAAACTCTGCTGAAACTGTGGAATGACAGCGGCTTTGCCGCAATCATCTCCGGCTTCCTTGCCAATAGCGGCTGGCAGAATCTTGTGATGCTCGTCATCGGCTGTGTGCTGCTGTATCTTGCCATCGTAAAGAAATTTGAACCGCTGCTGCTGTGTGGCATCGCCTTCGGCTGTATCCTGGCAAATCTGCCCGGCGCAGGTCTTTACAACCAGGAGCTGTGGACCAACTTTATGGATGCCAACCATGCCGATTATCACTCCTATGGCACGATCTTGAAGGAAGGCGGTCTGCTGGATTTCTTCTATATCGGTGTCAAGACCAGTATTTACCCCTGTCTGATCTTCCTGGGCGTTGGCGCTATGACCGACTTCGGTCCTCTGCACAGTAATCCCAAGAGCCTTCTGCTGGGCGCTGCCGCCCAGATGGGCGTGTTTGCCGCCTTCCTGGGTGCTGTCTTGCTGGGCTTTAGCGGTCCGGAAGCTGCCTCCATCGGTATCATCGGCGGCGCTGACGGTCCTACCGCAATTTTCCTGACCAGCAAGCTTGCTCCCCACCTGCTGGGTGCCATCGCTGTGGCAGCTTACTCCTATATGGCGCTGATCCCCCTGATCCAGCCGCCCTTTATGAAGCTGCTGACCACCCCCGAGATGCGAAAGGTCAAGATGGAGCAGACCCGCAATGTGTCCAAGACCGAGAAGATCGTGTTCCCCATCGTGGTCACTCTGTTCGTAGCGCTGCTGCTGCCGGATACCGCGCCCCTGATCGGCTGCCTGATGCTGGGTAACCTCTTAAAGGAGACCGGCGTCACCGACCGTCTGTCCGACACCGCACAGAATGCGCTGATGAACATCATCACCATTCTGCTGAGCCTGTCCGTAGGCGCAACAATGGTTGGCTCTACATTCCTGACGGTCAAAACCCTTTCCATCGTGGTGCTGGGCGTGGCTGCATTTGTGCTGTCCACCTGCGGCGGTCTGCTGGGTGGCGTTCTGATGTATAAGCTGACAAAGGGTAAGGTCAATCCGCTGATCGGCTCTGCCGGCGTTTCCGCCGTTCCTATGGCTGCCCGTGTGGCCAACAAGGAAGGACAGAAGGCCAACCCCTCCAACTTCCTGCTAATGCACGCTATGGGCCCCAATGTGGCAGGTGTCATCGGCTCTGCCATTGCCGCAGGCTTCCTGCTGAGCGTTTTTGGCTGATAACGGTTAAAAATGGCTGTGTCACACAAGGCACAGCCATTTTCATCATCCCTCACAAGAAGGATTTTATTTTATGAGTTATGTAAACTGCAAATTGTGTCCCCGGCAATGCGGTGTGGACCGTTCCGCGGGAGAGACCGGCTTCTGCGGCTGCCCCGATACCGCACTGGTAGCAAAAGCCATCCTGCACCACTGGGAAGAGCCGGTGCTGGCAGGCGATGGCGGCAGCGGAGCGCTCTTTTTTGGCGGCTGCACCCTGGGCTGCTGCTACTGCCAGAATCACGCCATCAGCCGCACGCCTGTGGGAACACCCGTGGACGCCCCGGCGCTTCGCCGTATGATGGAGGCGCTGATCGGGCAAGGTGCGGAAAATATCGATCTGGTGACCCCTACCCAATACCTTCCCACGATTTTGCCTGCTTTGGAGCAGCCACTGCCTGTGCCGGTGATTTATAACTGCGGCGGCTATGAACGCATCGAGACCATCCGGGCACTGGCGGGTAAGGTGGACATTTATCTGCCGGATATGAAATACGCCGACGGGACACTTGCCAAGTCTCTGTCCTGCGCTCCGGATTATTTCTCCATAGCCGCCCGGGCGATCCGGGAGATGGTCAAGCAGGTAGGTCCTCCCCAATACCGGGATGGAAAGCTCATCCGGGGCGTGATCATCCGCCACTTGATCCTGCCGGGGTATATCGAAAATTCTCTGCGGGTGTTAGACTGGATCGGTGAGTCCTTCGCACCTAGGGAAGTGCTTGTGAGCCTTATGCGGCAGTATACGCCCATCCCCGGTCTTCCTGCACCTCTTGACCGGACAGTGACCGAGGAAGAGTACGATGCCGTTTTGAGCTGGATGTACTTAAACGGGCTGACCGGCTTTACTCAGGACGCCGCCTCCGCAGACAAGCAATTTATTCCGTCATTTTGCGAATAACTGACGGACGGGCTTCATAAGTTAGACCACAAAGCTTGGGAGGGGTCACTATGAAGCGCTTGGGTTGGTTAGTCGTTATTGTTTGTTTGCTGGTGGGGATGCTCCCCCTGCAGGCAGGGGCGGTAGAGCTGAATATCCCAGCCAAGAGCGCCCTGCTTATGGATGTGGAGACCGGAACGGTTCTTTATGAATCCAATTCCCACACCCCGTTAGCACCGGCAAGCGTGACAAAAGTTATGACGATGCTTCTAATTATGGAAGCCATTGATTCCGGGCGCATCGGCTGGAACGACACCGTCACCACCTCGGAAGCCGCCGCTGCCAAAGGGGGCAGCCAGATCTTCCTGAAAGTGGGAGAGACCATGTCGGTATCCGATATGGTCAAGTCCATCGCCGTCTCCTCTGCCAACGACTGTGCCTGCGCCATGGCAGAGCACATTGCCGGCAGCGAAGCGGCCTTTGTGGACAGTATGAACGCCCGGGCGAAAGAACTGGGCATGCAGGACACCCATTTTGTTAACTGCACGGGTCTTGACGATGACGAAAATGCCAAAAATCACAAGACCTCCGCTTATGATATTGCGGTGATGTCCCGGCAACTGCTGAAGTATCATCCGGACATCAAAAAATACACCACCATCTGGATGGACACCGTCCGGGACGGCACATTCGGTCTGTCCAACACCAATAAAATGGTCCGCTTTTATTCCGGCGCTACCGGTCTGAAAACCGGCTTCACCTCCGCAGCGGGCTATTGCCTGTCTGCCTCTGCCATGCGGGAGGGGATGGAGCTGGTTGCCGTAGTTATGGGCTGCGAGACCTCCAAGGAGCGCTTTGCCGCCTGCAAATCTATGCTGGATTACGGCTTTGCCAACTACGCGCTGGTGAGTCCCGAACTGACCGACAACACCACCGTGCCGGTGAAGCTGGGTGTCGCGGACAGCGTCAACGCCGTTCCCAACAGCAAGGATGCTCTGCTTATCGATAAAGCACAGCGCAATTCGGTAAATACCCAAGTAGATCTTGACCCGGAGGTCAGCGCCCCGGTGAGCAAGGGGCAGCGTCTTGGAACGATGACCATCAAGGCAGGAGAACAGATCCTGGCACAGATTCCGCTGGTTGCAGAGGAAGCGGTGGCACGGCTTCGGTGGAGTGACATTTTCTGGATGCTCCTTCGGCAGCTCTCTATGGCACGAACTGAATAAAAAATCTCCCGGAACAGTTTGTTCCGGGAGATTTTTATCAAACATTAGTCTGCAACGTAGGGCAGCAGAGCGATCTGACGAGCGCGCTTAATAGCGGTAGTCAGGTTGCGCTGGTGCGCTGCACAAGTGCCGGTGGTGCGGCGGGGCAGGATCTTGCCACGCTCGGACAGATAACGGCGGATCTTTGCAGTATCCTTGTAATCGATGCTGGTCACCTTATCTACGCAGAAAGCACATACCTTCTTGCGCTTGCGGGGACGAACACGCTGTTCGTTAGCCATGGGATTAACCTCCTTCATAAGCATTTGTAGAAAAGTTCAGAAATCAGAAGGGCAGCTGTGCGTCATCATCGTCCAACATCGCGAAATCGGATGCAGGAGAAGAAGCCGGCGCAGAATAGCCGCCGAATGCGGGCGCTGCGGGGGCTGCTCCGAAACCGGAATTGCCACTGTCGCTGCGCTTGCTCTCGCCGAAGTAGACATTGTCCGCAACGACTTCAGCAGTACGGCGCTTGTTGCCTTCCTTATCGGTCCAGGAACGAATCTGGAGCCGACCGGAAACCACGATCATAGAGCCCTTGGTGAAGTACTTGGAGACAAATTCTCCGGTATTACGCCAAGCGACACAGTCAATGAAATCGGTTTCCTTTTCTCCGCCGTCTCTTCCGCTGAAGTCACGGTCGACTGCAACAGAAAAACTGGCAACAGCGACACCGCTGCCGGTCCGGCGAAGCTCGGGGTCACGGGTCAGACGACCCATGATGGTGATGTGGTTGAGCATGGCAGTTCCTCCTTACTCTTCCACAGCGGTGGTCAGGCAGCGCAGGACGCCTTCGGTGATCTTCATCACACGCTCCAGCTCTGCAGGGAACTCGGGCTTGGACTCGAAGTTCATCAGAACGTAGTAGCCCTCATTCAGATCGTTGATGGGATAGGCCAGACGACGCTTGCCCCACTCATCCACGTTGGACAGGGTTCCCTCCGCCTCCACCATTGCCTTGAACTTTTCCACAAGTGCGGCGATGCCCTCCTCGCCCTGTGCAGGGTCGATGATATAGAGCGCCTCGTACTTACCGGTGATCTTAGCCATGTTGTTTGCACCTCCTTTTGGACGTTAGGCCCCCGGTCGCGCCGGGAGCAAGGATATGCCCGCATACGCAGGCTAGTGTATTATATAGGCTTTTGTTGGGAAAGTCAAGAATTTTTCGGAAAATTTTATAAAAATAAGGGCGCCCCGTTTGGGGCGCCCACCTTTTAGTGCTTAGCAGCAGCCGCAGCGATCGTTGTCGCAGCCGCACCCGCAGCCGTTGTTGCCGTATGCGGCACCGTTGTTGCCGCAGCAGGAGAACAACAGGATCAGAATGATGATCCACCAGCAGTTGTTACCACAGAAGCCATTGTTCCACATAAAGAATACCTCCAGAAATTTTTTGGCGGCTTTGCCGCTCATTCCAAGATATTCCCATAGCCAAAAAATGTGCGGTGTGGTTTTACAGTTCCCGCAGAGCGTCTACCAACGCTGTCTTGGAGGCGGTGGCCTCGTCCTTGACCTTAATGACCCGGGCGGGGCAGCCTGCCACCACCGTATTGGGGGCAACATCCGAAACAACAATAGCTCCGGCAGCAACAACAGCATCGTGTCCGATGCGGCAGCCCTCGATGACCACAGCGTTAGCGCCCACCAAAACATTATCCTCCACGATCACCGGGGTAGCAGACGCCGGCTCGATCACACCCGCCAGCACTGCACCGGCACCAATATGGCAGTTCTTGCCCACCGTGGCGCGTCCGCCTAAAACTGCGCCCATATCGATCATCGTTCCTTCGCCGACCACCGCGCCGATATTGAGGATCGCGCCCATCATAATGACTGCATTTGCACCGATCTCCACCTGCTCCCGAATAATCGCACCGGGCTCGATCCGAGCGGGAATATTCTTCATATCCAGCATGGGGATGGCAGAGTTGCGACAGTTATTTTCGATCTCCACGTGGGAAATCTTTTCTGTGTTTGCTTCCAACACCGGGGCGACTGCCTTCCAATCTCCGAAAACGATCTTGCAGCCCTCTCCGCAGGGGAAGACTTTGCAGTCGGGAAAATCAACGGGTGCTTTCTCCCATACATACACCTTCACCGGGGTCTTTTTCTCCGAAGTGCGGATATATTCAATGATCTCCTGTGCGTTCATAGGGAGCCTCCTTACTGTTTTCCCTAATCATAACACCTTTTTTATCCAAACACAAGCCGGAATTTGACACTCCAAAACAAATGCGATATAATAAGAGTACTTTATTCCGGAGGAGACACCTATGCAGATCATCAAGGACAGACGCGCGCTGCACCAGATCCCCGAGCTGGAGCGCGACTTACCAAAGACAGTTGCATACTTAAAAGGTGCGCTGGAGAAATTATCCTGCCAGCTTTCCTTCCCGATCCCCGGGGCAGTCTGCGCCTTTTTTGACTTCGGGGCAAGCAGCGCCATTGCTTTCCGCAGTGATGCGGACGCTATCCCCATTACCGAAAAGACAGAGCTGCCCTTTGCTTCCCAGCATCCGGGGCAGATGCACGCCTGCGGACACGATGGACATATGGCGATCCTTCTGGAGCTTGCCCGCCGCCTGGATCAAAAGAAGACCCTTCCCCGGAATGTGCTGCTGGTCTTTCAGCCCGCAGAGGAATCCGTTGGCGGTGCAAAGGATATTTGCGACACCGGCATCTTCCGGCAGTATGGCGTAGAAGCAATTTTCGGATTGCACCTGTGGCCCGGTCTGGCTGAAGGCACGGTGGCCAGCCGCAGGGGAGAAATGCTGAGTCATTCCTGCGAGGTAAATGTAGAGATCACCGGTCGGTCTGCCCACATCGCCAAAGCCAAGGAGGGCATCGATGCGTTGGCCGCCGCTGTGGAGTTCTACCGAACCGTCACTGAAATAGAGCAGGCTTTGCCGACATCGGTATTTCGTCTCTTGAAGTTTGGAAAACTGGAAAGCGGCACAGTCCGTAACGCCATTCCAGGTCACGCCCGGTTGGAAGGTTCTTTGCGGGCATTCCAGGATGATATATTTTATTCTCTGCGCGACGGGATCCTTTCCGCCGCCAAAGATGTAGAAAATCGCACCGGCTGTACCTTTTCAGTATCTATGAACGACGGCTATCCCGCTGTGATCAACGACGGCGCACTGTATGATAAGATCCGCACTCTTGCGGATTTTGAAGAACTGGAACAGCCCAGTATGATCACCGAAGATTTCTCTTGGTATCAACAAAACCTGCCCGGTGTTTTCTTCTTCCTTGGCATTGGCGATACCCCCGCACTTCACGCAGATACCTTTAATTTCGACGAGACCATTCTGCTGAAAGGTGCCGATTTCTTTGAAAATCTGGCAGAAAAGTATCAATGATTGCACTCAATAACAACCTGTCTTCCCTGGAGCGCAGCGGGATCCGCCGGTATACCAATCTGGCAAAGCAAACCCCCGATTGCATCCTGCTGACCATCGGCGAGCCGGACTTCCCCACGCCTCAGCCTATTAAGGATGCCGCATGCCGGGCTTTGCAGGAGGATCAGACCCACTATGCCCCCAATCAGGGACTTCCGGCGCTTCGCGCTGCCATTGCCGCCAAGGAAACACGCAGAGGTTTTCCCTGCACCGATGAGGAAGTTTTGATCACCGCCGGGGCAACCGGCGCGCTATTTACCGCCCTGCTGGGCATCTTGAACCCCGGCGACGAGGTGGTGATCCCTACCCCGGCGTTTCCCCTCTATGAGACCATTGTCACCATAGCAGGGGCGAAAGCAGTCCGGCTGGATACCTCCTGTTCTGATTTCCAGCTGACTGCTGAGGCTCTGGAGGGGGTCATCACCCCCAAGACCAAAGCGGTGATCCTCAACTCCCCCAACAACCCCACCGGCGTGATCTATTCTGCCGATTCCCTGGCGGCGGTGAAAGCGGCAGTTCTGGGAAAACCCATCTATGTGATCTGCGACAATGTGTATCAGCAGTTAGTCTGGGAAGACTGTCCCGACTTAAGCCTTGACAAAGATCTGCGTCCTCAAATTCTGCTGTGCCAAAGCTTTTCCAAGCCCTATGCCATGACCGGCTGGCGGGTAGGGTATCTGGCAGGACCGGCGGATGTGATGCAGCGGCTTTTGCTGCTCCACGCGGCAGAAGTAGCGGCGATCCCCACATTTTTGCAGAGCGCCTGTCTGACAGCCCTGGAAACAGACACCGCACATTTTGCAGAAACCTACCGCCGCAGAACAGACTATGCCTGCAAGCGGTTACGGGAAATGGGTCTTTCTGTCGCTTCTCCCGGGGGTGCATTCTATTGCTTCGTGGATATTCGCAAATACGGTATGGATTCTGACACCTTCTGCACCCGGATGATCCAGGAAGCGGGTGTGGCGGCTGTTCCCGGCTGCTGCTTTGGAACAGAGGGCTTTATCCGCATCTCCTGCGCCTGCTCGGACGAAGTGCTGGCACAAGGACTGGACCGACTGGAAGATTTCCTTCATACGCTATAAAAAACCCAGTGGCAACGCATTTTGCGCAACAAAAAGGCTCCCCTTGTCAGGGGAGCTGTCAAAAATCTATTTGATTTTTGACTGAGGGGTAGTCATTTCTCTCCCCCAGTCTGCCCTTTGGGCATCCAGCCCCCTCATCAGAGGGGGCCATTTTTCTGCCTTTTACTTTAACCGTTTTTCCAAGGTGGCGGTGGACAAGGTGGTCTCGTACACCCGGATCATTCCGTATTCTGCCGTGACCACATAGGATTTGGGCAGATCGTCACAGGGAACCACTGCTCCCTCCGCCTGCGCCCGGCTCAAAAATGCCCGGGTGCGTTTGGATGTGGAGGTGTTGTCCATATCGAAGATCCCGATGATGGCCGATTCCCGCACCGCCATATCGTTTCCGATGGAAAGATACATATTATTCTCCTTTTCGGATGGCTTTCCACTGCGCCACGGCAACTTCATCGCACCGGTTGTTCATAGGATTTTCCGCGTGTCCCTTGACCCAGTGGTAATGGAGGGCATGCCGGTCAGACAGAGCCAAAAGCTGCTCCCACAGATCCGGATTCAGGGCAGGCTTTTTATCTGCCTTGCGCCAGCCGTTTTTCTGCCACTGCTTTGCCCAGCCCTTTTCCAATCCGTCAATGACATATTTGGAATCGGCGTACAGCTCGACGATGCAGCTTTCCTTCAGCGCCTCCAGCCCCCGGATCACCGCCGTCAGCTCCATCCGGTTATTGGTGGTGGTCTCCTCGCCGCCGGACAGCTCTTTCTGCTGTCCATTGTACTCTAGGATGGCACACCAACCTCCCGGACCGGGATTTCCGGAACAAGCGCCGTCCGTATATAACACTACGGTCTTCATTCTTCTTCCTTTTCCGCCAGGGTCATACCGATGACCCGGTCGTCTTCGTCCTTAAAGCGCATGACGATGACGCCCTGGGCTGCACGACCGGTGATCCGGATGGCTTCCACATCGGTGCGGATGATGGTTCCGGACTGGGTGATGAGCATCAGGTCTTCACTGCCGTCGACTACCTTGACACCCACCACCTTACCGGTCTTTTCGGTGACCTCGTAGTTCTTAACGCCCATAGAGCCACGGTTGGTGATCCGGTAATCCTCCACGCTGGAGCGCTTACCGAAGCCGTTTTCTGTAATGGAAAGCACGGTCTTGCCCTCGGTTGCCCGGGCAGCGCCAACCACATAGTCGCCGTCCCGCAAACGGATGCCTCGGACACCCACTGCGGTACGACCCATAGCGCGGACATCATTTTCATCAAAGCAGCAAGCCATACCCTCCCGGGTGGCAATGAGGATCTTCTGGTTGCCGTCGGTCTCCTTGACCTCGATCAGCTCGTCGCCCTCGTCCAGAGTCAGCGCACGAATACCGCTGACACGAATATTCTTCAGCGCAGAAACTGCCAAACGCTTCACCGTACCGTTCCGGGTGATCATGGTAAGGAACAGCTCCTCGTTGCTGAGGTCTCGAGTATGGAGCATAACGGAGACCTTTTCCCCCGGCTCTACCTGCAGGATATTGACGATATTCGTACCCTTGGCGGTGCGACTTGCCTCGGGGATCTGGTAGCCCTTCTTCCGGAATACCCGACCCTTATTGGTGAAGAAGAAGATATGGTCGTGGCTGGAGGCGGTGAACACGGTGGTCACATAGTCCTCCTCACGGGTCGCCATACCCTTCTTGCCCATACCACCCTTGCTCTGGGCGGAATACTCGCTGGCGGCAGTCCGCTTGATATAGCCGGCAGAGGTCATGGTAAAGACGCACTGCTCCTCGGCAATGAGGTCTTCAATGTCGATCTCATCCTCTACTTCCTGGATCTCGGTCTTCCGGTCATCGCCGAACTTGTCCCGGATGGCGATCAGTTCTTCCCGCAGTACCGCCTGCAGCTTGACGGGGTCAGAGAGCAGTTCGTTGTAGTAAGCGATCTTTTCCTGCAGTTCGTCGTACTCTGCCTGCAGTTTTTCTCTGTCCAGACCCTGCAGTGCCTTCAGGCGCATATCCAAAATCGCCTGTGCCTGCACATCATCCAGACCGAAGCGCTCACAGAGTTTCTCCTTGGCATCGTCATAAGCGGAGCGGATGATCCGGATCACTTCGTCGATATTATCCTGAGCGATGAGCAGACCCTCCAACAAATGGGCACGCTCCTGGGCTTTCTTCAGATCGTACTGGGTACGGCGGGTCAGCACTTCCATCTGGAAGGCAAGATACTCGTCGATGATCTGCCGCAGGGACAGGATCTTGGGCTGCTTCTGGTCATCCACCAGCGCCAGCATAATAATGCCGAAGCTGCTTTGCAGGGCGGTCTGCTTGAACAGATTGTTCAGCACCACCTGTGCTGTGGCATCCTTCTTCAGCTCAATGACGATGCGCATACCGTTCCGGTCAGTCTCGTCCCGCAGGTCGGAAACGCCTTCCAGCTTCTTGTCCTTGACCTGCTCTGCGATCTTCTTGATCAGCTCTCGCTTATTGACCTGATAGGGGAGCTCGGAAACAATGATCCGGGTGCGGTCATTGCCGAATTCCTCGAATTCCGTCTTCGCCCGGACGACTACCTTGCCCCGTCCTGTGGCATAGGCTGCCCGGATGCCGCTGCGACCCATAATAATGCCGCCGGTGGGGAAGTCCGGTCCGGAGATATGCTCCATCAGATCTGCAAGGGAGACTTCCGGATCGTCCAGCACGGCCACGCAGGCATTGATGACCTCTGTCAGATTGTGCGGCGGAATGTTGGTAGCCATACCGACTGCGATACCGGTAGAGCCGTTGACCAGCAGGTTGGGGAACCGGCTGGGCAGAACACGAGGCTCTTCTCTGGATTCGTCAAAGTTGGGATCCCAGTTCACCGTATCCTTATCGATATCCCGCAACATCTCGTTGGAGAGCTTGCTCATACGGGCTTCCGTATACCGGTAAGCTGCGGCGGGGTTACCGTCCACGTCACCGAAGTTGCCGTGACCGTCTACCAGCACATAGCGCATGGAGAAATTCTGGGCAAGACGGACCATGGCATCGTATACAGAGCTGTCGCCATGGGGATGGTATTTACCCAGCACATCGCCGACGCAGGTTGCGGATTTCTTAAAGGGTTTATCGGAGGTCAGACCGCTTTCGTACATGGTGTACAGGATCCGGCGGTGGACCGGCTTCAAGCCGTCCCGCACATCCGGCAGGGCACGGCCCACGATGACGCTCATGGCGTACTCGATATAAGAGCGCTCCATCTCGTCCACAAGGTTGGAGGTGGTGATCACCTGATCCGGGAATAAAATATCCTCCGGCTTATAGTCACGATTATGCTTTGCCAATTTGCGTCACCTCCTTAGATGTCAATGTTAATGGCATACTTTGCGTTATGCTCGATCCATTCCTTACGAGGCTCGACCTGCTCGCCCATCAGAACGGTAAAGATCTCGTCTGCCCGGCGGGCATCCTCCAGCGTGATCCGGCGCAGGGTACGCGTTTTGGGATCCATGGTGGTCTCCCACAGCTCGTGGGGATCCATCTCACCAAGACCCTTAAACCGTGAGACCTCCACCTTTGCATTGCTCTCGCCACGCATTTCCGCGGAAACCTGGTCTCTTTGCTCGTCGGAATAGGCTACCCGCTCGGTCTTTCCCCGCTTCAGCTTATACAGGGGCGGCACGGCGGAGTAAATGAAACCGTTTTCGATCAGGGGACGCATATAGCGGAAGAAGAAGGTCAAAAGCAGGGTGCGGATATGGGCACCGTCCACGTCCGCATCGGACATAATGACGATCTTGTGGTAGCGCAGCTTCTCAATATCAAAATCTTCTCCGATACCGCCGCCCAGAGCGATGATCAGGGGACTGAGTTTTTCGTTGCCGTAGATCTTATCCGCCCGGGCTTTCTCCACGTTCAGCATCTTACCCCACATTGCCAGGATCGCATGGAAGCGGGAGTCTCTGCCCTGGATGGCAGAGCCGGCAGCGGAGTCACCCTCGACGATGTAAAGTTCACACAGGGAGGGGTCTTTTTCGTTACAGTCCTGCAGCTTATCGGGCATACCCCCGGATTCCAGACCCGTCTTGCGCCGGGCATTTTCTCTTGCCTTCCGGGCAGCCTCTCTGGCGCGGTTTGCCATCATCGCCTTTTCCAGAATGATCTTGGCGGTGGCAGGATGCTCTTCAAAATAGGTAGAAAGCTGATCGCCTACGATCTGCTCCACCAAGGTGCGGATATAGGCATTTCCCAGCTTTGCCTTGGTCTGTCCTTCAAACTGGGCATCGGTCAGCTTCACGGAGATGATGGCGGTGATGCCTTCACGGCAGTCCTCGCCGGATACCTTATCATCTCCCTTGATGATGCCGTTTTTCATACCGTAGGCATTGAGCACCCGGGTCAGCGCTGTCTTAAAGCCGGTCTCGTGCATACCGCCCTCAGGGGTACGCACATCGTTGGCAAAGGACTGCAAAGATTCATTGTAGCCGTCATTATACTGCAGGGCGATCTCCGCGGAGGCATCTCCTTTCGCCCCAGCCATATAAATAACATCCTCGTGGATCACGGTCTTTTTCTTGTTCGTCCAGGTGACAAACTCCCGGATACCACCCTCGTAACACATAGTCTCCCGCACCGGCTCGTCTTCCCGGGCATCGGTGATGGTGATGGACAGTCCTGCGTTCAGGAATGCCTCTTCACGCATACGCTCGTGGAGGGTCTCATAGTTGTAAATCACATCATCGAACATCTCCGGGTCGGGCTGGAAGGTGACCTCGGTGCCGGTGTGGTCTGTTTTTCCCACGATGGTCATTTCCTGTGTAATATGACCCCGGGAGAACTTCATTTCATAGATATTGCCATTCTTATGGACACGGACTTTCAGCCACTCAGACAGAGCATTGACCACAGACGCACCCACGCCGTGCAGACCGCCGGAGACCTTATAGCCGCCACCGCCGAACTTACCGCCTGCATGCAGAACGGTAAAGACGACCTCCAGAGCCGGCTTGCCGGTCTGGGGCTGGATATCAACAGGGATACCACGGCCATCGTCGGTAACGGTGATGGAGTTACCGGGGTTTATGGTAACGGTAATATGCTTACAGTAGCCTGCCAAAGCCTCATCGATGGAGTTATCCACGA
>JAZOCJ010000016.1:0-13894 GCA_045596405.1 Faecousia sp. | reverse complement strand
TACCAAAAGGATTTGAAATCATCAGCGACCCTCACCAAATATTAAATCCCCATGTTTCAAAACCAATTTATATTTTCGACGATTTTGAAGATTAAAAACGGGCTATGGAATTTCCATAGTCCGTTTTGTTGTATAACTGTGGTAAGAAGATTTGGAAAGTGTTTATATCTTCTTATAAGTTCTTATAACTTGTTATTTAGTCCAGGGGTTTCATTGTGGGGAACAGGATGACCTCGCGGATGGTGTCGGTTCCGGTCAGGAGCATGACGCAGCGGTCGATGCCCATGCCCATGCCGCCTGTGGGGGGCATGCCGTACTCCATAGCGTTAAGGAAGTCCTCGTCCAGCATTTCGGTCTCGTCGTCGCCGCGTTCCCGCTGCTCCACCTGCTTCATAAACCGGGCTCTCTGATCGATGGGATCGTTCAGCTCGGAGTAGGCGTTGGCAAGCTCACTGTGGCAAATGAACAGCTCGAAGCGCTCGGTCAGCCGGGGATCGGCGGGGCTTCTCTTGGTCAGCGGGCTGACCTCGACAGGGTACATTGTGATGAAGGTGGGCTGGATCAGGTGCTCCTCTACCCGCTGGTCAAAGCAGGCATAGAGCGCATTGCCCCAGGTCTTTTCCGCAGCGTCAGCCAGCTCCACGCCCTTTGCCTTGGCAGCGGCTACCGCCTCCGCGTCATCGGAGATCGCACCGAAGTCGATGCCCACATATTCCTTGACCGCTTCCACCATAGTCAAGCGACGCCAGCCGGGAGTCAGGTCGATCTGCTCGCCCATCCACTCCACCTGGTAAGTACCCAGGATTTCCTTGGCTGCACCGGAGATAATGCCCTCGGCAATATCCATCATATCGTGGAAATCCGCGTACGCCTGATACAGCTCCACAGTGGTAAATTCCGGATTATGCTTGGGATCCATGCCTTCGTTGCGGAAGATACGACCGATCTCATACACCCGATCCATACCGCCGATGATGAGCCGCTTCAGGGGCAGCTCGGTAGCGATACGCATAAACATATCGATGTCCAAGGTGTTGTGGTGGGTCACAAAGGGACGGGCGGACGCACCGCCGGCGATGGTGTTCAGCACCGGGGTCTCCACTTCGATATAGGCTCTGTTATCCAGATACTGCCGCATGAACTTAATAAACCGGGAACGGATGATAAAGTTCTGCTTCACCTCGGGGTTGACCATCAAATCCACATAGCGCTGGCGGAAACGGATCTCCTTATCCGTCAGACCGTGGAACTTCTCGGGAAGCGGCAGCAGGGACTTGGACAGCAGGGTGACTTCTTTCGCCCGGACAGAGATCTCCTCCGTCTTGGTCTTGAACACCTCGCCGCTGACACCCACGATATCACCGATGTCGTACTTCTTGAAGCGGGCAAACTCCTCCTCGCCCAGCTCGTCGATCTTAACGAACAGCTGGATGCGACCGGTGCTGTCCTGCAGGTCACAGAAGGACACCTTGCCCATTCCGCGCTTGGACATCAGACGGCCGGCAAGGCGGACAGTCTTGCCCTCCATCGTGTCATAATTCGCCTTAATGGATGCAGAGTCCGCGTCAAACTCGAACTTAGTCTGCTCAAAGGGGTCGCGTCCCTCCGCCTGCAGTGCCGCCAGCTTTTCCCGCCGGACCTGCACCTGATCGGAATAAGACATTTCTGCCTGGGGTTCAAACTTCGCCATTTCTTAGCCCTCGCGTGTTACATTAATGACCTTCATGCTGTAAGAGCCGGAAGGTGCATTAACGGTAAAGGTATCACCAATAGACTTACCAACCACCGCGCGGCCAAAGGGGGAATCGTCGGAAAGCTTGTACTCCATAGGATTGGCTTCCTGAGAGCCGGTAATCTTATACTCGGTCTTCTCGCCAGTGGTCAAATCTTCCACAGTCACCTTACAGCCCAGACCAACCAGGCCGTTGGCTTCGTTCTCATCCTCGATGATCACTGCGTGAGACAGGATATCCTCGATCTCCGCAATGCGGCCGTACAGCTTTGCCTGCTCGTTCTTCGCAGCATCGTACTCAGAGTTTTCGGACAAGTCGCCGTAGGACCGGGCTTCCGCGATCATTGCCGCGATCTCCCGCTCCCGGGTAGTCTTCAAATAATTCAGTTCCTTTTCCAGGTCCTTCAGACGCAGACTGGTAATCTTAAATTCCTTTGCCATAGTGAATATTCCTTTCTAAAGCAAAATTTCCATATCCTGTTCTATTATAGTGTAGCGGACGCATTTCGTCAAGCACCGCTTTTTCTTTTTCGGGTATGTTTCTCCCTATTTTTGGTGCTTACGTCATTGACATACAATTGTTTCCAGTATATAATAACACCATCGAATACATAACGAAAGGAACAAAATGACTATGAAAGTTTTACTAGTTGGTGCCAATGGCTACGGTCAGAATTTTGTAAAATCCATTTTTGCCCTTCACAACGAAGGTAAGCTGACTTTTGAAGGTGTTGTCACACGGTCTGCCTTCCCTATGCAGGAGGAGCTTGCAGAGGCAGGCATTCCCGCCTACAAGACGCTGGACGCTTTCTATGCAGAGCGCACCGCAGATCTGGCGCTGATCTCCACCCCCGCTTTCCTGCACCGGGAGCAGAGCATCTTCTGCGCAGAACACGGCTCCCATGTACTGTGTGAAAAACCCGCCGCTCCCACCATTGAAGACGTGGAAGCTATGCTGCAGGCAGAAAAAGACACCGGCAAGTTTATTGCCATCGGTTTCCAGCGCTGCTTCTCCGATGCTGTTCTGAACCTGAAAAAGGATATCCTGGATGGCGTACTGGGCAAGCCTGTCTCTATGAAATACATTGTGTTGGCCCCCAGAGGTTTTGCATATTACTCCCGTGGCGGCGGCTATGCCGGCCAGGTATGCACCAAGGACGGTCGCACCATTCTGGACTCCCCCGCCTCGAATGCCTGCGCCCATTACGTTCAGGAAATGCTGTTCCTTCTGGGCGATCAGATGGATACCACGGCAGAGCCCACTCTGGCAAAGGGCGAATGCCTGCGTGCCAATGATATTACCAACTTTGATACCTGCACCATCCAGCTGACCGCAAATGAAAACGTTCCTGTACTTCTGGTTGCTTCCCACGCAATTGCTCCCCGCCCCCGCGGACCGCTTACACAGCGCTATACATTCGAAAACGCCGTGGTCACCACCGAAGGAAAGGATCTGATCGCCACCTTCAAGGACGGCACCGTAAAAAACTACGGTGATCCCTTTGTTGACCAGTTCTCCGTAAAGATCCTGCACTGTCTGGATGCCATCAAAAACGGCACGACTCCCGTCTGCACCGTAAAGACCGCATTCCCCCACGTAAAAATGGTGGATGCTATCTACCGGAATATTCCTGTCGCCGAATTTGCGGAAAGTGAAAAGGTCTATACCGATGAAGCCGTCTATGTCCCCGACCTACGGGACAAACTGATCGAGGCTTACGAAAAAGAATGTATGCTGTCTGAAGTGTAAATTAAAGAACAGACCACCTACAGGTGGTCTGTTTTTTTATTTACCGAGCGCATTGATGGCGGCTTGGATCTGGGGATCTTCTTCCGGACTCAGCAGTCCGGCATAGATCAGTGCTTCCTGCTTCTCATCTGTCTCAGACAGGATCTGGGGCTGCAGTCCGCCCACTTCCGCCAGGCTTACACCCTTGGGGGTAAAATATTTACCGATGGACAGTCCTACCGCAGAGCCATCGCTGAACTGGAAGGTGTTCTGGAAATATCCCTTGCCGGTGGTTGGCTCTCCCACCACCACTGCCCAGTCATACTCCTCCAGCGCCGCGGCAAAGAACTCCGCGGCGGAATAGCTTTCGCCATTGACGAGCACCGCCATAGGCATCTCCAGGCAGTCCTTATCAGATTTTTCTACCTGCTCTCTGCCGGCATAATCCAGGCTGCGGAACAGCACACCCTCCGGCAGCAGGTGATCCAGCACCTTCACCAGTTCCACCTTATATCCGCCGAGGTTGTTCCGTACATCAAAGATCAGGGATGTTGCTCCCTGCTGTACAAGGGATGTGATCACCCCGATGGTCTCCTGAGCACAGCGCTCATCGAAATTCCGGATGGTGACCAAGCCGATATTGCCGTCCAACAGTGTGCCTTTGGCTACGGTGACCCGGATGGTCTTTCGCAGTACGGTGAATGAGAGACTTTCCCCATTCCGCAGAACGGTGATATTGACCTGGGTGCCTTCCTCGCCCCGGATCAGTTTTTTCGCCCCCGCTGTTCCCAATTCCGAAGCCAACCGACCTTCCACATGGGTAATAATATCCCCGGGCAGGATGCCTGCTTCCTTTGCAGGTCCTTCTGCTTCCACCTGGGTCACATCAAAGCCGGTCTTATCTTCCCGGACCGAGATGGTCACGCCGATGCCCACATAGGCGTTCTGCATCTGTTCCTGATGCGCTGTGTATTGGGATGCGGGGATATAATAGCTCCAGCGGTCGCCCAGCGCATTGACCATGGCATCTGCTGCCGCGTCCTCAATCGCTGTTGTATTCGTATCACCGATAAAATAATTCAGGATCAGCATTTCCAGCTGTTCCAGCTTGGAGCGGTTTGCGGATGTTTCCTGCAAACACAGAAAGAAGGTCGCCCCGGAGGCGACTGCCGCCACCAGAACATATGCCAATGTCCGTCTAAGGACACATTTCCAATGTTTCATTTAACCACCTCAATACAGGTATTCTTCCCATAGAACAGTTCCCACAGCCCTATAACAGGCTGTGGGAGCGTTATTTTTATCGGATCTTTATGTAGTTGGCAGGGTTAACAGATTTTCCGTTATAATAGATACCGAAGTGCAGGTGCGGTCCGGTGGACCAGCCGGTAGAGCCCATATAGCCGATGACCTGTCCGGCAGAAACATAGTCACCCTTTTTCACGATGTAATGGGTCATATGCAGATATCTGGTCTGGAAACCGTCCATATGGTCGATGTAGATGTAATAACCGTTGGCATTGCCGTAGCCCGCCTGATCTACCACGCCGCTGCGGCTGGCAATAATGGGCGTGCCCTTATTGGCTGCCAGATCCACACCGTCGTGGAAGCTGTACTTGCCGGTAACGGGGTGAACACGGTTGCCGTATGCACTGGTAAAGAGGATATAGTTGCAGGGTACCAGCCAGGTGATGCCGTTTACATTAGAGCCTGTTCCGGCTGTGCCGCCGGAGGAGTAGGAAGGCTTCTTGGTGGTAGGCGGCACAGAGGTCGCCAGCCATTCCTGATACTTCTGTTTCTCGTACTCGTCCTTCTTGTCGCTGATGGCACCATCCAGACGGGAGGCTTCATCTTCCGCGGCATCCACCAGCTTTTGGTATTCATCGCCGGTTGCCAAAAGCTTCGACAGCACTTCGTCTGCCTCTGCGCGCTTCACTTCCAGGGTTTCCTGAGATTGATTCAGTTCCTGCTTGGTTTGCTCCAGCGCGGCACGCTCGGTCTCCAATTCCTTCTTAGTATTGGCAACCAGCTCCGCGGCCTGGCTCATTTCCTTCAGCCGGCGCTGATCCGAGGCTGCGATCTCTTCGATCATATTCAGCCGGTCCAGCAGATCTGAGAAATCATTTGCCTGGAATAAGACCGACCAATAAGACAGCGTGCCGTCCTCTTCCATAGCGCGGATGCGCTCTTTGTTCTTTTTGTTTAGCTCCTCCAGACGCGCCTCGGCAGCTTCCAGTTCCTCCTGCTTGTCTGCGATCAGCAAACTATAAGCGGCGATCTGCTCGTTAATATTAAGCACCTGCTCGTGGAGCATAAAGATCTCCTGGTCAATAATATCCTTCTGCGCCACCAGCTTTTCCATTTCATTCAAATTATCGGTCAGCTTGCCCTGCAGTTCCTTGATCTTGGCATCCATAGCTGCCTTATCTGCCTTCAGCGCATCCAGCTGCTTCTTGATCTCGCTGGAGGACTTGGCTGCACTGGCAGAGGTCGGAATGATCATTGCCACCAGTCCCAGCACCATCACCAGCGCCAGCAGGCCGGCAAGGATCGAGATCCACTGTTTTCTATTATGCATACATTCTCCTTTATACATCCATAAACTTCCGGATGGAAGTCCAGCTTCCCACAATGCCCACGAACAGACCCGCCGAGGCGAACACGATGACCATCGGTGCCAGCAGCTCTGTAAACGGCACAAAGTCGAACAGCTTTAAGCTGTCCACCAGCTGGATCCGCAGTACCAGCGCGTCATACATCAGCCACTCCAGAATAAAGGCGACCACCGCACTGAGCATACCCAAAACGAAACCCTCTACCACAAAGGGCAGGCGGATAAATCCGTTGGTAGCGCCCACCATCTTCATAATGGCGATCTCGTCCTTGCGGTCATACATAGCAAGCTTGACCGTATTGGAGATGATCAGCAGGGATACCACCAAAAGCACCGCGATCACCGCGATGGACGCAATATGCAGCACCTTCTGCAAGGTGGCAAAGCCCTCTGCCAGCTCGTAAGCGGCATTGATCTTGGCTACGCCGTTGATCTGCTCGATCTGTGCGACGGTCTGCTCAATGAGCGTATTGTCTTCCAGCACCACACGGTAGCGATGCCGCAGGTCATTTGCCTCCACACCGGAGAACGCCTCGTCGCCCTGATGGTCTGCCACGAAATCCTCCAAAGCCTGCTCCCGGGAGATAAATTCTGCCTTGTGGATATTTTCGATCCGGGAAAGCTGAGAGCTGATACTCTTCGCCTCCGCATCGGACAGTGCGCTATCCACATATACAAGGATCTCATTGGTCTTGTTCAGATCCTTCACCATCTCGTTTACGTTATATACCAGGCAGGAAAAGCTGCCCACGATCAAAAGACACGCCACTGTGACACACACAGCTGCAAAGGACATAAATCCGTGGAGGAAGATCCCGCGGATGCCCTCTTTCATCAAATATCCGAGATTATTGATTTTCATATCCGCAATACCTATCCGTTCCGTCGCTGACGACCACACCGTCGTTGATCTCAATGACTCGTTTGTGGAAGCGATCCACCAGATTCATCTCATGGGTCACCACCAGTATGGTAGTACCCAGGTTGTTGATCTCCTGCAGCAGACTCATAATTTCAAAAGAACGGGCAGGATCCAGGTTGCCGGTAGGCTCGTCCGCAATGATGGTAGAAGGGTTGTTCACCAGCGCCCGGGCAATGGCCAGACGCTGCTGCTCGCCGCCGGACAGCTCGTGGGGGTGACGGCGGCTCTTGGTCTCCAATCCCACTAGCTCCAGCACATAGGGAACGCGCTCCCGGATCTCCTTTTGCTTAGCGCCGATCACGCGCATAGCGAAAGCAACATTGTCATACACCGTCCGGGTCTCGATGAGCCGGAAATCCTGAAACACCACGCCTACCGTCCGGCGCAGATAGGGCACTTCCCGCTTGCGGATCCGCTCCAGAGAGTATCCATTGACGTGCACCGTGCCGGAGGTGGGCTTCAATTCGCCCGTGATCAATTTAATAATGGTGGACTTGCCCGAGCCGGAAGGACCTACCAAAAAGGCAAACTCCCCGTCCTCGATCTGCATCGTGACGCCACGCAGCGCCTTTGTGCCCACCGAATAGGATTTTACTACATCTGTAAACTCTATCATATCTGTTCTTTCTCCAATATCAGTGTAACCAAATTGTAACACATTGTAAATCTCGTGTCAATCGCTCCTATCAAAAAAACAAATGGCAAAGCCGCCAAACCTTACCACTGCCCATTGGTACTTCCGCACAAAATGGGCCGCACAGTGTGCGGCCCATACGGATGTTATCGGGCATCCCTGGAGGAAAGATATTTACGCACCATCAAAGCTACCTTGAAGACGATGGCGTGGTCAAACTGCCGCAGATCCAGCCCGGTGAGCTTCTTGATCTTCTCCAGGCGGTACACCAGGGTATTACGGTGTACAAACAGCTTGCGGGAGGTCTCCGACACGTTCAGGTTGTTCTCAAAGAACTTATTGATGGTAAACAGCGTTTCCTGATCCAGGGAATCGATGGAGTTCTTCTTGAAAACCTCCGTCAGATAAATATCACAAAGAGTGGTGGGCAGCTGGTAGATCAGCCGACCGATGCCTAAGTTTTCATAATTGCTGATGCTCTTTTCGGTGTCAAACACCTTGCCCACATCAATGGCAGTTTGGGCTTCCTTATAGGCATCCGCCAGCTCCCGCAGATGGGTAGCTACTGTGCCGATACCGATGAGGGTCTTGACGGACAGCTCATTTTTCAAAGTGTCCTCTATGGACTGTGCAATACGCTCCAGCTCCTCTGCGGAGGTGTCGCTTCCCAGCTGCTTGATAAGAGCAATATCCGTCTCATTGATGCTCAGCACAAAGTCCTGCATCTTATCCGGGAACATACCGGACAGCACATCCACGGTAGCAACATCCCCATGACCTACCTGCCGGATCAAAAACACCGCTCTGGGTGCATCGGTGGCAAAATGGAGCTCCTTGGCGCGGATGTAAATATCGCTGGGCAGAATATTATCCATAATAATATTCTTTACAAAGGTCCCACGGTCGTGCTTTTCCTCGTAAAATGTCTTGGCATCGTTCAGGGCGATATATGCCAGATTGCAGCAGATCTTTGCCTGCTCATCGTCGCCGGCGCAGAATACCGCATACTCAAAGCTGCTGGCACTGCCTAAAATCCCACGGAAGGTCTTCTGTCCAAAGGTGACCGCCATATCCGATGCGGCAGAGACCCGCACCGCTGCATCCGGCCAACGCTCGCCAAGCAGAGCGCTATCAGTGCAGGAGATCACGCAGCCATCATTATCGATCACACCGAATACACGCTCGGTGGCATCCTTAAGCTGAACGATCACATTCTGAAAAACACTGTTGGACATTTTCCAGACCTCCTTAGTAGATTGCACAAATTAGTAGATTGCACAACTTAGTAAATTGCACAAATGCGTATTTCACAAAATTGCACTGTCATTATATACTTCTTTTGCGCATTTTGCAAGTGGGTTTTGACATTTTATTGCAAAATCTATCTGCTTTTTTAGGTATTTCTCCAATATGGCACCAAGTAGAACCCGCGAAAAGGGTCTTTAGGGTCGAAAAATCCCGTTATTTCGTCCAATCTGCCAGCAAGCACAATTCCGCGTCTGTCAGCAAGCGCACCTGCCCCCGGGGAAGATCTCCCAAGGTCAGTCCTGCCTCCTGCTGCCGCTCCAGATATTCCACGGTCATCCCCCGGGCTGCCATCATCCGGCGCACCTGATGGTACTTCCCTTCCTGTACGGTGATCCGGCTCTCCCCCTCCCCTATGGGCTCCAAGACAGCCGGAAGGCACACCGTGCCGTCCCGCAGGGTAAGTCCGTCGGCAAAGGCTTTCACATCCTCCTGCCCTGCCGTCCCCACATGCCTGGCATAGTACACCTTGCTGATGCCCTTCCGGGGGCTGATCAGCTTATGCAAAAGGTCTCCGTCGTTGGTAAACAGCAGCAGCCCCTCTGTCTGCTTATCCAGCCGTCCCACCGGATTCAAGCCCCGGTTTCGCAGCTGCGGAGGGAGCAGTTCCATCACAGTGCGCTCGACCGCATCCTCCGTGGCAGTAACAAAACCTGCCGGCTTGTTCAGCATAACCACCAGAGTCCCCGTGGCACTGACCTGTTCCCCATCCACGCAAACCGTACAGCTCCGGGCATCCACCTTCACCGCGCCGTCTTTCACCACAGCACCGTCCACGCTCACCCGTCCCGATTTCAGGATCACTTTCACCTGACTGCGTGTGCCGACGCCGCAGTCAGACAGATATTTGTCCAGCCGTTCCATAGTTCCTCCGTTCTAACCTCCCACAGGTGCGAATAAGCTGTAACGCGAGATAAATTTCGGGAGGGATTTCCATGATGGTAATGACCGCAAAGGTCGATTTGAAAAAGATCGCTTTGATCCTTGTGGCTGTGGTAGGGGTGATCCTCGCACTGATCCTGCTTCTGGGAAACGACGATACCACCACTGCCGCCGGTGCTGTATCCAACAACGACAGCCGTGTCAAGTTCCTGACGGATATGGGCTGGGAGGTCAGCAGTTCGCCGGTAGAATCCAGCCAGGTCCGCATCCCCGCAGAGCAAACCGAGGTATATGCCCGGTACAACGCCCTGCAAAAGAGCCAGGGGTATGACCTGAATCAGTACGCCGGAAAGACAGTAATGCGTTATGTGTACAAGATCAAAAACTATCCCAACGCCACTGAACCGGTGTATGCTACCCTGCTGGTATACAAAAACCAAATCATCGGCGGAGATATTACCAACACCGCCGCCAACGGGACGATCCAGGGCTTCCGTATGCAAAGCACCCCTACGCCGTCCACCGCGCCCACTGCCTCCGCCGCGTAATTTCCTTATCAGTGTAACATAAAGCCCCGGACTTGACAAGGTCGGGGCTTTGTGATATGGTGTAGCCAAACTTCATAGTTCTTCAGGGCAGGGTGTGATTCCCGACCGGCGGTGACAGTCCGCGAGCGCGATGCGCAGAATCGGTGTGATTCCGATACCGACAGTTTATAGTCTGGATGAAAGAAGAAACGGATTGGTAAATGTTAACGCCCTGGGTATCTTTATACCCGGGGCATTTTTTGCGGAGGGGATACTGATGGCAGAATTTTGGAAACAGGTACAGGAAAACGCGCTCTTCGTTCTGGTATGTATAGGAATCGTTGCCGCTCTGGCGCTTCTGGCAAAACTTGCAGAGCGATTCCTGCCGGAGCTGCGCAAGACCTCGGTTGCCCGGCGGATCGCCATTGTAGGCATCTGCTCAGCTATCGCCGCCGTGCTGCATATGCTGGACTTCCCTCTGCTGTTTCTGGCACCGGAATTCTATAAGCTGGACTTTTCGGAACTGCCGGTGATGCTCTGTGGCTTCTATATGGGACCCTCCGCCACAGTCACCTGCGAAGCAGTCAAGATCCTGCTCAAGCTCCTGTTCAAGGGCACAAGCACCGCCTTTGTGGGTGACTTTGCAAACTTCGCCGTTGGCTGCAGTCTGGTCCTGCCTGCGGTGATCGTCTATCATACCAGGAAAAGCCGCACCAGTGCCATCCTCGGGCTTGCCCTGGGCACTGCAGTCCTCACCGTATTTGGCAGTGCTTTCAATGCCGTTTACCTGCTCCCCAAATTCTCCCAGCTGTTCGGTCTGCCTCTGGACACCATCGTGTCTATGGGTACGAAGATCAACGGTGGCATTACCTCCGTGTCCAGCTTTGTGCTGCTGGCCGTCGCGCCCCTGAATCTGATCAAGGGTGCAGCCATTTCTCTGTTGACATTACTCCTGTACAAACGGATTGCCCGTCCCCTGTTCGGCATCCGGGAATAACCAAATCGCCATCCGCTAAGAAGTGCGGATGGCGATTTCTTTTATTCGTTTGTTTCAGGAAGCTGCGGGGGAATCTCTGTCTTTTTCGGAGGCATTCCCAAGTCCTTCTTGCGGCAGGCAAAGACAAAGAAGGGCAAAGTCACATTGATCAAAATGCTCAGCACAAGGAACACCACTGCATTATTGGGCTCACAGGAAGCAAAAAGGTCGTGCAGCGCGATATACTGGAACACCGCGGCAACGATTGCCACAGTCATCATCGCGAATACCACAAGGAAGACCACCAACATAAATGCCAACGCGGATTCTCCCGCCACCGCATCCGGGGCTGCCGCCGCAAGGATGATCATCATAAAGTACAGTACGTACACAGGCACCATCAGTGCATACATTCCAATAGTCAAGCCCGTCAGCACCTTCCGCCGATTCCGGACCCGACCCTTTGCCACATACTGGTACTGGTCGGAGATACTGCCCAGTATCCACATATTGCCCACAGGAAGCCAGGCAAGCCAAGGCTTACGAATTCCCCGGCGCTTGGCAATGGTGTACATTCCCAGCGACTGCAATATGTAGGTCAGGATTATAAAAGCGAACATCAGCAGGTAGATGCCCACAACAATGAGTGCGATGACGCCTACAGCCGCCATCCCCGCGTCTATGGCTTCATAACCATAAGTATACGGCATACGTAACACCTCTCTTTTCAGGATATATTCAGTTTATCATATTTTCTTAGAGATTGCAAGAAAAAACGGTGGCTGCCGCCGTTGGAATACCATATGCAAAAAATTTGTAGTCCTTGGAAAAAAGTTCTTTTATTATTTGGAATTTTGTGCTATGATTATTCGGTATGATTATGCGCACTACGCGATTGCGAGAACACAAGGAGTCAAAAATGATCACAGTCAGTAATTTAGGTATGCAGTTTGGCGGTCAGTGGCTGTTTCAGCACGTAGACCTGCAGTTCCTGCCCGGCAACTGTTACGGTATTATCGGCGCCAACGGTGCCTGCAAATCCACCTTCCTGCGCCTGCTCACCGGGGAACTGGATTCCACCGCAGGCTCGATCCATATCGACCCAGACAAGCGGGTGTCGGTGCTGAAGCAGAACCAGAACGCCTACGACGAGTACACCGTTATGGACACCGTCATTATGGGCAACCAGCATCTTTATGATGTGATGAAGGAAAAGGATGCCATCTACGAAAAGCCCGACTTCTCCGACGAGGACGGTCTGCGCGCTTCCGAGCTGGAGGCAGAATTTGCGGAAATGGGCGGCTGGGAAGCGGAAAGCGATGCCTCCCGGCTGCTGCAGGGTCTGGGCACCGGCACAGAGCTTCACTATGACCTGATGGGGACGGTCGATCCCCGTCTGAAGGTGAAGGTCCTGCTTGCACAGGCGCTGTTCGGCAACCCCGACATCGTTATGCTTGACGAGCCTACCAACAATCTGGATATCGAAGCCATCAACTGGCTGGAGGATTTCCTGCTGGACTTCCCCGGTATGGTCATCGCCGTCAGCCACGACCGGCACTTTTTGAATACCGTCTGCACCCACACGGTGGACATCGACTACGGCAAAATCAAGATGTATGTGGGTAACTACGATTTCTGGTACGAGTCTTCCCAGATGGTGCAGGCAATGATCCGCAACAAGAACAAGCGCAATCAGGAGAAGATCGAAGAGCTGCAGCTGTTTATCCAGCGTTTCTCCGCCAATAAGTCCAAGGCAAAGCAGGCCACTGCCCGGCGTAAGCTGCTGGACAAGCTGACGGTGGAGGAAATGCCCTGCTCTACCCGCCGTTACCCCTTCGTGGGCTTTATGCCGGAACGGGAACTGGGCAAGGACATTCTGACTGTTAACGATGTTTCCGTCACCGTGGATGGCGTGAAGCTGCTGGACAAGGTCTACTTCTCTGTGGGCAAGAACGACAAGATCGCCTTCGTGGGCGAAAACGAACTGGCGCAGACCGCCCTGTTCCAGATCCTGATGGGCGAATTAGAGCCGGACGAAGGCTCTGTCAAGTGGGGCATCTCCACAGTACGCAGCTACCTGCCCAAGGACAACAGCGAGTACTTTGAGGGCAATAAGATGGAGCTTGTGGACTGGCTGCGTCAGTATTCCACCAAGAAGGACGACGTGTATCTGCGGGGCTTCCTGGGTCGGATGCTGTTCAGCAACGAGGATGTGTTCAAGCAGGTCAAGGTCCTCTCCGGCGGCGAAAAGGTCCGCTGCATGCTGTCGCGGATGATGCTCAGCGGCGCCAACGTGGTGCTGCTGGACCAGCCCACCAACCACCTGGACATGGAGTCCATTCAGGCCGTGAACAAGGGTCTGGAAGCCTTCAACGGCGTGGTGCTCCTGGCCTCCCACGACCACGAAATGCTCCAGTCCACCTGCAACCGGGTCATCGCCTTCCAGCCGGACGGCACCATCGTCGACCGCTACGGCACCTATGACGATTATCTGGAATGGCTGGCACAGCAGAAAGGATAAGAAGATGAAAAGAATTCTGGATATCATCACCGAAAAAATGCAGTCCGCCTTT
>JAZOCJ010000015.1:0-19806 GCA_045596405.1 Faecousia sp. | reverse complement strand
TCCGTGAGCGTGCCGACTGGTGTATCTCCCGTCAGCGCCGTTGGGGTCTGCCCATCCCCGTGTTCTACTGCAAGGACTGCGGCAAGCCCGTATCTACCCCCGAAGTCGGATCGTAGCCATGTCGTTCTGTGAGCCAAGGAGTTGAATCCAGTGGTTGTCTTCCTAAGACCGCTTGGCCTCCGACTTTCCGTGAGCGTGCCGACTGGTGTATCTCCCGTCAGCGCCGTTGGGGTCTGCCCATTCCCGTATTCTATTGCAAGGATTGCGGCAAGCCTGTCTCAACTCCCGAGTCTATTGAGAAAATTTCGAAGCTCTTTGACGAGCACGGCTCCAATATCTGGTTTGAGAAAGAAGCTATGGAGCTGGTTCCCGAAGGCTTTACCTGCCCCCACTGCGGCGGCAAGCATTTCGAGAAAGAAACCGATACCTTGGACTGCTGGTTTGACTCCGGCTCTACCCACTATGCTTCCCTGATGCACCGCACCCCCGAGCTGTGGCCCGCTGATGTGTATCTGGAAGGCGCGGATCAATACCGCGGTTGGTTCCAGTCCAGCCTACTCACCTCTGTTGGCGCGTTGGATCAAGGTGCTCCCTTTAAGCAGGTGCTGACCCACGGCTGGGTCGTGGACGGACAGGGTCGTGCAATGCACAAGAGCCTGGGTAACGGCGTTGACCCCGCAGATCTTATCAAGGATTTTGGCGCAGATATTGTCCGTCTGTGGGCAGCATCCTCGGATTATCACGCCGATGTGCGCTGCTCCAAGGAGATCTTCAAGCAGATCGCACAGAACTACCTGAAGTTCCGCAACACCGCCCGTTACTGTCTGGGCAACCTGGCAGACTTTGATCCCAACAAGGATATGATTCCCGCTGACAAGCTGGAGACACTGGACAAGTGGGCAATGACCAAGCTGAACGAGCTGATCGTCGCTTGCCGCAAGGCCTACAACAACTATGAATTCCACGTAGTTTCTCACATTATCAACGATTTCTGCGTTGTGGAGCTTTCCAGCTTCTATCTGGACATCCTCAAGGATCGTCTCTACTGTGAAGAAAAGGATGGTCTGCGCCGCCGCAGCGCACAGACTACCCTGTACTGGATCGTAGACGCCCTTGCCAAGTTGTTCGCTCCCATTCTGGCATTCACCTGTGACGAGATCTGGCAGGCTATGCCCCATCTTTCCAGTGATGACACCAGAAATATCCTGCTGAATCAAATGCCTGCGGACTACGCCGCATACACCCTGTCCGAGGATGCTATGGCACAGTGGGATACCGTTATGAAGCTGCGCCAGGATGTAAACGGCGTTCTGGAAGTCGCCCGTGCTGACAAGCGGATCGGCAAGGCCCTGGAAGCACATGTGAGTCTGAGCACAGACGATGAGGCTCTGCGGAGCGTATGTGAGGGAATTAACCTTGCTGAGGTCTGTATCGTCTCCTCCTGTGATTGGGAATCCGTCCCCGAGGGTGCGGTCTCCGGTGTTGGCACAAACCTGCCTCAGCTGAAGATCGGTGTGGTTGAGGCGCGTGGCGAAAAATGTCCCCGGTGCTGGATGCACTCCGAGAAGGCCGACGAGAACGGTCTGTGTCCCCGCTGTGCAGCAATCGTCGCCAAGATGGATATTGAATTCTGATCATATCAAAAAAACGCAAACGGGCAGGAGCAAATGCTCCTGCCCGTTTCCTGTGATTTAACCATTGATTTCTTCGTTTTTGATAAGACCGACAGTGTCGGTAATCGGCAGAGAGAACGCGATTCCCTGCGCTTTCTTTGCCATACCCATTTCCTTATAAATCGCATTGAGAACATCGTCTTTGATCGTCTTGGGTACTACGATCATAACGATCTCTTTTTCAGAATGGAGCGCAATTCCAAAGAAGGCTGCCGCCTCTTCTTTCGCTACACCCCGGGCGTTGATGATCGTGCCGCCCTTTGCGCCCTGTTCCCGGGCAACATCCATAACATCCTCAGCAAAGCCGGAATTGACAATTGCCAGGATCACTTCATAATCATTACTTTTCATCCTCGCCCCTCCTACTGCATACGGTTGTTGCTCATATAGCGGTATAAGTTCACACCGATCACACTGGACAGCGGAACAGCAAACGCGATACCTCTGCCGTTCTTAATTGTTGCAAACTTGTCTTCCAGGCAATGCATAATTTCATCTGTCCGGTCATCCCGCACAACGCTCAGAATCACTGCTTTTTGAATATTCAAGCCAAGCAGATCCACCAGTTCAGATTTCGCAGTACCGACACCGTTCACCAGCATCTGGAGGTTAACCTCAAATTGGCTCAGTACATCCAGGTAAAACTCGCCTTTTTGTCTGTCAACGATGGTCACAAGAAGTTTTAGCTTTTTGATCGCTGTTTCACGAACTGTATTTGCCAATTTCGCTCCCTCCTCACATAAAATTGATGATCTGCTGATCGTCTGCGCCGAGGATACGCTGCATCGCACGGCGTTCGCTGACACGCTCAGCCAAGATCGCACGGAACCCCAACAGCTGGATGGTGATCAGTGGTGTCATTGCTACAAGGGCAACAACGCCGAAGGCATCCCGAAGCACAGCATCTGCGCCCTGCACGCCGACACAGGCGCCAATGGCAAAAGGCAGGATAAAGCCCGATGTCATTGGTCCGCTCGCCACGCCACCGGAGTCAAAAGCGACTGCCGTATACACTCTGGGGACGAACAGGGACAGCACCAGAGAAATAAAGTATCCCGGGATCACATAATACACAACGGAGAAGTCAAACACGATCCGCAGCATAGCCAAGCCGATCGCTGCGCCAACGCCCAGGCAAAGTCCCATGGTCATAGACCTCCGGGAGATCATACCGCCAGTGACCTCCTCCACCTGCTGATTGAGCACATGGATAGCAGGCTCTGCCAACACCACAAGGATACCCATTGCCGTTCCGAAGCCTATGAGGATCGCCGGATGCAGCTTGCCAAGCACTATGCCAAGTCGGTAACCGATGGGCATAAAGCCCACATTGACGCCGGTCAGGAACAGCACCAGACCGATGTATGTAAACAAAACACCAATGGCAATCCGAAGCAGGCGTCTTTTCGGCAGGCGCAGGAAAGTGATCTGACACACGAGGAAGAACGCAACGATCATTCCCAGCGCCAGACTCACCTCTTTTGTGGTGTGCAGCATAACCTGAAGATAGGTATTCCAAATATCACTGCTAACCGTATAATCCGGCACAGTATATGTCATATTCCCACCGGAAAACAAGCTCAGCACCAGCACCGCAAGGATCGGTCCAATGGAGCAAAGCGCCACCAAACCAAAGCTGTTCTCCTTGGAACGGCGGTCGCCCAAAATCCGGGAAACGCCAACGCCCAACGCCATAATAAAGGGCACTGTGATCGGTCCGGTGGTAACACCGCCGGAGTCAAATGCCATGGGCAGCAGATCCAGCTTCCCCTGCACTGCCAAAATCAGTGCTACAGAAAACAGCAGCATATAGAAAACGGACAGCAGCTCCGCCAGTGACCGTTTAAAGACGATCTTCAAGATCGCAACTACCAAAAAAACACCAACGCCAACGCCAACCGTGACGATCAGCAATGTGCCGTTGATAACATCTTTCACTTGGTTGGCAAGCACCTGCAGATCCGGCTCAGCGATAGTGATCAACACACCAAGCACAAAGCATACTCCAAGCAGCAGTCCCAGCTTTCGCTGTTGAGAAAGTCCGGCGCCAACGTGGGTACCAATGGGGGTCATTGCCAAGTCGGCTCCCATATTAAACAAACCGATACCGACAATCAACAGCACTGCGCCAATTGTGAAGGAGATCAGCTCGTTGACGGAGAAATTAAACCACGGCGTCAGCGACATCAAATATACGATACCGGTAATGGGAAGAGCAGAGATTAACGCCTCTTTAATTTTTGTCAGCAATTCCTTCAACGGCATTCCCTCCTTTGACACATTTTTGATATTATACCATAGATCAGGCGGTTGCGCTACGGTTATTTTTAAAATTCACAGTTTCTTTACGCAAAAAGGTTGCACTGCAGATGCAGTGCAACCTTCTTATATCCTTAAACCTTTTCGATTGCCTGAGCAATATCCGCAATCAGGTCTTCAACATTCTCCAGACCGCAAGACAGACGGATCAAGTCTGCACCCACACCGGCAGCATCCAGTTCCGCATCAGTCATCTGCCGATGAGTGGAGCTGGCAGGATGCAGGCAGCAGGTCCGGGAGTCTGCCACATGTGTCTCAATGGAGCCAAGCTTCAGGTGCTTCATAAAGGTCTCTGCCGCAGAACGGCCACCCTTTAACCCAAAAGAGATAACGCCGCAGGAGCCATTGGGCAAATATTTCTGTGCAAGGTCATAATATCTGTCGCCCTTCAGGCCGCAGTACTTGACCCAAGCTACCTTTTCATTGCTCTGCAGGAACTCAGCGATTGCCTGTGCGTTGGCACAGTGCTGCTTCATCCGGAACGGAAGGCTTTCCAAACCCAGATTCAGATAGAACGCACTCTGAGGAGATTGGATCGAGCCAAGATCACGCATCAGCTGAGCGGTACATTTGGTGATAAACGCACCGGCAAGCCCAAATCGCTCGGTGTAGGTAACGCCGTGGTAGCTCTCATCCGGGGTGCAAAGACCCGGGAACTTATCGGGGTGCTTTGTCCAGTCGAATTTACCGCTGTCAACAATACAGCCACCGACTGCTACGCCGTGACCGTCCATATACTTGGTGGTGGAGTGGGTCACAATATCCGCACCCCACTCGAAGGGACGGCAATTGACCGGCGTTGCAAAGGTATTGTCCACGATCAGCGGCACGCCGTGGGCATGTGCTGCATTGGCGAACTTCTCGATATCCAGAACATTCAGTGCCGGGTTGGCGATCGTCTCGCCAAATACCGCCTTGGTGTTCTCACGGAAAGCTGCGTTCAGCTCCTCCTCGGTGCAATCAGGGCTTACAAATGTCACTTCGATGCCCATACGCTTCATGGTCACGCTGAACAGGTTGAAACTTCCGCCATAAATCGCGGAGCTGGAGACGATGTGGTCGCCGCAGGAGGCAATGTTGAATACAGCATAGAAGTTCGCCGCCTGACCGGAGCCGGTGAGCATTGCTGCTGTGCCGCCCTCCAGAGCCGCGATCTTTGCAGCCACCATATCACAGGTGGGGTTTTGCAGACGGGAATAGAAATAGCCCTCAGCCTCTAAATCGAACAGCTTCCCCATATCCTCTGAGGTCGCATATTTGAATGTAGTGCTCTGGATAATGGGAACTTGCCGGGGTTCGCCGCTTGCAGGGCTGTAACCCGCCTGAATGCACAAAGTTTCTGTGCGAAGTTTCTGATTCATTAGAATCACCTCATAAGCAATAAATCAATTAAGAATATTGTACCGCCCAATGCCTTTTTTGTCAATTGTCAAAGCTCTGTAATTAACTCTGAGAGCTGTTTTCGCTTCTTTTCCCGCAAGGTATCTGCGGGGTTAGGATAGCCCAGGGTAATCACCAAGCGGACAGGATGCTGAAGATCGCAGATCTTCCGAATCTTCTCGTCATCCAGCCAGCCGAGGATGCATGTGCCCAGTCCCTGTGCGGCAGCCTCCGCCGTCAGATACGCCGCGGCGATGCCTATATCAATAGAGCGGTAATCGTTGCCTTTGACCTTTGCGCCCAGTGCCGCTGTCTTTACATAAGGCATTTCAGAGACGACAATGAGCACAGGTGCCTGTGCGGCAAAGCGGTTCATCCCCATCCCCATCGTTGCTGCTGCGACCTGTTTCGCAGTCTCACCGTGGCAGATCGTCAAATGGTAGGGCTGTCCGTTACAGGCAGAGGGTGCAAGACGGACAGATTCCAAAATCGCTTGCAATTTTTCCTGTTCCACAGGACGCGTTTCATCATAGCTGCGGCAGGACTGCCGATTGCGTGCAATTTCCGTAAAGTTCATAGCGCACCTCCGTTTTCTCTCATTGTACCCCATCCGGGGTGTCTTGTCAACGAAGGCGCAAAGCTTAGTAATGGAAGTACTTATAGAAATTGGGATAAGCGCTTAAGAACTGCTGGAGCGTAGTACGGGAGGTCGAGCCGGGATCGTGGATAGTAAATGCGGATGCTGTTATATCCCCGCCCGTAAAGCCGGTAATCACTACCCAGTGCTGTCCTCCGGTGTTATTCTTCGCACCAAACAGCACAGGCTTTCCCTGCTTCAGAAGACTGTAAATCCTTGCTAAATGTCCGCTGCTGTCGGTTATAGTGGTATAATGACTGGGCCAGTAAACATTGCCGGAGGTAGTATAACTCAGCCGTTTAGCCATTGCATCCGGATAAATCGTTGTACCTGTGCGGTGGGACTCCATCATTGCGATGGCCGTGGTGGCGCAGCCGATCTGAGCCATTGTTTTCCCGGATGCGCCAATTTTTACATTTGCCCATCTGGTATCCGTCTGCTTAAAGTTGGGAACAGAAAGTTTTACCGGCGAATTTCCGGCAGCCGCAGTAGATAAATACTGCGTGCTGACATAACCAGTTTTTGTTCCGTTGTATAAAATGCGGCTCCAACCGCCGGAAGAATAGAGAATTACAACGGGGTCACCCTTGGGAAGGCTACCAACCCGGGCATAGGATGTGCCTGCACCGCTTCTGACATTCAGCGGCGAAGACTTTGTCGCTACACTTGCCTCGTTCCCTGCAACAGGGGTGATATAGTCAGCAGAGCAATAGCCAAACCTTCCCTTTGCGTACTCCACCTTCCACCATGCGCCCGTTTTCCCGTGCAGGGTTATGTAGCTGCCTCTCGGAAGCGATGCGATGACAGGCGTCCCGGTAGAGCTTCCGCTTCGTACATTCAAAGGCATACTGGATGTACTGACAACGCCTGCGCTTTTGCCAACATCTGCCGCTTGCACGCCAACCGGCAAAATCAGGCACAGGAGCATGGCAACTATTACACTAAAAGATACTATTTTCCTCATTGGTCACCTCAATAATACAGATTACGCATATATGCAGGGCACAGTATATCACAAGTAAGCGTTCCTGAGAACACGCCAAATATTGGTACTGCATGCTTCGACAGAATGCGCACCCAACTGTGCATCAACGCATAGATTGCTGTGGGAGGTGAAAATAATGCATTTATTCTGCTGTAACAACAAATGCAGCTGCACACTAAGTGCAGTCGTTGCAAGCGTGATCCTCGGGGTCATCGCCGCATTCCTGCAGATCACTGGGACGATTACAGTGGCCCCCGTGTTCTTGTGGGTTGCCCTCGGGATTGGCGCCGTATATCTGGCGATACTGGTAGCAACTGCCGAGCCCTACAGAAGGTGTGATGAGAGCAGCTGCGTATGCTCTGCACTGAGGGCACTGCTGATCGGCATTCTTGGCACGATCCTAACCGCAGTCATTCTTCTGGCAGTTGGAATCACTGCCACAAGCATTGTCAGCGCGATCCTTGTAGGTCTGCTTGTCCTCTTCCTTGCACTGACAGTAACCGGATCTGCCTGCTACGTCCTGAATCAAGCGAATTGCACAGAGTAAAATTCCAAAAGCCGCTCCGATCCAACTGGATCGGAGCAGCAAGCCATTATCAATAACTATGCAGGGATATAACTTACTTTTCCGCAGAAAAGCCAGGTTGGTTGCGGCACCCTGTTGCGGTGCCCGGCGTGTGCCTTGGCGGCGTTGCGCCTGCGTTACACGCCGACCGCTGCCACTCGCTCAGGTCGCTTTTCCCGCCCCCGGCGGCGCTCCCATCGCTCCCCCCGGACACTTGCTAAGAGCCGCCTTTCGAATCCGTCCTCCAAATACCCCTACCAAAAAGACGAACAGCCATTTGGCTGGTCTTCTTTTTGGTGGGGGAGGACGGATTCGAACCATCGAAGCGATACGCAGCAGATTTACAGTCTGTCCCCTTTGGCCACTCGGGAACTCCCCCATATTTACATTCTGTTTAGTGTCTCCGCTCTGATGGAGCCGGTAGACGGACTCGTTTAATCAAGGTGCGGCTCGGTCAAGCCCTCGCCGGCAACGCTCGTCCGCGTTGCATATAATTGTTCGAGTCTGTTTTGTCTCTCCGCTCTGATGGAGCCGGTAGACGGACTCGAACCCCCGACCTGCTGATTACAAATCAGCTGCTCTACCAACTGAGCTATACCGGCAGCTCAAACAGAACACGCTTATTATAGCCACGGACAGTAGAATTGTCAAGTGTTTTTTTGCCTTTTTTCGAAAAATCAGCACTCCCCTTTTCCACTGTTGGGAAAATGGGAATTTTGCCCGAAAACCCAAGGGTTTTCGGGCAAAATAATTACGCAAAAAGGATTAGTAACCGACCTTCTCCCAGCACTCGAAGGGAGCAGCCAGCTCTTCGCTGATGTAGACCTGAGTCTTCTTAGTCTGCAGCATAGTGCTGGGCAGATAAGGAGTGATGGGTCCGTGGGTGCACAGACGGGAGGTCATTCTCTGCCAGGAGGAGAAAGTACCGCAGGTAGCCAGTGCATGGACCTCGATACGCTCCTTAGCACGCATAACATCCAGAGGACCAATGGTAGCGGCGCAGGGAGGAACATTTGCGATGTCGCCGGACTGACCGAAGGTGCCGTTCAGAGAGTTCTGCATAATGGTCATGGGATGCAGCTTCACGATCTGAGCAGGCTGATTCAGCCACTCTTCGATGTCGCCGCTGCCAATGAACTCGGGGATGGGATCTACGAAAGCCATATGGCCTGCCCAACCGGGAGAGGTAGAAGCGATGTCCGCGCCACCCTCGGAGATGTCGTTGATGATCTTGGAGTAATCCTTAATGTTGGCGTTGGTGGGGAAGTGAACATTCTCCATGGGCATACGCAGCTTCTCGTCGATCTGGTAGTAGAAGTACTTGATCATAGAGTGCGCAAAGCCTGCCTCATAGGTGATGGGGGCAATGTTGCCATCCTCGTCAGCCCACTCGTCCTCGGCAAACAGGTGCACCTTGGAGCAGTCGACCTGGAAGTAGTTGATCAGCTGTGCCAGAGGGATATATGTATCCGGCTCGGGGTTGCCCAGGATCATGGTGAAGGTCTTGCCTGCTTCGGAAGCAGCCTTCAGACGGGAGAACAGGGTAGCGATCAGCACGGGATGGGGGTTCATCATAACCTTGACGTTGAACTCCGGATGCCACCAAGGCTCACGCTTTTCCAGATCCTTACCACTCAAGCTGCGAACATACTCGCAAACCTTCTTGTCCTTGAAGGGGACAAACTCATGGGGCTGGAAGTCAAACTTAGTTGCGGGATCGACAATAAAGTCTTTCATAGTTTTACTTCTCCTTTCAGAATTACAGATTGAATATTCATCTGGTGGTCAGTGATCACCAGGTCTGCACGAAGTCCTTTGCGAATCTCACCGCGGTCGGTAAAGCCAACGGCCTTGGCGGGGTTGGTGGAAGCATAGCGGAACACATCTACAATGGATGCGCCGGTGTGCTTCATCATATTGCGGCAGGCAACCTCCAGGGTCAGCTTAGAGCCAGCGATCTCGCCCTCGAAATCAAAGCACAGATCGGTAACGCCCTCATAGCCCTCGGGGATCGGTCCTTCGAAGACACAGGAGTCGGAGATCAGCACCAGCTTGTCCTCCCCTTTGATCTTCCGGATCAGGCGCTGCATATAGGGATCTACGTGGATTCCGCGGCTGTCACAGATCATTTCCGCATAGATGTTATTGTTATAGTTTACCGTCTCGTCCACGCAGACACCCCGGCACTCGGGGTATTTCGGCAGGTCGCCGGTGGCATTGGTGTGGTGGGTACCGATGCACAGACCGTAAGGGATCAGCGCCTCGATCTGCTGAGGAGATGCCTCACTGTGACCAACCGAGAAGCGGACAGTGGGATTGTTCTTCCGGGCATCCAGCACAAACTGCTCAATATTCTCACGCTCCGGGGCAATCACCCAGACCTTGGCATCTGTGCCGACCTGATCAATGACCGGCTGGTATTCTTCCTTGCAGATCGGACCCTTCCAAGGGTTATTTTCCCGGTCTGCACCGAATTTGGGATTCATATAGGGCGCTTCCATATAGAAACCGGCGATATTACAGCCCTCCGGCTTTTTCATAGCCGCCTGAACGCACTTCGCCTGCTCTACCAGCTGCTGACCATTCATATTAAAATACAGGGTCGCAAGGATGGTGGTGGTACCGTGCTGCAGATTGAACTGCGCTGCCAGCTCCGGCTCATCATAGAACCAGTGACCGCCGCCTGCATGGTTATGGATGTCCACCAAACCGGGGCCCACATACTGGCCCTTGGCATCGATCACTTCGCAGCCCTCCGGAATCGGTGTGCAACGCATTTCCCCAAAGTCCTTGATCAAACCATCCTCTACGAAAAGGACAGCCTCGGGGATCAAATGGTCACGCATAATCAAAGTTGCATTTTTAATAGCAAGCATAATCTCCCACCTCAGCGCTGTTTGCAATGCATTTTTATGGTGCACAGCAAGCATTCTGCATAGTTTTGCATTCTCTTGAATTATATTCCAAAACCCGTGGCTTGTCAATAGCGCAGGCGCTGTTTTGCGCAAACAGGAATTGTGTGTTGCTTTTGGCAGAAATATAATATAGAATATCCTTAATATCCGTATGCAAAGGAGCATCCACAATGAAAACATACACTATTTGTGCAAAATCAGAGTCCTTTTCCTGGGATGCGATCCCGGCATTATCCATTGACACCCTGCTCTGGTCTCCGGAAGTGCCTATTACAGCACAGGCACAGATCTGCTATGACAATAGTGCGCTATATATCCGCTTAAGTGCCACAGAGCCTAATATTCGTGCAGAAGAAACCGGTCCGATCGGCGCTCCCTGCGAGGACAGTTGTCTGGAATTTTTCTTCTGCCCTGACCCGGAGGATAACCGGTACTTTAATGTTGAATTTAATCCCGTTGGGTGTATGTATCTTGGATTCGGTGGTCCTTACGGACTGGTACGGCTGCTTCCGGAGGAGAATCCCATCCAACCGCAGATCACGCGCACCGAAAACGGATGGATACTGGAATACAGTGTCCCCTATTCTTTTATCCGCCAGTTTTTCCCTGACTTCTCCCCTGCCCCCGGCAAGCAGATCCGGGCGAACTGCTATAAGTGCGGAGATTCCACCGTCCAACCCCATTTCCTGTCCTGGAATCCCGTGGATCTTCCCGATCCCTGTTTCCACTGCCCGCAATTCTTTGGCACAATGACCTTTCAATAACCAAATGACCACCGCGGCGGTCTTAAATTATGTGTTTTCATAATCGAAAGTCAATATTGTACTAATAAGTGCACACAAGTGCATTGATTTTTGCAAAAAGTGATTTATAATAATGATATCAAGCATAGATTGGAGGTACTTGCAATGGATGCAAGGGAACTCAAGTTGATCGACATTCATGCCCACGCAATCCTGTTTCACGACTACTTTCCTCCTCAGTACCGCAAAGGCGAGGCACTGAAATGGGTATCGGCAGAGGAATTGCTGGAGCTATATGATCGGTTAGGAATCGAGAAGGGTGTACTGATGCCCATCTCCGCCGCAGAAGGTCTGATGTCAGTAATCTCCAGCGAGAGCTGCAAATACTTAACCGTCAAGCACCCGGATCGTTTTTACTGGTTCTGCAATGTTGACCCCAGAGCAGCCGGAAACAAGCCGAACGCAAATCTTGCCAGTATAATCAACCACTATAAGTCTCTCGGAGCAAAGGGCGTCGGAGAGATCACCTGTCCCCTGCCTGCAGATCATCCCAAGATGATGAATCTGTTTGCCGCCTGTGAAGCCTGCGATATGCCGGCGATGATCCATATTAACACAACAACAGAAAAAAGCTACGGCATCGTCGATGACCTGGGGCTGCCCCGTCTGGAAACCGTCCTAAAGACATACCCCAGTCTGAAGCTCATTGGTCATTCTTCGGTCTTCTGGGCAGAGATCTCCGGCGATATTACCGAGGAGGCTCGGAATGGATACCCCACCGGTCCGGTACAGCCCGGCGGCAGAGTTGTGGAGCTGATGCGCAAGTATCCCAACCTGTACTGTGATCTCTCTGCCGGCAGCGGTCATAATGCCATTATGCGTGACCCGGAGTTCGGAATGGCATTTCTGGAAGAATTCCAGGACCGGATCATGTTCGGCTGTGATATGTGCTTTCCCTCCAACACCCATTCCTTTACATTCAAAGCATTTCTTGAGGAAATGCTGGACACCGGGAAGCTGCGCGAAGAAGTTTACCGGAAGATCGTCCGGGAGAATGCCATCCGCATTCTAAATCTGGGGGAAAACTAATATTGCGTAATGACTACAGTCACAGTATAGGAGGCAAATTATGTATAAAATCGCGATTTTGGGCTGTGAGAATACCCACGCCAAGGCTTTTTTAAAAATCATCCGTTCAAACGAAAAGTATAAAGACATTGAAGTGGTCGGCGTTTTCAGTACATATCCTGAGGAAGCACAGAAACTCAACAAGGAATTCAATGTTCCGATTATGGATTCCTTTGACGAGTGCGTAGGCAAGGTCGACGGTGTGATGATCACCGCCCGGGACGGCAGGTATCACTACCCCTATGCAAAGCCATACATCGCTGCCGGTGTTCCTATGTTCCTGGATAAACCGGTCACAGCAACTATGGAAGACGCGGCGGCTCTGATGGCTGACCTGACCGCCAACAAGGTCGCTGTCTGCGGCGGCTCTACGCTGATGCACGCTCCCTATCTCAAAGTACTTAAGAAGGTCGTCACAGACGGCGATCTGGGCAAGTGCCTGGGCGGTTACTTCCGCGCGCCCATCAATATGGTCAATGATTATGGCAATTTCTCCTTCTACGCCGCTCACAACATTGCAATGATGACGGAGGTTTTCGGTTATTATCCCAGGACGGTCTACGCCTCCAAAAAGGGAAACTGTGTGGACTGCGTCGTTGCCTATGAGGATGTCAATGTTCACCTACAATATGTGGATCATAACAGCCTCTACTACGCAATGATCGTAATGAATAAGAATATGATCGGTGACGTTGTGGACACCGGCGGATATGCGGCTGAGTTTGCCTGCTTCTACAACATTCTCACCGGCGCAAGCACCGGCACACCCTACGCAGATTTGATTGCCCCCGTGTCCATTATGAATGCCATTGAGCGCTCTATGGAGACCGGTGAGGTCGTCACCATCGAATATCTGTAAGCTGTAAACGAAAAAGTTCCGAAAGCCATCCGGTTTTCGGAACTTTTCTTTATAGAAAAGGGTTCTCTGGAATTACCAATTCCCTGTGCACTAGTGACTGTTGGAGTCGTCAAGACAGAGAACCGTCCCCTGTGCTACTGTGCTACTGTGCTACTAAACTTTTTCAAATACGATCTTACCACCCGCAATAGATACGATTTCTTCGGTATACTCATCTGTTCGTATGCAGACATCTCTATCAACAGAAGATAGTCTAGGGTTGCCTTTATTCAACGAAAACACACTATTGATTACACGCTTTCTCCCGTTCTCATCCAGAGGGTCTACTGCAAGTATTATATATGAATGACCTTTTACATCACTCCATATGTATGCCGCAGAAAAATCATTCCACCCTGCTCTAAACATCTCGCCAGTCACACTGTTATGTAATGCGATCCCCTCTCTATCAGCAAGAACACACAACCGAGCCTGTCTGCTCATATTCCACGCAAGAAACAGCGCTACTAGGATAAAAACCAGCAAGAACAGTTTGTCAAGTCCCGATGACCATGGCTGGAGAACACAGACTAGTAATGTAATTGCTCCAATATAAAAACCAATAGCAAGATGCTTTAGGGCACCATACGGCATAAACTCTATAGAATCTCCAATTTCAACATTGTCCATCTCGGTACATTGTTTAGAACTCTTCCTCTTTTTACTCCTGATAAATTTCCATATTGGCATTATAACATTTGCAAGAATGCTCACAATCACAGCGAAATACAGTACAAACGCTACCAGCAATCCGGATTCCAAATTCTCGCTGACACTCAGCAATTCATCAACATACACATTCACGCCCATTTGAACATATAGCAAAAATATGCATATACAGCTTATAAACATAATGACCGTACGCAATGCGGAATAGCATATTGATGTATACTTGTAAGCAATCGAAAAAAATGCGAACAAACAACTAAACAATGTACACAAATGCAAGGCTAGCGAAAATCGTTCCGCCCCAAACAACGGGACATACCACGCAAGGCTGAGGGATATAAATAATAACATTCCGCCTAATATCCCTAATGCAATATTACGAGCGTATTTCATAAAGCCCTCCTTTAACCAAGCATAGGACCCTTTTACATCGTCTTTCCTATCATTATTCCGGTATGTTCTTCTGCATAATTATTATATCACACACTTATTCTGACAGCAAGACAATATTTTGACGTTTTACATACTGCCGCAATAACTCTTGCATCGTTCTGCCCGCTGTATGACAGCAGGTAATATTTTAACAAGCGGATTCATAAAGAAGCCGCGGCTGGCTATACTAGTACCGAGGGTGAAAACGAGATGAGAAATAAATGGCGTTATTTTGCAGTTTTACTGTTATTCTGCTATCTGGGCGTACACAACGGGTATGTCAGCCTGTGGCAGAATGGGGCCTCTCAGCCGGCGGTGGTATTCCCATATCCTGTGGATGCGTTTCCCGAGGCTGACCGCGCTGCTCTGTACGAGGGCATCCCCTACTCCGGGCAAAAAGAACTCAGCCGGCTTCTGGAAGACTATTTATCGTGATTGCACTTGATTTCGTCTCCGGTTTCTATTAAAATATAGATATCAATACTACGGAGGTGCAGCGTTATGTCTGACGAATACGGTTCCGACTTTATTACCATTGTGGATGAGGACGGCACAGAATTTGAGCTTGAGGTCCTTTCCAGCCTGGAGTACAACGGCGAAACCTATCTGGCGGTCACTCTGGCAGGTGTAGAAGAGGATGAAGATATGGAAGTGAGCATCCTGAAATCTGTGGAGGAAGAGGACGGCGAGCCGATCCTGTGCGCCATCGAGGATGAAGCTGAGCTGGAGGCTGTCTACAGCCTGATCATGGATCAGCTTTATGAGGAAGACGAGGAAGACTGACTTACCTCCTGCTTGGTGCGTAGTGTGTCCTTTTGGACCCACATCATTTATTAGGGACGTTAGTTTCCTGCCCGGATTGCAGACCTCCCGCCCACGCTTTGACGATGGGTGGACGTTGGGAGCAGCTAAGGCCAGGAGCGGCAACCCACCTGCCTTTTCGTGCAGGTCATAATCGGATGCATTACGGCTAAAGCGGGTCATGGCATGGGGAATTCGTTCCCCATGCCATATTGTTTTTTCTTGAATTTAATACCGAAAATGTAAACTTTTTGCAATTTCCGCTAATTCCGAAAGAAAACTCTTGAAACCGGGGGCAGAATCGGTTATAATGACGGAGTCTATGCGTTATTATAAGCGCATACTGTACCAATCGGATGAATGAGAGGAATTGATTAAATGAGCGCATCCAGCAAGAAAAAGCTTCGCAAGGAGCAGAATGCAGAGCTGTTGACCGAACGTCAGCGCCGTGAAAAGGCTGAAGCGAAAAAATTACGCAGAAACACCATCGTATTCGTGGTGTGTATGGCACTGGTGGTCAGCATTGCTCTGGGCACTGTGGCTGTCAGAGCCGTAAACCAGAGTGGTATCATCGACAGAAACACTCTTGCCGCTATCGTCGGCGATCACGAGCTGAACTCTGTGGAAATGAACTACTTCTACAATGACGCGATCAACAATATGTATAACCAGTGGTACAACGCATACCAGAGCTACACCGCTACTTATGTTAAGATGCTGTACGGTCTGGATCTGACCAAACCTCTGGACAAGCAGATCCAAAACACTGAGAAGAACACCACCTGGGCAGACTACTTTGTATCCATTGCTCTCGAGGATGCAAAGGACACCTACGCCGTATACGATAAGGCGATGGCCGAGGGCTTCAAGGTCCCCGAAGAAGACCGGAAGGAAATGGAAGACACCCTTGCCAACACAGAAGCCATCGCTAAGATGTACGGTTACAAGACTGCAAACGACTATCTCCGCGCATTCTACGGCTACGGCTCTGATCTGGAAAGCTATTCCAACTACATGAATATGCTCACAACGGTGTACGCTTACAGAAATTCCTATCTGGATTCTTTGAAGTATACCGATGCCGATCTTCGTGAGCACGAGAAGGAGCATTACAACGACTACTCCGCTTTCTCTTATGACTACTACTATCTGAGCTACACCAATTTCCTCCCCACCAAGAGTGAGAGCGATGCTGACACTTCCTACACTGACGCCGAGAAGGAAGCCGCCCGTGCTAAGGTAAAGGAAGTTGCTGAGTCTCTGGCTAAGGCTACCTCCGCAGAAGACTTCGACAAGCTGATCAAGGCACTGGAGATCAACAAGGACAAGAAGGACGCTGCAAGCACCAAGAGTGACAGAACTCTGTATTCCAGTGTCAACAGTGTTATGCGTGATTGGCTGTCCAGCAAGGACCGCAAGGCCGGCGATATGACCGCCATCGCAAGCACCACTACCAACAAAACCGAAGACGGCAAGGAAGAAACCCTTGTGACCGGTTACTACGTTGTTCTGTACCGCGATGTGGATACCAACGACCGTCCCATTGCAAATGTCCGTCATCTGCTGGTGAAGTTCTCCGGCGGCACAAAGGACGAAGACGGCCATATCGTCTACTCTGACGCCGAAAAGGCCGCTGCTAAGGAGAAGGCAGAAGGCTATCTGAAGACCTGGAAGGAAGGCAAGGCCGACGAGGACAGCTTCATCGAGCTGGTCAAGAAGCACAGCGACGACAGCTCCGCTTCCACCGGCGGTCTGTTTGAGGGCATTACCCCTGAGTCCAACTATGTGGAAAACTTCCTGAACTGGTCCATCGATCCCGGTCGTAAAGCCGGCGATACCGAGGTCATCGAAACAGAATACGGTTATCACGTGATGTACTATGTGGGCGCTGAAGAACTCAGCTACCGCGACACTATGATCACCGAGGATCTGAAGAGTGCTGATTTTGAGAAGTGGCACGAGGAAATCGTCAAGGATGTTACCGTCACCGAGAAGGATACCTCCCGTCTGGACAGAGATAAGGTTCTGTCCTCCGGCAGCACTTACTAAGCAATTATGGTATAAAAGTACCTCCTGTGGAGAAAATTTCCACAGGAGGTGTTTTTTTGAAGCTGAGAAAATATTTTGGCTCCGGTCTGGCAGGTGCCATCGCCGGGGCGGTGAACGGTCTGTTCGGTGCCGGCGGCGGTATGGTTTTGGTGCCGCTGTTAACCGTGCTGACCGATCTTGAGGATCAGGAGGTCTTCCCCGCTTCCGTTTCCATTATCCTGCCCATCTGTCTGGTATCTCTGTCCATTACCTTCCGCAGCAGTGCTGTCTCTTGGGAGCAGGCGACCCCATACCTGATCGGAAGCGCCGTGGGAGGTATTCTTGCCGGACTGTTTGGAAAACGAATTCCAACCCTGTGGCTGCATAAATTTCTGGGGGCATTGATTCTGTGGGGAGGTGTGCGGTATCTATGCTAGAATCCATCCCTGTTGTGATCCTCACCGGCACGGTACTGGGCTTTCTGGCCGGGCTGGGCGTGGGTGGCGGAACACTGTTGATGCTGTGGCTGACCCTTGTGCTGAATATGGAGCACGGTACCGCCCGGGGCATCAACCTGCTTTTCTTTATCCCCTCGGCAATTGTAGCATCCCTATTCCGGTGGCATCAAGGGACACTTGCCATCAAAAAGGTTTTGCCAGCAATCATCTGCGGATGTCTGTCTGCAGCCGGCTTCGCATGGCTCAGCACCAAGTTAGACATCGCTCTTCTGAAAAAACTATTTGGTCTCCTCCTGCTTGCCGCCGGTATTCGGGAACTGCTTTACCGACCGCGGAAAGCCAAGTAGCCCTCCAGGATCAGGGATGCGGCCACCGCATCCACGGTATCCTTGCGCTTTTTGCCGTGGTAGTTGTGCTGGGACAGAATGTTGTGCGCCTCCACAGTCGTCCTGCGCTCATCCCACAACGCCACAGGCAAACCAGTCTCCTGTTCGACCTTCTGGGCAAAGCATCGGCAAAGCTCTGCTCTTGCGCCCTCCGACCCATCCATATTCTTCGGCAGACCGACCGCGATCTCACCGACCTCATTTTCTTTCACCATCCGGCTGATCTCTGCCACCGTTTTCTCCATATTTCTGCTGTGGATCACGGTGGTAGAGCCTACAATACTGCACAGCAGATCGGAGACAGCAACCCCGGTGCGGGCGTCCCCGTAATCGATTCCCATAATTCTCATCTATCTTTGCCCCTTCTGTTTGTATTTGCCACCATTATATCCTAAAAAAGCGGAAAAATAAAGAAAAAAATTGTTGACGAAATGATTTCCCTGTGGTAGAATGTATCTACCTGTGAAAAAGGGCTTTTTTTGTGCGCCTTTTTCAGCCCCGGAGCGGGAATTGTAGTTGCCCGCTTCCTAAATTTTTCTCTAGCCGGGGTGATACAGGGAGGCAATTTTTAAGGAGGTGCCGTTATGCGCGTTAAAGTCACTTTGAGATGCTCCGAGTGCAAGCAGAGAAACTACGATTCCATGAAGAACAAGAAGAACGATCCCGACCGTCTCGAAATGAAGAAGTATTGCAGATTCTGCAAGAAGCACACCGTTCACAACGAGACGAAGTAAGGAGGATCCCAAACGATGGCAGAAGTCAAAAAGGAAAACTGGTTCAAAAGAACTCTGGGCGGCATCTGCAGATACTTCCGCGAGCTTCGCAGCGAGCTGAAGAAGGTAGTTTGGCCCACTCCCCAGCAGGTAATCAAGAACACCCTGATCGTCGTGGCGTGTGTACTCGTTGTCGGCGTTTTCATCTGGCTGTTCGACTTTGTGGCCCGGATCGGCATTGATGCTCTGATCGGTCTGTTCCACTAATAAGAGGATCGGCTATGGCAGAGGCTGCAAAGTGGTATGTTGTCCATACCTATTCCGGTTACGAAAACACTGTAAAGGCCACCATTGAAAAGACAGTGCAGAGCCGTCAGCTGCAGGATCAGATCCAGGTGATCGCCATTCCTATGGAAACCGTCACCGAGATCACCGATTCCGGCGTAAGCAAGACTTACGACCGCAAGCTGTATCCCGGCTATGTATTTGTCAAAATGGTTTACAGTGATGACACCTGGCATGTCATCCGGAGCGTTCGCGGAGTCGCCGGCTTCGTGGGTCCTTCCGGTAACGACCCCATTCCCCTGACAGAAGATGAAGTCTATGAGATGGGCGTTGAGAAGCGCGAGATCGTTGTCAACTATGTGGTTGGCGACACCGTCCGCATCCTCGACGGTCCTTTGAGTTCCTTCACCGGTACTGTTGAAAGCATTGAGGTCGAGAAGAACGCAGTCAGCGTGATCGTTTCTATGTTTGGCCGCGAGACCCCCGTCGAGTTTGAGCTCGATCAAGTGGAGGTCATTTCCCAGTAAACGCATCGGTCCGGATTTCCGGGCGGAACGTGGGAGGGGCTTGACGCCCCGAAAGAAATGCGCAGAGCGCATCATTACCACATTTTATTCAGGAGGTGCTTATTATGGCACAGAAAGTCACTGGTATTATCAAACTTCAGATCAACGCCGCTAAGGCTACCGCATCCCCCCCTGTAGGTCCCGCTCTGGGTCAGCACGGTGTTAACATCGCTGCTTTTATCAAGGAGTTCAACGCCCGCACCCAGGCTATGGAAGTCTACAAGA
>JAZOCJ010000014.1:0-14114 GCA_045596405.1 Faecousia sp. | reverse complement strand
CAATAGGTTTTGCAAAAATGTCATAATCTCGACACTGAATTCTTTCAATCGCAACTGTGTAAGGGTTCGAATTCATACGCAAAAATGCCGAAAATATCTTTTTCGTAGCCCATAGACAATAACAAAAGCCACCCAATCGGGTGGCTTTTGTTATTGGCAGAGGATGAGAGAGGGATTCGAACAGATCTAAATGCAACACCCCGGTGGGGTGTTGCTGCCACCAGTTCAAAAACTGGTGGCTACATTTATTTTTGCCCTTTGGGCAAAAATGTATATCGAATCCCTCATCCTCTGCTTCAAAACTCGGTATGGTTTTTGATATATCGGGCATTTCATTCGTCGGGAAATAAATACTTCGCCTTGTATCGGGCAAACCGTTCCGCATAGCTTGTGCTTTCCTGCAATGCGCCGGATTTCAGTGCTTTCAGGTATTCGTGGGCTTCCAGTTTGCCCTCTGCCACCTGCAGCATTTCCACAGCGATATTGGAACAGTGGTCGGCACTGCGTTCAAAGGCAGTCAGAAGATCTTCCAGTATAAATCCGCTTTCCACGGAGCAAAGCCCGTCCCGCAGACGGCGGACGTGCCGGGATTTGATTTCCCGCACCAAAGTGTCGACGACCTGCTCCTGCGGCTCGACTTTTGCCGCCTGCTTCAAATTCAGACTGATATAGGCTGAGACAGTGCGGTGGACCACATCCAGAACTGCCTGTCCTAGCACAGCCAATTCCTGCTGTGCCTGTTCGGAAAAAACGGTGTGTTTTTTTGCAATCTCCACACCTGCATTTGCGACACTTACAGCGTGATCGGCGATCCGTTCCAGATCGCTGACGGTATACAGCAGTGTGTTCAGCATCCGATTATCTTCCACAGAGAGGTTAGCTCCGGAGAGCTTCACAAGGTAAGTGCCCAGTGCATCTTGATACCGGTCAGTCTCCTTTTCCAGCGAGAAGATCTTTTCTACAGTTACGGTGTCGAACTTCTCTATTGCGGAGATCGCCAATGTTATAGCCTCAGCAGAGGCTTGCGCCATCACACCTGCAATTTGGTGGGCACGGCGGATCGCCACTGCAGGTGTAGCCAACAGCCGTTCGTCCAGAAGCACCGGCTTTTCAGATACCATATCTTCGGGAATGAACAGATATGCAAGCTTCACAAGCAGCCCGTTGGCGGGCAAAAGAACGGCGGTGGCAGACAGATTGAAAAAAGTGTGGATGATGGCGATATCCCAGACCTGCGCAGTCTGGTGCAGAAATGCAAGAGGGAAGAATAGATTGATGCCGTAGAACACTGCCGCAAAAAGCAGTACACCCAGAACATTAAACAGCAGGTGAACAATGGCTGCCCGGCGGGCGTTCCGGTTTGCACCCACTGCGCCAAGCAAGGCGGTGACACAAGTGCCGATGTTTTGCCCAAGCACAATAGGAATAGCAGCACCGCAGGTGACTGCCCCTGTGGCACAAAGCCCCTGCAGGATACCGACAGATGCAGAAGAGGACTGAAGCAAAGCGGTGAGGGCAGCGCCGACCAGGATCCCCAGCAGTGGATTGGAAAAAGAGAGCATCATATGAGAAAACCAAGGCTCATTTTTCAGAAATGCCATAGAATCGGACATAAGCTCCAAACCGGTCATCAAGATCAGGAAGCCCAGCAGAATAGCGCCGATGCCCTGCTTCCGGTCACTTTTGGTAAACATATATAAGATGATGCCGACCGTACCTAACAGAGGAGCGAGCGTGGCGGGCTTGAGTAGTTGGACAGCCAGACTGTCACCCTGCAAACCGGATAGGGAGAGCAGCCATGCGGTGGCGGTGGTGCCTACATTAGACCCCATAATCACTCCCACAGCCTGCTTGAGTGTCATAATGCCGGAGTTGACAAAGCCTACCACCATAACAGTGATGGCAGAAGAAGACTGGATGGCAGCGGTAGCTGCCAGACCTAACAAAAAGCCTTTCGGGATCGTAGAGCTCATTTTTGCCAGGATCGTTTGCAGCTTTCCGCCGGCCTGCCGTTCCAGAGCCTTTCCCATGACATCCATACCGAACAGAAACAGCGCAAGACCGCCCAACAGGGAGATGGTGTTGAGGATGTACACTGCCATTTTCATACCTCCGCTTCTTTTATGCAGTAATAGTTTGCCTGTGCACTTAAAAAATATTATACAAGGATAGATTTGGGGAAATTCACCTGCCGGATGCAGGACAGTATTATCTGGGAGAACCAACCAAGTTTATCGGTTGGTTCAAAGGCTTTTTGTTAAAAATAGTTATTGAAATATGTTGATACTTGCGGTATAATTTAATTGTAAACTCACAATGAAAAGTGTATGCATTTTGCAAAAGTGATTTTTACGAAGTGCATTGGAAGGAGATGTATGTATGGGTGAAACAATAGAGATCGATTTGAAGGAGTTATTTCGGGCACTGCTAAAAAAAGCGTGGGTGATCGCACTGTGTGCGGTTTTGCTTGCGGGTATGGTCCTGATTTACACGGTGGGTTTTGTAACCCCTCTTTATGAGGCGAGTGTAACGGTATATGTTAATAACAGGTCGAGCAATGCATCGGGTACCATTTCTTCCTCAGACTTGAGTGTTGCTCTGCGTCTGGTCAATACGTATGTCAATATCATTAAGAGTGACGGCGTTTTGGAAAAGGTCATTAATGAGGCAAATCTGGATGTTACTGTCAAAGAGATCCGTGGAATGCTCACAGCAGAGGTAGTGGATGAGACTGAGATGTTTAACATCACAGTTACGAATCCTGACCCCGCTTTGGCAGCCCAGATCGCTAATGCTGTGGCAGCCGTTGCTCCGGCAGAGATCTCCTCGATCATTGAGGGAAGTTCTCCGAAGATCATCGGCTATGCCAAAGTACCGACCCAGCAGGCCTCCCCGAGCTATGTCAAGAATGCCATCGTCGGTGCGCTTGTGGGCATTCTGCTGTCGGCGGGAACGATCGTTATTCAGACATTGTTGGATGTACGGGTCAAGACCGAAGAGGATCTGGGAAAGATCAGCGAAATACCGGTTCTTGGTCTGATTCCCGATCTGGCAACGGCAGTAAAGACTGGCAGCGAGTATCGTTTGCCGGACAAGCAGAAATAAGGCGGTGAAGGCAATGAAACTGTATAGCAAAGGTAAGAATAATAAGCAGGAGAGCGCCAATGCTGTTCCCAATCAGCGCCGCCATATCCTGAATAAAAACAGCAGCTTCCACGTAAAGGAAGCATACAAGACCCTGCGGACCAATATCCGTTTCTTCCTCCATGGTAATAACTGTAAAAAGATTTGTATTACCAGTAGTGCTATGGGCGAGGGTAAGAGTATTACTGTGCTGAATCTGGCGATCTCGTTTGCAGAGGATGGCAAGAAGGTTTTGCTGATCGATGCGGATATGCGCCGTCCTGCGTTGGCACGGCTTCTGGTGGAAAAAGCGGCCCCCGGTCTTTCCAATGTGCTGGCTGGTTTGGCAAGTGTGGAGGATGCGATTCGGGAGAGTGTTTATCCGAATTTGGATATTTTGTTCTCCGGCGATATTCCTCCCAATCCTTCGGAGCTGTTGGGCAGTGAGGAAATGAGCAAAATGCTGGATACTCTGTCGGAAAGATATGACTATATCCTTGTGGATACACCCCCTATCAACATAGTGGCAGATACCTGCGTGATCGCCAATATGTTGGATGGCGTGTTGTACTTGGTGCGGCAAAACAAGACGGAGAAGGATTCTGTGCGGCGGGGCATCAATCAGCTTGAGCTGACCGGCGCCAAGCTGTTGGGCTTCGTTATGAACGGCATTGATGAGGAAAATGATAAGCGATATTCCTCTGAGTACAGATAAGTATTCAAGGTTGGCACGGTAGATACAGAATAACCCCGGAGGAGAGAAACTATGACGGATCTGCATACCCATATCCTGCCTGAGATGGATGACGGTGCAGCCAGCGTTGCGCAAAGCCTTGCTATGCTGCGCGCGGAGCAGGAACAGGGAGTTGATCTGGTAGTGCTGACACCTCACTTCTACCGGGATCAAGAAACGGTAAAGGAATTTCTGGCACGCCGTCAAAGTGCGTTTGACCGCTTGCAGGAGGCACTGCCGGAAACGCATCCCGAATTGGTGCTTGGCGCAGAGGTGACATGGTATCCCAGTATTGTTGGAGAGAAGAGACTGGATGCCCTGTGTCTTGCGGGGACGGATCAGATCCTGTTGGAGCTTCCCTATGCACCGTGGCCGGGTAAGATGGCAGATCAGCTCTACCAGTTTATGAATGCAACCGGGCTGACACCTATATTGGCACATGTGGAGCGATATTTGCCGTTGCAAACAAAGTCGCAAATGGAAGAACTACTGTCTATGGGACTCACAATGCAAATGAACGCGGCATCTTTGCTGCAACCTTTCAAACGAAGAAAGATTGCATCCTTGCTGCGGGAAGGACAATGGCTTCTTGGCACTGACTGTCACAATCTGGACACAAGACCGCCCCGTATGGGAGAAGCCATAGCGTATCTTGGAAAACACATTCCGGCTGAGCAGCTGGATGCGATGGTATCCTGGCGACCCTAAAATAAAAAAGGAACCCCTGAGGCTGCAGCCACAGGGGTTTTCCCATAAAAGCTTATTATAGCGGAGTATACATATGAAAAAGAAACTTATTTCAGACGGCGCAAGAAGACTGCTGGGCAAGTATGGAAGCAACGTGGTTTGGATCAGCTGTCTGACGGTGCTGCAGTCGATTTTACTGGTAGTATCTGCGGTGTTGATGCGGTTTGTGATCAACGGAGCTTTGCTTGCAGACGGCACACTGCCTTTCTGGGGTGCGGCAATGATCGCGGACTTGACAGCGTTGGTAGGTGTACATACCCTGCTTTCCTGGTATGCCGGCAGTACGGTGGATAAATTTACCGCCAGACTGCGGTATGAACTACTGGAATCTGCGGCGTACAGTCAAGATGTTAGGTTACACGCATATCACAGCGGTGAGCTTTTGAGCCGTGGCATGGAGGATGTGCATACTGTATGCGACGGTGTTATGAATGCGCTGCCGATGATGGTAGGACAGACAACACAGCTGATCGCAACCTTTGCTGCGGTGCTGTTTATCTATCCTCCTATTGCAGGCATTCTGACAGTGGCGGCGGTGATCGTTGGCTGTATGGCGGCGTGGATGCGTCCGCTGATGAAACGCCGGCATCGTCTGGTGCGGGTGGCAGAGGAAAAGATGCTTGCGGATATGCAGGAGGATCTGCAGCAGCTGGAGCTGATCCAAAGCCTGCAGACCCAGGAGCAATCTCTGCTGAGATTTGAAAAACGGCTGCGCAATACCCTCAGTGCCAAATTCAAGCGGCGGTTGGTGTCGGTGGCCAGCAACAGTGTGATCAATATTGTTTCCCAGTTGGGGACAGGCGCATTGCTGCTGTGGGGTGCTGTACAGGTGGCGGCAGGCACATTGAGTTATGGCTCGCTGACCTCTATGCTGCAGCTGTTGTCCCTGTTCCGGTCTCCTGTTCTGGGACTGTCCGGGTTGTGGACCCGTATGACTGCGGTGGAGGTTGCCAGTGAACGGCTGCTGGAGTTGTTGACAGTTCAAAAAACAGAGGAAGCGGCAGCGGAAACGGGAATCACTGTGAAGGCAGTGGTTTTTGAGAATGTAACCTTTGGTTATCCGGGGGAAGACGCCCCGGTGCTGCGGCAGTTTAATGCCCGGTTCTCTCTGGACGGCTGGGCGTGTCTGACCGGCATATCCGGCAAAGGCAAAACGACACTGTTCAAGCTGATCCTGGGACTGTACCGTCCTCAGGAGGGCAGAGTGTATCTGGATACGGATCAGGGAGAGATTCTTTGCTCCGAACAGACCCGATATTTGTTTGCCTATGTACCCCAGGACTATGCTCTGTTCTCCGGGACAGTACTGGAAAATCTGCAAATGGTAGCACCGGATGCGGATGAAAAGTGCCGGGAGGCGGCATTAAAGGCAGCACAGGCGGACTTTGTGTGGGAGATGACCTCCGGAGAACAGACGCAGGTGCGGGAAAACAATACAGGTCTGTCCAAGGGACAGCTCCAGCGTTTGGCAATCGCCCGTGCACTTCTGATGGACCGGCAGATCTTGCTGCTGGACGAATGCACCTCTGCCCTGGATGCCCGGACGGAAGAGGGTGTTCTCCGGGCACTGCAAGCATCTGGAAAGTGTGCGATCCTTGTGACCCACCGCCCGGCGGCACTGGACGGGCTGGAGAAGGTTACTTTTGTAGCTATGGACGGAGAATGATAAAAAAGCTGCAGGCAATTGCCTGCAGCTTTTTATTCGATATGGGTGTGGGTGCTGATGTGGTCTTCGCAGTAGCAGAAATAGCCATTGCACCGGGAGCAGTAACGAAATTCCAGTTCCGGGTTGGAGACATCCGTGCGCCCACAGATCGCGCACCGATGGGTATAGGGTGCTTTTACAGTGGCAGTGGTTGCTTCGTAAGAGCCGGCGGTGTGGAAGCGGATGGGCTTTGCCGCGCCTTTTTTGCGGAACAGCCGACGGAAATTTGCCTGCCAGGACAGGGGAATCACATTCAGCACATCCTTGCCGAAGAAGAGGAAGTAGTTTGCGATTGCGACCAGGGGGAAAAGGCTGTAGGGAAACAGCCCGGCATACGTCATAATGACCACACTGTAAATGGTCAAGCCCAGATCTACGAGGGCAAAGATCCACGCCTTTACAGGGATGATATACAGCAGCAGAAACTGCGCATTGGGATACAATGTGGCATAGGCGAGGAACAGGCTCATATTCAAATAAGAAACATCCGCCCAACCGCCAAAAAGCATAGCATAAATATCCATCAGGATAACGCCGGACAAATAGAAAAGATTGAACCGCAATGTTCCCCAGATATTTTCCATTGCCCGTCCCAGAGAGTAGTAGCATACTAGCACAATGGCGGTGATGAGGATATTCCCTGCATTGTAGGTGAAGACATAGGTGAATAGCCGCCAGACCTGTCCCTGCAAGATTAGACTGCGGTCAAAGCAAAGAGCATAGTAGAGCGTATCACTGTTGTCGAACATACTCATCAAGTAAACCAGCGCGCTGCCCAGGGTGATGTAGAGCATCAGATTGGGAATGCCCGCGGTGCGGTGATTGTAGCAGAAGCGCTCAAATCGACTGCGTAATTTTTTCAAACGACTCATCTCCATAACGCATTTTTATTATGATACCAGTTTTTCCGAAAAATGTCTATAAAGGAAATATGAATATTTCTCAGGAAAAAACAAAAAAACAGTTGACATTTCCCGAAAATCAGATAGAATAAACGGGAACTGCATACTAGCCTTATCAAGAGTGGTGGAGGGAACGGCCCGATGAAACCCAGCAACCTGTCAGAGATGATGTGGTGCTAAATCCGGCGGCAACGAAAGATGAGGATTCGATAGAGCGCACATCGGATTTCCTCGGTGTGCGGTATTTTTATGGAAAATGCGTGAAAGGAAACTTATGGAAAAGAGAGTATTTACTTCTGAATGTGTTACCCGGGGCCACCCGGACAAGGTCGCCGATTCCATTTCCGATGCGATCCTGGATGCCTGCCTTGCCCAGGACCCCAATTCCCGGGTGGCGTGTGAGACGATGGTGACCACCAATTTCTGCCTGATCTGCGGTGAGATCACCACCAAGGCAGAGGTGGACTACGCGGCTGTGGCAAGAGAGGTCATCCGGGAGATCGGCTATACCTATCCGGAAACCGGCTTCAGCGCGGATACGGTGGAGATCCTGTGCAAGATCCACACCCAGTCGGCGGATATTGCTATGGGTACCAATGACGAGGTGGGTGGCGCAGGCGACCAGGGTATGATGTTTGGCGGTGCGTGCACCCAGACACCGGAGCTGATGCCCCTGCCGGCAGCACTGTCCAGAGCCTTGTCCAACCGGCTGACAGAGTGCATCGCCAGCAACGACCTGCTGCGTCCGGATGGAAAGACACAGGTCTCTGTGGAATTTGATGCACAGGGGAATGTGATCGGCATCGATACCGTTGTTGTATCCGTTATGCACAGCGAGGATTTTGAGATCAGCGAGCTGCGCCGTTATGTGCGGGAAGGTGTCATTGCACCGGTGCTGCGGCAGTACGGCTTTGATATTGCCGATGTTGCCCATATCCATATCAACCCCACCGGCAAGTTTGTCATCGGCGGTCCTGACGGAGATACGGGTCTCACCGGCAGAAAGATCATTGTGGATACCTACGGCGGATATTTCTCCCACGGCGGCGGCGCATTCTCCGGAAAAGACCCTACCAAGGTGGACAGAAGCGCTGCTTATATGGCGCGGTATATGGCAAAGAATCTGGTAGCCGCAGGCTTGGCGACCCAGGTGCAGGTACAGCTTGCCTATGCTATCGGCGTTGCAGAGCCTGTCTCTATCCGGGTGGACAGCTACGGGACAGGTAAAATCTCCGACGAAGAGATGACAGCACTGCTGCGCCGTTGCTGCGACCTGACCCCCGCGGGCATCATCCGCAAGCTGGGTCTGCGCAGACCGATCTACGGAAAGACCGCTATGGAGGGTCACTTTGGTGTTGCAGACCGTCCCTGGGAAGCTACGGATCTTGCAGAAGAACTGAAGAAAAGCGCAGGAATTTAAGGAAAAGGAACGGGTTGCCCCGTTCCTTTTTATAATCTCTTTGCATTTGGGCAAGAATGTGGTATGATGACAAAAATACAGTGAGGTGATGTTATGCTGGATTATATCCGAATTGCCTGTGCCGTACCTCCGGTCAGCGTGGGGGATGTAAAAAAGAATACAGAGGACATCTGCCGTTTGATCGCAGATGCTGATGCCAAGGGATGTGATCTGGTCGTTTTTCCGGAACTGGCGATCACCGGATATACCTGTGCCGATTTGTTCTTCCAGCAGCTGCTTTTGGATGGGGCAGCGGAGGGCTTGCGCCAGGTGGCGCGGCATACCAGGAACTATCCGCATATCACAGCGGTAGTTGGCGTGCCGGCAGTGATCGGCGGACAGATGTATAACTGCGGCGCGGTGATCTCCGATGGGATCGTGCGCGGCTTAGTGCCCAAGACATATCTTCCCAATTACCGGGAGTTTTATGAGAGCCGGTGGTTTTCTTCCTCCCGGGATCTGCAGCAGACGGAGGTGTCCGCACAGGAGCTGGGTCTTCGGGGGACGTATACCATCCCTGTGGGCAAGGACATCCTGTTCCGGCTTGGGGAGGGGACACTGCTGGGGGTAGAGATCTGTGAAGATCTCTGGACACCCATTCCGCCGTCCACTTTGCAGACGCTTGGTGGCGCACAGGTGGTTGTTAACCTCTCTGCGTCCAATGAGACAGTGGGCAAGCGGGATTACAGACGAAGCCTTGTGCAGCATCAGTCTTCGGTCTGCAACTGCATCTATGCCTGCGTGTCTGCCGGATATACAGAGTCGACCCAGGATCTGGTGTTTTCCGGACACAGCCTGATTTCAGAAAACGGAAAGCTTCTGGCAGAGAGCCAAGAGGGGTTCCAGACCGACTACCTGTTGGTGCAGGATGCGGATTTGGGAAAGGTGCGTGCAGAGCGGCGGAAGAATAAGAGCGCCCGGGATACCGGCACGCTCTACGGTAAGCTTGACCCTATGCGCACCGCACCTTGCGATAAGGGTGATTTGCGTTCCGACGGAACGCTGTATCCTCTGCGCAAGTTCCCCTTTGTTCCCGAGACGGATGCCCAGCGGCGGGAGAAATGTATGTTCGTATTTCACATCCAGGCGACCGCCCTTGCTCAGCGGTTAAAACTGCTGGGTGCCAATGCGGTGATCGGCGTCTCCGGCGGACTGGATTCCACATTGGCACTTCTGGTAGCGGTGGAAGCGATGCGCCGGTTAGGCAGACCCGCATCGGATGTATACGGCATTACAATGCCCTGCTTCGGCACATCCGACCGCACCTACCAAAATGCATTGACACTGATGGCGCAGCTGGGTATCACCTGCAAGGAGATAGGTATCCGGGATGCGGTGACGGCGCATCTGCAACAGATCGGACACGATCTGAAAACCTGCGATGTGACCTATGAGAATGCCCAGGCACGGGAACGGACACAGGTGCTCATGGACTTTGCCGGCACAGTGGGCGGCATCGTGGTGGGCACAGGGGATATGAGCGAACTGGCACTGGGATGGTGCACCTATAACGGTGACCATATGAGTATGTACGGCGTCAACGCATCGGTTCCCAAGACGCTGATTCCCCATATCATCGCAACGATCGCAGAAACAGATGGCTTTGCCTCGGCAAAGGATGTGCTTTTGGATATTGTGGACACTCCCATCAGCCCGGAGCTGCTGCCCCCGGATGCAACCGGGGAGATCTCTCAGAAGACGGAAGATCTGGTCGGACCGTATGCGCTCCACGATTTCTTCCTGTATCATATGCTTCGCAACGAATTTACCCCGAAAAAGATTTATGCGTTGGCGTGCCGGGCATTTGCCGGGGAATACGATCAGGAGACGGTGAAGCATTGGCTCAAAGAGTTTTGTCGTCGGTTCTTCAGTCAGCAGTTCAAGCGCAGCTGTCAGCCGGACGGGGTCAAGACGGGCTCGGTCTCCCTCAATCCCCGAGGGGATTGGAAGATGCCCAGCGACGCTTCCGCCAAGCTTTGGCTGCAGGAAATAGAGAATTTATAATGAGGTAAGGGGATAAGAGAACCGTCCCCTTGTCCCCACCCTTTGTCCTCACACACTTTTTTAAGGGAGAAATATAATATGTCAGAGAATTACAAAAAAATGATGGATAGCACTTTTGGAAAATATTATGAACGTTTTAGAGATTTAAATGCTCTAACGAAAGGAAATGCTGTCACGATTGAAGAACTTTTTCCAGACGAACGCCCCTTCTTATTAAGAGATAGGATGCGTAAAATGTTAAGTTCGGGAATTGTAAAAAGAGTTGGTCTTAATCGTTATTGGCTTGATGAGAAAAGGGCTTCTGATTCAAAAGGTGTATTAAAGCAAAGACTCCTTATTGTTGCCGCAGGAATTTTGTTTGCGATTTTATTAATCGTTTTAGATAAATTTGGAATAGTAAGTGTATAAAAGACATAAAAGACAGGGGACGGTTCTGTGTGTCGATGTCCAGTTACCGGAATAGCGGGGCAAGGGGAAACCCTTGCCCCTGTTTTCATAGGAGTATAGGCTGAAGTTGTTTGCCTGCCAGTGCAGCTTCCAGTGCCGGAGCGATCTGCGTAAAATCTGCCACCATACTTGTGGGCTTTTTTTCTGCATCATCCTGCCCAAAGGGAACAAAATAGTAATGCTTCCGTCCCAAGAGCTTCCCGATGTTTTCAGCAGCGCCTGCCAGCGCATCATTGGTGGAAACCGCGATGAGAACAGGCCGCCCGTTTCTCAAGTGGCTCTTTGCTGCCATAGTGACCGGACCGTCTGCGATGCTGTGGGCAAGCTTTGCCAAGGTGTTCCCGGTGCAGGGGGCAATGACCAGCGCGTCCAGCAGCTTTTTCGGGCCGATAGGCTCTACCTGAGAAATGGAATACAGCGGCTCGCGACCGCAAATCTCGGTAGCTTTCCGGATGTGTGCCTGGGCAGTGCCGAATCGGCTGTCGATGGTGTATGCAGAGTGGGAGAAAATGGGAATTACGGTGTGTTTTTGCGCCAATGCTTGCATAGCAGGAAATACATTCTCGTATGTACAAAAAGAGCCGCACATAGCAAAGCCGATAGTCATATTACCGCTCCTTTCCCGCGGCTAAGCGAAGAACTGTGCGCGCGATCAGTGCTCCGGAGGTCTCCGGTGCATATTTGTTGGGAAGCCCTCTCGCCCAAACCACATCCGTACCGCCGATGCCTGGGACAGAAGCCAGATCGATCTTCAGACAGTCCGGCTGACAATACTTCAACCAGGCTTCCGGCAAGACCATAGCCGGTACAGTGTTGAAAATAAGAAGGTACCGGGCAAGCCCGTAGGCAGGAGGCGTAAGGATCTCACTGTCGTAGCCAAGCGCAAGGAGCATCGCTCGGTCAGATTCTTTCCGCACAGCAACGGATACATTTGCACCCAGCTTTTTCAGTAGCTTTGCCAGACATTTTCCGATCCGTCCCCAACCGACCACCAGTACATGGCAGTTCTGCAGGGTACACGGCAGGATATCCATCGCGATCCGGATGGCACAATGGGCGGTGATGGCGGCGTTTTCTGCCAGATACAGAGGGTCTTGCAGAAGATCTATCGTCGTGTATTCCTTTAATTGAGGGCGTTGCAGATTCCCACCCATAATTATGATGTCTTTTGGGAGTTTGCTAAGGACATCCTCCAATGCGCCGCAGCCCGGCACAGTGCCATCAGGAGTAAAGCTGGGCACAGGCAGGAGCATATGTGTAATTTTTCCGTTTGGGGTGGTACATACCTGACAGCCCCGCCGCTTCAATTCCGCCACGGCGTACTGCAGAGCATCTGTCTGACCCACGGGAAGAAGAATGTGATCAGTCATAAAAATCACCCTTTCGTGACAGAATATGTGACCGGGGTCGGAGTTGTGCTTGATTTTTTTTGGCGTTTTTGTATAATGAGGACAAGAGGTGAATGTTATGCAGAGACTTGGGTTCATCCACGATATGATGGATGTGAAAGTTTTGATATTGTTTGTGGCTGCGCGTTCCAGTTATCCGATGACCAGCCAGGAATTATATGAGCTGTGTTATCAGGATGAATGCCTGAGCTACTTTGATGTCTGCACCGCCATTCCGGAGATGGTCGCATCGGGACACCTGAAGCAGGTGGGAGATGATCGGTACGAGATCACGGAAAAAGGCAGGCAGGACGGCGCAATGGTGGAGGATTCGATTGCCTTTACGGTAAGACAAAGGGCTGAAAATGCGGTGACGCGGTTCAATCGCCAGCTCCGGCGCAGCAGTTTTGTAAAGACACAGGTCGTTCCCCGGGATAACGGAGAATATTCCGTCATTATGGCACTGGACGATGAGATGGGGAGTTTAATGACCCTGGAGCTGCTGGCACCAAATCAGCGGCAGGCAGTCCGTCTGGGCAAGCTGTTCGAGAAAAAAGCGGAAAGCATCTACAGCCTGACAATGGCAGAACTTTTAGAGGGAGAAGACGAATTGGAGGCTTAATTCCCCTTGCCGATTCGGGAAAAATGTGGTATACTATAAGTACACCGGAACACCGGTGATACGAAAGGAGTTGCCGCATATGAAATTCCAGTTTAGTGAAAAGAAGGTTAAATTACCCGCCAATGTCCACGCTTATGCTGAGAAAAAAGTAATGAAGCTGGCCCGGTACTTTGAAGAGGACGCGGAAGCACTTGTCGTATTTTCTGCTGAGAAGAACCGGAACAATGTAGAGTTAACGGTTCACGGCGCAAATACCTGGTTCAGAGCTCACGAGAGTACCTCGGATATGTTCGCATCCATTGATGCAGCCGTGGGGACGATCGAAGGTCAGATCCGCAAAAACAAGACCCGTTTGGCACGGCGCCTGCGGCAGGATGCCTTTACCCGCACAGTGGAGGAGACCTCCTTTGCCCAGGATGAGCCGGAGGATGCTCTGAATATTGTGCGCGTCAAGCAGTTCTATTTCAAGCCCATGACCCGGGAAGAGGCGGTTATGCAGATGAATTTGCTGGAGCATAATTTCTTCGCATTTCGGGATGAAGATAATGGCGGTTCATTCGCTGTGGTATACCGCAGAAATGACGGTGACTACGGTCTGATTGATGACGTTGGATAATATAATGAAATACACTTTGGAGACCTCACAAGAGGTCTCCAAAAAATTTTGGCTTTTTTGAAATAATCCCTTGACAATCTGAGTCGTGTTTGCTATTATAAGCGAGCGCTTCCGGCAGGGGGCGCAAAATAACGCACGAAAGCAAAAAGAAATTTGCCGAGAAATGAAAAAAGTGCTTGACAAGTCTTGCGTTTCGTGCTAAACTGAACAAGCTCACCTTTTGAGGGGGGCGGCAGCTGTACCTTGTAAATTGAATAACGCAAAGACGAACAAACACCTTGGACAATTGATGAATTGTTTAAGTTTCGTGTATAACGAATTTAAGCCAACGAAAATTCTTGAGTAATATTGCTAGAAGCAAATTATTC
>JAZOCJ010000013.1:0-12886 GCA_045596405.1 Faecousia sp. | reverse complement strand
GTCTTGGAATATATGGATCGTCGCACAGGACATACATCCAAACTTGTGATGCGTGATCTTGTCTTTATCAACTATCGCACCGGAGCACCGGCGAAGAACAGCTCTTATGATGCCCATCTGTACAAGCTCTGCGACGAAGCAGGGATCGAACGTTTTTGTATGCACGCACTCCGTCACACCTATGCGACCCGTGCCATCGAAAGCGGAATGCAGCCGAAGGTGCTGCAAAAATTGCTGGGTCACGCCAGCATCCAAACTACCATGGATCGATACGTTCACGTAACGGACGAGGCTATGGATCAAGCTGTGAAGCAATTTGAGAAAAATGGGGTATCGGCATAAAAGTCTATGTTATTCCATAGCAAAATGGCGTAAAAATGGCGTAAAGTCAAAAGTGCCAAAAGCCGAAAGCCCTTGCAAATAAAGGATTTTTTGAAGGAGAAGAAACAGAAATGAAATTAGGTATCGTTGGACTTCCCAATGTAGGCAAGTCTACTCTGTTTAACGCGATCACCAATGCCGGCGTTCCCGCTGACAACTATGCGTTCTGCACCATCGACCCCAATGTGGGTGTGGTATCCGTGCCGGATGAGCGGCTGAATTGGCTGGCGGAGCTGCACAACCCTAAGAAGCTGACCCCCGCTGTGATCGAATTCGTGGACATCGCCGGTCTCGTAAAAGGCGCTTCCAAGGGTGAAGGTCTGGGCAACAAGTTCCTCAGCAACATCCGTACCACTGACGCCATCGTTCACGTGGTCCGGTGCTTTGACGATTCCAACGTCACCCACGTAGAAGGCAGCACCGATCCCATCCGGGATATTGACATCATCAATCTGGAGCTGGTGATGGCAGACATCGAAATGGTGGAGCGGCGCATTGACAAGGCCCAGAAAGCTATGAAGGGCGGCGACAAGAAATTTGCCCGGGAGGCAGAACTCTTCACCGAACTGCTGGCGCACTTAAATCAGGGCAAGCTTGCCCGCACCTTTGACGGCAGTGACGAGGATATGGCGCTGATCGCCACCTCGGATCTGCTGACTCTGAAGAAGACCATCTATGTAGCCAATCTTGCCGAGGCTGAGGTCAACGAGCCGGAAAACAACAAGCACTTTATGGCAGTCAAGGCATTGGCAGACGAGGAAGGCAGTCAGCTGATCCCCATCTGTGCCAAGCTGGAAGCTGACATTGCCGAGCTGGATGACCCCGATGAAAAGGCAATGTTTATGGAAGAACTGGGTGTTGCGGAGTCCGGTCTGGACAAGCTGATCCGCAGTTCCTACGCCCTGCTTGGTCTGATTTCCTTCCTCACCGCAGGCTCTGACGAATGCCGTGCGTGGACGATCAAAAAGGGCACCAAAGCGCCTCAGGCTGCTGGCAAGATCCACACCGACTTTGAACGGGGCTTTATCCGCGCCGAGGTCATCGCCTTTGAGGATATGAAAGCTTGCGGAACAATGGCCGCCGCCAAGGCCAAAGGTCTGGTCCGCAGCGAAGGAAAAGAATATATTATGAAGGATGGCGACATCGTCAACTTCCTGTTCAATGTATAAACTGTATCCGGTCGGAAATTCCGACCGGATATTTCTATATCTGGGCATCCTTTTGCGCCGGTGTATCCAAAAGTGTCCCATCCGAAGCAAATCTCGAGCCGTGGCAGGGGCAGTCCCAGCTATGTTCCTGGGGATTCCAACGCAAAGCGCAGCCCAGGTGAGGACACCGTTTTGTGGTAGGGATCACAAAATCCGTAAGTGTCTCTTTTAGATTGCACAAAAGCTGTTTATGCAGCACCGACCGGCTGGGGGACAGCGCATCGGTCAGCGGATGCACCCTTCCGCAGATCTGGTCTGTCAGCATCCGGGCAGCCACCATAGAATTGGTCATTCCCCAGGCATTAAAACCGGTGGCCACATAAACATTGGGCATATGAGGACTATAAGCACCGATATAAGGAAGCCCATCCAGGCTCATACAGTCCTGATTCGCCCAGGCAAGCTTCTCTTCTGCCTGCGGAAAGTGCAGCTTGCAGTACTCCCGGAGAAACCGAAAGCTGCCGCCCTGTTTGCCGGTGCGGTGATCTCCACCGCCAACCAGCAGGTACTCCCCTGCCCGCCGGAAATAAATGCCATCCCCCTCCAGCTCTGCCATGGTCGCACCGGGATCGGGAGCGTTTGCCAAGGCGATCACATAGGATCTGCTCTGGTACAGCTTCATAAAATAAAGACCTCGGCGATTGATAAACGGAAAGTGGGTGGCAACCACCACCTTTTTCGCTCGGATACTGCCCCGGGCAAATTTTGCAGTCGTTCCGTCCAGACGAAGCACTCTGGAGTTCTCATAAATTTCCAGTCCCTTTACTGCTCCAGCCAAAAACTTCAGCGGATGGAATTGTGCCATACCGGGATACACCACTGCGCCCACCGCATCGGCAACCAGTGGGGCAGATGTGCAAAACTCCGCGGCAAACCCCAGTCTGCGCACCGTTTTTTCCTCTTTGCGAAGTCGCTCCGGGCTTCGGGTGGTAAACTGAATGGAAGGCACATCCGCAAAATCGCAGCAGATTTCCCTTGACAAACTACGAAACTCGGATACCGCATCCAGATTGGCGTGCAAATATGCCTTTGCCGCAGCTTCCCCGAAACGCGCTATCATATCCTGATACAGCATATCGTGCTGGGCAGTCAAAACCGCAGTGGTGCGGGCGGTGATCCCGCCGCCGATCCGCTCTGCCTCTACAACGGTTACGTCCTTTCCCGCTTGCTGCAGACTGCGGGCGCAGAGAATTCCTGCCATCCCGCCGCCGATCACCAGCACTTCCGTTTCCCGGTTTCCGATGATAGGATCAAATGCGGGAATATCTACTGTTTTTCCCCAAAGCGATTCCACAATTACCACTCCTTCTATCTATATCCTTTCCGAAAAGCACACTTTTAACACACAACAAACCCTTCTGGCGAAAAAAGTCGAAAACCAACGATTGCCAACAGGGACGCTCTATGGTATGCTTGTTACAGATCTAGTCGAACGTTGGTGTTTTTTTGTGAAAAAGCTTTTGATCGCTGCCACCTCTGAGGTTTTTGCCTCTGCATTGGCTGACAGTGCGCAAACTATGTTTGATATCCGCATCTGCTATGACGGTATCACCGCTTTGCGCTTTTTGAAGGAATTTCAACCGAATGCCTTGGTGATCAGTTTGTCCCTTCCCTGCTGCGATGGTATCACTGTACTGAAAGAATCCGCCTTTCGTCCCAGCTCTGTTCTGGCACTGACCACCTACAGCACAAGCTATATCGAAAGCACACTGGCATCTTTGGGCGTCGGCTATATTATGATCAACACTGCCACGGTGCAATCCGTATTTTCCCGGCTGACTGATATGGTGGCGCTGGCGGAGTCACCCATAACGCTGCAGCCCCTGCGTGCAGGCACCGAACATCATCTGCACGCCTTGGGCTTCACGCCGGAAGCAAATGCTTACCGACAGCTGTGCGCAGGCGTCCCCCTCTTTGCCGCGGACCGGACGCAACTGCTGACACGGGTGCTCTACCCCGCCATCGCAGAAGCCTGCGGAAATGATACCGCCGAGCAGGTGGAGCATTCCATCCGAAGAGAGATCCGTGAGGTTTGGTCCAGGCGTAATGATGCCGTCTGGAAAACCTATTTCCCTCCCGACCCCGACGGCTCTGTCCGCTGTCCTACCAATAAGCAGTTTTTGGCGGCGTTAGCAAACCTGCTATAATGTCTCCAACCGGTAATAATAACAGCACCCGGTATCCCCATTGGGATACCGGGTGCTGTCTTCTGAAAAAGTAAAAAACGAGAGGTAAAAACCTCTCGTTTTTTATTTGGTGCGCGAGGCGGGACTTGAACCCGCACGTCCGCAGTGAACACTAGAACCTGAATCTAGCGAGTCTACCAATTCCACCACTCGCGCATATGAAATTCGCTAAGCTACCGCTCAACGCTTGAACATAGTATCACGGCAAGCGAAATTTGTCAACCTCTTTTTTCCGTTTTTCTAAAAAACTTTTTAGTCTTTGTAATACAGCATACAGTGGCAGTATCCCTTGTACTCCGGATCTGCGATCTGCTCCCGAAACTCTTTACATACGCACTTATTTTCCTCTGTCCGTTCCAGTCGGCAGGGACAGTATCCGCCGGTTTTCTTCAGCCCCTCCCGGATCACCTGAACCATCTGCGCGTCCTCGTTTAACCGCACTGCCATAACACCACTCCTTTGATTGTATTATAAAACATTTTCTATCCCTGTCAAGGATACCCTCTTCCATTTTCTCCGAAACAATGGTATACTGGACAAAACGATCTTGGAGGCGTGTATGGACTTTCTTCCTGTTTCCAAACAAGATATGCGCGCACGGGGCTGGGAGCAGTGCGACTTTGTATATGTGATCGGGGATGCCTATGTGGATCATCCCTCCTTCGGTCACGCCATCATCAGCCGCGTTCTGGAGCACGCCGGATATACTGTAGGTATCATTTCCCAGCCGGACTGGAAAAATCCCAAGTCCATCGATGTGCTGGGGCGACCCCGTCTGGGCTTTCTGGAATCCGGCGGCAATATGGATTCTATGGTCAACCACTACTCCGTAACCAAGCACCGCCGCAAGACCGATGCCTTCACTCCCGGAGGCGTGATGGGCAGGCGCCCGGATTATGCCACGGTGGTCTATTGCAACCTGATTCGCCAGACCTACAAGGATGTGCCGATCACCATCGGCGGCATTGAGGCCAGTCTTCGAAGACTTGCGCATTACGACTACTGGTCGGAGAGTATGAAGCGTTCCATCCTGCTGGACAGTCAGGCAGATCTTCTTCTGTACGGTATGGGAGAGCGCAGTATTGTAGAAGTCGCGGATGCCTTGAACTCCGGTATGGATGTAAAGGACATCACTTATATCGACGGTACGGTGTTTCGCACCGAGGCACTGGATGACAGTCTGCCCACCGTGATCCTCCCCGCATTTAATCTGGTAAAAACCAACAAACGAAACTATGCGGAGAGCTTCCGAATCCAATACGGCAACTGCGACCCCTATACCGCCAAACGGCTGGTTGAGTCCTACGGCAAGGTCCTTGTGGTGCAGAATCCGCCTCAAAAGCCGCTGACCACCGACGAAATGGATGCCGTTTACGCACTCCCCTATTGCCGGACCTATCATCCCAGTTACCAAAAGGCAGGGGGCGTGCCTGCCATTGAGGAAGTCAAATTCAGTCTGGTGAGCAACCGGGGCTGCTTTGGTGCTTGCTCTTTCTGCGCGCTTACCTTCCATCAGGGGCGCATTATCCAGACCCGTAGCCACGATTCCATTCTGGCAGAAGCGGAGCAGATAGTAAAGGATAAGGATTTCAAGGGCTACATCCACGATGTGGGCGGTCCTACCGCCAACTTCCGTCACCCCGCCTGCGAAAAGCAGCTAAGCAAAGGTGCTTGCGCCGGACGGCAGTGCCTGTATCCTACGCCCTGCAAGAATATGAAAGCCGACCACTCGGATTATGTGGCATTACTGCGGAAACTGCGGAAGATCCCCGGTGTGAAAAAGGTATTTGTCCGCAGCGGCATCCGGTTTGATTATCTGCTGGCGGATAAAAAGGACACCTTTTTCAAAGAACTGGTGCAGTATCACATCTCCGGTCAGCTAAAGGTGGCACCGGAGCACGTGGCAGACGCGGTGCTGGACCGGTTGGGCAAGCCCAGAAATGCCGTATATAACCGGTTTGTCGCCAAATACAATGCACTGAATAAGCAGTACGGTATGAATCAGTTTCTTGTGCCGTACCTTATGTCCAGCCATCCCGGGTCTACTTTGAAAGAAGCCATTGCGTTGGCGGAATATATCCGGGAAATGGGCTACAATCCGGAGCAGGTACAGGACTTTTACCCCACCCCCTCTACCCTGTCCACAGTGATGTACTATACCGGGCTTGATCCCCGGACGATGGACAAGGTCTATGTGCCCACCGATCCCCACGAAAAGGCTATGCAGCGGGCACTGATCCAGTACCGCAATCCCAAGAACTACTATCTTGTGAAGGAAGCGCTTCTCAAAGCCCACCGGGAGGACTTGATCGGCTCCGGACCAAAATGTCTGATCCGTGCCGTTCCGCCCCGTCAGCACAGCGCCCCGCCGCCCAAAGCAGGCAGCCGGAAACCTCCGGCGAAAAAGCCTATCGGCAAGAAACGCAGATAAGCAAGCCGCCCTCGGCTGAGGGCGGCTTGTTCTGTTTGGGCAAATGCAGCATAGAATGTTCCATACATCAGTATTTGAGGTGGTACTATGGAACATATCACAAACAGCATTACCATTCGGGGGCAGCTGCAAGCACTTCCCCAGCGCTCCCACGAAAACCACGGAAGACAATTTTACCGTTTTCTTTTGGAAGTACCCAGACTTTCCGGTGCGGTGGACATTCTGCCTGTGGTAGCAGAGGAACATATCCTGCAGGATCTTGACCCCACCGCCGGGGAAATGCTCACCGTCACCGGTCAAATCCGATCTCACAACCAGCGTTCCGACGGCACACGGCATCTGATGATCTTTGTATTTGCCTCCAGCATTGTGGCGGAGGACGGAGAGCCGGTCAACGAGGTGGTGCTAGAAGGTCCTCTTTGCAAAGAGCCAACCTACCGGCGCACACCCCTGGGTCGGGAGATCTGTGATGTTATGCTGGCAGTGCCCCGGGCATTCCGCCGGGCAGACTATCTGCCCTGTATCCTATGGGGGCGCACCGCGCAGGAGGCATCCGCCTGCCACACAAGGGACTGCATCCGTATCTGCGGCAGACTGCAAAGTCGGATCTACACCAAGCTGACCGAGGACGGACCCATCGAGCGCACCGCCTACGAGGTTTCCGCCCTCAGTGCGGAAATTTTACAGGAGCAGGTTTAACATTGCACACAGGATGCATCCTACAGCGGTTGGCAGTAACCATGCCGCCGCTGTTTTTTTCACACTTCCGGTCTCCCGATAGACGGTCATCAATGTGGTAGAACAGGGCCAGTGGAACAAGGTAAATATCATCGTGCACACTGCCATCTGCCAGGTGATCCCGTATTCCAGAAGCACCTGCCCGCTGATGCCAGCTGTGGATTGGAGACTCCCTGCTCCTGTGATCGCCATCAAAATCACCGGGATAAGCAGTTCATTGGCAGGCAGTGCCAGAATAAATCCCAGCAGGATCACACCGTTCATACCCAGAATGCTTCCTAACGGATTGAGTATGCGGATCGCCCAGCCCATCAGCGGTGTATTGGAAAAAATCCAAAGAAGAACACCGGCTGGGGCAGCCACCGTCAGCGCCCGCCCCGCCACAAACACGGTACGGTCAAGGAGCGACCGCACCAGGATCTGACCAAGCCGGGGGCGGCGGAACGGCGGCATCTCCATTAAGAAGCTACTGGGCTCTGCACGTAGCACCGTCTTGCTCAGCAGTCCGGAGACGCTCATCGCTCCCACTACCCCCAAAGCCACGCAGGCAGCTACTGCAAGCGCCGCGCCTACGTTTGAAAAGAACAGGCTTGCTAAAAAGATCAAAGCGGGAAACCGCCCGTTGCAGGGTACCATGGCATTGGTCAGGATCGCCGTCAGCCGTTCCCGAGGCGAATCGATGATCCGGCATCCCATAACGCCTACCGCATTACAGCCCAAGCCCATACACAAGGTCAGCGCCTGCTTTCCGCACCCGCCGCAGCGGGACATACAGGGGTCTAGCAGAAACGCCATCCGGGGAAGATACCCCACATCCTCCAGAATAGTAAACAAAGGAAAAAAGATTGCCATAGGGGGAAGCATCACAGAGATCACCCGGGCGGAGGTAGCATACAAACCGTCCAGAAGAACACCCCGCAGCCACCAGGGCGCAGGAGACATCCAGCGGGAAAGCAAGACATAACCGGCATCCAAAAGGCTGCCAAGCAGCTCCGAGGGATAATTTGCGCCCCAGACTGTGAGCCAAATGATTCCCAGTAGCAGCAGGAACATTAGGGGAACACCAAACCGCCGGCTTACCAAAAGGCGGTCTACCTTGCCGCGGAAATCCGTGGTATCCTCCCCTGTCCTTGTGACGCATTCCGCCGCGATTTGTTCCGCCGCCGATACCGGATCCTCCCACAAGCGCTTCCGCAGTCGGGGCATCTGCTGCGCGGCAATGTGGATCTGTTCGATCAATTGGTCAAGCCCTTCCCGTTTCCCGGCTGCGGTCATAACCACCGGTGCGCCCAAATGAGCGGAAAGTTTTTCCCCGTCCAGTCCCAATCCGTGCCGTTTTGCTTCGTCTATCAGATTCACACAGACCACCACATTCTCCGTCTGCTGCAGAACCTGCAGTGCCAGAATCAAACTCCGTTCCAGACAGCTGCCGTCGCAGACCACCACGGTGCAGTCTGCTTCACCGCTGCGGATATACGCCCCGGCAATTCTTTCATCCTCAGAAGCGCCTGTCAGGGAATATGTACCCGGCAGATCCACAAGGGTATACTCTGTCGTTCCTCTGACCAGCTTCCCCTGTGCCACCCCCACTGTCTTGCCGGGCCAGTTTCCGGTATGCTGATGGAGTCCCGTCAAGGCATTAAACAGTGTGCTTTTTCCCACATTGGGATTGCCTGCCAAAGCCACGGTCAGCTTCTGTGTGATCTCAGAGCGCATTCAGCCACACACCCGGATCTGCTGAAGATCCCGGGTGCGCAAAGCAACCACCGTCCCCCGGAACTCTATCGCGGTCACTTTTCTGTCCGGCGTGCGGTAGCGGCAGCGCACGGCGGTGCCGGGTATCATCCCGATATCCCGCAGTCTCTGCCGCAGCGGCTCTTTTACCTCGATCCGGGTCACCACCACCCACCTGCCAAGCCCAATCCGGTGCAATTGTCTCTCCATATCCGATCCCCTCCATCCAATCGCTATGCCATCCTATCCACCGGGGCTTGGTTTGGTGCGGGAATGCAAAAAAATCTTTTCATTCCGTTGAATCTGTGGTAAAATTGGAGAAACATTACCGGGAGGTCCGCCAATGAAAGAGAAGGCACAGGCAATTATCGACATTCTGAAGCACCGCTACCCCGATGCTCTTTGTGTCCTGCACTACAAAAAGGATTATGAACTGATGATCTCTGTGCGCCTTGCGGCACAGTGTACCGACGCCCGGGTCAACTTAGTGACCCCGGCATTATTTGCAGCTTATCCTACACTGGAGGCTATGGCAAACGCCGATATCGCCGATGTGGAACAGTACATTCATTCCTGCGGCTTTTACAGGCAGAAAGCAAAAGATATTGTGTTAGCCTGCCAGATGCTTTTGGAAAAACATAACGGCAAAGTCCCCGACACCATGGAGGCGCTTCTGAAGCTTCCCGGAGTGGGCAGAAAGACCGCCAACCTGCTGCTGGGCGATCTCTACGGCGTTCCCGGCAGTGTGGTCTGCGACACCCACTGCATCCGTATCTGCGGCCGGCTGGGACTTTCCAAAGGGAAAGAGCCGGAAAAGGTGGAGCGGCAGCTGCGTAAAGTTCTGCCGCCGGAGGAAAGCTCCGATTTCTGCCACCGCATCGTATGGTTCGGGCGGGAGGTCTGCACCGCCAGAAGTCCCAAGTGCAGCCAATGCCCTCTTGCTATTCACTGCGCTGAAGTAAACGCAGGATAAGTTCTATCGCCCCCCTTATCCGCATAGCCTGTGGACAAGGGGGGATCTTTTTGCGCCGAAAACTACCTATCTTTTACAGCGCCCTTATGCTCACCGGCGTGAATCTGCTGCTGCGGCTGGTCTCCACCTCCTTTCAGGTGTATATCTCCGGGCGGATCGGCGCGGCAGGGGTGGGGCTATTACAGCTTGTTCTGTCTGTTGGAGCGCTGGCGCTGACTGCCGGTATCGCCGGCATCCGCACCGCCACCATATACTTAACTGCCGAGGAATTGGGCAGAAAGCGCCCGGGCAATGTGATCTGGGTGCTATCCGGGTGCTTCCTCTATAGCATCCTTTGCAGCGGCGCGGCGGCCCTGGGGCTATACTGGTTTGCTCCCGCTCTGGCACAGCACTGGATCGGTGATATTCGCACCGTGGGTGCCATCCGTCTGCTTGCCTCTTTTCTGCCCGTGACCTGCCTGTGTGGGGTTATGACCGGGTACTTTACTGCCGCCAACCGGATCAGTACGCTGGCGGCTGTAGAAGTCGCCGAGCAACTGCTTTCTATGGCAGTGACCATGGCCGCACTGACCTTTTGGGCAGGCAGTGATCCGGGAAAGGCCTGCCAGGCTGTTGTTCTGGGCAGCGGTGTCAGCGCCTGTATGACGCTATTATGTCTGGTGATCCTGCGACTGCGGGAAAATGTAAAGGCAGCTGCCCGCATCCCGGTACGGAATCGGCTTTTGAAAGCAGCTGTGCCATTGGCGCTGGCGGACGATCTGAAAGCAGGGATCGGCACCACCGAAAATCTGATGGTGCCCAAACGGCTTGCCCTGTTTCCCGGCACGGATGCTCCGCTGGCGGCTTTCGGTATGGTCTGCGGTATGGTGTTCCCCATTTTGATGTTCCCCGCCGCCATTCTGTTCGGCCTTGCAGAACTACTCATCCCCGAGCTTGCCCGGTGCGCCGCGGCAGGCAGCCGGGAACGGATCTGCTACCTTGCCAAACGCAGTCTCCGGGTAGCACTACTATATTGCTGCTGTTTCTGCGGGCTGATGTATCTTCTGTCCGAGGATCTGTGTATGGCACTTTACGGCAGTGCCGAAGCGGGGCAGTATTTGCGCCGGTTTTCTCTTCTCATTCCAATGCTCTACTGCGATGCGATTACCGATGCTATGATCAAAGGTCTGGGGCAACAGACCGCCAGCGTGCGGTACAACATCCTTACCTCTTCCCTGGATGTAGCGTTTCTGTATTTATTACTCCCCCGCTACGGAATGGGCGGATATTTCTTTAGTTTTCTAGTCACTCACCTGATAAATTTCATTCTCAGCCTACGCAGGCTTTTGAAGATCGTGGGCAATGTTGTCTCCCCCAGAGTACCCGTTATGGCAGGAATCTCCACTGCTGCTGCCATATACGCATCTTCCTATCTGTACTCCTCCACGGGACGCGCTGCGGCATTTCTGCTGATTTTGAGTAGCCTGCTGTTTCTTTTGCGGGTATTGGGAAAAGAGGATATTTTCTGGATCAAAGGCTTAATAAGAAAATGACCTGTCTTTTGACAGGTCATTTTCTTACATTTCTTTCAAAATTTCCAGAATGAATTTCCAGGTGCGCCCCACAGAGGCAATGTCCAGCTTTTCCCGGCTGGTATGGATATCGTGCATATCCGGACCGATGGAAACACAGTCCAGTCCGGGCAGCTTTTCACTCAGCAGACCGCATTCCAGCCCTGCGTGGATGGCAACTACCTCCGCACTCTTATCGAACATCTCCCGGAAAATGCGCACCATAGTGTCCCGCAAGGGGGAATCTTTCCGATACTCCCAGGCGGGGTAATCACCCATCTGGGAATAGGTACCCTCGTGGAATTTTGCCAAGTCCTCTAACCGCGCCAGCAGTTCCCGCTTCTCCTGATTCACCGAGCTTCGCACCGCAAAAGTCAATGTCAGCTCTTCGCTTAATTCAGCCACGCCCAAGTTAAGGCTCGTCTGCACCAATCCCGGGATCTCCTCGCTCCACTTCTGGACACCGTTGGGGGCGGCATTGAGCAGCGCGATCACCTTTGCAGTGCATCCGGTTGTCAGGGCATTGCCGCCCAAAGCGTCTACATCGTCTCCCCGGATCACTGCCTCCGGCTCGTCATACTGTTCACGAATTTCTTTTTGCAGCTGCTGCGCAATATCGTTGATCCGCTCCAGATGCATCCCCAACGCCACCAGTGTTACCTCGCAGCTACGGGGAATGGCATTGTCCTTTGCGCCGCCCTGAAGCTTGGTGATACACAGGGGCATCAGCGCCTGCACACGGCTTAAAAATTCGCCCATCACTTTATTGGCGTTGGCGCGGTTTTTGTGGATCTCCACGCCGGAGTGACCGCCCTGAAGCCCCTCCACCGTCAGCCTGACACAAGGACCGTACACCACCCGGCGCTCTGCCGGCAAATGGATCGTCCCCCGGGCGCCGCCGGCACAGGAAACGGTAAATACCCCCTCATCCTCAGAGTCCAGATTCAGCATCGTTCTGCCCTTCAGCATAGACAGATCGATACCGTCTGCGCCCTCCATGCCGATCTCCTCGTCCACTGTGAGGATGATCTCCAGAGGCGGGTGCGGAATGGTCTTGTCTGCCAGAAGCGCCAAAGCGTACGCCACTGCGATGCCGTTATCACCGCCCAATGTGGTGCCTTTGGCATAAACACAAGTGCCGTCATGGGTCACATCCAGTCCGTCCTTTTCCATATCAATGGGGCAGTCCGCATCCTTCTCACAGACCATATCCAGATGTCCCTGCAATATCACAGGCGCGTGGTCCTCATACCCACTTGTCCCCTCCTGAAACAGAAGCACATTGTTCAGTTCGTCCTGGATGTAGCGGATCTTATGCTCCTGTGCAAAGGACACCACATAGTCACTGATCGCCTTTGTATTCCGGGATCCGTGAGGGATCGAACATAGCTTTTCAAAATAAGCAAAAACTGCCTGAGGCTCCAGCCCGGCAAGCTTCACACTTTCCATATCTTTACTCCTTGTAAACAAGATGATTATACTGTATCATACTCTCTGGGAAAAGTCCACGAAAAAAGACCACGGAGTTTCCTCCGTGGTCTCTTTTATTGTATAAAGAAAACCACCGGCAGTGCCGGTGGTTCCAAAAAGCTTTAGCTATGCATAGAAAAAGGATCCTCCTTTGATATAATAAATGTGGTCTGCCAACCGCATTTATTTATCAAAGGAGGAATCAAGTCCAAATG
>JAZOCJ010000012.1:0-76331 GCA_045596405.1 Faecousia sp. | reverse complement strand
AGTCGATGGTCTGGTTGATGCCCGCCATCACGCCGTTCTTCATCAGCAGCTTGATGACCTCACCGGCAGTCTTCTTCATCCGGGATGCCAGCTCGCCTACGGTGATCTCCTCGGGGATCTTTACGGTGACAGGGGCTTTGCGAGCCACCTCCATCTGCAGGCGGCGCAGCTTCTCCTGCTCCTCGTTACGGGCCTTGTTGCCCTTGAACTTATTGTCCTTCTTGTTCTGCTGCTGACCCTTCTTGCCGCCGATGCGCTGCTTACCGCCCTGATAATTCTGCACCCGCTCGGAAACCAGGCTGTCTACCCGGTCGTCAAACCGGTTGGTATTGACCTGCACCGCAGAGGTATCCACCACCCGGCGCTCCCGCTTGCGCTCCGGCTCTGCGGGCTTGGCAGGCTTCTCCGGCTTGGGAGCAGCTGCCGCGGGCTTGTTCTCCTGCACGGCAGGCTTGGCCTGCTTCACAGCCTCCGGCTTCTTCTCCTCTGCCTTGGGCGCTTCCGGTACAGGCTTTTCCTCCACCTTGGGCTTGGGCTGCACGGCAAACACCTGTGCCAGAGACTCGATCTGATTGATCTGGGTGATATAGTCGAACAATACATTCAGTTCCTCTTCCGTGAGGACCTGGGTATTGGACTTGGGCTTCTCAAAAAACTTGGAGATGATCTCCACAATTTCCTTGGGTGCAACACCGAAATCCGCCGCAACTTCTTTCAATCGATACTTCACTAAACTCATATAAGCACCTCCAACGTGATTACTTCTTTCTGCCGGGACGACCCATCCGCTGATTGCGCAGATGCGCCTTCGCCTCGCTCTGGCGCTGCTGGACCCGCTTTGTCCGCTTGTCCAGACTCTCCAGAACTTCCGCATACTGCCCGGGCTGCTCCAGTGCCTTGACAAATGCCAGCGCCAGTGCCGGGTCGGTAAACGCGGCAACGGCAAGACTGGTCCGTCCCACCGCCTGTCCCAGCGCGTCCTTGGTATAGGGCACCCGGATGCATTGCTGCTGCGTGCCGGCAACAAAGCTCAGCGCTCTGCGCCAGGTGTGACCGGAGGCATCGGATGCCACCACCACCAGCCGTGCGTGCTGCGCTCTGGCGGCACTGCCAACCGGCTCTTCTCCCAGCTCGATGCGCCCGGCTTTCCGTGCCAGCGCCATATAATTCAGGGCTTTATCCACGGGTCTGACCCTCCATTTCCTTTTCCAGTCTCTCATAGACCTGGTCGGGGATGGGGACTTCCAGACTGCGTTCCAGGGACTTGGCACGCTGTGCCTTCTTCAGGCATTCCGGGTCCGGGCAAAGATACGCGCCCCGACCGTTCAGCTTGCCGCTGAAATCCAGACTGACCGTACCGTCCGTTCCCCGGACGACCCGGATCAGCTCCCGTTTGGCTTTCCGTTCCCGGCAGCCCATACACTGCCGCTGAGGGATCTTCTTCTGCATATGATTCCCTCCCTTATTTTCGCGGATTATTCCGCCTCTGTCAGATCAGCTGCCTGACTTTCGGGCTTGATGTCGATCTTATAGCCGGTGAGCCGGGCTGCAAGGCGGGCGTTCTGACCCTCCTTGCCGATGGCAAGACTCAGCTGGCTGTCCGGCACGACCACCTGGCAGGCCTTCTGACCGGGGACCAGCACCACGCTCAGTACATCCGCAGGACTCAGTGCCGCACGGACATACTCACAGGGATCTTCGCTCCAGACCACGATGTCGATCTTCTCACCGTGAAGCTCTTCCACCACAGCGCCTACACGACCGCCTCTGGGACCTACGCAGGCACCCACGGGATCAATGTCCTCTCTGGCAGCCCGCACCGCGATCTTGCTCCGGGAGCCGGGCTCACGGGCGATGTTGCGGATCTCCACCTCGCCGTCGGCGATTTCCGGTGTCTCCAGCTCAAACAGCCGGCGCACCAGATTGGGATGGGTTCTGGACACGTGGACCAAAGGACCGCGGGTAGCGCGATGTACTTCCAATACGTAAACGCGGATCATATCGCCGGGAGCATAGCTCTCCCCGGGGATCTGCTCGCTGGCACGCAGAACGGCATCGTTCTGCTCGTTGCCCTGTCCGATCCGGACGAAAATATCGCCGGCGGGGTCCACACGCAGCACAGTACCGGTGAGCATCTCCTGTGCCTTGGAGGAGTAGCTCTCATAGATCGCGCCGCGCTCTGCCTCGCGGATGCCCTGAATGACCACCTGCTTAGCTGTCTGCGCTGCAATGCGGCCGAATTTCTGAATGTCCACAGGAATAGAGACAGTGTCTCCGGGCTGGATATTGGGATTGTAGTTCCGGGCGGCATCCATATGGATCTCCACGGCGGTATCCTCTACCTCTTCCACCGCGGTCTTTACCAAATGCATAAACAGACCCTTTTCGCTTAAGTCCACCACCACATTTTCAGCGGGGATGTCCCGGTGATCCTCACGGTCCTTCCGGTAAGCGTTGGTCCGTGCCTGCCTCAGGCGCACCACCATATACGAAACAGGGATACCCTTGATCTTTTCCAGATCCCGCAGGCTGGCGAAGATCTCCGCACCGATATCCACCTGGGGAACAGCGGTCTGCTTCTTGGCTCTAGTATTTCTTGCCATGATATTTCCTCCTAAAATTCTACACGAAGGCGCACCAGAGCGACCTCCGATTTTTCAAATGTGATGGTTTCCTTGCCGGCCTCTACGGTAATGCGACCGTCCTCGTATCCCCGCAGGATCGCCGGGATCTCCTTCAGTCCGTTCCGGGGGCGGTACAGCTTCACCAGAACAGCACTGCCCATAAATTGCGCAAAGTCCGAGGGGCGCTTCAGTGCCCGCTCCAGTCCGGCGGAGCAGACCTCAAAGTGATAGCTTTCCGGGATGGGGTCTTCCGCATCCAGGATGGGGTCCACTGCCCGGGCGATGGCCTCGCAGTCGTCGATGCTCACACCGCCTTCCTTATCAATATACAGCCGCAAAAAGCGCTCCGAGCCTTCCCGTACGTATTCCACATCCCAAAGGGTACAACCTTTTTCCTCCACAATGGGCTGTGCGAACTTGGTCACCGCTTCTGTAACCTTCAAAATCATTCCTCCCAAGGGCAGAGCGATAATAAAAGAGAGGGGCGAACCCCTCTCTTTCCTATCGTCTACTCTAAAATCATCTGTATTATAGCACCCTTATATTCGTTTTGCAAGGGGTTTTTTACAAAACAGGGGACTATTTTTTGCCGTTTTCTCAAAAAATGGCTGTTTTTTCACACCGGCAGTCCCTGTACATACTTCTGATCCCAGCTGTCATCGAAGATCCTGGAGATCTGCCGCCCCTGGGCAATATCCACCGCAAGCTCCTCCAGAACAGAGGCAGGCTCCAGCGATTCCAGATAAAATTCCGGCAGTGCCTCCGCGCCCAGCTTTGCACCCAATATTGCTCCGGTGACCGCACCCACTGCGGCACTGCGACCGGAGTGGTTGACCGCGGTGATCATCGCCTCGTCAAAATTCCCGGAATGGATGAGGCTGGCATAAACCGCGCCTGCCAAGCATTCGGAAGCCGTGGTGCATTCCAGCAGTGTCATTGCCGCCAAAGGCGTCAATTCTGCATCCAGTGTCAGCTCGGATGCCTTATGGATCTTTGCCGCCACATCCTCGATCTGGGGGAAGCGTTCGCCAAATTGGGCGCGTACCGCCTCCACAGCCTGGGTAAACTGCTCCCATAAGGGTGTCTCCGGCGCTTGCAGGATGCCGGCGATGCTGTACGCAAGCACTGCGCCGGACAGGAAGGTCTCCGGGTCGCCGCAGGTCAGGGCGATCGCCTCTGCGCCCAGCCTACCCACATGTCTGGGCTCCATCCACTTGGGGTCGAAGAACAGACCCACCGCCACCGCCGCCGTCAGCGAGCAGGGGGAATCGTAGGAATTGATAGGAGATTCCGGCGTGCCCAGTGTCTCTCTGTTCAAAACATCCAGCATCCGGGTGTCCATACACAGGCGACGCCGCATCACCGGCATCTGGGCGACCCAGCAGTAAGTCCTTTCCGGGTTGATCCGGTACTGCTGACTCTTTGCCCACTCCCGCTGGGCAAGGATCAGATACTTGGAATGGGCATCCGCCTGTCCCCGGGTGGCAGACAACAGCAGACCGTTGCCCACAAACGCCGCCAGCTGGGTATAGGAGGTGGCATCTGCGTATCCGTTGACCAAGTCATAGCCCATCAGTCCGTTAGGACCGTAGTCCTGGCAGATCTCTTCCCAGCTTTTCTTGTCCACGGTGTAGCCCATGGCATCGCCTACTGCAAGCCCCAACAGGCATCCGCGATAACAGGACAGCCTATCGTCCATACCCGCACCTCCTAAAATGGAATGTTTCTGTCTGTATTATACAGGTATTTTGCAAAAATAGCAATAGTTTCCAAACATATTGGCGCTTAAAATCCGCTTTTCAGGATGCTTTCCAGCCGGGTGAGAGCTTCCTCGCTCAAGCCCGAATAGTTCACCACCATACACCGCTGCTCCGCCTCGGGTATTGGTCCGTGATAATAGCTGCCCAGACTGCGCACCCGGATGCCGGCTGCAGCGCACTTCTCTTCCAATGCGCTGTCGGATTCTTCCGCGTCCACCTTCACCAGAAAATGCAGTCCCGCATTTTCCTCCAGTATGGTCAGCTTATCCGCAAACGGGCAGGACTCTATGGCGCTGAGCACCCGGTTGCGCCGGGCTTTGTAGAATTTGCGCATCCGGTTGATATGCTTTTCAAAAAAGCCTCTTTGAAGAAACCGCGCCAGGGTATGCTGTTCAAAACTGGTGACGGTACAGCTGTAAAAGCCAAGCTCCTTCTGAAACCGCCCCATCAGCTCCTCCGGCAGCACCATATAGCTGATCCGGATGGAAGGCGCAAGCGTTTTGGAAAAGGTATTCATATAGATCACCCGACCGGCACTGTCCAGTGACTGCATAGTTGGCATAGGGTGTGCGTTGAACCGGAATTCGCTGTCATAATCGTCCTCGATGATCCACCGGTCCGGCTGCGCCCATGCCCACCGGAGCAGTTCCTGCCGCCGGAAAAGCGGGGTCACAAGACCGGTAGGAAAGTGGTGAGAAGGAGAAATATGCAGTACCTGCGCCGCCTGCAGCCCCGCCGGGATCACCCCGTGGCGATCCATTTTGGCGCTGACGCACTGTGCCCCGCCGGCGGCATAGATCTTACGGATCTTGCCATACCCCGGCTCTTCCACGGCGTATATTTTCTCCCGACCCAACAGCTGGATCAGCAGGTTATACAGAAAGTCCGTTCCCGCACCGATGAGGATCTGCTCCGGGGTCACCTGCATCCCACGAAATGCCGCCAGATGCCCGGCAATCGCCTGCCGCAGCTCCCACAGTCCTTGGTTGGGCAAAGGTTGTAACAGCTGCTGACCCAGATCCAGCATCACTTCCCGCTGGATACGGCTCCACACAGAAAAGGGGAAGCCCGCACCTGCGTTGGCGGTCAGATCCACCTTGTCATCCTCTTGCTGCGGGGGCGGTAAAACAGGAGCAGTCTTTTGGGCGATCTGCTCCACCGCTTCCACAAAGTAGCCCACCTTCTCTCGGGAGCGGATGTAGCCCTCCGCCAGAAGCTGGTTGTACGCCCCCTCCACGGTGATCTTGCTGATCTCCAGATTGGTTGCCAGTGCCCGCTTGGACGGCAATCTGTCCCCGGGCTTCAGATGCCCGGTGCGAATGTCCTCCCGGATACACCGGTACAGCGCCTCATACAGAGGGATGCCCGGCTCTTCATTGAGTTCATATGTCAGCACGCGCCATCCCTCCTCTTCTTTTTACGCTCTTTGGAGCGGCAGTCCGTTTTCCCGATCCCACAGCAGCAGCAAACTACCGTCCTCTACGGAAACGGAGGATTCCTGCCCGATAAAATGATTGCTCACACCCAAGGGGTGTCCTGCCGTAAGTGTACCGTTTTCCAAGGGATATTGCAGTCCCTTAAGGGTCACCCCTTTGGCATCCGCCCCGGTGCAGAACACGGACAAAATGCCCTGTGCCTCGCCCCCAAAACGGACCGTTCCGTTCTTTACCACAGTTGCAAGATAGCGCTTGCCCACCAGATACCCTTCCGCCCCGTGGTCGGCAAGAAATTGCAGGGTCTGGAAATTGGCGATGGTGTGGTCAAGCCGCGGTCCGTCCAACGCACCGTACAGCAAAAACCGGTGATATCCCAGTGCCAGACCCCGCCGCACCGCCAGCATAGAGTCTGTATCGTCCTTTTCTACCGGGAACACCTGCGCCCCCCGGGGGCAATAGCCCAGAGAGTCAAAATCTCCCAGGATCGTGTCCGGGGTCAGTCCCAGCGCCTGCAAATGCACAAGCCCGCCGTCTGCCGCCAGGATGTGATCTTCTTTGCCTGCCGGTTCGATGAGACCGTCAAATTCGCCTGCGCAGAAAATGATACAGGTTTCCATTTTGTTTCCTCATTTCAGTTGCAAGGCCGCCACCTTTACAGGCGACGGCCGATTATGTAAGTCAATTTACGGCCGCAGGGAGTTTTTTGCGCCATACCAGTCCTTTGGGATAGAAGAAACGGATCTTTTCGTCAGCGATGCGGATGTCCACCGTCTGCGCCACCCGCAGCTCGCCGTCTAAGTTGATGCTTGTATCTCCGTCGCAGTGGATCTTTACCCGATCAGTGCGAAAATGCCGGATCAGCTCCGGGAATTCGGCATATCTGCCATCCTTATATTTGCCCACCACCGCCAGCACTTTAGCTCTGGACACCTTGGTCACCAGCAAAACATCCATCCGTCCGTCCGCAGGATCGGCATCCGGCACAGGGTTAAACCCGCCGCCGTAAAACCGTCCGTTGCAGGCGCAGATGAGTGTCTGTTCTCCGTCGATCCGCTGTCCGTCGATCTCCACCACATAATGCTCGGAGACGCCCCGAATGGTGTTGATCACCGCAGAGACCGCATAGGCACGGAAGCCGCTGAGCAGAGGGATGCGCTTATAGCTTGCCACATCCGTACCGATCCGGGCATCCAGACCCACGGAGCAGATATTCAGGCTCAAATCGTCATTACACCGCAGCAGGTCAAATTCCGCTTCCTCACAATCCAGCAGCCGTTCCAGATCCCGGAACGCATCCGGGTCACTGAACAGCTTGGCAAAATCGTTGCCGCTGCCGCCGGAATACACCGTCACCGCCACATTGGAAAAACCTGCCACACCGGAAACCACTTCATTCAGTGTGCCGTCACCGCCGCAGGCGTAGATCCGGTACTCCTCGCCGGTCTGTGCCGCCTCCCGGGCAAGCCGGGCGCAGTCTCCCGGCGCGGCGGACACTGCAATTCGATAAGAAATCCCCCGGGCATCGCAGATCCTGCGGATATTTTGGGTATAGGTCGCCGTGCGGTCACGGCTGCCTGCCGCGGGGTTGATAATGAACAGATGGGTCATTTGCTTTTTACCATCCTTATTTTTTGATCTTTCGTCCGCCATCGGTGAACATATAATAATCGCACTTGATCATACCGTTATACAGCTTGCGCTTTTTATCCGCCCGGCGACCGAAATAATGCTCAAATTCCGGCTCGGAAGTAATAATATATTTTTTCCAGCCGTCGGCAAACTTCCAATGCCGTCCCATAGCCGCGTACAGCCGCTGGGCGCTTTGCTGTTCCATCATCCGCTGGCCGTAGGGAGGATTGCACACCAGAATGCCGCTGTCCGAGGGCAGGCTCATCTTTGTGGCGTCTCCGTCCTTGACCGTGACCACATCTGCCACGCCGGCTTTCCGGGCGTTGGCCATAGAAAGGGAGACACACTTAGGGTCACTGTCAGACCCTAAGATCCGATAATCACCCCGGAATTCCTTATCCTTTGCCTCGGTGCGCACCTGCTGCCAAACCTCCGGGGTGATCCAGGGAAATGCCTCCGCGGCAAAGCGCCGACCCAAGCCGGGGGCGCGGTTTTTGGCGATGAGCGCCGCCTCAATGGGGATCGTTCCCGATCCGCAGAAGGGATCCCAGAAAAATTCCCGACCCCGATACCGGGTCAGCATAACCATTGCCGCCGCCAAGGTCTCCCGCAGAGGTGCTTCATTGCCCACAGCCCGGTAACCCCGCTTATGCAGACCCGGACCGGTGGTGTCCAGATACAAAGTAACCTTGTCGTTCATAATGGAAAACTGGAGCTGGAATTTGCTCCCGGTCTCCGGCAGCCAGCTGACCCCGTAATGCTCTCCTAAGTTTCGGGATGCCGCTTTCTTCACAATCGCCTGGCAGTCCGGCACACTCATAAGCTGACTGCTTAAGCAGTGTCCCTTCACAGGGAATGCCCCGTCCTTGGGAATAAAGGAGGCAAGATCCGCGCGGTATACACCTTGGAACAGCTCCTCAAAGGTCTTTGCCTCAAACTCCGCCAAAATCAGCAGTATCCGCTCGCCGGTGCGCAGCCACAAATTGGCTTTTGCCAGTGCCTGCGTATCTCCGGAAAACAGGACGCGTCCGTTTTCCACCCGGACATCGCGCATATCCAGCCGTTTCAGTTCGTCTCCGGCAATGCCCTCCAAACCAAACAGGCAGGGGGCTGCAAATTTTAAGTCTGTCATATGCTCTCCTAAGGGATAATCTTGTTGGTCTTCAGGTATCTCTCTTCCTCGGAAAAAACACACCCGCAGTACTTTTGCATATAAAAGCCCAGCTCCCGGGCTTTGTCCTGTCCTGCCCGGAAATAGGGACGAAAGTCCCGGTACAGGAAATCCACGCCGTATTCTTTCGCCGCCCGCTCTGCGGTCTCGCGCATCAGCTCGTGATTCTGGTAGGGGCTGATGAACAGGGAGGAGGTAAAGCTGTCAAACCCCAGCGCCTTTGCCTGATGCGCGGTCTCGAACAGCCGCATCTCATAGCATTTGACGCATCGCTTGGCAATATCCTCCGCCACCGCCCGGACAAAGGGACGCAGAGCGTAATCATTTTTTTCGATTAGCGGCAGCTCTATTGCTGTGGCATACTCCCGCAGACAATTCCGCCGGGAGCGATACTCCGTAAAGGGGTGGATGTTAGGATTGTACCAAAAGCCGGAAACCTCCACACTGTCCCCGCGAAGCACCTCAATGCACTGATTGGCACAGGGCGCACAGCAAATATGCAGAAGTGTCTTCATCTTTTCTCCCTCCCCAAAATTCACAATAATTGACTGTATTATACCACCAAACCCTGTCCTTTGCAAGGCGTGGCTTTGGCTGGATGTGGGAAAGTTTACAGAATGTTCAAGCCCACACCCAGCGGCGGTGCAGATTTCCCCTGATTTTTTTCCGAGCCTGTGATATGATCCTCTTGACGCAGCCGGCGCGCTTCGGTTATGATGGTGCAAAGGAGTGGTCACTATGGATGATATATTCTATATGGATGCCGCACTGGAGCTTGCCCGGGAGGCGGCCGCAGACGGAGAAGTGCCGGTAGGCTGTGTCATCGTGCGAAACGGACAGATCGTCGGGCGGGGACGCAACCGACGGGAGACTGACCGCACTGCCCTTGGTCACGCGGAAATCGAAGCCATCGGACAAGCCTGTGAAACCTTGGGTGGCTGGCGGCTCTGGGACTGCACATTGTATGTAACATTAGAGCCCTGTCCTATGTGTGCCGGGGCGATCATCAACGCCCGGATCCCCCGGGTGGTGTACGGCGCATCAGACAGTAAATGCGGCGCCAGCGGCTCGGTCTGCAACCTGTTTTCTATGAAGTTCAACCACCATCCCCAAGTGGAAAAGGGAATCCGGGAGGAAGAGTGCGGCGCACTGCTGACTACCTTTTTTCAAGATTTACGGGTAACCCTTCGCTCCCGCCCAAAATGGCAGAAGCCGGAATAGAGAAAGAGCATACGGCGCTGAAGTGCCGTATGCTTTTTATTTTTGAAAGGAGATGCTTATGGAACTGGAACAACGCACCTTGCGCATCGGCACTGTGGTGATCGTGTGTGCCATCTTACTGCGCCTGCTCAGCGGCGGCATTCTGAGCCCTGTGCTCCGGGCAGTTTCCTCTTCTCAGGTCTCCTCTTTTTTGCTGTATCTGGGGACAGGCCGGGTCATCCGTCCGGCACAGCCCCAAACGCCTCCGGCAACTGATCCGCCTGCCCCCACTGTGGAGACCGAGCCGGTCATCCCGCCCACAGAACCCCCTACGGAAGCGCCAATAACCTTGCCCGTGTTTGCTCCGGAGGATGCCGCCCTGATCCGGGTCAATAACTTCTGCGGATACAGTGCCGACATTCCCACCCTTTTGCTGCAGCCGCTTTCCTGGGATCTGACCGATCAAGCACCTGCGGTGCTTATCGTGCATACCCACGGCTCGGAAAGCTATACCAAAACCGAATCCTACACCGAGACCTCCGGCTACCGCACGCTGGATACCCGCTACAATGTGGTATCCATCGGTGACCGGATCGCTGAGATATTGGAGGCCGGAGGAATCCGGGTGATCCACGACCGGACGCTCCACGATTATCCGTCCTATAACGGCTCTTATGACAATTCCCGTGCCGCCATCGCCGAGTATCTGAAACAGTACCCCTCTATCCGAATGGTGCTGGACATCCACCGGGATGCTATGGCTGACAGCACCGGCAAACAGATCGGCACTACCGTCCCTGTGGGGTCACAGTCCGCCGCCCAGCTGATGATGGTGGTAGGCACCGATGCCGGCGGGCTGAAGCACCCCGGCTGGCAAACCAATATGGCGCTGGCGGTGAAGCTCCACGCACAGCTGGAAAAACAAACCCCCGGTATCTGCCGCCCCATCAGCTTTCGCTCTCAGCGATTCAATCAGGATCTGTCCGCCGGGGGAATGCTCATAGAGATCGGGGCGGCTGGAAACACCCGGCAGGAAGCCCTCACCGCCGCCGAGCTGCTGGCGCAGGGGATCCTGACCTTAGCCCGGGGTACAGGGGAAGTGATCTGACGAAGCTACAGAATATTCCACCACTGCAGACTATGGGCTTCCCCCATTGCCTGTACCAGAGCGGAAAGCCGGGCGCAGCAGGCGGCGAACTCCAGTGCCTGCCCCTCCCGGGCGTATACCTCCAACCTTGCGAACAGACTGTCGATTTCCTCCATGGGCTCGTGGTCTGCCACGCACGCCGTTCCCCGACGGGCGTCCTCCCAATGCTGTTTTGCCTGCTGCGCCAGAAGAACACCCTGCTCCGTCTCCCCTGACAGTGTCTGCTCCACCGCCTGCTCCAGATCCCGGGAAATGCGTCTGTGCGCTGTATCCATCTCCGCCATCACCCACAGCCCTGCCGCCAAAAACAGGACAAGCAGACCGATTCCGATCCAGCATCTTTTCACCGCTTTTCCTCCCTCCGGTAAAAGGCGATCCGGTCGCCGCCGTCTACAGTCAGCAGCCAGGTATCCTCTATGTCTGCATTCTGCTGCCGTAAGACCCGCTTGACCCAAGCCATATCCTTTTTGGCGATCCGCAAATTATCCTCCAGTAGTTTCCCGTCGGAGATGATCGTCCAGGGCAGATACTGCTTTTGGGCCTGGATGCCTGCCTCCTTTGCACTGGCAGGTCGGTCTTTGGGATAGGGAAACACAGAAAGATTCCCGCTGGTCTCCAGGATGGCATACTGGACACTGCCCAGATCCAGCACATCCTTCTCCCGCAGATGCCCGGTCAGTTCATCTATGGTCACCCGGGTACGGCGCAAATTTTCCTGCAGGATCTTCCCGTTTTCAATTAAAATCACCGGCTTGCCGCACAGCAGCTTGCGCAGCCGGATGCTCCGCAGGGAAGCTGTAGAGAGCACCAGCTCCATTCCCAGCACTGTCACGATGGGCACAATGCCGGAAAACAAGGGGATACCTCCGTCCTGCATGGGAATGGAGGCAAGGTTTGCCACCAGCATGGTGACCACGAATTCCGATGCCTCCATCTGTCCGATTTGCCGTTTTCCCATCATCCGAATCACCGCGATGAGAATGATATATAAAATAATCGTGCGAATATACGATAAAATCAAACAAGCCACCTCTTGGAAAAAGCTTTCCCGAAAGGTGGCTTGTTATGCATTTGCGCAGTTCCCCTGGAAAAATGCAAACGCCGCAGTTAATCTGCGGCGTTTGCATTAGAAAAGAGGAGAGGAAAAAATGAAAATTGAAAACTTAGTATCTTTATACTAAACCTTAATTGTGAAGAAAGAAAGCATAAAGATGTTAAAAATCTATTAAGTTTACATAATTTCGCCGTTTTGGCGTGCCAATATGCACTGTTCCGCGGGATTTGCTTTACTTTTTCCGGGAATGCTGATACAATATATCCAAACTTTATCAGGAGTTATTACCTATGCTGGATAAATTACAGGCGGTGGAAAGCCGCTACGAGGAGATCTGCGCCCGGTCGGAACAGCCGGATTTTTATGCCGATCCCAAGAAGGCCGCCGCATTTCTTCGGGAGAAAAACGATCTGGAGCCGATCATAACAGCATACCGGGCATACCGGGCAGCAGAGCGGGATATGGCAGACGCAGAGGAGCTGATGTCCGACCCGGAGATGCGTGAGCTGTGCCAGCAGACCTATCAGGATGCCAAGCAGGCAAAGGAAGACCTGTACCGTCAGTTGCAAATTCTGCTGCTTCCCAAAGACCCCAACGACGATAAGAGCGTGATCGTGGAGATCCGGGGCGGCGTAGGCGGCGAGGAAAGCGCCCTGTTTGCCCACAGCCTGTTTCGGATGTATTCTATGTATGCTGCCCAAAAGGGCTGGTCTGTGGAGCTGATGAACTACAGTGACACCGAGCTGGGAGGCGTGAAGGAAGCGGACTTTATTATCAACGGACGGGGCGCGTATTCCCGGCTGAAATACGAGTCCGGTGTCCACCGGGTGCAACGCGTCCCCGAGACAGAATCCGGCGGTCGCGTCCACACCTCCACCGCCACCGTGGCGGTGCTCCCGGAGATGGAAGAAGTGGATGTGCAGATCAACCCCGCGGATATCGAGATGCAGGTCTACCGGGCATCCGGCGCCGGCGGTCAGCACGTGAACAAAACCAGCTCCGCCGTCCGTCTGATCCACAAGCCCACCGGCATCGTGGTGGCTTGTCAGCAGGAGGGCAGTCAGGTGCAGAACCGGGAAAAGTGTATGCGGATGCTGGCATCCAAGCTGTATGAGATCGAGCAGGAAAAGCTGGAGTCTCAAGTCACCGGTATGCGGCGCAGTCAGGTCGGCACAGGTATGCGCAACGAGCGCATCCGCACCTATAATTTCCCCCAGGGTCGGGTCACAGACCATCGGATCGGACTGACCCTGTATAAGATCGACGCGGTGATGGACGGCGCAATCGACGAGATCATCGACGCTCTTGCCACTGCTGACCAAGCTGAGAAATTAAAAAACGCCCAATAAACGAGGATTGCTATGGAATATCTGACCCACTCCCCGAAGGAGACGGAAGCCCTGGGGGAAGCCCTGGGGAAAGTACTTATTCCCGGGACTGTTCTGGCATATGAGGGAGATCTGGGGGCAGGCAAGACCGCCTTCACCCGGGGGATCGCCCGAGGTCTGGGAATCAACGATCCGGTGACCAGCCCCACTTATACGATTGTGAATGAATATCTGTCCGGCAGACTGCCTCTGTTTCACTTTGATATGTACCGGCTGTCGGGCGCTGACGACCTGTTTGACATCGGCTGGGAGGACTATCTGGAACGGGGCGGCGTGTGCGCTGTGGAGTGGAGCGAAACGGTGAACGAGGCTTTGACCGACCCCATCCGCGTCCGCATTGAAAAAACCGGCGAAGATACCCGGAAAATCTCCATTGAGGGAGGCGACCAAATTGCTGATATTAGCCTTTGAGACCTCTGCCAAGGCCTGCTCCGTCGCTGTCCTGCAGGACGGTGTGCTGCTGGGAGAGAGCTACCAGAACACAGGACTGACCCACTCCCAGACCCTGATGCCCATGGCAGAAACCCTGATCGCCCACTGCGGCTATACTCCCAATGATATCGAGGCAGTTGCCGTGGCGGCAGGACCGGGCAGCTTTACCGGTATCCGCATCGGGGTCGCTGCCGCCAAGGGCTTTGCCTGGGGAAAGGAACTGCCCTGCTACGGCGTTTCCACTTTGGAAGCTATGGCGCTGCATCTGGGCATCCACCAAGGCTACATCCTGCCGGTGATGGATGCCCGCCGGTCGCAGGTGTATACCGCCCTGTTCCACGCAGATAACGGAATCTGCACCCGGGTGCAGGAGGATCGGGCAATTTCCCTGCAGGAATTGGGAGAGGAACTGAAATCTTTGCAAGAGCCGATTTTTTTGGTTGGCGACGGCAGTAATTTGTGCTATAATACATTGGAAAAGACGGTTACCGGTCTGATCCTGCCCCCCGCCCACCGGATGCATCAGCGCGCAGCGGGTGTAGGTCTGGCTGCGTGGCAGCAAATTTGTGCAGGTCTTCCCGGCAACGGTGCTGACCTGACCCCCAATTATTTAAGATTATCCCAGGCCGAACGGGAGCGCTTAGCCCGGGAACAATAAAAAGGAGAGAGAACCATGGCAACTGTTACTGTTTTGGAGCATCCCCTGATCCAGCATAAGCTGGCGATCCTGCGCAACAAGAAAACCGGCGTCAAGGAGTTCCGGGAACTGGTCAGTGAGATCGCGGGCCTTATGTGCTACGAAGCTACCCGGAATCTGCCCACCAAGGAAGTGGATGTGGAGACCCCTGTTGCGATTGCAAAATGCAAAGTTCTTGCCGGCAAGAAGCTTGCCATTATCCCCATCCTGCGGGCAGGTCTGGGCATGGTGGATTCTATGGTGGATCTGATCCCCTCTGCTAAGATCGGACATATCGGTCTGTACCGTGACCCCGAGACCCATATGCCGGTGGAATACTACTGCAAGCTGCCGGATGACATTGAAAACCGCCAGGTCTTCGTGGTCGATCCTATGCTGGCTACCGGCGGCAGTGCCGTTGCCGCGATCGATTTCCTCAAGAGCCACGGCTGCAGAAATATCATTATGATGAACATCATCGGCTGCCCCGAGGGCGTCAAGGTGGTGCAGGAAGCCCACCCGGATGTGGACATCTATCTGGCCGCAATGGACGAAAAACTCAACGAGCACGCTTACATTATCCCCGGTCTGGGCGACGCCGGCGACCGGATCTTCGGAACAAAATAAAAATCACACCTGTGCGATATTACTTCGCACAGGTGCTTTTTATCTGCGACATTATCGGTGGTTATGATCTCTTATCAACGCGTTTCACTTCACAGGTTATTTCCCAAATAGCAGTATTCCCCTTATATCTGCCATCTGTTTCGGTAACTGTTACCTTAGTTTTACCCGAACCGCCATCGCAGATCGGGATCCGGATTTCACCTTCTCCAATATCGTTGATTTTGTCCTTTTCCTGAATCTTTACACCGATTGTTTGAAAGGCAAAAATCTCCAAGGATTGGGTCAGCGTATATCCACTCCTAATAGTCTGACCATTGTATGTATAGGTAAACGACCAGTCATCCCCTACACAGTCATTGGCAATTTTCTTGGTCTGGAATGTCAATTGATATATGCCGTAGCTATTGTTTTCCTCGAGATTCAAAGGAGCCTGCTCCGTAACAGAGCAAGCACACATCAGCAGTGTGAGCAAACAGGCAGCGCAAACAAACCGTCTCATAATCCTACCTCGTAAAAAAGCACACCCCGAAGGGTGTGCCGAAAAAGTGCTTCCCTCGGTTTCGCTACCACACTACACCGATAAATATACCCACAAGAGGGATACGGGGAAACACCTTTTACCAAGGTATTTTCCCTCCTATGGGTGCAGATATTTATCCCATATTAAAGTGTAGTGTGGTATATTGTTATTTTATCATAACAAAACCGAAATGTAAAGCCATCAAAGTTATCATTCCATCACTCGACATAATTTGCGGCGGTTGATAAACGCCCATACGAAAAAACATCCGGTGATTTTATGCCCGGAACAGCTGATCGATACCGGCAAAGGTGTAGCCCATTTCCTTCCACTTGGTCAGCAGCTCATCTAAGATCTCCGCATTGGTCTGGGAGGTGGAGTGCAAAAGCACCACAGCCCCATTATGGACTCTGGGTAAAAGCTTAGCAAAGGCCTGCTCTTTGGTGGGCTGGCGGTCGTTGTTCCAGTCCACATAGGCTAGACTCCAGAATACGGTCTTATAGCCCAGCTCCTTTGCCATCTCTAAATTTTCCCTGCTGTAGACACCCTGGGGCGGGCGGTAGTATTTGGGAAGTGTTTTGCCGGTGATCCCGGTGAATAAGACTTCCAGCTCCTGCAATTCTTTTGCAAAGGTCTCTTTGCTTCCGATCTTGCTCATATCGTAGTGGTGCATAGTATGGTTGCCCACGATATGCCCTTCATCCACCATCCGCCGCACCAGATCTGCATTTTTCTCCATATAGTTGCCCACAAGGAAAAACGCGGCGGGGACTTGATGCTTTTTCAGCACATCCAGAATTTTTTCGGTGCAGCCGTTTTCGTAACCCGCATCAAAGGTAAGGTAGAGTACAGGTTGCGTGGTATCCCCCACATAAACTGCATCATATTTCTGAAGTTCTGTTTTATCGGCAGTTCCAATGGGGGTCTGCCCCTCCTTGCGAAAGCTCAGTCCCCAAGCTCCGGTCTCCACCGCGCTGTGGGCAAACTGGGTCACCGCCAATAAGACAGCCGCACAGATCGCGCCCACCAGTATCCACAGATCTTTTTTCCGCATTGCCATCCCCTCCTGGGACAATCTATGCGGGAAAAGTGCCAAGTATAACGCAATAAAAACAGCACTGCCTGCGGCAGTGCTGTTTTATACTATTTGCTCAGATATGCGTCAATGGCAGCTGCGCCCTTCTTGCCGGCGCCCATAGCCAGAATGACGGTAGCCGCACCGGTGACCGCGTCACCGCCGGCAAACACGCCGTCCCGGGTAGTCATCTCGTTTTCGTTAACAATGAGACAGCCCTTGCGGTTGGTTTCCAGACCCGGTGTGGTGGAACGGATCAGGGGGTTGGGGCTTGTACCCAGCGCCATAATGACGGTGTCCACATCCAGAACGAACTCACTGCCGGGGATCTCCACCGGACGGCGGCGACCGGAGGCGTCCGGCTCACCAAGCTCCATACGGATGCACTTCATACCGCACACTCTGCCGTTCTCGTCACCGATGATCTCGATGGGATTGCACAATGTCTTAAACTCAATGCCCTCTTCCTTGGCGTGGTGCTGTTCTTCCTTACGGGCAGGCATCTCTGCCTCGCCACGCCGGTATACGATATACACGTGCTCCGCACCCAGACGCATAGCGCACCGAGCGCCGTCCATCGCCACATTACCGCCGCCGACCACAGCAACCGCCTTAGACTGAATGATGGGCGTATCGGAAGACTCTTCATATGCCTTCATCAGGTTGGTACGGGTCAGATATTCATTGGCAGACATCACGCCCTTAAGCGCCTCTCCGGGGATATTCATAAACATAGGCAGACCGGCACCGGAGCCTACAAAGACTGCCTTGTAGCCCATTTCAAACAGCTCGTCAATGGTCAACACTCTGCCGATGACCATATTGGTCATCACAGAAACGCCCTGGGCTTCCAGCTTGGTGACCTCATTGGCAACAATAGCCTTGGGCAGACGGAATTCCGGGATGCCGTACACCAGCACACCGCCGGCGGTATGCAGCGCCTCAAACATGGTGACCTCGTAGCCCTTCTTGGCAAGGTCGGATGCGCAGGTCATACCTGCAGGACCGGAGCCGACTACCGCCACCTTCATTCCGTTGGATGCCACCTTTTCGGGCATTTCGTTCATATTTTCACGGTACCAGTCGGCAACGAACCGTTCCAGCCGACCGATGGCCACAGGCTCACCCTTAATACCACGAACGCAACGCGCCTCGCACTGGGTCTCCTGGGGGCAGACACGCCCGGACAGAGCGGGCAGAGCATTGGTGGAGGTGATGATCTCATAAGCCGCCTTAAAGTCGCCCTCGGCGACCTTACCGATAAACTCGGGGATGCGCACATTGACAGGGCAGCCTTCCACGCACTTGGGATTCTTGCACTTTAAGCAGCGTCCGGCTTCCTCGATGGCCATTTCGGCGGTGTAGCCCAGAGAGACCTCCTTAAAGTTACGGGCACGGATCTGAGGGTCCTGCTCCGGCATAGGTGTCTTCACCAAAGTCATATTCGCCATTGCATTCTCCTCCTTATTTGATCAGCGCCTTGCCCATGGCATCCATGCGGCAGGTGTGTGTCTCTTTTACTTCAGTTTCCCGGTCACGGTATGTAGAATTCCGGCTCATCAGCTCGGCAAAATCCACCTGATGTCCGTCAAATTCCGGACCGTCCACGCAGGCAAACTTGGTCTCGCCGCCCACGGTCACCCGGCAGCCGCCGCACATACCCGTGCCGTCCACCATAACCGGGTTCAGAGATACCATCGTGTGGGTATCGAAAGGCTTGGTAGTCAGTGCCACAAACTTCATCATCGGGATCGGACCAATGGCCAGCACTTCGTCAAACTGCTCGCCGTTTTCCAGCATTTCCTTCAGTGGCTGGGTGACAAGACCCTGCTGACCGTAAGAGCCGTCATCGGTCATCAGGATAAAACGATCAGCCACCGCCTTAAACTCTTCCTCCAGGATCACAATATCCTTGCTGCGGAAGCCAACGATGACGGTGACCTCTGCGCCTGCCTCCTTAAAGGCTCTGGCAGAGGGCAGGGCAATGGCGCAGCCGACACCGCCGCCAACCACGCATACCCGCTTTTTGCCGTCGACTTCCGTGGGGCGACCCAGAGGACCTACAAAATCCCGGATATAGTCTCCCTCGTTCAGGTTGCCCAGGGCAATAGTGGAAAAACCGACCTTCTGGAAGATGATCGTAACCGTACCCTTTTCCCGGTCATAACCGGCAATGGTCAAAGGCACACGCTCGCCCTGCTCGTCAATGCGGAAAATGATGAACTGACCCGCCTTGGCCTTCTTGGCCACGAAAGGTGCTTCAATGTCCATCAGGGTAACCGAGGGATTCAACTCTTTCTTGCGAACAATCTTAAACATAACACAGATCCTTCTTTCCCAGATAAATCAATGCATCGTAAAGTAAAAATCAACAGAAATTATTATACTCTCCGTCACTCCTTTTGTCAAATACTTATCGATAGCTTTTTCCCGAATAAAAAAGGCTGCCCCGTTAAGGGCAGCCCTATGTAGTATGAAAGAAATCAGTTCTTTTCCTTCAGGATATCGCGGATCTCAGACAGCAGCAGCTCTTCCTTGGAGGGAGCGGGAGGTGCGGGAGGCGCAGCAGGTGCTTCCTCTTCCTTCTTCTTGCCCAGCTCTGCCAGCTTGTTCAGTCCCTTGACCAGGAAGAACACCACCAGTGCCAGAATGAAGAAGTTGATCACTGCGGACAGGAAATTGCCCCAGTTCAGGGTGTTGAGGATCTCGTTGCCGTCAGCATCCAGCTTGGCCTCACCCCACAGCCGGGGCAGGACCAGCTTCAGCTCGCTGAAATCAATGCCGCCGAGGAAGATGGATACGATGGGCATAATGATGTCGTCGGTCAGGCTCTTGGTGATGGTAGAGAACGCAGCACCGATGATAGTACCAACGGCCAGTGCCATGGCATTGCCCTTAATGGCAAAGGTCTTGAATTCGTCCCACCAGGAGGGCTTCTTGAGTTTGTTCATAGTGTTCTTCCTTTCTAGTTTACATAATATTTTTATTTCCTGGGAAATTACTTCTTTTCGATGATTTCCAGACCGCCCAGATACTTACGCAGCACTTCCGGAACGACAATAGATCCGTCCGCGCGCTGATTCTGCTCCACCATCGCAGGGAAAATACGGGAGGTTGCCAGACCGGAACCGTTCAGAGTGTGGACAAACTCCGGCTTGCCGGTGGCTTCTCTGCGGAAGCGGATATTGCCCCGGCGCGCCTGATAATCTCTGGCGTTGGAGACAGAGGAGACTTCCTTATAGCCGTTCATCGAGGGGATCTGGATCTCAATATCATAGGTCCGTGCCATAGAGGCAGAGCAGTCGCCTGCTGCCAGCTTCACGGTGCGGAAGTGGAAGCCCAGACCCTTTACCAGATTTTCTGCCTTGGTGACCAGCTCGTCAAAGGCAGCATCGGAATCCTCGGGCTTGGTGAACTGGAACATCTCTACCTTGTTGAACTGATGACCCCGGACCATGCCGCGCTCATCCGCCCGGTGAGAGCCTGCCTCCCGCCGGAAGCAGGGGGTATAGGAGAAGAACTTCTTGGGGAGATCCGCTTCGCTGAGGATCTCATCCCGGTAAATGCTTGCCAGTGCCGCCTCCGCGGTGGGCAGCATATAGTGGATGCGGTCATCGGTAGGATTGGCGATCTTATAGACCTCATCGGCAAACTTGGGGAACTGACCGGCAGTCTCGCCGCACTGGTACTCCAGCATATGGGGAGGGAGGATGAAGTCATAGCCGTCTGCCGTATGGGTATCGATAAAGTAATTCAGCAGCGCCCATTCCAGACGCGCACCCATTCCGGTATACATCCAGTTGCCGGCGCCTGCCAGCTTGACGCCCCGCTCATAATCGATCAGCCCCAGACCCTGGCACAGATCCACATGGTGCTGGGGAGTAAAATCAAACTTATGGGGCTCGCCGAAATACCGCAGAGGCTCATTGTTCTCCTTGCCGCCGGGCTTCAGATCCGGATCGGGCAGGTTGGGCAGGCTCAGCATAACCGTATGCAGCTCCGCGCTCAGTTCCTTCAGCCGTGCGGCATCATCTGCAATGGCTTCGTCCAGAGCAATGCTTGCCTGCTTGTTGGATTCGATCTGGGCATCCAGCTCGGCAGTATCCTTACCCTGCTTCTCCGCGCCCTTTTTCTGACCGAACAGCTTGCCGTTTTCCTTTGCCAGCTTGTTCTTTTCCGCAGTTTTGCTCTCTGTGGAGGTCTTCAGACCGCGCACCTGCACATCCAGCTCCAGAATCCGGTCGATGGCTGCGTCGCAGTCTACTTCCTTTGCCCGCAGAGCCTGCTTGACGCCTTCGGGATTTTCCTTGATCTTCTTAATGTCTAACATAGTACCTCTCTCCTTTGAGAACTTAAATAACTTCGGATTTCGGGGGCATGATCACTGCGCAAATAATGTACGCCACCAGTCCGCTGCCGCCGCAGCAGGTAAATACCGCCCAGAGAATACGGACCAGAGTGGGATCGATGTTGAAGTATTCGGCAATACCGCCGCACACGCCGTCGATCTTCTTACCCTCTTCGATTTTATACAGTCTCTTCTTCATATAGGTCTCCTCCGATCACTTCTGCAGCTTCATCAGCGCATCCAGCAAGACCTGCAGGTCTTCCTGTCCATAGAATTCCAGTTCGAAACGACCTTTCCGCTTGCCGTTGACGATATGCACGCCCCGTCCCAAGTGCTTGGAAAGGGTCTTTTCACATTCCGCAATATAGTCCACTGCCAGAGACACAGGTTTTTGAGGGGCGGGCTGGCGCTCCATATTCTTGCACAGCAGCTCCGCCTGCCGGACAGACAGCCCCAGCGCACGGATCTTCTGGGCGGCTTCCGCCTGCTTTTTCTCGGATTTCAAGGACAGAACCGCCCTTGCGTGTCCTGGGGAGAGTTTACCCTGCCGCACATATTCCAATACTTCCCCAGGCAAAGAAAGCAGCCGCAGAGCATTGGCCACTGCGGGACGGGATTTTCCCACCCGCTGGGCAGCCTCCTCCTGGGTCAGCCCGTGCTCATCCATCAGACTGCGGTAACCCAGGGCTTCTTCCACGGGATTTAAGTCCTGCCGCTGCAGATTTTCGATCAGCGCCAGCTCCATGGTCTTTTTATCATCTGCTTCGATGATCACCGCCGGGACTTCCCGCAAGCCTGCCAACCGTGCCGCACGCCAGCGGCGTTCGCCGGCCACGATCTGGTAATACCCATTCTCTGTCAGCCGCACGGTAAGTGGCTGTACCACGCCGTGCATCCCGATGGAATCCGCCAGCGCCTGCAGTTCTTCCTCCGGAAAATCCTGCCGGGGCTGCCGGGGATTGGGCTCTACTTTATGGATCGGAAGCAGCTGATACGGACTTTTCTCCGTATTTTCTTCGGTAAAATCAAACAAAGCGCCCAGACCTTTTCCCATTCCTTTTTGGACTGCCAAGATCGATCACCCTTTCTGTATCAAAGTTTTCCGGCGATTTCCGCTGCCATCGCCTTATACGCCGCCGCACCGCGGCTTGTCCGGTCATACACGGTCACCGGCAGTCCGTGACTGGGTGCTTCCGCAAGGCGGACATTCCGGGGAATGACCGCGGCAAAAACCTTTCCGGGGAAGTGCCGGCGCACCTCCTGCGCCACCTGGGTGGAGAAATTGGTGCGTCCGTCAAACATCGTCAGTGCGACCCCGAATATCTCCAGCCGGGGATTCAGTCGTTTTTTCACCATACGCAATGTCACCATCAGGTCGGCAAGCCCCTCCAGCGCATAATACTCACACTGCACCGGAACAAGGATCCCATCTGCCGCCACCAGCCCGTTCAAGGTCAGCATCTCCAGAGACGGGGGGCAATCGATGAAGATCGCATCGTACTGATCCTTCACCGCATCCAGTGCGTTTTTTAACCGTTGATTCGGCTCGGGCATAGAGATCAGCTCTACCGCCGCGCCAGCCAGATCTGCCGCAGAGGGCAGAACGTCTCCAAACTTGGTCGATACGATGGCTTCCGTCACCGGCGTTTCATTGATGATCACATCATACACCGATTTCTTCAGCTTGCGTTTATTCAGTCCCAAGCCGGAAGTGGCATTTGCCTGGGGATCGAAATCGCAAAGCAGCACCTTTTTCCCGGCTTCTGTCAGCGCGGCCGTCAGATTGACCGCCGTGGTGGTCTTGCCCACGCCGCCTTTCTGATTCACCACAGCAATAATTTTTCCCATACTCCGTTCCTTTCAATGTTTCACGTGAAACATTTCGTCTTGGTGTGTTTCACGTGAAACACACAATTCAGTCGCCTATGATCGTGGTATAGTTGCGACCCCATTCCTTGATCGTCTGGACGGTCTTTTCGTAATCCAGCGTGTGAAATAACGCCGCCGCTGTCAGGCAAAGCAATATTGACAGCACCGCGACCATAACCGCAAGCAGGCGAATCGTTCCCCGCAGTTGCCGAAGCTGGTCCTTGGGCTGTTTGGCCCACCGTTGAGGCGCTGTGCGTTTTTCTTCCTCTATAACTTCCCGGCGGGGGAGCTGCACCACTGTGCCGGGCTTTACCGGGTACGCCTGCATCGTCTGCAAACAGCTTTCGCAAAAAACACTGTCTCCTACGGTATCTTTCCCGCATTTCATACAGTACACGCCTGCGCACCCCCTCTTTTTTCTATAGGGTAGAGCGATAAATCCGAACCCGTTTTACAAAGGAAGGTTTATTGCTCTATCTTCGTTAAAATACTCGCAAATACACAAAGTATTTGCTGTGTTTTGTGCCTCGATAGAACAAAAACCTTCTCTTTGTAAAATCTTCGACCTGAAAGCGAGAAGATTTTGGATGATTTTTGTTCTATTGGGGCGCAGCAAGGCTTGGTGCCTTGCAAGAAACAATAGGGCAAAAAGCGCCGAAATCCGCCGCTTTCAGGCAGGTTCGGATTTATCGCTCTACCCTACGCTTATTCTACAACACTTTTTTCTATTCGTAAAGAGGAAAATTGACAGGAAATGCGCAAACGCCCCCGACCACAAGGTCGGGGACGCACTTTTTGGTTTGTCGAATTAATACATACCGCCCTGGGCTGCCGCAGCCATTGCCGCTGCATCTGCCTCTGGATTGGGCTTATCTGCCACCAGAGATTCGGTGGTCAGCACGCAGGAAGCGATGGATGCCGCATTCTCCAGTGCAGACCGGGTCACCTTGGTGGGATCCACGATACCGGCAGGGATCATATCCACAAACTGCTCGGTGTAGGCGTTGTAGCCGTAGCCCACCTTCTTGGAGTTCTTGATCTTCTCGAAGACCACGCTGCCGTCTACGCCGGCATTCTCCGTGATCTGGCGGATAGGCGCCTGCAGAGCGGTGGCAATGATCTTTGCGCCGGTCTTCTCGCCGCCGCTGAGCTTTGCAGCCAGTTTTTCCACCGCGGCGATGGCGTTGACCAGGGCAGTACCGCCGCCGGCAACGATGCCTTCCTCAACTGCAGCCCGGGTCGCATTCAGCGCATCTTCCACGCGCAGCTTCTGCTCCTTCATAGCCACCTCAGTCTGTGCGCCGACCTTGATCACCGCAACACCGCCGGACAGCTTTGCCAGACGCTCCTGCAGCTTTTCACGGTCATAGTCAGAAGTGGTGGTGGCAATGGATGCCCGGATGGCGTGTGCCCGTGCCTTAATAGCCTCGGGGTCACCGGCGCCGTCCACGATGGTGGTGGTATCCTTGGTCACAACGATCTGACGGCAGCGACCCAGATCGGTCAGCTGTGCCTCAGTCAGCTCCATATTCAGCTGGCTGGAGATCACCGTGCCGCCGGTCAGGATCGCGATATCCTGCAGCATTTCCTTGCGGCGATCGCCGAAGCCGGGTGCCTTGACGCAGACGCAGTTGAAGTTGCCGCGGAGGCGGTTGACCAGCAGGGTAGCCAGGGCGGCGCCCTCCACATCCTCGGCAATGATCATCATCTTCTTGCCGGACTTGACAACAGGCTCCAGAATGGGCAGGATCTCCTGAATAGAGGTGATCTTCTTATCGGTGATCAGGATCAGTGCATCGTCCAGAACCGCTTCCATCTTGTCGGTATCGGTGACCATATAAGGGGAGATGTAGCCCCGGTCAAACTGCATACCTTCCACAACATCCAGACCGGTCTCCGCAGTCTTGGATTCCTCGATGGTGATGACGCCCTCGGTGCCCACCTTCTCCATTGCCTCAGCGATCAGCTTGCCGATGCTCTCGTCACCGGAGGAAACGGTGCCGACACGGGCAATGTCATCGGAGCCGTTCACAGGAACGGAGTGCTCCTTGATGGCAGCAACCGCTGCCTCAACCGCCTTTTCGATGCCCTTGCGCATTACCATGGGGTTTGCGCCTGCGGACAGGTTCTTCAGACCCTCACGGGTGATAGCCTGAGCCAGCAGAGTAGCGGTGGTGGTGCCGTCACCGGCAACGTCATTGGTCTTGGTAGCGACCTCGCGGATGAGCTGTGCGCCCATATTCTCAAAGGCATCCTCCAGCTCCACTTCCTTGGCGATGGTCACGCCGTCATTGGTGATCAGCGGTGCGCCGAACTTCTTGCCAAGAACCACATTGCGGCCCTTGGGTCCCAGAGTGACCTTAACGGTATCTGCCAGCTGGTCGATACCCGCCTGCAGCTTTCTGCGGGCATCCTCGCCGTAAACGATCATTTTTGCCATAGTTTCTTCCTCCTATCTCAATCCGTAACGACAGCCAAGATGTCATCCTGCTTCACGAACTTGTAATCCACGCCGTCCAGCTTGATCTCGTTGCCGGTGAACTTGCCAACGACTACCTTGTCGCCGGGCTTCACGGTCACGGTCACATCCTTGGTGCCGGGGCCTGCGGAGACGACCTCATAAATAGCGGGCTTCTCCTTGTTCGTAGTTGCCAGAATGATCCCGGAGGAAGTGGTCTCCTCCGCCTCTGTCTGCTTCAGCAGAATGTTATCTGCCATGGGTTTCAGCTTCATAACATATCCTCCAAACACTTGGTTATTTAGACTGCCGCCTGGGGCGGCATATATCTACCGCATTGTTAGCACTCAAGGCAAAAGAGTGCTAACGACTATATAATAGCCCAACCCTTTGGAAAAAGCAAGAGGAATTTACACTTTTTCTATAAAAAAATTGTGAACGCGCCCTCAGCGCCCCGCAAACACCCGTCCTCTTTGTGTATTATGATGGAAAACCTTAGAAAATCGCAGTGTTTGCTCTTGCTTTTTGTGCGATATTGCTTTATAATGAAGCCATCTTGTGCAAGGAGGCGACGAAGCGTGGGGGAACTGATCGCAGTTTTATCCGGTAAAGGCGGAACCGGCAAGACCTCTGTATGCGCAGCCGTTGCCTCCGCCATCGCCCAATCGGGCGACCGTGTGCTGTGCATCGACTGTGATGTGGGGCTGCGGAATCTGGATATTGCACTGGGTCTTTCCGATGCAGGAAGTCTTTCCTTCCTGGATGTATGCCAGGGCGGATATTCTCTGGACGGCGCAACCTGCCATCCGATCTATCCCGACCTGTATTTCCTGACCGCCCCTGTCAATTGCACCGCTGACGATATTGACCCGACTGCCTTTGCCGCCATGCTGGAGCAGGCGCGTGCGCAGTATCAATATGTATTTCTGGATGCCCCCGCAGGCATTGAAACCGGGTTTGCTCTTGCCGCCCGGTTTGCGGACAGAGCGATCCTGGTCACCGGAGCAGACCCCGCCGCTGTCCGGGATGCCGCCAGAACGGCGGAGGTCCTGGAACGGATGGGACTGACCAATGTGCGGCTTGTGGTCAACCGCATCAGTAAGAAAATGGCAGAGGCTATGAAGCTGACCGTAGATGATGTCATGGATAACGCCGGGCTCCCTCTGTTGGGGATCGTACCGGAAGATGCAAATGTGGTGCTTGCCGCCGCTTTTCACCAGCCGCTGCTGAAATATGCCCGCAAGGGCGTTGCCGCAGCTGCCTGCCGGCGGATCGCCAGACGGATCCGGGGGATCTCCACCCCTGTGTCCTTATAAGCCTGCTACATATATATAAGGAGTGATCGCTGTGAATATTGCGTTTTTGGCTCACGATAAGAAAAAAGAATTAATGGTGCAGTTTTGCACAGCTTATAAAAGCATCCTCAGCAAGCACTCCCTGTTTGCCACCGCTACCACAGGACGGCTGATCACAGACCACACCGGTCTGCCCATCACGCTGCTGCTTTCCCATAAACAGGGTGGTCACCAACAGATCAACGCCCGGATCGCCTACAACGAGATCGACCTGGTCCTGCTGTTCACCGACCCCAACACCACTGACCCCTGGGATGACAGCCAGATGATGGAGACCATCCGCCACTGCGACAAGCATAATGTGCCCATCGCCACCAACCTGGCCAGCGCGGAGATCGCCGTAATGGGTCTGCAGCGGGGCGACCTGGACTGGCGGGAAATGCTGCACACCAAGCCAAGATATTGAAACCACCAGCCGCCCGGCCAATTGGCGGGCGGCTTTTATTTCACTGACTGAGAGGAATCTGACTATGGAACGAATCCGCCCCCGTACCCTTTCCGGCTTTATGGAGCTGCTTCCCGAGAAACAGCAGAAGCTGGAGAGGATGATGACCATTCTGCGAAATACTTACGCCCTGTATGGCTTTGCGCCTCTGGATACCCCCGCTATCGAGGATGCCCAGATCCTGCTGGCAAAAGGCGGCGGTGAGACAGAAAAGCAGATCTACCGCTTCACCAAGGGCGACAGTGATCTTGCCCTGCGGTTTGACCTGACTGTCCCCCTTGCCAAATATGTGGCTCTGCACTATAACGATTTAGCGTTTCCCTTCCGCCGTTACCAGATCAGCAAGGTCTACCGGGGCGAGCGGGCACAGCGGGGGCGTTTCCGGGAATTCTATCAGGCGGATATTGACATCATCGGCGACGGCAAGCTGGACATTCTGAACGAGGCGGAGATCCCCGCCATTATCTACCGGGTGTTCCGGGGCTTCGGTCTGAGCCGCTTCCAGATCCGGGTCAATAACCGGAAGATCCTTAACGGCTTCTATGCTATGCTGGGTCTGTCCGAAAAGAGCGGCGAGATTATGCGCACCGTGGACAAGCTGGACAAGATCGGCGCTGACAAGGTGCGCGCCATTCTGATCGAAGACTGCGCTCTGACCGAGGAGCAGGCATCCGAGATCCTGCGATTTATCGCCATCTCCGGCACAAACGCCGAAGTCCTTGCCGCACTGGAAAGCTATCGCGGTCGCCACGAGGTCTTCGATCTGGGTCTGGAAGAACTGAAGGCAGTGACTGCGAATCTGTCCGCCTTCGGCGTCCCGGAAAGTAACTTCGCCGTAGACCTGACCATCGCCCGAGGACTGGACTACTACACCGGCACAGTGTATGAAACCACCCTTCTGGATCACCCCGAGATCGGCTCTGTATGCTCCGGCGGACGGTATGACGATCTGGCAGGCTACTACACCGAAAAGCAGCTGCCCGGCGTAGGCATTTCCATCGGTCTGACCCGGCTGTTCTATGTGCTGGACGAGCAGGGTCTGCTGAATCCCGACCTGCCCTCCGCTCCTGCGGACGCACTGGTACTGCCTATGACCGCCGATCCCGCACCTGCCATCGCACTGGCTGAAACTTTGCGCAGTGCCGGCATCCGGGTGCAGCTGTACGGCGAGCAGAAGAAATTCAAGCAGAAAATGAGCTACGCCGACAAGCTGGGCGTACCTTATACCGTATTTCTGGGTGAGGACGAGATCAGCCAGAGCAAATGCTCCGTCAAGGATATGCGTACCGGCGAGCAAATAACAATTACTCCGGAGGAAGCCGCTGCCAAGATTTTGGAGGGGCTTTCCGCCAGTAACTGTGCTGTGATCCTGGAAAAGTAATATGGAACAGAAATTTATTGATGCCTGGCAAGCCGCCCGGAAGCAGGCGGAATTATTGGGCGTTCGGATGCGTCCCATTGAGGAAACCACCGCTATGGCAGCGGCACACCGCTGCCTGTCGGGGCATCGGGAAAGCGACGGATTTTTTCAGCTGGCATCCAAAGGACGGCTGGATCTGACACTGGAGGCGCTGGCTGTCAAAAAGCAGTTTACCTCCCTATTTTCCGACGAGGAAGCCAACTGCGCCCTGACCCGCCTTCTGGACGCGGGGTATACATTTTAATAAAACAGGGGTGTTGCAGTTTGACTTGCAACACCCCTTCTACACTACGCAAATCTCAATGTAGGGGCAGCCATTGGCCGTCCGTTACCACAGTAAAAATACGCAAACGGACGAGCAATACTCGCCCCTACATAAACGGAAAGGGCGTGCCGCTTGGCACGCCCCTTTTTATCAGCAGTAAAAATCCTTGATCTTCTTGGCGCGGCTGGGGTGGCGAAGCTTTCGGATCGCCTTGTTCTCGATCTGACGGATCCGTTCACGGGTCACATTGAAGATATGGCCCACTTCCTCCAAAGTATGGGTGCGTCCGTCATACATACCGAAGCGCATCCGCAGAACATCCGCTTCCCGTTCGGTCAGGGTATCCAGGATCTCCTTCAGTGCCTCGGCAAGCAGCGCATTGGAGGTAGCATCCGCAGGACCGGGGGTACGCTCGTCTTCCACGAAGGAGCCGATGGAGGTATCTTCTTCATCGCCCACAGGGGTGTCCAGACTCAGGGTGTCCGCCGCGGTGCGGTTTGCCTCGATGATCTTCTCCACAGGCAGACCCAGCTCTGCTGCGATCTCCTCCACCGTAGGCTCACGACCCAGCTCCTGCACCAGCTTCCGGTTGCACCGGGTGGCCTTGTTGATGACCTCTACCATATGCACCGGTACCCGGATGGTACGCGCCTGGTCAGCGATGGCTCTTGTGATCGCCTGCCGGATCCACCAAGTGGCATATGTAGAGAATTTGTTTCCCTTTGTCCAATCGAATTTATCCACTGCGCGAATCAGGCCCGTGTTGCCCTCCTGGATCAGATCCAGAATGTGCAAACCTCTGCCGGAATATTTCTTTGCAATGGAGACCACAAGCCGCAGGTTGGCTTCCGTCAGCTTGTTTTTTGCCTCCTGGTCGCCCTCGGAGACCCGCTTCGCCAGATCCACTTCCTCCTCAGCAGACAGCAGCTTGATCTGACCGATCTCCTTCAGGTACATCCGCACCGGATCGTCCAGATTATACTCTGCCGCCAGATCCACCGGATCGACCAGCTCTTCGTCCTCCACATCGGCAAGATCAATATCTTCGTCCAGATCCAGATCGATGTCGTCATCCAGCTCCAGGTCCAGATCGCCGCTGATGACCTGAATGTTCATCGCTTCAAACCGGTCATAGATCTCCTCGATCTTCTCCGGGGACAGGTCCATCTTCTCCAGCAGGCCATTCAGCTCCGTTGTACGGATCACGCCGTCCTTGCGTCCCTGTGCGATCAGGTTTTGCAGCTCGGCCTGGAGATCTTCTGTATTCTTTGCGCTCTTTTTCGCTGTGCTCATAGTACGATCCCTCTTTATCTTATATGTTTCGCGGTTTCTTTTCCGTTAGACTATATCCCGATTCCGGTATTTTGACAAGGGTTTTTACGAAAAATTTTTATAAAAATGCGTCTTTCGGCGCTTTTTGTCGGTCAATAGCCAGTATTCCCAGAATTCCGCAAAATAATACAGTTTACTTTTTCTGTTTCCTTTTGTATAATGACAGGTACTAAACTGGTGGCGTATGCCGTTTTGGAATTTACTTTGAGGTGCAGTGTATGACAGAGCTTTCTAAGATCCGCAATTTCTCCATTATTGCCCATATCGATCACGGCAAGTCCACCTTGGCTGACCGGCTGCTGGAGGAGTGCAACGCCGTAGACCAGCGGCAGCGCAGCGAGCAGATCCTGGACTCCATGGAGCTGGAAAAAGAGCGGGGTATTACCATCAAAGCCACCGCTGTTCAGCTGAACTACCGCGCAGATGACGGGGAAACCTATGCCCTGAATCTTATCGACACCCCGGGTCACGTGGACTTTAACTATGAGGTCAGCCGCAGTCTGGCGGCTTGCGAGGGTGCTGTGCTGGTGGTGGACGCCAGCCAGGGCGTGGAAGCCCAGACATTGGCAAACACCTATCTTGCCATCGATGCCGGTCTGGAAGTGCTGCCGGTGATCAACAAGATCGACCTGCCCTCTGCCCGCCCGGCAGAGGTCAAGGCAGAGGTGGAGGACATTATCGGCATCCCTGCCGAGGATTCCCCGGAGATCTCCGCCAAAAACGGTGTGAATATTCACTCTGTCCTGGAAATGATCGTCCGGGATGTACCCGCCCCCAAAGGTGACCGGGAAGCGCCCCTGCAGGCGCGGATCTTTGACAGTCAGTACGACCCCTACCGGGGCGTGATCGTGTATGTCCGGATCAAAGAGGGAACGGTCCGGGCAGGTATGGACATCCGGATGATGGCCACCGGCGCGGAATACCGGGTGGTCGAGGTTGGCACTATGAATCCCCTGGGACTGACACCCCGGGAGGCTCTAGGTGCCGGCGAGGTGGGCTACATCACCGCATCTATCAAAACCGTTGCCGATACCCGGGTGGGCGATACCGTCACCACAGTGGAAAACCCCGCCCCTGCGGCTCTGCCGGGCTACCGGCAGGTACAGCCTATGGTCTACTCCGGCATTTATCCGGCTGACGGTGCAAAATACCAGGATCTCCGGGAAGCGCTGGAGAAATTACAACTCAACGACGCCTCTATGAGCTACGAGCTGGAAAGCTCCATCGCCTTGGGCTTCGGCTTCCGCTGCGGTTTCCTGGGTCTTCTGCATATGGAGATCATCCAGGAGCGTCTGGAGCGGGAATATAACCTGGATCTGATCACCACCGCCCCCAACGTTGTCTACCGGGTCACCAAGAATAACGGCGAAGTGCTGATGATCGACAACCCTCTGGATTACCCCGACCCCATGGAGATCCAGCTGGCGGAAGAGCCCTTTGTGAAAGCAAGTCTCATCGCACCCCAGGAATATGTGGGCAACATTATGGATCTTGCCACCTCCCGCCGGGGTGAATTCAAGGATATGGTCTATCTGGACGCCAACCGGGTGGAGCTGCACTATGAGCTGCCGCTGAACGAGATCATTTACGACTTCTTCGATGCCCTGAAGTCCAGAACCCGTGGCTACGGCAGTCTGGACTATGAGCTCATCGGCTATCGTCCCAGCCGTCTGGTGAAGCTGGACATCCTGCTCAACGGAGACATTGTGGACGCCCTGAGCTTTATCCTGTTCGCGGACAATGCCTATCCCCGTGCCAGAAAGATCTGCGAAAAGCTGAAGGAGAACATCCCCCGCGCCCAGTTTGAGATCCCGGTACAGGCTGCCATCGGCGGCAAGATCATCGCCCGGGAGACCATCAAGGCGCTGCGCAAGGATGTGCTGGCTAAGTGCTACGGCGGCGACATCACCCGAAAGAAGAAACTCTTAGAGAAACAGAAGGAAGGTAAAAAGCGGATGCGTACCTTCGGTACTGTTTCTGTTCCCAGCGAAGCCTTTATGGCAGTACTGAAATTAGACGAGGACTAACTATGCCTTTTCTTGGACGGAAAAACAAAACCCCTCTGGGGATCTATATCCACATTCCCTTTTGTCGCAGCAAATGCCAATACTGCGACTTCTACTCCCTGACAACCAAAGAAGATTCCCTGCTGGACAGCTATCTGGACGCGGTCTGCACCCATATCCGGGAAGCAGGTCCGCTGACGCCCAATCACATTGTTGACACGGTCTACTTTGGCGGCGGCACCCCCAGCTTTTTCGGCGCGGACGGAATGGCGGCCATTCTCACCGCCATCCGCAAGAGCTTTGACGTTGCCTCCAGTGCCGAGATCACCTTTGAGGCAAACCCCGATTCCATTTCCGACCGGCTGCTGCGCCGCCTGCGCAGCGAGGGCTTCAACCGGGTCAGTCTGGGCGTCCAGTGCGACGATGACGAGATCTTGAAAAAGATCGGTCGCCCCCACAATTATGCCCAGGCGGTCAACGCGGTTCAGCGCATCCGCAAGGCGGGTTTCCGGAATCTTTCGCTGGATCTGATGTACGGTCTGCCGGGTCAGTCGCTGGAAGACTGGGAAAAGACCTTACAGCACGTGCTTCAGCTTGCCCCCGAGCATATCAGCTGTTACGGGCTGAAGGTAGAGGAGGGCACGCCCCTGTATGACTATCAGGAGTTCTGCAACCTTGCCGACGACGATACGCAAGCGGATATGTACCTTTCCGCGGTGGAGATCCTGCGCAGGCACGGCTACCGCCAGTATGAGATCTCCAATTTCTGCCGGAAAGGCAACGTCTCCCGGCACAACTTAAAATACTGGACCGGGGGAGAATACTTAGGCTTCGGTCCGGATGCCAGTTCCGATTTTGGCGGCAGACGGTTTACCGTCATCCGGGATCTCCACGGCTATATCGACGGTATCCAAACCGGCGGACAGGTGCTGCGGGAGGTGCAGGAAGTCCCCCTCCGGGAACGGGCAGGGGAGTACCTGATGATGCGCCTGCGCACGGTCTCCGGTCTTGACCCCCGGGAATATGAAAAGAATTTCCTGCTGCCCTTTTCCTCTCTGGAGGCAGCTCTGCTGCGATGCAAGGAGCGGGGTCTGGCAGCCAAGACCTTTGACGGGCGCTGGCATCTGACCCCGGAGGGCTTTCTGGTGTCCAATACCATCATTTCCGACCTGCTGCTGATCCAGGAGCGGACAAGACCCATAGCAAAACGAAGATGACAAAACCGCCCTTTCGGGCGGTTTTTCAATTCCCCGGAATATTCACAAAATTGTCTATTATTTTTCGGTCTGCTGTGTTATAATGGTCAAAAATGGGTCAGTAGGGCGCTTTACCGGCGCGGCTGTTTTATTGAAGGAGAGTACTATGGGACTTTTTACAAAACTTTTCGGAACGCGCTCCCAGCGTGAGATCAAGCAGATCCAGCCTTTGGTGGATCAGATTTTAGCGCTGGAAGAGGAATACCGCGCACTGTCGGAAGAAGAACTGCGGGGAAAGACTGCCCTGTTCCGTGACCGCCTTGCACAAGGCGAAACCTTGGACGATCTGCTCCCCGAGGCCTTTGCTGCCATCCGGGAAGCGGCGGACCGGGTGCTGGGTATGCGTCCCTATCCTGTCCAGCTCATCGGCGGTATCGTCCTGCACCAGGGTCGTATTGCGGAAATGAAGACCGGTGAAGGCAAGACTCTGGTGGCGATCCTGCCCTGTTACCTCAACGCTCTGGCGGGCAGAGGTGTCCACGTGGTCACCGTCAACGAATACCTGGCAAAGCGTGACTCCGAGTGGATGGGCAAGGTCCACCGCTATATGGGACTGTCTGTAGGTCTGGTCATCCCCGGGATGCAGTCTGCCCAGCGCCGGGAAGCCTACGCCGCTGACATCACTTACTGCACCAACAACGAATTAGGCTTTGACTACCTCCGGGACAATATGGCGATCTACCAGTCGGAGCTTGTTCAGCGGGGACACGCCTTTGCCATCGTGGACGAGGTGGACTCCATTTTGATCGACGAGGCGAGAACGCCCCTGATCATCTCCGGCAAGGGGGAGGACTCCTCCAAGCTCTACGAGATGGCAGACAGCTTCGTGTCCTCTCTGCGCAAGCAGGTCTTTGCCAAGACCGATGAAAAGGAAATTCAGGACGATTATGACTGCGATTATATCGTAGACGAAAAATCCCGTTCTGTATCCCTCACCGCCTCCGGCATCGCCAAGGCGGAGCGCTATTTCGGCGTAGAAAACCTGGCGGATGCGGAAAACACCACCCTTTCTCACCATATCAACCAGGCAATGAAGGCCCGGGGTCATATGAAAAAAGACATTGACTACGTGGTCAAGGACGGGCAGATCATAATCGTCGACGAATTCACCGGACGACTGATGTACGGCAGACGCTATAACGAGGGTCTGCATCAGGCCATCGAGGCAAAGGAGCGGGTGGATGTTGCCAGCGAGAGCAAGACCCTTGCCACCATTACCTTCCAGAATTTCTTCCGCCTGTATGACAAGCTGTCCGGTATGACCGGTACAGCGCTGACGGAAGAGGAGGAATTTGCCGCCATTTACCGGCTGGATGTGGTGGAGATCCCCACAAACCGTCCGGTTCAGCGGCTGGATCAGTCCGATGTGGTCTACAAGTCTGAAGCGGGCAAGTTCCGCGCCATTCTCCGCCAGGTACAGGAATGCCACGCCAAGGGACAGCCTGTTCTGGTGGGTACGATCTCCATTGAAAAAAGCGAGATCCTCAGTAAGCTGCTGAAAAAGGCAGGCGTTCCCCACAACGTGCTCAACGCCAAGTATCACGAGCAGGAAGCCCAGATCGTTGCCCAGGCGGGCAAGCTGGGTGCTGTGACCATCGCCACCAATATGGCAGGTCGTGGTACGGATATCGTTCTGGGCGGCAACGCAGAATTTCTTGCCATGGACACCCTGCGCAAGCAGGACATTTCGGAGGAGCTGCTGCAGGAGGCAAACTCCTATGCCGAGACCCGGGATCCCCAGATCCTGGCAGTCCGCAAGCAGTATGATGCGCTCCTGTCCCAGTACAAATCCCAGATCGCCCAAGAGGCACAGCAGGTAAAGGACGCCGGCGGTCTGTTCATTATCGGCACAGAGCGCCACGAATCCCGCCGGATCGACAACCAGCTGCGGGGTCGTTCCGGTCGGCAGGGTGATCCCGGCGAAAGCCGTTTTTATCTGAGCCTGCAGGACGATCTGATGCGCCTGTTCTCCTCCGACCGGATCATGGGTATGATGGATGCCCTGGGTCTGGACGAGGACACCCCCATCGATGCCAAGATCCTGTCCGGCGCTGTGGAAAACGCACAGAAGAGCGTGGAGAGCCGGAACTTCCGTGCCCGTAAGAGCGTTCTGGAATACGATAACGTGATGAACACCCAGCGTGAGGTCATCTACGCCCAGCGGCAGAAAGTGCTCCGGGGCGAAGACCTGCGGGAGAATATGCTCAGTATGCTCCGGGGTGTGGTGGAATCCACTGTCTCCGATGCCCTCAGTGAATTCGGCGGCATCGTCAATGACGAAAGCCTGCCGGCTGTCCTGTCCCGGCTGGAAGGTGTCTACTTTGCAAAGGGTGCTTTCAACGGCACAGATTCCTACACCGCTGACAGCCTGACCGAAGCGCTCTACGATACCGCATTGGCCACCTATGAAGCCAAGGAACACGCCTACACCCCCTCCCTTATGCGGGAGCTGGAGCGGGTAGTGATGCTCCGGGTGGTGGACGAATACTGGATGGACAACATCGACGCCATGGACGATCTGAAGCAGGGCATCGGTCTGCGGGCCTACGGTCAGCACGACCCTGTCATTGCCTATAAAGAGGAAGGCTACGAGATGTTCCAGGCAATGATCACCGCCATCCGGGAGGAGACCATTCGCCGTCTGTTCCTGGTACAGCTGAAGCCCTCCCAGGAGGTCAAGCGGCAAAAGGTCGCCAAGGAGACCGGTACCTCCGGGGACGGCACTGTGAAGGCACAGCCTGTGCGCAACAAGGACAAGAAGGTCGGTCCTAACGATCCCTGCCCCTGCGGCAGCGGAAAGAAATACAAAAAGTGCTGCCGGGACAAGGATATTGGCGCAGGACTGGAACGCTGAATTATGGACATCTCATCCGTTAAGATCGGCGCGCTGGAATACCTTGCCGCCGATAACATCGAAGCACCTCACGGGTTTACCACCCGGTACGGCGGTGTGAGTCAGGGGCATCTTGCCTCTATGAATATTGGCACACACCGGGGCGATTGCCCGGAAAATGTGCTGAAAAACTATGAGATCCTGGGAAATACCATTGGTTTTGATCCCAAAAAAGCAGTCCTTACCCGCCAGACCCACACGGACATTGTGCGTAAGGTGGGCAAAGAACACCACGGCGCGGGATTATTCCTGCCGGAGCTTCCCGAATGTGATGCTCTGATCACCAACGAGCCGGGAACGGCGTTGGTGATCTTCACCGCCGACTGCACCCCTGTTCTGCTGCACGACCCGGTGACCGGGTCAGTAGGTGCTGCCCACGCGGGCTGGCGGGGTACGGCTTCCGGCATCGCCCGCAAGACCGTGGAAGCAATGGTATCCGCCTACGGCTGCCGCCCGGAGAATATCCGCGCCGCCATCGGTCCGAACATCGGTCAGTGCTGCTTTGAGACAGACCGGGATGTGCCCGATGCTATGCTCGCGGCTTTGGGAAACGAAGCCCAACTCCATATCCGCCGAACAGGCGATAAATATTATGTAAACCTAAAAGAACTAAACCGCCTGCACCTTTCCCGGGCAGGGGTCACCTCCATCGCCGTATCTAACCACTGCACCGCCTGTCAGCCGGAGCGTTTCTGGTCTCACCGGAGGGTGGGCGCGCTCCGTGGCAGTCAAGGCGCCATCATTGTTTGCAAGGAGACGTGTTTATGAAAAAGCTTTTTTCCATATTGCTCTGCGTCGTCCTGCTCACAGGCTGTGCCGGGCATATGGATTCCCCCTACACCCCCACAGGAGACGGTCTGGACTGGGATGAGGACTACACCGGTCCTGTTACCACCAAGCCCCAGCAGGAAGTACAGGCATTAAACCTGACCTACTACCCGGACCGCTCTATGAATCCCATCCTCTGCACGGACTTTACCAACCGGGCGCTGTTTTCTCTGCTGTACCAAAGTCTGTTTGTAGTGGATCGGGATTACCACACCGAGCCCATGCTCTGCGAAAAATACAAGGTCTCCGCCGATATGAAGACCTATACCTTTTATATTGCCCCCAATGCGGTATTCTCCGACGGAAACCCGCTGACCGCTTCGGACGTGGTAGCAAGTCTTCTGGCTGCCAAGCAGAGTAAGCTCTACAGCGGTCGTTTCCTCCACATCACACAGATCGCTCTGTCCGAGGACGGCGGTGTCACCGTGCGGCTGAAGACCGCCTGCGAAAACCTGCCCATCCTTCTGGACATTCCCATTATCAAGGAGAGCCAGCTGAACGAAAACTTCCCTCTGGGTACAGGACCTTACGCCCCGGAGCCTATGGTAGCCGGCGGACTGCGTCTGCGCCGGGTGGACAACTGGTGGTGCCGTGCCCAGATGCCTGTGACCGCCCCCTCCATCGGGCTCATCGCCGCCCAGTCTACCACCCACATCCGGGATCAGTTTGAATTTTTTGATCTGGACCTGGTCTGCGCCGACCCCGGCTCTGACCGTTATGCGGACTACCGCTGCGACTACGAATTGTGGAACTGCGAAAACGGGATCTTTTTGTACCTGGTATGCAATATGAACAGCAAGGTCTTCTCCGTACCTGAGGTGCGCAGAGCCGTGACCCACGCTATTGACAGAGATACCTTAGCCGGCGCTTACTACCGGGGCTTTGCCCAGAGCGCCATCCTGCCCGCATCTCCCCAATCGCCCTATTACAGCAAGACCCTTGCCGCCCAGTACGGCTATGACGCGGTCAAATTCGCACAGGCGGTGTCCGATGCCGGTATGCAGGGACGTTCCGTGGTGCTGCTGGTCAACAGCGATGACAGCCTGCGTCTGCGGGTGGCCCGGGACATCGGAAAAATGCTCACCGACGGCGGACTGATCGTGGAGATGAAAGAAGTGGGCGGAAACGCCTATCAGCAAGCCCTGCGCAATCGGGATTACGATCTCTATGTGGGGCAGACCAAGCTCTCTCCCAATATGGATCTGTCTGCATTCTTCTCCGGCAACGGCTCGTTAAGCTACGGCGGTATCGCCGATGTTTCCACCTATTCTCTGTGTCTGGAATCCCTTGCCAACCACGGCAACTACTATACCCTGCACCAGAGAATTATGGAAAACGGCAGTATCTGCCCGATCCTTTTCCGCAGTTACGCGGTGTACGCCACCCGTGGTCTGCTCACCGGACTGACTCCCGCAAGAGATAATGTCTTCTATTATTCTCTGGGAAAAACGATGGATGAAGCTTTGATGAAAGAATAACCGTATCGGGCGTGCTTTCGCACGCCCGGTTCTTGTCTGTGCCAAATTCTTCCCTGTGTGGTTTTTTGCTTGCATTGGCGCTCACAATTTGGTACAATAAGTCGTAATGAGAGGCATCTTGCTGTGCCAAGAAAGGATGGCCCTTCCTATGAAACGTATTTTTGTCCTGTCGCTTGCCCTGTGTATGCTGCTGTGCGCCTGTGCCGGCAGCGGCAACCAGCCCACCGAGCCTACCCAGGAATCCACCGCAGAAACTACGGAGGCAACCACTGCGCCCACCACCGTGCCTACCGAGCCCCCCACTGAGCCGCCTACCGAGCCCCCTGTGCTCTACCGCCACCCCCTTACCGGTGAGCCTCTGAGCGCCCTCTGGACCGGTCGCGCCACAGCGGTGGCTGTCAATAATATCAAAGCGTGTCTGCCTCAGCACGGCATCGGCGATGCCGATATGCTCTACGAGGTAGAGACCGAGGGCGGCATCACCCGGTGTCTGGCAGTGTTCTCCGATTTCAGTGAGGTGGGCAAGCTGGGACCCATCCGCAGCACCCGGACCTATTTCAACAACCTCGCCCTTGCCTACGATGCCCCGCTGATCCACTGCGGCGGCAGTGAACGGGCATTGAACGCCTGGTTTGACGATTCCGGCAGCACCATCAAAAACTGGAATCACATCAATCAGCAGAACAACGGCTCTTATTTCTACCGGGATCAGGAGCGCCGTCAGGCAGGCTATGCCTACGAGCACACCCTGTTCACCACCGGTGAGAATATGCTCCTTGCCCTGGAGAAAAAGAAATACAACACCACCAACGAAGCGGGAACGGACTACGGTCTGACCTTTGCGGACACCCCGGAGTTCACCGGAGAGACAGCCAACAGTATCGTGGTGAAATTCCGGGGCAGCAAGACTACCACCTTCACTTATCTGCCGGATTCCGGCGTGTACGAAGCTGCCGAATACGGCAAGCCCTGGGTGGATGCCAACACCGATGTGACCCTGGCCTTCCGCAATGTGCTGGTTCTGTATACCAAGCAGTGGTTTATCCGCGACAGTGCCTATAACCGGTCTTATTACGATCTGGTAGGCTCCGGCAAGGGCGTCTTCGCCTGCGACGGCAAGCTCATCCCCATCAAGTGGTCCAGAGAAAACCTCCGCTCTCCCTTTGTGTATACTCTGGAGGACGGAACGCCTCTGACTCTGGGCGTAGGCACCAGCTATATCGGCGTGGTTTCCAACAATCGCACCGTGGAATATCAATAAGCCTAACAAAACGCTCCTGTTTCCTCGACGGAAACAGGAGCGTTTTATTATGCATATGCCTTGTATAATGCCAGGGTATCTTTGTAGCGGTTACCATCCTCACTGCTGCCGATGACGCACACGAACACAAGCCTGTCGCCCTTGCGGAAGGCTGCCAGCAGGCAGTGGCCGGCGTATGTGGTCGTGCCGGTCTTTAAGCCTATGGCATCCGCATTGTAATATCTGGAGTTCGGGTCGAGTAACTTATTGGAATTGGTCCAAGTATCCGTTGTAAGCTCTCCTTCTTCCAACTTCACGCTGACTTTCTGCTTTGCGGCATATTTAGAGATCAGCGCATTTTTCATACTCAGCTTTGCAATAGTCACCAAGTCATCCAGAGTAGTATAGTGGTTTGTATGGTGGATACCGTCGGGATTAACGAAATGTGTCCCGTTCATCCCCAGAGCCTTTGCCTGAGCGTTCACTTCTTCCATAAAAGCATCCAACGCCTCATTCGCTCCCAGAGACGCGTTTTGCCGAATAGCCCGTCCTGCCGCCGCCGCCAGAACATAGGCTGCATCGTTGCCGCTGGGCAGGAGCATTCCTTTCACGCAGGTCTCCACCGTCAGCTTATGTCCCTTTTTGATCCCCGCACTGGAAGAATTCTCCGCTAGTTTATCCAGCTCGTCTCCGGCGGTGAGCACCGTAGCAGGATCCAGATGCTGCAGCGCCACATAGGCGGTAAACAGCTTGGTAATACTGGCAGGCGCGACCTTTGCGGTGGTATTTCCCTTTGTGTAAAGGTACTTTCCTGCAGAAGCGTCATACACAAAGGCCCTGTTTGCCGTTACCGTCACCTCTCCCGGCTCGGTGGGCTGGGTGGGTTTGGTGGTGGGCGGCGGCGATGTAGGCTTTGTAGTGGGAGGCGGCTCTGTCGGCTTAGTAGTGACCACCGGAACCGTGGTCTCCTCGGGAACAGTCGTTTCTTCGGGAACGGTTGTTGCTTCCGGAATCGTAGTTTCTTCCGGCAGGGTCGTTTCCACAATGGTTTCCGTCTGCGTGGTCTGCACGGTGGTCACTGTGGTCGTCACAGCTGTGGTCTCTCCGGAAAAAGCTGCCGAAAGGTCTGTGAAGAAATAACAGCCCAGCAGCACCAGGGTACCAAGCAGCAGGGCAAGCATGATCGCTCCGGCGGCGATGCTCCATTTTTTCATAACATTTCCTCTTTATGGGCACAGTTTCTCCTATTATAGCACACCTTGCCGAAAACGAAAAGACTTTTTATAAAAATCCCGGGAGTGTCTGTGACACTCCCGGGATCGTTTAGTTGCCCATCAGGATCTTTGCCAGTTCCGAATCCTTATCCAGGATCACGGTCTTCTGGTCGCCGGTGAGGCTCTGCTTCAGCGCGTCCAGCGCCAAAGTGAACTCATAAAATTCCTTCTTGTCCTTAGAGTTGTACGCCTGGGCCAGCATACGCATATACTCGGCTTCGCCCTCTGCCTGGCGCTTTGCCGCCTCTGCCTCTGCGTTGGAGATCACGATGTTCACATTCTTATCCACATCGTTGCGGATAATGGAAGCTTCGTAGTTACCGTCGGCAGTGTACTTCTCCGCGATCTGGTTGCGCTCGGAGATCATCCGGGAATAGACTGCGTTCAGGTTGCTCTCCGGCAGCTCGAACTGTTTGATCTTCACATCCTCCACGTCGATGCCGTAGGAAACCGCCTGTTTATCCACGGTGGTGGCGATACCCTCATAAATTTCGTTGCGCTCCGCGCCGTCATTCATATTGATGATGTCCGCCTGCGCCAGCGTGCCCATAGCCGTCTTCAGGGCATTGTAGGTGATGGCATTGAGCCGTTCCTCTGCCTTGACGGTAGTACCCAGTGCCCGGTAGAACTGCTGGGGATCAGAGATCTTCCACAGGATATAGCAGTCCACTGTCATATTCTGCTTGTCGGAGGTCAGTACCTCAGAGGGCGGAATGTCGTACAACTGGGTGGCCTTGGGGAAGTACTTGACCGAATCGATAAAGGGGATGCGGAAATGCAGACCCGCCTGGTCAGTGGTATTCACGATCTCAGAAAACCGGAAGGTACAGGCATACTGATTTTCTGCCACAGTATACACAGAGCCTGCGGCCGCGATCACCAGCAGCAGCGCAATGATTCCGATGATGATTCCTTTTTTCATATCAGTTGCCACCTCCTACGATGGATTCCAGAGGAAGCAGCATATCCACGCTGTTGCCGCTTCCGGTATTGATATACACCTTCACGCCGGGCAGGATCTGGGAGATCGCCTCGTAGTACATACGGGAACGGGTGATGTCCGGATTCTGGGCGTATTCAGCATACATTGCCTCGAACATCGCCACCTGCTGGATCGCCTCATTGATCCGCTTCTGCTTCAAATATTCTGCATTCTGCAGCAGCTTATCTGCCTGTGCCTGTGCCTCGGGTAGCTTGGCATTCTGGTACGCCTTGGCATCGTTGACCACGGTCTCCGCCTGCTGCTTGGCGGTCTCCACCGCCTTGAATGCCTCGATGACCTCCCGTGTGGGGGGCTCGGAGTCCTGGATGCGCACGTCAACCAAGGTCAAGCCAATGTCATACTCTGCAAGGATCTGGGTCACCAGGTCCTTGACCTGCATCTGGATATTTTCCTTACCGTCTGTCAGCACCGCATCCACCGAGGTGGAGCCCACCACATTACGCACCTGGCTCTGGATGAGATTGCGCAGGATCAGCTCCGGGTCGCTGGAGGAGAACAGATACTTTTCCGGGTTGGAGATCTTATACTCCACAAAAAAGTCCACATTAACAATATTGTAGTCGCCGGTGATCATGGTGGATTCGCTGGTCTTTACATTATAATTGCCGTCATCTTCTGTGCGGTAACCCAGCTCGATCTTCTGGTACACATTCACATCCACCTTGTGCACCTGCTGGATTCCCAAGGGCAGCTTGAAATGCAGACCCGCATCGGTAATATCCGTCACCTTGCCAAAGGTGGTGACCACCGCCTGCTGCTTATCATCCACGGTGTAAAAGCTGGTCAGCACTGTGATTACCAGTACCAGCACCACCGCCGCGATCAGAATCGCTTTGCCCAAATTTTTGATCTGTATCGGCTTCCCCTGATTGGAATCCGGAGACCACCGATATGTTCCGTTGTTTTCCATAATCATACTCCTTTTTTATTATTTACAGTTCGGATAGCATCCGCTCTGCCGCCTGTCGCATTCTTGCCGCCAGCCACGCAGTCAGCATAATCCGAAGCACCTGTTTGACCCGTTCCCGGGCACCAGGGACCGGCTCTTGATAGTCTGCCAGTGTCTCCTCCAGAAGCGCATCCCGTTCCTCGCTGCGATACAGCTCCTTCGCACGGGCTGCCAGACGGACAAACATAAAGTACAGTGTGGCATCATCGATCATATCGTCGGCCTCGTCATCCAACTGTCCGTTGATGTAGCCCAGCAAGCCGCAGATCCGCTCCATAGGCAGAACGCTCTTGAGCATATTGATGTTGAGGATCCGGCAAAGCTGCCGCAGGGAGTACCGTTTCTTATCCGGCGCGGTCAGAAAGCCCCGCTTGACCCAGTTTTGCACCGTGTACGGCTCCAGCCCGGTGATACCGGCTACCTGCCCCAGCACAATGCCTCCCGCTAAAAACATAGCGGAAAACTGTTCCTCAATATGGTCCGCTTCCTCCCGGGGCATCCGCAGGACTGTTCCGGGGATCGTCCAGTCCATCCATTCCACCTCCTTCTGTTGTGGTGATTTGATATTATCATATGGTTATATGATTGTCAATAGTAATTTTGTAATTTTTTTAGAAAATTATAAACAGGTCTTCCATCTGGCGGAAAAATCGTATACAATAAAATATATCGCAGAAGGGGGCGGATACTATGCCATCGGTATATGCACACTATCGCTTCGGTGCGGCTATGATCCCGGTCCTGCCCGGAGACATCCGGCGGACGGTGAAGCGGTTTCGGCAGCTGTACGATGTAGGACTGCACGGACCGGATATATTCTTCTACTACAACCCCATTCTCAAAAGCAAAACAGGCTCTCTCGGCTCCCGGTTTCACCGTCAGAGCGGACGGGACTTTTTCACCCGGGTGTGCCGGTCGCTCCGTCTCGACCCGGCAGAAGCAGGGCAAGCCTATTTGTACGGCGTTCTGACCCACTACTGCTTAGACTCTGTCTGCCATCCCTATATTAAGGAAACGGCGGAGACCACCGGACTGACCCACGCCCGGATCGAAACAGAGTTCGACCGCTTCCTGTTGGAACTGGACGGCAAGACACCGCCCCACACGCAGGACTTAAGCCCCCATATCCGGCTCACTGCCGGAGAATGCGACACAGTGGCAAAATTCTATCCGCCGGCAAGCACAGGAGCTGTCCGGGACGCGGTGCGGAATATGGCATTCTTTGTGAGACTCCTTGCCGCCCCGGAGGGCGCAAGGCGGACGCTTCTGCGTAAAGGCATCCCTCTGGCAGGCAAGTCGCGGGAGGATATGCTGATGACAGAGCAGGCCGACCCCCGGTGCGCAGCGCTGAATACGGAACTATTTTCTTTATATAAAAAAGCAGAGTGCCTGTTCCCGGAGCTTTTGGAGCAGGTGGCCGCCCACCTGACCTACAACGCCACCTTCGGCGCTGAATTCACCGCAGATTTTGGTTGACCCTGGCAAAAAAGAAAAAAGAGAGAGAAATAAATGAAGACAAAATTTAAGCTGACCCCTCTGGAGAAAAACTGGATCCTGTACGACATCGGTAACTCCGCATTTATTTTGCTGGTTGCCACCTTGCTTCCCATCTACTTTAACACCCTTGCAAGCAGCGCCGGACTGAGCGAGTCCGACTATCTTGCCTACTGGGGCTACGCCGGCTCGATCTCCACCCTGCTGGTGGCGATCATCGCACCCATCTGCGGCACACTGGCAGACCAAAAGGGCTTCAAAAAACCCCTGTTCCTGCTGTGTATGTTCTTAGGCGCACTGGGTTGCGCCGCACTGGGTGGCGCCTGGTCCTGGCTGTCCTTCCTGGTGATCTTCGTCATCGCCAAGGTAGGCTACTCCTCCAGCCTTGTGTTTTACGACTCTATGCTCACCGAGGTCACCGACGCCGACCGGATGGATACCGTCTCCTCTATGGGCTACGCCTACGGCTATATCGGCTCAGTGATTCCCTTTGTGGTATGTCTGCTTGTAGTTTTGGGCTATGAAGCCATCGGCATTTCCCAGGTCACCGCGCTGATCATCGCCTTTATTATCACCGCGGCTTGGTGGACTTTGTGCAGCCTGCCTCTGGCAAAAACCTACCGGCAGACCGCTTTCCACAAAACCCCCGGCAACCCTGTTGCCGCTACCTTCCGTCAGCTGGGCAGTACCTTCCGGGAGATCCGGAAGCAAAAACATATTTTCCTGTACTTAGTCGCCTTTTTCTTCTTCATTGACGGTGTTTATACCATCATCGATATGGCAACCGCCTACGGAAAAGCGCTGGGACTGGACACCACCGGACTGCTGCTTGCCCTGCTGGTGACCCAGATCGTGGCGTTCCCATTCTCCATTCTCTTTGGCAGACTTTCCGCCAAATTTGACACCGGCACGCTGATCAAGGTCTGTATCGCCTGCTACACGGGCATCACCGTGTTTGCCATCTTCCTGCAACAGCAGTGGCAGTTCTGGACACTGGCGATCCTGGTGGGTATGTTCCAGGGCGGCATTCAGGCGCTGAGCCGCTCGTACCTCGGCAAGATCATTCCTCCGGAGCGCAGCGGCGAGTACTATGGCTTTTTGGACATCTGCGGCAAGGGCGCTTCCTTTGTGGGCACCACCGTGGTGGCTGTGGTCAGCCAGATGACCGACGGCCTGCGCTGGAATGTGTTTGGGGCAACCATCGAAAACGAGGGCCTTGCGGTGGGTACGCTGGTGCTCCTGTTCGCCATCGGATATGTTATCTTCTGTAGGGCGGACAAACTGGTGAAAGCCCAAAAAGAACAGTAAATAAAAATAAAAGCTTACCGCAACCGGTAAGCTTTTATTTTTTTGTGAATTTTCCTGTCACAGGGTAGAACTTGCCTGTTCTTTATGCTATAATGTTGTCAACTATACTTATGGAGAGAAAAAGCAATGCTGGAACTTTTGGCACCGGCGGGCTCTGCGGAGGCCCTGCGCGCTGCAGTACAGAACGGCGCAAACGCCGTCTATCTCGGCTGCGGTCAGTTTAATGCCCGACAGGGTGCAAAAAATTTCACCCCGCAGACCCTGAATGAAGCAATTAAATACTGTCATATCCGGGGCGTCGCTGTCCACCTGACTCTAAACACCCTGGTGTCCGACCGGGAAATGCCGGAGGTCTCCGCACTGATCCGTCAGGCTGCCTTAAGCGGCGTGGATGCTTTCATCGTGCAGGATCTGGGGGTGGTGCAGCTGTGCAAACAGATCGCCCCCCATATTCCCATCCACGGCTCTACCCAAATGACCGTCCACTCTCTGCCCGGGGTGCAGCTTTGCGCCGCCTGGGGGCTTTCCCGGGTGGTTTTGAGCCGGGAGCTGAGCCGGGAGGAGATCCGGTATATCTGCCAGAATTCCCCCATTGAGATCGAGGTATTTGCCCACGGCGCTCTGTGTATGGGCTACTCCGGACAGTGCTATCTGTCCCCCGCCATCGGCGGTCGGTCCGGAAACCGAGGTCGCTGCGCCCAGCCCTGCCGCCAAAGCTACGGCTACGGTCGCTGGCAGAGCCGTTACCCCTTAAGTCTGAAAGACAACTGCCTTGTGCATTACTTGCAGGACCTGGAGGATATGGGCGTTGCTTCCCTTAAATTAGAGGGCAGAATGAAGCGCCCCGAGTATGTAGCCGCGGTGACCCGGGTGTACCGGCAGGCGCTGGATAACGGCAATGTGACCCGTCCCATGCTGGAGCAGCTGCACACCGCATTTAACCGCCAGGGCTTTACCGACGGATACTATACCGGACGGATCGGCAGCGATATGTTCGGAATCCGGGAAGAGCCTGCCGAAAACCAAAGCTGGTTCAAAGAGGTCCGGCAAAGCTATGAATCTGCGGAAAACAGCCTTGTGCCAATCACTATGCAGGCAACCGTCCTGCCAGGTCAGTTCACCTTGTCCGTCACCGACCCGGAGGGTCGCGTGTGTACTTTAACAGGCCATGCACCGGAAGAAGCCCGGACGGCAGACCTGTCAGGGGAGATTCTTGCCTCCCGTCTGACCAAAACCGGCGGAACGCCCTACTATGTAACCGACATCCAGACAAAGGTAGCCCCGGGACTGATGCTGTCCGCCGCCGCCATCAACGCCCTGCGGCGGGATGTTCTGAACTTACTCACCGCCCAGCGGGGACGCCGGGCAGAAATGCGCGTGAGCAAACCCCAGCGCATTCCCCATTTCCCCGGCAACCGGATGTCTCCCACGCTGACTGTACAGGTCACCAACCGGGAGCAGATCACCGGCAGACTTCTGAAAGCAGCGCCCAGTGTGCTCTATGTCCCCCTGCACCTGTTGGCAGAGGATATCCCGTTCTGCCGGGAACTTGCCCGACGGGTGAATGTGTGCGCGGCACTGCCCCGGATCGTTCACGACGGGGAGCTGCCCAAGCTCCGTCAGCAGCTTGTGGACATTCGCCACGCAGGTGTCCGGGAAGCCCTTGTGGGCAATCTGGGTCTGCTGCTTCCCGTCCGGGAATGCGGCTTCCGCATCCGGGGTGACTTCGGACTGAATCTTTACAACTCCGCTGCGGTGAATATCGCCCGGGAGCTGGAGTTTACCTCCGCAACCTTAAGCTTTGAGATGACCCTTCCCCAGATCCGGGATGTGAGCAAGGCCGTTCCCTGTGAACTGCTGTGCTACGGGCGTCTGCCGCTGATGGTCACAGAAAACTGTCTGATCAAGGGTCGCACCGGGCAGTGCTCCTGCCAGGCAGCACCCGCTAAACTGATGGACAAGACCGGCGCGGAGTTCCCCATCATCCGGGACGGCGCCTCCTGCCGCAGCGTCCTGCTCAACGGCAAGAAGCTGAACTGGCTGGACCGGCAGGCAGATCTGGCGCGTCTGGGTCTGTGGGCGACCCGCCTGTATTTTACCACAGAAAACCCCAAGGAAGTAGACCAGGTCCTTGCCTCTTACCGCAATCCGGGAACCTTTGATCCCGGTGCCTGCACCCGCGGTCTGTATTTGCGGGGCTTGGAATAACAAAGATTTTACGAGAGGAACTGACCAAATGCAACTGATCCTTGCCTCCCAGTCTCCCCGGAGAAAAGAACTGTTGGCGCTGTTCCATATTCCCTTTGCTGTGCAGGTTTCTGACATTGACGAGAGTATGGACCCCGGCAAGCCCCCTGCCCAGGAGGTGGCCAGAGTCAGCCTTTGCAAAGCCAAAGCTGTACAACGCAACCTGTCAGATGTGGTCATCGCCGCGGATACCATCGTAGTGTGCGACAATCAGGTGCTGGGCAAGCCCCGGGACGAAGCAGATGCGTTTCGTATGCTTTCCCTGCTGTCCGGTCGGGATCATCAGGTGATGACCGGTTTGACTGTCCTGTACAAGGATCAGCAGGTCTGTTGTACCGAGATCACGGATATCCACTTCCGTACCCTGTCGGAAAAAGAGATCCGCGCCTATATCCGCACCGGTGAGCCTATGGACAAGGCCGGCGCTTACGGAATCCAGGGCGGTGCTGCCTTGTTTGCCGAAAGACTGGTCGGTGACTATTATAATGTTATGGGTCTGCCGGTATGCCGTCTGGGTCAGATCCTGCGGGACATTGTCCCGGAACTGTTGGAGGAATCGCTATGAAGCATTATTTTTCTACCCGGGTGCGCATTGTCCTGCTGCTGGCTGTGCTGCTGGCGGTAGCCCTGGGCATCATCGGGAATCTGACCGGTCTGAGCATCCCGGATATGCTGGTGAAAGGCGTTCTTACCCCCATCCGCGCCGGTGTGAGCAACCTCACCGACCAGGCAGAGCGGCTCTACAACTATGTGTTTGAATACGAAAAGCTTCTGGCGGAAAATGAAGCCCTGCGGGAAAAGCTCTCCCAGGTGGAGGATGCCGCCCGGGAGGCGGATTCCATCGCCCGGGAGAACGAGAATCTCCGGGAGCTTCTGGAACTGAAAAAAGCCCGGGAGGATTTTAAGCTGGTAGACGGCTATATTATCTCCTGGAGCTCCAACGACTGGTCCAACACCTTTACCATCAACACCGGCGCCAATGTGGGCATCGAGCCCGGTATGTGCGCCATCACCGCCACCGGCGAGGTAGTCGGTCTTGTCAGCGAGGTGGGTCCCAACTACTCCGTGATCAAGTCCGTGCTGGACGCCTCTCTGGAGATCAGTGCCACCATCGCCTCCTCCGGCTACAACGGTATGGTGCAGGGCGGCTACGCCACCGGTCTTTCCGGTCTTCTGCGGATGAACTACCTGCCCAGCTCCGCTGTCATCCGCAACAACGACCAGGTGATCACCACCGGCTCTACGGTGTATCCCCGAAATCTGATCCTGGGATATGTGGTAGACGCAGGCTTTGACGATGCCGGCGTTGCCAAATATGCCATTCTAGAGCCCGCTGCCGACATCGGCAAGCTGGAGCAGATCTTCATCGTGACCGAATATAACGTCGGGTGATGGCTATGGCAAAAAAGTACGAATTTAAGCCGGACAAATTACAAGCCGGTTTCTTCAGCAAGCTGTTTCTGACCCGTCAGCAGCGGCTTTCGCTTCTCAAATGGCTGCTTTACAGCCTGGTGTTGCTGGTGCTGTCTGTGCTGCAGGATGTGATCCTGTGCAGGATCCGGCTGTTTGGTGCTACCACGGAACTTGTACCCTGTGGCATCTTTCTGATCTGCATTCTGGAGGGCTCAGAAAAGGGCAGCATTTTTGCCCTGTCTTCCGCACTGATCTATTTATTCTCCGGCACAGCCGCCGGGGTGTACAGCGTGGTCTTTCTCACGGTGCTTGGCATCGGCAGTGCCATCTTCCGACAAAGCTATCTGCAAAAAGGCTTCGGCGCAGTGATGCTCTGCGTCTGCCTTGCTATGCTCCTTTATGAGCTGCTGGTCTTCGCCGTAGGCGCGTTCCTGGGGCTGACCACCATCCACAGACTGGGCGCGTTTATCCTGACAGCCGCGCTGTCACTCATATTCGCACCGGCTCTGTATCCCATTCTGAAATCTATTGGTACGATTGGAGGAGACGCATGGAAAGAATGACCCGATTCCGCGCGCGGATTCTTCTTTTGCTGTTTTTCTTCGTGGTCGGCTTCTTCGCCTTTTACCTGTATCACATCCAGATCACGGAAACCGGCGGCAGCACTGACAATACCACGAAATTTATAACAATGACCCGGGTGAAAGCCGCCCGCGGTCATATTCTGGATACCAACGGCAATGTGCTGGTCAGAAACCGGGCAAGCTACGACCTGGTGATCAACCACTATGTGCTCAAAAGCGCCTCCGGCGTCAATCAGCATTTATACCGTCTGGTAAAGCAGTGCCAGGCGCTGGACATCTCCTACACAGAGCATTTTCCGGTGTCTATGGAAAAGCCCTTTGTCTATACCCTCAGCGATTTCAACTCCACCTGGCAGAGCTATTTCCAGACCTATCTTGCGGACAAGGGCGGTCTGGACTCGGATATTACCGCCCCTGTTCTCATCGAGGAGCTGCGTAAGCGCTATAAGATCCCCACAGAGTGGACCGATGAGGAAGCCCGGCTTGTGATCGGTCTGCGGTACGAGATGGACCTGCGCGGTCCGATCCAGAGCCTGCCCCTTTATGTATTCAAATCCGACGTGGACGACGAAAGCCTGTCCGCCATCGTGGAGCTGAACATTCCGGGTATGAAGGTAGAAGCCTCTACTGTCCGGGAGTATAACACCAAATATGCCGCCCACATTCTGGGCTATGTTGGTCCTATGAATCCCAAGCAGTGGGAAACATACAAGCATAACGGCGACTACTCAATGGACTCCGAGATCGGACAGGACGGCATTGAAGCCGCTTTCGAGGAATTCCTCCACGGCGTGGACGGTTACCGGATCGACGAGACCACCTCCGACGGCACTGTGGTCCGTTCCTACTACCTGGAGGGACAAGAACCCAGAGCCGGCTCCAACGTGGAGATCAGTATCGACATCAACCTGCAGCGTGTGGCTGAAGAGAAGCTGGCAAGCGTATTGGAGGCGCTGCGCGCCAAAGAAGAAGGTGACGGCTCTCAGGCAGAAGGCGGCGCGGTAGTGGCAATGGATGTCAAAACCGGTGAGGTTTTAGTCTGCGGAAGCTACCCCACCTATAATTTGGCTACCTATTCCCAGGACTTTAATCAGCTACTGGAAACCCCCTATTCTCCTTTGTTCAACCGGGCACTGCTGGGCACCTATCCTCCCGGCTCTACCTATAAAGTCTCTATGGTCATCGCCGGAATCGACTCCGGTGTCATCGATCCCAACACCCAGGTGTATGACCAGGGTAAATACAGCAAGTACCCGGGCTTTGATGTCTACTGCTATTACTACACCGGCAGCGGCAGAGTCCACGGCTATGTGAACGCGGCAGACGCCCTGATGGTCTCCTGCAACTACTTCTTCTACGATCTTGGCGACAAGATCCGGCTGAGCGCTATGGACTCCACTGCCAAAGCTCTGGGACTGGGTGAGCCTACGGGCATCGAGCTGCCGGAATATATCGGACAGCGCGCCAATGCGGAAACCAAGAAAAAGCTGTATTCCGGTGACAAAGCAGGCTGGTACAAGGCCGACCAGATCACCGCCGCCATCGGTCAGTCTGACAACCGTTTCACCCCTATGCAGCTGTGCGCTTATACCGCTGCTTTGGCAAACCGCGGCACCCGGTACAAGGCTACCTTCCTCAACCGGGTAGTTTCCTCCGATTACCGGACGCTGCTGATGCAGAGCGAGACTTCCGTACTGAGCCATCTGGACATCTCCGACGATGCTTATAACGCCTACCTGGAAGGTATGCTGAAAGTCACCCAGGCCGGTCAAGGCACCGCGGTGGGCGCATTCCGCAACTTCCCCATTTCCGTTGCCGCCAAGACCGGTACTGCCCAGACCGGCGATCCCACCGGCGCAGACCACGGCGCATTTATTTGCTTTGCCCCGGCGGAAGACCCCCAGATCGCCATTGCCATCTACGCGGAAAAGTCCGACGGCGGCAGCGTGCTGGCTTCCGTCGCCCGGGAGATCCTGAACATCTACTTTGATGTGGGCGAGATCGGCGATGTGAATATTTTTGAAAACCAAATGAGCTGATGCAAAAATCAGCGCCTTGCATTGAGGGATTTTGTAGGGGCGACTATTAGTCGCCCGCGGGCGGATAATATCCGCCCCTACATTAGGCAAAAACATAATTTAGAGGGTGTTGCCGCATTCTGCAACACCCTCATTTCAATCCCCTTGTGTATATCCGTCTGAATACCCCTTCCGCAACAAACCATCTTCTCGATTTTTTTGTTGATTATTCATAAAAACTGTAGTACAATCTTTAGCACATAGACAATTGTTCTCTGGATAGAGAGGGAGGCGGTTATTATGCGTATCGTGATCAAGGTCGGCACATCCACCCTTGCCCACACCGGCGGGCGGCTGAATATCCGACGGGTCGAGCTGCTGTGCAAGGTCCTCAGCGATCTGAAAAACGCAGGCAATGAGCTGGTGCTGGTGTCTTCCGGCGCTATCGGAATGGGCGTTGGCAAGTTAGGTCTTGCCGGTCGTCCCGGGGATATGCCCGGCAAGCAGGCGGCCGCCGCTGTGGGGCAGTGCGAGCTGATGTATACATATGACAAGCTGTTTTCTGAGTACCACCACACCGTGGCGCAGATCCTGCTGACTGCCGATGACATTCAGGACGACCGCCGCAGCGGTCACGTCCACGATACCCTGGAACGGCTGCTCCAATGGGGCGCTCTGCCCATTATCAACGAAAATGACGCCGTGGCCACCGATGAGATCGGCATCCAGACTACCATCGGCGAAAACGACAGCCTTTCCGCCATCGTCGCCCGGCTGATCGGGGCAGATCTGCTGATCCTGCTGTCGGACATCGACGGACTGTATACCGATGATCCCCGGAAAGATCCTGACGCGGTGCTGATCCCTGTTGTGGAGACCATCACCCCCCAGATCCTGTCCCTTGCCCGGGGTGCAGGTTCCAGTCTTGGCTCCGGCGGTATGGCAACCAAGCTGCGCGCCGCCCAGATCGTCATGGAGGCGGGCATCGATATGGTGGTCACCAACGGCGAACACCCCGAACTGATCTATGATCTGTTCGAGGGCAAGCGTGTTGGCACCCGATTCCTGGGAAAGCGAGACAAAGTATGACCACATTGGAAATTTTAACGGCTGCCAAGCAGTGCGCGCCGGGTATGGCGGTGATCTCCACCGAGCTGAAAAACAAGGCGCTGCTGGCTATGGCGGACGCGCTGGTTGCTTCGGCTGACACCATTCTGCAAGCTAACGCCCTGGATATGGAAGCTGCCCGGGCGCATATCTCCCCGGTGATGCTGGACAGACTGGCGCTGTCTCACGACCGTATCCGGGCAATGGCAGAGGGTATCCGGCAGGTAGCAAAACTTCCCGACCCGGTAGGGCGTGTCCGCCGCCGGGTGGAGCGGGAAAACGGACTGATCATCGACCAGGTTGGCGTTCCTATGGGCGTAGTGGCGATCATCTATGAGAGCCGCCCCAATGTGACTTCGGATGCCGCCGCATTGGCGCTAAAGTCCGGTAATGCCTGTGTGCTCCGGGGCGGCAAGGAGGCATTCCGCTCCGCCAACGCCATCGTGCAGGCGCTGCAAACGGGACTGCAGCAGGTTGGGTTAGATCCCCGGCTGGTGCAGCTGGTGCAGGACACCACCCGCGCCAGCGCCCAGGAACTGATGACCGCTGTGGGCTATGTGGATCTGCTGATCCCCCGGGGCGGTGCAGGACTGATTAAAGCGGTAACAGAGAACGCCAGCGTTCCCTGTATCCAGACAGGAACAGGCATCTGCCATATTTATGTGGATCGGAATGCGGATCAGGCAATGGCACTGGACATTCTGGAAAATGCCAAAACCAGCCGTCCCTCTGTGTGCAATGCCGCTGAGGTGTGCCTTGTGCACAAGGACATTGCCGCCGAATTTCTGCCCAAGCTCCACGCCCGGCTGACCGCCGGCAAGACGCCGGTAGCGCTTCGGCTGGATGCCCGGGCTGGGTCGATCATCCCGGGCTCGCCTGCAGGAGATGCGGATTTCGATACAGAATTCTTAGACTACATTCTGGCTGTGGCTGTGGTGGACAGCACCGAGCAGGCGGTAGCGCATATCGCCAAGCATTCCACAGGACACAGCGAAGCCATTATTACCGCCAACGCCGATGCCGCCGCCTGGTTTACCAAGGCGGTAGACAGCGCCGCGGTGTATGTCAACTGCTCTACCCGATTCACCGACGGCGGTGAGTTCGGGCTGGGCTGCGAAATGGGGATCTCCACCCAAAAGCTCCACGCCCGTGGTCCTATGGGACTTGAAGAGCTGTGCAGCTATAAGTACGTGATCCACGGCAACGGACAGGTGAGGTGACAAGTATGGAAACGATCTTTGGTTTTATCGGAACAGGTAATATGGGCGGCGCACTGGCAAAAGCCGCGTCCAGAGTTTTGCCGCCGGAGGGCATTCTGCTCTCCAACCGCACCGCGCAAAAGGCGGAAAGCTTAGCCGCGGAGCTAGGCTGTCAGGCTGCCTCTGTAGAAACCGTGGCGGCGAAAAGCAAATACATTTTTCTGGGCGTCAAGCCCCAGATGATGGAAGGTCTGCTGGAAACCATCGCCCCTGTGCTGTCCGCCAGAACAGACGATTTCGTTCTTGTGTCTATGGCGGCAGGACTGACCATGTGGGACATCCGCCGGATGGCGGGCGGAGACTTCCCGGTGATCCGTATGATGCCCAACACCCCCGTAGCGGTAGGCAGCGGTATCATTCTCTACGATGCCACGGAAAATGTTTCCGCGGATGCGCTGGCACAGTTTTGTGCCGGTCTGGCGGCCGCAGGCACATTAGATCCCCTGCCGGAAAAGCCCATCGATGCCGGCAGCGCGCTGGCAGGCTGCGGTCCTGCCTTTGCCTGCCTGTTTATGGAGGCTCTGGCCGACGGCGCTGTCGCCTGCGGACTGCCCCGGGACAAGGCGCTGACCTATGCCGCCCAGATGCTTCTGGGTACAGCAAAGCTGGCTTTGGAATCCGGGCAGCACCCCGGCAAGCTAAAGGACGCGGTTTGTTCCCCCGGCGGTTCTACCATTGCCGGCGTACGGGCTTTGGAGCAAGGTCTTTTCCGTGGAAGCACCATGGAGGCGGTAGAGGCCGCATTCCATCGCACCAAGGAACTGGGAAAATAGAAACAAACACTCCCAAGGGCTTTCGCCCTTGGGAGTGTTCTTTTAATCCAACGCCAAGCCGAAATAGGCAGGCGGCACTTCCTGTGTCAGAGGTCGGTACATAGCAAAGGGTTTTTCCTTGCCCGGTGTGCGGAAGCGACCTTCTTTCATCTGCAACACACTGAGAATCTGGGGCGCAGCAGATGTATTTCCCAACAGCTCCGGGACAAACAGTTTATTTTCCTCCACCGTTGCCGCCAGAACAAAATCCTCTCCGGCATAGAAATTCGCCTGTGTCCGCAAAAAGTCCAGAGTCTCCGCTTCCTGCACCACCCCGCCCTGGGGCAGAAGCTGTCTGCGTAAGGCGGCATATTCCTCTTGATCAATGGCGCGCAGAGCGCGGGGCGTTTGGGCTGCCTGACAGGAAAATTCCTGTATCCCGCCAAAGGGGCGGTAGCCCATCCCCTCATAGAATCGGAACAATCCTTCATTTCCGGGAACAAGCACCGCCCCCGCATAACCCTTCTGGGCAAGATGGGTATGGGTATCCACCATCAGGGCGTGGCACAGACCCTGTCCCCGGAAGGACTTTTCCGTGGCGACCCCGTAGAGATAGGCAAGCTTTTCGCCCCGGCATTCACAGTCAAACCAGTACAGCACCGCCGCCACCCGGCCATCCTTTTGGATACAGCGGCAGCGCTCCGGAGAAAAACCGGTGCGGAAAAACGCATCTATAAATGCCTCGGGATCTCCGAAGGCCTGTTGCCACAACTGTTTCAGCTGTGCAACAGGGGGCGTATCAGTAATCATATCCGTCCTCCAAAAGGCAAGCCCAGTTTTTCTCGATCATATGATCCGGGCAGTAGGACATCTTTGCTTTCCGCAAGCCCTCCAGACCCATATCATCCTCCCGGTTCAGCCATTTCAGCTCCGGGTATTTTTCCCGCAAATACCGGGCAAAGCCCTGATTGATGGCTGCATACGCGCCGTCGGCAATATCCAGCGCCTTTTCAAAATGAATGTCAAAAGAATCCTCCGACAGGCGGCTTCCCATAGTCATGGCAAGAACTTTGTCGCCGTCCGTCAGCACCAGCCCCTCCATCCCCAGAGCCTCCTGCTGCCCCAGCGCCTTGCGGATGGCCGCCTGCTCCATATGGTAATCCGCGTGGGGATTCTCCTCGCAGCGCATCGCATACCAAGTATTTACCATTTCTTCCACATCGCCCCGGTTAGCATCTGTAATGGGCACTAATTTGTACTCCGGATGCTCTGCCCGGAAGCGGTTAAGATGGTTGCGCTTGCGCTGAAACTTACGCCCCGCCAGGTCTGCCAGATCATCAATGGCATAAACATAGTCAAAGCTGTCCCGGTCAAAATGATACCGGAACTTCCCAGGATACAGCCGCTCCAATTCAGCACAGTCATCGTGAACAAGACCGGTGAGCCGGCAAGGGATACCCCGCGCTTTCGCATCCGCGATGATCGCGTCCAGCACCGCCTTGCGGTCGCCTGTGCCCACGGGATACAGATACACACTTTTCCGGTTGAACTGGGAAAAGAACACCAGATGATCCGCATAGACAGATACCATCTGCCGTCCCCACAGATACAGATTGGTGAAGCTGTACTCACAGCCCCGCTCTCCGCTGTGCATTAAAAACGCGTCATATTCTGCTTTTTTCTCCGGAATAAACGGTTGAAAATCTATCATCTTTCTCACCACTTCCTTATTCTTCCCGTTTCGCAGCTATTCAAAACAGGCGCTTGTTAAGTCCTCTTGCCTTGACGGTATAATAGAGCAGACTTCCCAGGCTCACCATCACCGCCGCCTCTCCAATGGCAACATAGGCAGCATTGATCCAGAAGCCGCCGCCAATATATACCGACAGTTCCCAGCCCACCAGTACGGCGTTGGTCAGTACCGGCAGTAACACGCCTAAAACGGGATACCCCTTTACCGTAATACCCCGGGTCAGATACATCCCGGACACCGCCAGCAAGGTCGCAAAACTGCCCACCAGAAAATCCAGAGGAAGCGCCGCCGCATAGGTGATATTAAACAGCAGGCAGCCAATGGTCAGCCCCGGGATCGCCGCCGGGGTGAACAGCGCCAGGATGCACAGCACCTCGCTGACCCGAAACTGGATCGCCCAGGTGGCTGAACCAGGCAGCAGCAGATTCTGTGCGTGGGTAAGCGCAACATACAACGCCCCCAGCAGCGCCGCCTGGGTCAAAAATCTTACATTCTTTTTCATATCCATTCTCCTCAAAAACAAAAATGGACGCACTGCGCCCATCCTTTCCCGGAGCAATAACCTTTCTCCGCAAACGGATTCAAATGGATTGCTCTGCCCTAGTTTTGTTTACCGACAGGATGGTCACGAACTGTCCTATGGAATTACACCGATTATACAATTCTCCCCCAATAAAGTCAAGTTTCCTTTGCCGTTTCTTGCGGTTTCTCCCTTGACTTTGAATCGTTTGCGTGCTATGATTGATGAAAATAGTGAATGAGGGAGTAGCAAGCGCAATGTTTGCGTAAGCCTGCCAACAACCCGACCGGTCTCCGGTCTGGCAGGCTTTCAATTGCGAGACTCATGTATAACGCATCTGCTATACATGCTCTCCCGGATTTTTGACTCGTGTATGGTATTTAGCCTGCCGGGTCTTTTTTTAAGCCAAAAATCATTATTTTTTATCACGGAAAAGGAGTTTTGTTATGCTTGTACCCATTCTGCTGTTTATCGTCGGACTGGTCGCCCTGATCAAGGGTGGCGACTGGTTTGTGGACGGTGCCACCGGCATCGCCCGCCGTTTCCGCCTGCCGGATATTATCGTCGGCGCCACGGTGGTCTCCATCGGCACCACCCTGCCGGAAGTAATGGTATCCGCCACCGGCGCACTGAACGGACAGGGCTCTATGGCCTATGGTAATGCCATCGGCTCGATCATTTGCAACACCGCCCTGATCGCTGCCATCTCTGTTGCAGTGAATCCCGGTCCTGTGAACATCAAGTCTATGAAGATGCCTGTGATCTTCTTTTTCCTGTCGGCCGCGCTGTACTGTGTAGCAGCCTATGCTCTTGGCTTCTTCGACTGGTGGCTGGGTCTGATCCTGTTGTCTGTCTTTGTTGTCTATATGCTCCTTACCGTACGGCAAGGTCTTAAAAACCCCGAGTCTGCCGACCACGAAGAAGATACAGGCGCACCCAAGGCATTGTGGTTTGAGCTCGTTCTGTTGGTTGTAGGTGCCGCTTTGATTGCTTTTGGCGCAAACCTTCTGGTAGACAACGGCACCATCATCGCCAAGGAATTGGGCGTGCCCGAAACCGTCATCGCCCTGACCTTTGTGGCTCTGGGAACTTCTCTGCCCGAGCTGGTCACCACCATCACCTCCCTGCGGAAGGGTCACGCCTCCCTGGGTATCGGCAATGTCATCGGCGCAAATATTTTCAATCTGGTGCTGGTCTCCGGTATCTCGGTCACGCTGGCTCCCTTTGATGTCCCTGTAGGCAAGCTGCTGTTCGGTCAGAACGCATCCCTTGTTCTGGACATCCCTCTGATGCTTCTGGTGATGCTGCTGCTGACCGTTCCCACGCTGCTGCGCAAAAAGCTGAGCCGCTGGCAGGGCATCCTGCTGCTTGTCATCTACGCCGCTTTCTGCATCGTTCAGTTTGCTCTGTAAAGACACCTTTCTTCCCTCTGCCCTTTTGGGGGCAGAGGGTTTTCCTTTTATAGGTAAAAAACTCTTCCATTTCAGAAAAATCAGTGTATAATAAACTGTGAAAACATTACACGGCTCTTATGCTGACGGGAGGTTTTACAGTGGATGCTTCTAAGCTGATTCTTTCCCCAGACCGCAAGGCGGCGCTGGATGCTGCTTTTCTTGACGCCTTTGGCTGTGCGCCGGAGCGCTATTTTTCCGCCCCCGGTCGCACCGAGCTCAGCGGCAATCATACCGACCACCAGCGGGGTCGTGTTCTGGCAGCTGCCGTCAACTTAGATATGCAGGCCGCTGTCCGGGCCAACGGCACAAACATCATCCGCATTTTCTCCCAAGGGTATCCGGTCAGCGTAGTGGACTTGTCCGTGCTGACTCCCCAGCCGGAGGAAGTCAACACCACCCCCGCCCTGATCCGGGGTGTAGCCGCCCGGTTTGTGCAGCTGGGCTGTCCTGTCTCCGGCTTTGATGCCTATGTGGAATCCACCGTCCTGTCCGGCTCGGGACTGAGCTCCTCTGCCGCCTACGAGGTGCTCATCGGCACCATCATCAACCATCTGTTCTTCGACGGGCAGGTCAGCCAGCCGGAGATCGCTATGATCGGTCAGTATGCGGAAAATGTATTTTTCGGAAAGCCCTGCGGCTTAATGGATCAAACCGCATCCGCAGTAGGCGGTATGGTCACCATTGATTTTGCCGACAAGGAAAATCCCGTTATCGAGCCGGTGGACTTTGACTTTGCCGCCTGCGGTCACGCCCTGTGCATTATCGACACCCGGGCAAGCCACGCCGACCTGACCGATGAGTATGCCGCCATTACCCGGGAACTGAAAGCCGTTTGCAAATATTTTGGCAAGGATGTCCTGCGGCAAGTAGACGAAAATGCTTTTTACAAGTCGATCCCGGAACTGCGGAAGCTCTGCGGAGACCGGGCTGTTGTCCGCGCCATCCATATCTTCCAGGAAAACAAGCGGGTCGATCAACAAATCGCCGCCCTGCAGGCAGGGGACTTTGATACATATCTTTCCCTGATGAAGCAAAGCGGCTATTCTTCCTATATGTATCTGCAGAACGTAATCCCCACCGGCGCTGTGGCAAACCAGGATGTTGCCATCGCACTGGCATTGTGCGAGCGCTACTTAAGCGGCAGAGGCGGCTACCGTGTCCACGGCGGCGGCTTTGCCGGAACGGTGCAGGCGTTCGTTCCCTTTGATATTCTCGACACCTTCCGGGAGGGTATCGATGCTGTGCTGGGCGAAGGTGCCTGCCACATCCTGTCCCTCCGCCCCCAGGGCGTCGCCCCCGCGGAGGTGTAAGACTATGGAAATTCGTTTTGCCCAACCCAACGATGTTCCCGGGATCTTATCCCTGCTGCGGCAGGTAGGCTCTGTTCACCATCAGGGCAGACCGGATCTGTTCCAGGCAAATGCCCAAAAATACGGCGCATCCCAAGTCCTTGCTATGCTGGACAGCACCACTACGCCGATCTTTGTGGCAGTGGAGGATGACCGGGTATTGGGCTACGGCTTCTGTATGATCAAGCAGTACCACAACGACCCCGTGATCGCCGACCACACCACTCTGTATATCGATGACCTGTGCGTGGACGAAAGCTGCCGGGGGCAGCATATCGGCACGGCTTTGTATGATACCATTTGCTGCTACGCGAAAATGCGTAAGTGCTATAATGTGACCCTCAACGTCTGGTCCTGTAATGACGCCGCTATGGGATTCTATGCGCGGCAGGGATTGAAGCCCCAGAAAATCGGAATGGAGACGATTCTTTAATGCTCCAAAAAAACGCAATCTATGATGCTGTCATCACCGGCTACACCGCCGAAGGACTGGGCGTGGCAAAGATCGACGGCTATGCCGTCTTCGTGCCAAACGCGGTGTCCGGAGAGGTCTGTAAGATCCGGATCGAAGCGGTGGGAAAGACCTATGCCCACGGCAAGATCCTGGAAATTCTGGAGAGATCTCCCCACCGGATCAACCGGGACTGCCCGGTGGCCAAGCTCTGCGGCGGCTGTAACTTCTGGCATATGGATTATGAAGAAGAATGCCGGGCGAAGGCGGACCGGGTAAAGCAGGCATTAAACCGAATCGGAGGAGAAGCCCTTGCGGATGTGCCCCTGCTCAGCGCTCCCACCTGTTCCGGCTACCGAAACAAGGCGCAATATCCGGTATCCAGCAAAAAGGGACGCGTCTATGCCGGCTTTTTCCGTGCCGGCACCCATCAGGTTGTGGAAAATGACCGCTGTCTGATCCTGCCCAAAGAAGCGGATCAGGTGAAGCAGATCGTGATCGACTATGCCAATTACTACCGCATTTCCGCTTACGATGAGACGACCCATAAGGGATTTCTGCGGCATATTTATGTGCGCCGGGGCGCTGTCTCCGGGCAGGTGCTTGTCTGCCTGGTGGTCAACGGACGCACTATCCCCCACCCGGAAGCGCTGATTGAAAAACTGAAGGCCGTTCCCGGTTTCGCCTCACTGGTGCTGTCCGTCAACACCAAGCAAGGCAACACCGTGCTGGGCGAGCAGCTCATCTCCCTTTACGGTCCGGGCTATATTGAAGACACCCTGTGCGGTCTGCAGTTCCGGCTTTCGCCCCACTCATTTTATCAGGTAAATCACCACCAGGCACAGCGGCTGTATGAAGCCGCCATCGCCCAGGCGGAGATCACCAAAGATGATCTGGTGCTGGATCTGTACTGTGGTGTCGGCACCATCACCCTAGTAATGGCAAAAACCGCCGGGAAAGTCATCGGCGTAGAGGTCGTTCCCCAAGCCATTCAGGATGCCAAAGAAAATGCCGCCCGAAATCACATCGACAACGCAGAATTCTTCTGCGGCGATGCGGGAAAAGCCGCTCTGGAACTGGAGCAGCGGGGCATCCGCGCCGATGTGGCTGTGGTCGATCCCCCCAGAAAAGGGCTGAACGCCGATACCATCGAAGCCCTTGCCAGGATGCAGCCCCGGCGGATCATCTATGTTTCCTGCGACCCCGCCACCCTCGCCCGGGATGTGGCGCTCCTAAAAGAGCGGGGGTATACGTTAAAATCTGCACAGGCAGTCGATTTGTTCCCCAGATGTGCACATATCGAATCGATTGTCTGTTTGCAAAATACAAAAGGAGAAGCCCTATGAAAAAAATTGTTCTGATTGGAGATTCCATTCGCATCGGCTATGAAAAGTATGTCCAGGAAGCGCTGGAGGGATCGGCTGAATTCTACATTCCCAACGACAATGCAAAATTCACCACCTATGTCCTGCGCTTCATTCAGAACTGGAAGAAAAAAGGTCAATGGCCCGAGGATGTGGACCTCATTCACTGGAATGCCGGCCTGTGGGATGTGGTGCAATTCTTCAACGACCCGGAGCCGCTGACCCCCATCGACTGCTATGAGAAAAACATTGCCCGGATCGATAAGCGGCTGCGCCATTTCTTCCCTAAGGCAAAAATGATATTTGCTACTTCTACCGCTGTGGTGGAGGAAGGCTATCTGGGAACACCGGGAGGCTTCCGCACCAATGCAATGATCGAAGCCTATAACGAGGCCGCCAAGCGCGCCCTTGCCGGTACAGATACCATTATCAACGACCTGTACGCCATTACGAAGGACTGCCCTGACTCCTGCCGCTCTGATATGACCCATTTTGCCACACCGGAAGGCACGGCCCTCCTTGGCAATCAGGTGTTGTCCGTTCTCTGTAACGCCCTTGACATTTCCGCCTCGGAGATCAAGCTGGAGGATTTCGAGCTGGCACAGCATTCCGAAGATTACATCGGTTTCTAATGACAAAAGACCTGCACGTTATCGTGCAGGTCTTGCTCTTCTTGCATTTCTTTTCTTGCTTTTTGGGGGTCTGCGGCGTTTGCCCTCCCAGTCAAAGCAGGCAATGACTGCGATATGGATACCCAGAGAACTTGCCAGGATCAGTCCTGCCTCCCACAGAATGCAGGCAAAGGCGGACTGCGCCATTTCCATGGCATCCATTCCCCGGTAGCCAATGCTGATCAGAAGCATCACCACCGTCAGGATAAATCCCAGGACTGTCCAAACCATTCCGGCGATCTTCTGGGAAAAATACCAGGCTTCTTTGCTGCGCATATTCCAGATGGCGCGGTAGCCGATCTCGTAATTTGCTTCCTTTGGGGGTGCGAAGAAATACCACAGCCCCAAGCCCAGCAGCACCAGCGGTCCGATCATAACCCCGATCCGGGTCGCCAGCTCCAGCTTGCCCAGGACACTGCCCAGATCCGGGATCAGCTTCTCCAGATCAAAATCCCCCAGCAGCGACATAATTCCATCCAGATTCATAGGATCTCCTTATTGCTCCTCAAGGAACTTGTTGATCTCATTGATAAAGCTGCTGACGTCCTGGAATTTCCGATACACAGAGGCAAACCGGATATATGCAACCTCGTCCAAAGGCTTAATGCGCTCCATGACCATCTCACCGATCCGGTCGGTGCTGACTTCTCTTTCCAGAGAATTCTGGATGGTCTGCTCGATCTCCGTGGTGATCCGGTCCAGATCCGCAGTCTCCACCTGCCGCTTATCAAACGCACGCACCATAGACTGCACGATCTTGTTCCGGTCAAAGGCTTGCCGGGAGCCATCCCGCTTCACAACGATGATGGGCGGGCTTTCCACGATCTCATATGTGGTAAAGCGTCTCTGACAGACCAAACATTCCCGGCGGCGGCGAATGCTCAAGCCATCCTCAGAATGACGGGAATCTACGACCTTGCTCTCCTGATCTCCGCAAAAAGGACATTTCATGGGAAATCCACTCCCTTTCTGTTGTTTATTATTCTAGGGTAGAGTGACAAATCCGAACTCGCCTGAAAGCGGCGGATTTCGGTGCTTTTTATCCTATTATACCAGAAGTAACCTCCACTGTCCAGCTTTTTTTACCCCTTGCCAGTTCTGCGCAAATAGGGTACAATAAAGAAAATCTTCCGTAGGAGGCGCTGTATGAAGGAAAAGATACTGTATTGCATCTGGGGCTGCCTGTTTATCCTTTGTGTGGGACTGGGCTTCATCCCCAACCCGGCAGGGCTGGGAAAAGCGATCCTGGTTATGCTTTCTGTGCTGTTCTTTGTACCCGGGGCGATGATCCTCATCGATGGCATCCGCACCGGCGACCGCAAGGCCGTCCTGCGAATCCGCTGGATCTGCATCTGCTCTCTGTCGCTGACAGCCATCTTTTTGATCGCCAATTTCCTCTCCGTGCGGGCATCTCACGCTGTTGGCGAAACCCTTTATGAGCTTTTGGTCATCGTCTCCTCTCCTATGGTCTGCAGTCAGTATTGGGTGCTGAGCCTGTTTCTGTGGAGTTGCCTGCTCACCGGCAGTTTTTTGCTGTCCAAGAAACAATAATCCTGTCATTTTGTGCACTCTACCGCCGGTAGAGTGCATTATTCTACCCTAAAGGGCTTGCTTTTTTTCCATTCTCCCTGTATGCTGACTGTGTTACTTTTGACAGAGGAGCTGCATTTATGTCTTACCGGATCATCACCGATTTCTGCTGCGATTTCCCGAAGCAGTTCTATGAAGAAAACAACCTGCTGGCAACCCCCCTGCGGGTCAATTACAAAGGACAGGAGTACACCCGTTACACCGACGACTGGCTGAAAGAGATGTATGACGGTCTGCGCGCCGGGGAGACCGCCTCCACATCGGCCGCCAATCCCGAAGACTGGTCCGCCATCATCGAGCCTGCTCTGCAGGCGGGCGAGGATGCGCTGGTGCTGGCATTTTCCTCGGGTTTAAGTACTACCTACCAGTCCGCCGTCATCGCCGCCGGCGATCTTTCCGAAAAATACCCGGATCGGAAGATCCTGGTAGTGGACACCCTCTGTGCCTCTATGGGACAGGGTCTGCTGGTGTGGTACGCCTGCCGGAAGCAGGAAGAGGGGCTGAGTCTTGAGGAGCTGGCCGCCTGGTGCGAGGAAAATAAATTCCGGCTCTGCCACTGGTTTACCGTGGACGATCTGATGTATCTGAAACGGGGCGGACGCGTCAGCGCTGCAACGGCGCTGGTGGGCACGATGCTCCAGATCAAGCCGGTGCTCCATGTGGACGATGCGGGTAAGCTGATCAGTGTGGCAAAAGCCCGGGGTCGCAAAGCTGCTCTGGAAGCCCTGGTCAAAAAGGTCGACGAGCTGGGCATTCCCGGCGCTAACGATGTGATGTTTATTTCCCACGGCGATTGCCTGGAGGACGCAGAGTATGTCGCCCGCCGGCTGAAAGAGACCTATGGTGTAAAGGAAGTCATTATTAGCTATGTGGGCGCGGTGATCGGCTCTCACGCCGGTCCCGGAACGGTCGCCCTGTTCTTCCTGGGTGACCACCGCTAAAGGAGTTGAATGATATGGGCGATGCACTGCTTGCCCCAAATGCCGTTGTTGTGGGGGATGTTACCTTAGGTAAGGATGTAAACATCTGGTACGGCGCGGTGCTCCGTGGCGACACAGGCGCCATCTCCGTCGGGGAGGGCACAAACATTCAGGACTGCTGCGTGGTACACGAGCAAACCCAGGTGGGCGCGTACTGCACCGTAGGACACGGGGCGATCTTGCACGGCTGTACTGTTGGCAACGGCTGCCTCATCGGTATGGGCGCCATCGTCTTAAACGGCGCTGTCCTGGGTGACCGTTGCTTGGTAGGCGCAGGTGCGTTGGTCACCGGCAAGATGAATGCCCCGGCAGGGTCACTGTTATTGGGAAATCCTGCGAAGGTTATCCGCTCTTTGACGGCAGAGGAATTGGCAGATATGTCTGCCGATGCACAAAGCTATATCCGCCGGGCAAAAGAATCTTTCGGAAAATAAAAAGGAGCTGCTGTGCAGCTCCTTTTTTACTTGTTCCGTTTCAGTACCACAGCCGTGCGGCTGGGCAGATACAGCCGGAAGCCTATTCTGCCGTCTGCCTGCCTTTCGGCAGTGTAAGTCTGGTGATAGATCCGTCCCTGTCCGCCGAAGCAAAAATCATCTGTAGACAAACAGACCGTATACTCCCCCTCCTCCTGCACCGGCAGGAAAAAGCCGTCATAGGAGTTTTCGGGATGGAAATTAAAAGCAAATACCGCACTGCCTTTTTTGTAGACGATGGTTTTTGCCCAATTATCCAGCGCCAGCTGGGTGTCCCGTCCGCTGAGCAGGCGGGTTTTCTTTGCCAGCGCCACCATAGCTTTTTCAAAGGTTAGCAGATACCCGTATTTCAGGTCTGGATCGTCTGCCAGATGCCACTGCCTGCGGCAGTAATGATAGCTCCAGCCGTTCCCCTCTCTGGGGAAATCGATCCATTCGGGATGCCCGAACTCATTTCCCATAAAGGTAAGATATCCTTCGCCACCCAGAGACATTGTAATGAGCCGGATCATCTTATGCAGTGCGATTCCCCGGTCGATGATAAGGCTCTGACTTCCCTTGTTCATTGACCAGTACATCTCCTGATCGCACAGACGGAACATCAATGTCTTGTCGCCTACCAGTGCCTGATCGTGAGATTCGCAGTAACCGATGACCTTTTCTTTCGGCCTGCGACCGGCAAGCTCGTAGTAGATCCGGTTCATATCCCAATACTCGTCCGGGGTCTCCTTGAGAAGCTTGATCCACAGATCCGGCGTACCCATAGCCAGACGGTAATCAAATCCGATGCCTCCGTCTTTCACCGGCAGACACATTCCCGGCATAGCCGACATATCCTCTGCGATCAAAATCGCTTTGAGATTGACCTGCCGCACCAGCTCTGTGGCAAGCTGCAGATAGGTCACCGCCTCGGTGTCGGTGTTCATGGAGAAGTATTTTCCGTAGGAATCAAAGCTTGTTCCCAAGCCGTGATCGTGGTACAGCATAGAGGTCACGCCGTCAAACCGGAAGCCGTCAAAATGGTACTCCGTCTGCCAGTACTTTAGGTTAGACAGCAGGAAGTGGATGACCTCATTTTTTCCATAGTCAAAGCATTTTGTTCCCCATTCCCTGTGATCGCCCTTGGGTCCAGCGTGGAAGAACTGATGAACCGTGCCGTCAAATTCATTGATGCCCTCCCGGGTGTTGGGGGCTGCGTGAGAGTGGACCACATCCAGAAGAACGGCGATGCCCATGCTGTGGGCGGTGTCGATCAGTTCCTTCAGCTCCGTGGGTGTACCGAACCGGGAGGAGGCGGCAAAGAAATTGGTCACCTGATACCCAAAGGAGGCATAATACGGATGCTCCATAATCGCCATAATTTGAATGGCATTATAGCCAAGCGCCTTGATTCTGGGCAGAATGTTCTCCCGGAACTCCGAGTAAGAGCCGACCTTTCCCTCTTCCTGCGCCATACCGATATGGCACTCGTAAATAAACAGGTTCTTTTTCGGGGAAAAGCCGTCATCCGTCCAGGGGAAAACCTCAGGCTCACAAATTTCCGCACTCCAGCCGGTGGTCACAGGGTCCTGCACCACCCGGGTGGCATACAAGGGAATTCGCTCCAGTTCCCGACCCTGATGCACCAGTACGGTCATCACCTTCATACCGCCGCGGAGGGTATCCGCACCGGGGAGAAACAGCTCAAATACCCCATTTTCCTTTTTCTCCAGAGGATGGGCATACCGATCCCAGCCGTTAAAGTCGCCGGTAAGATACACCTTTTCCGCCCCGGGTGCCCATTCCCGGTAGTACCAGCCATCGCTGGTCTTATGGAATCCAAAAAACAAGTGTCCGTTGGCAAAGTCAGAAAGTGTCTGTCCCGGTTTCAGAAGCGCGTTCTTTTTCTTTTGGAAATTTTCCGTCCGCAGGTCAAGATCGCGAGCAAACGCCTGCAGCTGCGGATCGATCTTCAGAATTTTCTGTTTCATAGCTGACACCCTCTCCTTTGCTTGTCTTTCTTTTATTTTACCCCGCCCGTTCTTCTTCGTCAATCTTTTTTCTGCGACAAAAAACGGGCGTGCCGTTGCACGCCCATTAACTTTTGCGTATAAACTTTTCCTTGCACTTGGGGCAGGTGATGGCCAGTTTTCCCTTTCCTCTGGGAACGCGGACCGGCTGGCGGCAGCGGGGGCAGTCAAAATAGCGGTGCTCCCGATCCTTGAGCTTCTGCAAAAACATCAAATACCGCCGGTTTTCCTGATAGCGCTTATAGGTGTTCCGTGACAGCATCCGGAAAAAAGCCACACCCATCAAAATATAGGAAGCCACTACCAGCAGCAGCGTCAGCAGCGGAAACGGCAAAAACGCGGACAACAGGCAAGCGGCAGCGCCCACCCCGAGGATCGCAAGATTCAGCTTATCCACACCGTAGCGACCCATCATAAAATGGCGGATTCCCGCACGCAGCCGCTCTCCCAGCTGCCGAAACCACCCACCGATACCGTTCATACCCGTTCCCCTTTGTCCAATGTGATATTCTTATTATATTGCAAACAGGCAGGATTGCAACCGCACCCCGGGATTGTTTACGGAATATTAAAAACTGAAAAGCCACCTCCGTAATCCGGAGGTGGCGCTTTTCAATCTTCGGGATATTGGTGAATGGGCGTGATCACCGGTTTTCCGTCCCGGTCAAGCAGAACTGTCAGCCCGCCGGAGTAGCCGCTCTGGGCGTACAGATAATTAACACCTGTCTTTTTATCCACCCAGATCTGCAGTCCTGTGGAAAACCCGCCCTGGGAATAAGTTTTTACAAAACGCTTCTCATTCGGCTTTGCCATTTTCCTTCACACCTTCCACAAGACCGGTTGCCAGACCCACCAGGCCCTGCATTTCGCTGGGGATAATAATCTTGGTGGCCTTGCCGTCAGCAACCTTTTCCATAGCCTCAATGGCTTTCAGCTTTACCACCTGGTCATTGGGAGCTTTTTCATTCAGCATTTCCAGGGAATCTGCCAGCGCCTTCTGCACCGCCAGGATCGCCTGCGCCTCGCCGTCCGCCCGGAGGATCGCCGCCTGCTTTTCTGCCTCTGCTTTCAAAATAGCAGCTTGCTTTTCCGCATCTGCCCGGAGGATTGCGGACTCCCGTTCGCCTTCAGCGATCAGGATGGCAGATTTTTTCTGACCCTCTGCCTGCAGGATCGCCTGACGGCGGTCACGCTCAGCCTTCATCTGCTTTTCCATAGAGCTCTGGATGTCAGCAGGAGGCAGAATGTTCTTCAGCTCCACACGGTTTACCTTAATGCCCCAGGGGTCCGTTGCCTCATCCAGGATCGCCCGCATTTTGGTATTGACCACATCACGAGAGGTCAGTGTCTGATCCAGCTCCAGATCGCCAATGATGTTACGCAGAGTGGTGGCTGTCAGGGTCTCCATAGCCGCCATAGGCTGCTCCACGCCGTAAGCGTACAGCTTGGGGTCTGTGATCTGGAAATAGACAACAGTATCGGTCTGCATGGTAACATTGTCCTTGGTGATCACCGGCTGGGGCGGGTAATCCAAAACCTGTTCCTTCAGGCTCACCCGGCGGGCGATACGGTCGATAAAGGGCACCTTAAAATGCAAGCCCACACCCCAAACGGTCTGGAATGCACCCAGGCGCTCAATAACATATGCCCGGGACTGCTGCACCACAGCAATGTTGGATACCACGATCCAGAAAATAAGGATGACCAGGGCAATAATGATGAAAAGTTCCATACGATTTCCTCCTGTTGATTTTATTTTGCTTCAACCGGTGTTTGCACCGGGGTCACATATACTTTCACGCCTTCGATACGGTCTACCTTGATCAGTGTGCCTGCCTCTATTTTCTCATTGGTCGCACTGCGTGCCGTCCACTCGATGGCGCCCAGCTTGACCTGTCCCTGAGAAACCGTATTATCAATGGACACGGTAACGAGCCCGGTAGAGCCGATCATTGCATCCACATTGGTACGCAGCAGCTTGGGTGTAAAATGCTTTCTGAGGATGGGACGCAGCAAGGCAAGCATTCCTGCCGACACACCAAAAAACAAAACAATTTGCAGCCACAGCTGTCCTCCCAGCAGGCTTGCGACCATTGCCGCCAGCGCGCCAATGGCAAACCACAGGGAAACCAGCACCACCGTAGAAGACTCCACAGCGATAAAGAATACCATCAGGATAAACCAGATAAGAGCTGACCAATTCATACCGATCCCTCCTTTATGTTGTTCGCTCTCTGCTAATAGCATAACAAAAACATGGGGAAAGGTCAATCAATATATACGATATTTTCCAATATTTTTTTCTAAAAAATTCGGTTTTTATTATATTTTTAGGAAATTATATGGTTATTTGACTGAAAAAATTGTTTTCAAATTGATTTTTTCATCTTCCTCTTTCTTTTTTTACGCCATCTGTCTGTTTGTTGCGGTCATATAATACAGAGAAAAGTAACGATATTCCCCTGTATCAAGCACAAAAAAGGTTGCGCTGTCAGAAAAACTGATGTATAATATGTCTTGTAAAATTTTGGGCTTTCGCCTGTATTATGGAGGTTTTTTATGTTTCAAGCAATGATCGATGTATTGAAGGCCAATCCCCGGAAGATCGTCTTCACCGAAGGTCACGATGCCCGGATCCTGGAGGCAACTGCCCGTCTGGTGGAGGGTGGTTTCCTGACCCCCATCCTTGTTGGCAATGTGGATGAAGTCAAGGCAAATGCGGCTAAGGGCGGCTTCAACATTGAGGGTGTGGAGATCCTGGATCCTGCCACCTATGCCGGTATGGATGCTATGGTGGAAAAGATGGTGGAACTGCGCAAGGGCAAGATGAGCCCCGAGGACTGCCGCAAGGCTCTGAGCAAGGGCAACTACTTCGGCACGATGCTGGTGAAAATGGGCTATGCCGACTCCCTACTGGGCGGTGCTACATACTCCACTGCTGACACCGTGCGTCCGGCACTGCAGCTGGTCAAGACCAAGAAGGGTGCAAACCTGGTCTCCTCCTGCTTCATTATGGTCCGGGGCGATGAGAAGATCGCTATGGGCGACTGCGCCATTAACTTAAGCTACGAGGACAGCGTGGACAAGGACGGCAATGTCACCGTTTCTGCCGCAAGAAAGCTGGCTGAGGTGGCTATTGAGACCGCAAAGACCGCAAAGGTATTCGGCATCGATCCCAAGGTGGCTATGCTGAGCTTCTCCACCAACGGCTCCGGCAAGGGCGGCACTGTCCAGCTCAGCCACGATGCCACCCAGGTTGCTAAGGAAATGGACCCCACTCTGGCCATCGACGGTGAGATGCAGTTTGATGCCGCTGTCGCTCCCGAGGTGGGTCAGCTGAAGTTCCCCGGCTCTCCTGTGGCAGGCTACGCCAACACCTTTATCTTCCCCTGCATTGAAGCGGGCAACATCGGCTACAAGATCGCACAGCGTCTGGGCGGTTATGAGGCTTATGGCCCCATTCTGCAGGGTCTGGCCGCTCCCATCAACGACCTTTCCCGGGGCTGCAACGCAGACGAAGTCTACAAAATGGCGATCATCACCGCCGCTCTGGTCTAATCGAAAATCCAAGCAAAATCCCACGGATTTTTCCGTGGGATTTTTTATATTTATTTTCTTATTTTCAGGGATAGTGAAAAGGCAGAAAAAGTTGTTTGTTTTCTATGGTTTTTTCCAGTTTGAAAAGAATGAAAAAACCCTTGTTTTTTTTATAAAAATATGTTAAAATTTACGGTGAGAAAATAGTATCCGTTTCCCTGCTTTTTCAGGGGTGTTTACGGATGTTTTTAACGAAAGGAGCCTGTCTTATGTACTCTTCTGCCTATGTCTGGGCTAAGGTTATAAACTACCTTGAGGAACAGTTGGACTCTCTCACCATTTCCACCCAATTTGACGATGCGGAGATCGTAGAATTAAACGAGGAGCAGCTGATTCTTTACTCTCCCTCGGACTTCCGCAGAGATGTGATCCGCAGCCGGTTTACTGCCCACATTCAGGATGCGCTGAAATTTATTTTTAACTCCGATGCCAAGCTGGTAGTATTCGGGGACGAGGAACTGGAAGCGTACCGCTCCAAGGGCAAGCAGACCACATCCATGGACTTTAATCCCCAGTTTACCTTCGATAACTTCATTGTCGGTCCTTCCAACCGAATCGCCCACGGCGCGGCCATTGCCGTCAGCAATAACCCCGGACAAGTCTACAATCCCCTGTTTATTTACGGCCCTCCCGGGATTGGAAAGACCCACCTTCTGTATGCCATCGCCAACGGCATCCGGAAAAAGAATCCCGCCGCTAACATCGTTTATATCAAGGGCGATCAATTTACCAATGAGCTGATCGCTGCCATCCAGAGTGGTAAGAATATTGAATTCCGCAATAAATACCGAGATGCCGACCTGTTCCTTATCGACGATATTCAGTTCATCGCCGGTAAGGAATCTACCCAGGAAGAATTCTTCCACACCTTTAACAAGCTCTACGAAGAGAACAAGCAGATCGTTATGACCTCCGACCGGAAGCCCAGCGATATGCTGACGCTGGAGGACCGGCTGCGTACCCGGTTTGAATGGGGTCTTCTGGTTGACATCCAGCCGCCGGATTACGAGACCCGTATGGCGATCATTAAGAACAAGGCCATTTCTCTGTGCCTGGATTTAAATGACGAGATCTGCAACTATATCGCCGTGAATGTGACCAACAATGTCCGTCAGCTGGAGGGTACGGTGAAAAAGATCCGCGCTTATGTGGACTTAACCGGAATGGAACTGACCCTTGCCAACATTACCCGGGCCATTGACGATATGTTCAAAAGCGAAGGAAACGCACTGCCTACTCCCGGTCTCATTATCAATCAGGTATGCAAATTCTATTCCATTGATGAGACTGTCCTGCGTGGCACACTGAAAAACAAAGGTACAGCGGAAGCCCGGCAGGTTGCCATCTATCTGATCCGGAAGCTGACCAACTTAAGTACCCCGGACATTGGCAAAGAGGTCAATAAAGATCACTCCACGGTTTTGTATTCCATCAACAAAGTAGAAAAAGCATTGGAAAACGACGATACCAACCTGCAGAATCATATCCGGGACATTACAGCAAACATCAATTCCTGTCTCTGATTTTTCCACAAAGGCTGTGGAAAGTGGAAGAAAAACCTGTGCATTCTTTTCTTCCCCATCCCGTCTTTTCCTCCGATGTGGAAAGTTTTCCTTTTTTCAACAAACTGCTGTGGAAAAAAAGTAGTTCTCTCCCTAGTGCAAACCTCACTTTTCCACATAACTTTCTACTAATACTGTTATTACTACCTAAAATATCCACAAAAATATATTTTATTATCATTTTCAAAGAAGAGAGGTCACAACTATGCGCTTTACTTGTGAAAAAAGTATGCTCGTTGCAGGTCTGAATATTGCCGGCAGAACAGTCGCACAAAAAAGTGCTTTGTCTGCCATTGAGGGTATTCTCTGCCGAGCCGGTGTGGGGCTGAGCCTGACCGGTTTTAATATGGAGACCGCCATTACCTACCAGATCGACGCAGAAGTCAGCGATGCCGGTGCTTGCGTTCTCCCGGCAAGACTGTTTGGAGATATTATCCGCCGTCTTCCGGAAGGGCCTGTCACTGTAGTAGTGGATGAAAATTTCAAGGTCTCTATCCGGGCAGGGTATGCTTCTTTCTCTATCTCTGCCGAATCAGCTGAGGAATATCCGGAACTTCCGGATGTGGGAAGCGGGCGCAGCATTACCATTCCCCAGACAGCTCTGAAAGAATTGATCTCCGGAACGATCTTTGCGGTTTCTGAAAATCAAGGAAGACCTATTCACACCGGTGTGAAGTTTGAAGTAGAGGATTCTTCTATCTCTGCCATCGCTGTGGACGGTTTCCGTCTGGCAAGACGGACTTACCATAGTGAAGAGCCCATCGGCAGAACAATGTCCTTTGTTGTACCCTCTCAGGGACTGAAGGAAGTGGAGAAAATTCTCACCGACAGCGATGAAGATGTAGCATTCACCTTGGGAACAAAGCACATTTTGTTCCAGATCGGAGAAGCGACCATTATCTGCCGTCTTCTGGAGGGTGATTTTTTGGACTGGAGAAAGGTCGTGCCGGTCAACAGCCCGGTGAAGCTGGTGGCAAATGTAGCAGAGCTGGCTTCTTCCATTGTGCGTGTTGGTCTGATCGTTTCTGAAAAATACAAGAGCCCGGTGCGCTGTGTTTTCTCCGATCAGGTACTGCTCCTGAGAACCAACACCACCATTGGCGCTGCGGAAGACCAGTGCACCATTGCCGGCAATGGCAAGGATCTGGAGATTGGTTTTAATGTCCGGTATCTGGCAGACGCCCTGCGGGCGATCCCCGGTGAGGAAGTAGTGTTGGAGCTGACCAATGGATTGAGTCCCATCGTGCTGACTCCTGTAGAGGGCGACCCGGATTACTCCTATATGGTCCTTCCCGTCAGAATTAAGACAAATTAAGGTTGATGGAATTATGCGTGTAACGGTAAAAAAGAAAGTTCCCGGCGATAAAATCCCTGTGATCATCGGTACGGAATTTATTAAATTAGAAGCCGCTTTGAAGTTTGCTAATGCAGTCGCCTCTGGCGGTATGGCAAAGACTGTGATCCAGGATGGCGAGGTTTTGGTAAACGGAGAGGTCTGCACCATGCGGGGAAAGAAATTGTATCCCGGTGACGAAATGGTGTTTGATGGCACAATCTATTTGATTTGCATCCATGAACATCAATAACATTGCTCTGCGGGGCTTCCGGAATTATACAGATCTGTCTCTGGAGTTTTCTGCGGGAGTGAATCTGATCCTCGGAGACAACGCCCAGGGAAAGACCAATCTGCTGGAATCCATTATTTATTTAGGATCCGGCAAGAGCTTCCGCACCCAGAAAACCGGAGAGCTGATCCGGCTAAATACAGAATTTGCAGAAATCGAAGGCAGTGTTTTTTCTCAGGAAAGGGAACAGACCCTGCGCTGGCTTCTGTTTTCCTCGGGGAAAAACCGCCAGCTTTATCACAACGGGATCAAGAAAAGATCCGCCGGAGAAATCTCTGGGGTACTGCAAACGGTGTTATTCTGTCCGGAAGATCTGATGGTCTTGAAAAGCGGCGCGTCCGCCCGGCGGCATCTGGGTGACCAGGCCCTGTGCCAGCTGCGCCCCAACTATGAGGCAGCGCTGAATGAGTATCACCGTATTTTAGAGCAAAAAAGCAGAATTCTAAAGGATCACTTTGAAAATCCGGCACTGCTGCAGATCCTGCCGGAATATAATCTCCGTCTATGCCAGGTGGGGGCATTGCTGATTTCCTACCGGGCGCGTTTCTATGAAGGGCTGGGCAGGGCGGCAGCGCAGTATCACGGACATTTTTCCGGCGGAGCGGAGGAATTTTCCCTGCAGTATCGCACGGTTTCCACGGTCACCGATCCCTTTGCCCCGGTGGCAGTGCTGACCCAGCAGCTGCAGGAGCATCTGGAAAGCCATGCAAGGGCAGAGTTGGGAAGCACCCAGTGTCTGACAGGACCCCAAAAGGATGATTTTGATGTCACCCTTTCGGGAATGTCGCTGAAAGCCTTTGGGTCACAGGGACAGGTCCGGACGGCGGCTATCAGCTTAAAGCTTGCCCAGCGGGAACTGATGTACCGGGAAAGCGGCGAGATCCCGGTGCTGCTTCTGGATGATGTACTTTCTGAACTGGATCCGGGTCGGCAGGACTTTGTGCTGAACCAGATCACAGAGGGGCAGGTCTTTATCTCCTGCTGTGAGCCGGGAAGATTTACAAAGCTGGGAAAAACCATTGAGATCCAAAAGGGTCAAGTTGTAAAACAGTAATATGATTGGGCGAGAGCCAAAACCATAAGGAGGACACCATATGTCTGACGAAAATAAGATAATGCAGGAGTATGGAGCAGAACAGATCCAGGTTCTGGAAGGCCTGGAAGCGGTGCGGAAGCGCCCCGGTATGTATATCGGCTCTACTTCTGCCTCCGGTCTGCACCATCTGGTGTATGAGATCGTGGATAACTCCATCGACGAAGCGCTGGCAGGCTATTGTAAGCACATCACCGTGACCATCAATCCCGGCAATTCCATTACCGTCACCGATGACGGCCGTGGTATTCCTGTGGACATCCAGGCACAGACCGGCAAGCCGGCGCTGGAAGTGCTTTTCACCGTTCTGCACGCCGGCGGTAAGTTCGGCGGCGGCGGTTATAAGGTCTCCGGCGGTCTGCACGGTGTGGGCGCGTCTGTTGTGAACGCCCTTTCCGAGTGGCTGCGGGTGCGCGTATATAAAAACGGCAAGATCCACGAAATGAAGTTTGCCCGGGGTCACATCACCCAGGAAATGAAGATTATCGGCGAAACCGATA
>JAZOCJ010000011.1:0-21395 GCA_045596405.1 Faecousia sp. | reverse complement strand
TCACCAAGATCTACCATCAGACCGTCAAGAAGGTCACTTCTGACTTTGAGGCCCTGGGCTTCAACACCGCCATCGCACAGATGATGATCTTCGTCAACGAGGTCTACAAGAACGGCACCTGCCCCAGAGAGTACGCCGAGGGCTTTGTGAAGATGATCTCCTGCATCATTCCCCATGTGGGTGAAGAGCTGTGGCAGATCTTGGGTCACGATACCACCATCGCCTTTGAAAGCTGGCCCACTTACTCTGAAGAGAAGTGCAAGGACACCGAGATCACCGTAGCGGTGCAAGTCAACGGCAAGATGCGCGGCACCGTCATGATGGAAGCCGACCTTCCCGACGAAGAAGTGATCGCCAAGGTCACCGCCGATGAGAAGATCGCAAAGTTCCTGGAAAAGCAGGGCAGCAGCATTTTCAAGACCATCGTTGTCAAGAATAAGCTGGTCAATTTGATCGTTAAGTAAGGGATTTTTCATAATTGGATAAAATTCCCGGAAAACCTTCTTGACATTTCCTCGAAAAATGCGTATAATACTCAAGCCTGCATGCAGGCCCTGAATGCATCCAGGAATTAGCCGGATGCCATCGGAGGGAGGGAAAACCATGTCTGAAATTCGCGTTAAGGAGAACGAATCTCTGGAGAGCGCTCTGCGCCGTTTCAAGCGTAGCTGTGCCAAGGAGGGCGTTATTGCCGAAGTTAAGAAGCGCGAGCATTATGTCAGCCCCAGCCTGAAGCGCAAGCAGAAGTCTGAAGCTGCCCGCAAGAATAAGAGAAAGTTCTATTGATTTCCCTCATAGAGCGAGTATTACCCCCGCAGACAAAAGTCTGCGGGGGTTTCTTGTTGCCTTAAAAAAGAAAACGCACTGAAAGAGATGCTACGAGAAATCCTGTAAAGTCTGCGATCAGGGCGGCGGGGATGGTGTAGCGGGTCTTTCGGATGCCGGCGGCACCAAAATAGACACTGATGGTATAGAAGGTGGTCTCTGTAGACCCTAACATTACCGCGGCTGTTCTGCCAATGAGAGAGTCCACACCGTACTGTGCCATTAAGTCTGCCCCCACTGCCAAGGCGGCACTGCCGCTGATAGGGCGGATGAGGATCAGGATCGCGGTCTCCGGTGGGATGCCGAAGAATCCGAAAATCGGCGACAGGTATCCGCTGATGGCCTCCACAGCCCCGGATGCCCGGAGCATCGTCACTGCGGTAAGCAGCAAGATCAAAGTTGGCAGCAGAGTCAGGATCAGCTTCAGTCCCTCTGCCGCACCGGAGAGCAGCAGATCATATGCGTTTTCCTGCTTGCGCAGCGCCAAGGCGCAGGTGAGCAGCAGGAGGATGGGAACAACATAATCGGTTAGTGTCGCCATAGCTTTCCAAAAATCCAGGCGGCAGTAACCCCGAGACCGGCAGAGCATAGACTTGTGATCCATACTGCGGGCAGAATATCAAAGGGTGTGCCACACCCCAGAGAGGTACGGACAGCCGCCACATTGGCAGGAATCAGCTGGATAGAGGCGGTGTTCAGTACGATCAGCCGGCATAGCTCGTCTCCAGCCACTGCTCCCGGTGTCCGGGCGGCAAGGCGTTGGGCAGCGCGGATGCCCATAGGGGTCGCGGCGTTCCCCAGACCGAGGAAATTGGCGCAGATATTGGCGCTGAGATGCCCGGCAAGCACCTTATCTTGTTTGGTGGAAGGAAATATCCGTCCCAGTAGCGGCTTCAGGAGTCTGGATAGAAATGCGGTCATTCCAATGCGTTCCATTAGCGTTCCCACACCGGTCCACAGGCAGATCGAGCCGGCCATCGCTACCGCTAGTGTCACACCTGCCTGCGCGCCCTGGGGCACAGCCGCTGCCAGTTCGCCTCCACGCCCCAAAAGGATCGCGGCGATCAGTGAGATCCCCATGATCCCTGTAAAGATCCAACTCATAACCATATCCATCCCTCCGTGGACAGTCTATGCTGTGCGGATAGGGGAAAATGCAAGGCACTGATAATGGGAAATGAATTTTCTCTTGACGAAATTGGTATAAATGTGATATAAGTAAGAAAGAGGGAGTAGCAAGCGCATTTTGCGTAGCAAGTCAACATCCTGACCGTAAGGTCTGGCTTGCTTTCAATTGCCAGACTCGTGTGAAGCATAAAGCTGTTCATGGGTCTGCTTGCTGGAAATAGACAGATAGCACCAAGTACAGTTTCGGCTGTACTTGGTTTTTGTTTTAAGATCAGCACAAACTGTAAATCAGGCAATCCCGATTGCCTTAAATTAAGGAGGAGCTTTGATGAAAAAAACCTACACCCAGTCTGCGGAAGAGGTTTTGCGTGACCTTGACGCAGGCATGGAGGGACTTTCCGCAGCGCAGGCGCAGCAGCGGCTTGCGAAGTTCGGTCCCAACAAGCTGAAGGAAGGGGAAAAACCTACCCTGCTCCAGCGCTTTGTTGCGCAGCTGAAAGATCCAATGCTGATCATTCTTTTGATCGCCGCCGGTGTCAGCGCGCTGACCGGAATGCTGGCAGGTGAAAATGAATGGGCAGAGGTTATTATCATTTTGGCAGTAGTCCTGCTGAATGCGATCCTTGGTGTCGTCCAGGAAAGCAAGGCGGAAGCAGCCATCGAGGCGCTGCAGACGATGACAGCGGCCACCTGTAAGGTGCTGCGGGATGGTAAACTGGTCATTCTGCATTCCGATGAGCTGGTACCCGGTGACATTGTTCTTCTGGAAGCCGGGGATGCCGTTCCTGCGGACGGTCGTATTATTGAAAGCGCATCCCTGAAGATCGAAGAGGCGGCGCTGACCGGCGAATCTGTTCCTGTTAACAAGGCGCTGGAGGCGCTGGGCGTTAACCCGGGGCAGGAGGATATTCCTCTGGGTGACCGCAAGAATATGTGCTATATGGGCTCTACGGTGGTATACGGTCGCGGCAAGGCAGTGATCACCGCCACCGGTATGGATACGGAAATGGGCAAGATCGCTGGTGCTTTGGCAGCGACCAGCGAAGAGCAGACCCCTCTGCAGCGCAGACTGGATGAGCTGGGCAAGCTGCTGTCCAAGCTGGTTCTGGGGATCTGTGTGTTCATTTTTGCCTTCAACCTGTTTATGGCGCGCGGAGAGCTGACCCAGGAGGGGCATACACTGACAGTGATCCTGGAGACATTTATGGTGGCGGTTTCTTTGGCGGTTGCCGCGATCCCGGAGGGATTGGCAACGGTGGTCACTGTGGTGCTCTCTATTGGCGTCACCAAAATGTCTCAGCGTAATGCGGTGATCCGCCGACTGACAGCGGTTGAGACCTTGGGCTGCACCCAGGTTATCTGTTCCGACAAGACCGGCACACTGACCCAGAATAAGATGACGGTGGTAGACCATCTTGGCGAAACGCAGTTGGTAGCCACCGCAATGGCACTGTGCTCCGATGCAAACTTGAACGACAGCAATCAGGCAGAGGGTGAGCCTACTGAGTGCGCGCTGGTCAACTTTGCTTACTCTGTGGGACTGAAGAAGCAGGATTTGGAGAAGGTCTCTCCTCGCGTGGACGAGGCGCCTTTCGATTCCGGACGAAAGATGATGTCCACTGTCCATGATCTGGGCGGCGGCTATGTCCAGTATACCAAGGGCGGTCCGGATGTGGTTTTGGCGCGGTGTTCCTGCTACTATGAAGATGGCGCAATCAAGCCTATGACCGAGGCAAAACGCGCTGAAATTATGGCTGCCAATAAGGCGATGGCAGACAAGGCACTTCGGGTGCTGGCTGTGGCAAAGCGGGACTGGAGCGAAAAGCCTGCAGACAACACGCCGGAATTTCTGGAGAAGGATCTGGTGTTCCTTGGCCTGACAGGAATGATTGACCCGGTTCGCCCGGAAGTTAAGGCTGCCATCGAGGAGTGCCGCTCTGCCGGCATCCGGGCAGTGATGATCACCGGTGACCATAAGGATACCGCTGTGGCGATTGCTAAGGAATTGGGCATCCTCGCCGATGCTTCCGGGGCAATCACCGGTGCGGAGCTGGATGAGATCTCCGACGAGGATATCTGCGAGTTTGTCAAGAAATACAGTGTCTATGCCCGGGTTCAGCCGGAACACAAGACCCGGATCGTCAATGCCTGGAAAGCCAACGGTTGTATCGTTGCAATGACCGGAGACGGTGTCAATGACGCGCCCTCTATCAAGTCCGCAGATATCGGCGTGGGTATGGGCATCACCGGCACAGACGTTACCAAGAATGTGGCGGATATGGTCCTGGCAGACGATAATTTTGCCACCATCGTTTCTGCGGTGGGTGAGGGACGCCGGATCTATGATAATATCCGCAAGGCGATCCAGTTTCTGCTGGCATCTAATATGTCTGAGGTTCTGGGCGTGTTTATCTCTACGCTGATGGGCTTTACGCTTCTGAACCCTGTGCATCTGTTGTTTATCAACCTGGTGACTGACTGCTTCCCGGCGCTGGCGCTGGGTATGGAAAAGGCAGAGCCTGACACGATGAGCCGTCCTCCCCGCAATTCCAAGGAGGGCATCTTCGCAGGCGGTCTGTTTGTAGACATCGCCTACCAGGGCGTTTTGGTAACGGCGCTAACCATCATTTCCTATATTATCGGCAACAGCTTCGAGGTGGGCAGATTGGCTATGCCTGTGGGGATTTCCGGACACGGTATGACGATGGCGTTTTTGACGATGTCGATGTGTGAGATCTTCCATTCCTTCAACCTGCGCTCTCAGCGCAAGTCCATCTTCAGCCTGAAAGGACAGAATAAGATCCTCTGGGCTGCTATGATCGGCTCTCTGCTGCTGACCACCGCGGTGCTGGAGATCCCATTCCTCGCCGCAGCCTTTGGCTTTACTACCATCGGCTGGACGGAGTATGGCATTGCCATTGCACTGGCGATCCTTGTTATCCCTGTGGTGGAGACCGTAAAGCTGATCCAGCGCAAAACGGCAAAGAGATAACTCTTATATAAGAAAAACTACCCGAAATTATTTTCGGGTAGTTTTTTGTTATTCAGCACTCAGCGCCGCATCGTATACGGCGTTTTTCGGTAAATTCAGTTCTTGTGCCGTTTGTTTCACAGCATCTTTGCGGCTCATACCGGTTGCAATCAGTTCCGCTACGCGCCGGGCGGCATCCTGAGGTGTAGCCGCTTTCTGTTTTTCTTCAGGTGCGCCCGCCAGCACCAGTACGAACTCCCCCTTGGGCGGCTGCTCCGTGTAGCGGCGGATGGCGTCTCCCAGGGTGGTGCGCACCACCTCTTCGTGGAGCTTGGTCAGTTCCCGGCACAGACTGATCGGTCTGTCTGCACCAAAAACTTCTGCCATACTTTCCAGGGTGTTCAGCAGTTTGTGGGGCGCTTCGTAAAAGATCATCGTCCGCTGTTCGCTGATCAAAGATTCCAGATGCTCTCTGCGGCTTTTCTTGGCGGTAGAGAGGAAACCCTCGAAGCAGAATCTGCCGGTGGATTGCCCGGAGATGCTCAATGCTGTAATCACGGCACAAGGACCTGGGATGGCGCAGACTGTAACACCGGCCTCGGCACATTGCCGCACAAGATCCTCACCGGGATCGGAGATGGCAGGGCTTCCGGCGTCGGATACCAGCGCGCAGGTCTCTCCGGCAAGGATGCGATCTAAGATCACATTGCCCTTTTGGGCTTTGTTGTGCTCGTAGTAGCTGACAAGACTTTTCCGGATGCCAAGATAGTTCAGCAACTTCAGTGTCACCCGGGTGTCTTCCGCGGCAATAAAGTCTGCATTTTCCAAAGTCTCTCTGCAACGGACGGAAATGTCCTTTAAGTTGCCGATGGGGGTAGGTACCAGATATAACATTCCGGGCATAGAGATACCTCCTAACAATGGTATAGCCTTCTGTAATATTCCGTAGGAGCGCCTAGGGGGTCGTACAGACTCTGTTCCTCCCAGACAAGTCCGTGGCTTGCGCCTTTTCGGAATTGTACCATCACCAGGGAAACAGGTCCGTCTGTGCGGTGACGCAGCAGGCACAGCCGTTTGGGCACAAGCTGATTTTCATCAGCGCAGGCAAACAGTTCCCCCAGCCGTTCCGGTCGGTGGACCAGATAGAAGTCACCGCCGTACTTTAATGCCCAGGAAGCGGACTTGAAAAGCGACTGCATTGGGCAAAGGTCTTCCCGCCGGGCAAGAGGGACGGTCTTGCTTGTTGGACCGGAGGAAAAATACGGGGGATTGGATACGCAGCAGGAAAAGCTGCCGGGGGCAAACAATGTGGGGATTGCCCTCAGGTCGGTGCATATACTGTTCAGACGGAGCTCCAATCCATTTGCCTGGGCATTCTTCAGCGCCATATGGTGGGCATCCTGATCAATCTCGACACCGGTGACCGTGCAGTCTGTTCGCCCGGCGCACAGCAAAAGTCCCAGTGTTCCGCAACCGGAGCCCAGATCCAGAATCTGTGCATTGCGCGGCAGCTTAATAAAACCGGACAGAGCGATGCTGTCGGTACTTAAAGGAAAAGCATTGTCAGACAGCTCCAGGGTAAAGCCGTTGTGCAGATGTTCCATCATTTCCTCCAGTATAAAAAATCTGCCTGCGCACCGGAAAACCGGCCGCGCAGGCGGATTGCAGAATCGGAGAATCAGCCTTCCTCGATTGCTTCGACAGGGCAGTTGTCAACGCAGGTGCCGCAGTTTACGCAGACATCGGCATCAATGACATACTTGTCCTCGCCCTCGGAGATCGCCTCAACGGGGCAGTTGTCGGCGCAGCTGCCGCACTTGACACAAGCGTCCGTAATGATGTAAGCCATGATTTTCCCTCCAATATGTATGTGATAATAGTGCATTGCTAAGTATGCACCTCTATTCTAGCACGGATTTTGGAAAATGCAATTCCTTTTTTCAAAATCGGCAGTATATTTTTTTACACGGATGGGAAAAATCACCGCACGAAGGGGGCGGGGTATGCATTACAGGGCGGATACGCAAGGCTTGATCCTGTCCGCCGCAAAGAAAGCGCGGGGCTTAGGGCACAGCTATGTTGGAAGTGCGCATTTGTTGCTGGCACTGGCAGAAGAGCCGGGATTGGCAGGACAAATGCTGCGTGGCGCGGGGTTTGATGCCGAACTTGGCAGTCAGATCGCCGCGGTCCTTTATGGAGTCGGCACGCCGGATCTTCCCCTGCCACAGGGACTTTCTGCGCAGGCACGCCGCATTTTGCGTGGCGCAGGGCAGGAGGCAAGACGCCTGCGTTGTCGGGAGGTGGAAAGTGTCCATATTTTGCTTTCCCTGCTCCGGAATGAAAAAACGGCGGCGCAGGATCTGCTGCTGTTGGGCAGTGTAGATGCGGAAGATCTGTTTTCTATGACGGTAGATTATTTACAATGGGAAGCGAAAATGCCGGTGAGGCAAAAAAGGGAGGCGGTAAGTACGAAGCTGTTGGAGCAGTTCAGCGAGGATCTGATACAAAAAGCGGCTGAGATGGAACCGATCATCGGAAGAGATCGGGAGATCGATACGGTAGTCGGTATTTTGAGCCGTAAAAATAAAAACAATCCGGCGCTGGTGGGGGAACCTGGCGTAGGAAAAACAGCCATCGCAGAGGGGCTTGCCCAGAGAATGGCGGCAGGAAATGTCCCGCCCCAGTTAAAGGATAAACGCCTCATCAGCCTTAATATGGCAAACTTGGTAGCGGGTACGAAATACCGGGGTGAATTTGAAGAACGGCTGCGGGATGTGCTGGGGGAGATCCGGCGCAGTGGCGATGTCATCCTGTTCGTGGATGAGATGCACACCATTGTGGGTGCGGGAGCGGCAGAGGGTGCGATCGATGCCGCTAATATTTTTAAGCCTGCGTTGGGGCGGGGCGAGCTGCAGATGCTGGGCGCAACTACATTGACGGAATACCGCAAGTATATCGAAAAAGATCCTGCGCTGGAGCGCCGTTTCCGTCCGGTGATCATTGACGAGCCGGACAAAGAGGCGACTATGGCGATCCTGCGTGGGTTGCGACCGGGTCTTGAACGACATCACCACCTGCGTATTACTGAGGAGGCGATGCGGGAGGCGGTGAATCTTTCCGTCCGTTATCTTCCGGATCTGTACCTGCCGGATAAGGCCATCGACCTGTTGGATGAGGGAGCATCCCACGCCCGGATGGAGGAGCTGCAGACCGGCAGGGGAACAAGGCAGACTCTGGAGCTGGAACTGCACGAGGCGGTGCGGGAGAGCCGCTATGAAAAAGCGGCAGAGCTGCGGGACAAAATGCAGCGTATGGCAAGCCGCACCGGAGAGGGACGGCGCAGCAGGACAGTGACCGCCGCAGATGTTGCCTGGGCAGTGTCCGCCAGGACACGGATCCCGGTAGGGAGACTGACTGCCAATGAACGGGAACGGCTGCTTAGCTTGGAGACCATTCTGTCCGAATATGTGATGGGGCAGCAGGAGGCGGTGCAGACCGTGGCGGAGACAGTCCGGCGGGGGCTTTCCGGCATCCGCGACGAGCATCGCCCTGTGGCGAGTATGCTGTTTACCGGTCCTACCGGCGTGGGAAAAACGGAGCTGTGCCGTGCGCTGGCGGAGGAACTCTACGGCAATAAAGAAGCAATGATCCGGCTGGATATGACGGAGTATATGGAAAAGCAATCGGTGGCACGGCTGATCGGAGCGCCTCCGGGCTATGTAGGCTACGAGGAGGGCGGGAAACTGACAGAGGCTGTCCGCCGCAGACCCTATTGCCTTGTGCTGCTGGATGAACTGGAGAAGGCACATCCGGATGTCGCAGGCATCTTGCTGCAGATTATGGAGGAGGGTGAACTGACCGATTCCACAGGCAGACGGGTCAGCTTCAAAAATGCCATCGTGGTTATGACCTCCAACATTGGCGGCGAGCTAAAAGGAGACGGACTGGGCTTTCAGCCTGTCGGACGCAGCGGAGAGACGGAGGCGGCTCTGCGCCGGCATTTTACTCCGGAATTTATGGGCAGACTGGATAAGGTGGTATATTTCAAACCCCTGCAGCCGGAGGCGATGGAGGGGATCGTCAATAAGTATTTGTGTCAGCTGCAAAAGCGTATGGCAGCGAATGGGGTACAGCTTGTGCTTCCGGAAGGACTGGCGCGGGAATTGGGCGCTTCAGCACAAAAACAGGGAGGTGCCAGACAGCTGAGGCGTTTGGTGCAGGACCGGGTAGAAGGGCCATTGGCATCCTTTTTGCTGAAAAACGGAAAAAAGATGGTAAAAATCAAATCTTGCTGGGAGGCCGGGGAACTGCATTTCCAGGGGTAGAATATGGCGTGTAGATTTCGCATTTTAGAACAGTTGTTCTAAAATGCGAAATTTCCGGTTTTTTTCAGAAATTTTTTGAAAAAATGACGAAAAAAATATTGATTTTTATAAATCGATAGGTTATACTGTCAGTAAATGGAGCAAAATGGTAGCTAAGTGGAGCAAAATGGAGGAGGTGAGCGCATTTGATCGGCAAGTATCCTGCAAAACTGGACGACAAAAACCGTTTGTTTGTTCCTGCCAAGCTGCGTGCAGAGCTGGGGGAAGACTTCTATGTTACCCTTGGGGTCAACTGCGGTCACCGCTGTCTGACAGTTTACACAGCTGAAGACTGGCAGCAGCTGAGCGAAAACTACAATGCGCTGCCCATCTCTCAGCGCTCTGCGGCAACCAGTCTGATCTTTATGAATGCGAACCAATGCAGCCCGGACAAGCAGTTCCGGTTTGGCCTGACACAGTTCCTGCTGGATTATGCAGGTGTGAAACGGGACGTGATGATCGTCGGTCGGGCAGGGCAGGCGGAGATCTGGGATGCAGAAGAGTTCGCCGCCTTTGAAGAAGAGAATCTTACCCCTGAAAAGCTGCTGGCTTCCCTGGAGGCAATTGGTCTATGAGCGAATTTCATCATATCTCAGTGCTTCTGGAGGAATGTCTGGAGGGGCTGGATATTAAGCCGGATGGTATTTACGCCGACGGCACATTGGGCGGTGCAGGACACTCCAGCCGGATCGCTCAGCGGCTGACCACCGGAAAACTGATCGGGATCGATCGGGACCCTGTGGCGCTGGCCGCGGCAGGTGCGCGTTTAGAGCCTTACGGGGATCGGGTAACGCTTGTCCATTCCAATTTCTGCGAAATAGGACGGGTGTTCCGGGATTTGGGCATTGAGAAAGCAGATGGCATATTGCTGGATCTGGGTGTATCGTCCCCTCAGCTGGATGACGGGGCGCGCGGATTCTCCTATATGACGGATGCGCCCCTGGATATGCGAATGAACGGACAGGATGCGCTGAACGCCGAGACGGTAGTCAACACTTGGTCACAGGAAGAGCTGTGCCGCATCCTTTATGATTACGGCGAAGAGCGGTACGCACCCCGGATCGCGTCGGCGATCTGCCGTTACAGAGCAGACAAGCCCATCCATACCACATTGGAGCTTGTGGATATTATCCGGTCCGCAATGCCCTCGGCGGCGCTGCGGGAGAAGCAGCACCCGGCAAAACGGAGCTTTCAGGCGATCCGTATCGCCGTGAATGATGAACTGGGCGCTGTGGAAAAAGTGATGCGCGATGCCATCCCGCTGTTAAGGAAGGGCGGACGGCTGGCGGTGATCACTTTCCATTCTCTGGAAGACAGGATCGTGAAAAACGCCATGGCGGCGGCAGCAAAGGGCTGTACCTGCCCCCCGGAGTTTCCGGTGTGCGTTTGCGGAAAGAAACCCCAGGTCAAATTGATTACCCGCAAACCGATTACCGCATCGGATGTGGAATTACAGGCAAATCCCCGTTCCCGGAGTGCAAAGCTGCGGGTGTGTGAAAAACTTTGATTCAGAAAGGAAGTGCGCGTATGGCACAAAAGACTGATATTCAATATATTCGTCTGTATACAGACGGAAGTGCCGCCCGCAAGATCCAACCGGTAGCCCCCTGGAAAACTGCGCGCCTTCCCAAGATCAACAAGCAGAAAAAAATCGTCATCCACATTGATCCTCTGGCGGTTGCCGGTATTGTCACCGCAGTGATTATGCTGACGCTGATGTTTGTTGGCGTAGGTCAGCTGCAGCAGGTGCAGCAGGAAACCGCGGTGATGGAGGCCTATGTGGAATCTCTGCGTACAGATAATGTGCAGCTGTACGATACATATGAATCCGGCTATGATCTGGAAGAGATCCAGCGGATGGCAGTGGCGCTGGGTATGATCCCCAAGGATCAGGCACAGCAGGTATATGTGGATGTTGCCGCCCCGGTGGCAGAGCAACAACCCGCTCCCAGTGTCTGGGAGAGCGTTTGGACATTCTTAACAGGATTGTTTGCATAAAGATTGTCCCGGCCAATAGATTAGAATAGTAGCTGCAATGGGCGGCGAGGGATTCCCTTGCTGCCCATTGAAAGGCTTAAGACTACTATTGGAAAGGTCGGGATCGTTTGGGTCGGCAGCGGAAGAAGGAGTATACCCGGCTGCGGGGAGACAGCGGTCAACACCGCAGGATCCTTGGGACAGCAGCAGTATTAGGCGTCTTGGCATTTGTTCCCGTGGCGATCCAACTGTATGACCTGATGGTCACTAATTACGATTATTATTCCAATCTTGCTCTGCGCAACCAGACGCGCACCACCAGTGTCACAGCGGACAGAGGGATCATTTACGATCGGAATATGAATATTCTGGCGTGCTCTAAGAGCGTGGAGAATGTATATTTAGATCCTCACGAGTTGAAGCAATCCAAAGCGGATATGGCATCCATCAGCCAAAAGCTGGGAGAACTGCTGGATCTGGACCCGGAATGGATCCGAACGCAGGCTAAAGACATTACGAAGCGATATAAACAGATCGCGGCACGGGTCGATGAGGAAACCGCAGGCGCGATCCGGCAGTATATCATTGATAACCGGATCTCCGGGATCCACTTAGAGCCGAATTCTCAAAGATATTATCCCTACGGCACGTTGGCGGCGCAGGTCATTGGCTTTACCAATGCTTCCAATACCGGCTCTGAGGGCATTGAGGCAGCGTATAACAGTTATCTTTCAGGCAGCTCCGGCAAGGTGATCACCACCAAGGGCAACAACGAAATGGATATGCCGTTCTCCTATGAGAAGTATGTGACTTCCCGGGAGGGGTGCAGTGTTGTTTTGACTTTGGATGCCACGGTGCAGGCGTGTCTGGAAAAGCAGATGGAAGCCGCCATTGCACGGTATGATGTGCTTAACGGCGCATTCGGTATGGTGATGCATGTCAAAACCGGGGAGATCCTGGCAATGGCGACCTTAGGCAATTACGATCCCAACCAGTATTTGGAGATCATGGATCCGGCAACGCTCCGGGATTTGGAGCAGATGCGTTTGAGTTACTTGACCCATCCTGAGGGAAGTGATGCTTATACCGCCGGGAAGACTGCCTACCAGCAGGCGTTGACGGCGGCACGGCTGAAGCAGTGGCGCAACCGCTGTATCAGTGATGGCTACGAGCCCGGGTCGACTTTCAAGGTGCTTACGATGGCGGCGGCGCTGGACTGCGGCGCGATTGATCTCAACACAGGCTTCCACTGCTCCGGCTCGGAGCGCATTCCCGGGCGGTCGCAGCTGCTGCACTGCTGGCGTTCTGCCGGACACGGCTCAGAGCAGACACCCCAGGCACTGCAGAACTCCTGCAATATCGCCTTTGCTCATATTGCCTTGAAGCTGGGCGGGGAGCGGTTTTATGACTATGTGCAGCGCTTCGGCGTTCTGGAAAAGACCGGCATCGACCTTGCCGGTGAGAGCAAGGGCGTGTTCTTCGATAAGGCGCTTGTGACCGATACCAATAAATGGGGCACAGCGTCTTTGACCTCTGGCTCTTTCGGGCAGACCTTTAAGCTCACGCCTCTGCAGTTGGTACGGGCTATCTCAGCGGTGGTCAACGGCGGTAACCTGATGGAGCCGTATATTGTATCTGAGGTCATTGACGCGGACGGAAATACCGTTTTGAAGCAGGAGCCTACAGTGCTGCGGCAGGTCATCAGCGCGGAGACCTCCAAGACGATGTGCGGTCTCATTGAGTCCGTGGTTACGGAAGGAACTGCCAAAAATGCCAAGGTTGCAGGCTATCTGATCGGCGGCAAGACAGGTACCAGTGAAAAAATAGACGTTTTTGACGAGAATGGCCAGAGAGTTCTGGACAAAATCGTATCATTTGTAGGGATTGCGCCAATGGACGATCCGGAGTATATTGTACTTGTAGCGTTGGATACGCCGTCCCGGCAAACGGGACTGTATATCTCCGGCGGCGTGATGGCAGCACCTACAGTGGGTGCGGTGTTGGGAGACATCCTGCCCTATTTGGGCGTGAAGCAGTCTTTTTCCGAGGAAGATGCGGCAGGAAAGGTCGTTGTCCTGGAGGATATGACCGGAATGACGGAAAAGGAAGCGGCAAAGCTTTTGAAGCAGTCCGGCTTGGCAGCCAAAACTGTGGGAACAGGGGAGACTGTGACCGGTCAGATCCCTGCCGCAGGACAGAGCGTGCCCGGTAACAGCGAAGTGCTGCTGTATATGGGTCAAGTACCGGAGCAGCAGCTTGTCGCTGTTCCTGATTTCACGGGAATGAATCGACAGCAGGCCAGTGACGCGGCAGGCAGTTTGGGACTGTATATTTTGGTTGCCGGGAATGACGGAATGGAGCAAAACATTAAAGTCACTGCTCAGTCTTTAGAAAAAGGTACGATGGTTGCTGTAGGCACGACTATAAAATTGACATTTGCGGACACAAAAGCGGCGGACTGACGGTCCGGAGGAGAAGGTATGAAGCTTAGAGATTTGGTGCAGGGTGTGGAGATTGTAAGATCCACAGCTGATATGAATATGGAGATCACCGATGTGGTCTATGATTCCCGGAAGGTGACCCCGGGCAGTTTGTTCGTGGCTGTTACAGGATTTGTGACGGACGGCAACAAATATATTCCTATGGCACTGGAAAAGGGTGCTGCGGCAGTGGTCACAGCAGTAGCGCCGGGGGGAGATATCCCGTATATTCTTGTCCCCTCTGACCGGCTGGCGCTGGCGCTGATCGGTGGAAACCTATACGGACACCCGGCACAGACCATGACCCTGATCGGCGTCACCGGCACCAACGGAAAAACCTCCGTCACCCTGCTTTTAAAGCATATTCTGGAGACCACCCGGGGCGCGAAGGTGGGGCTGATCGGCACTATGGCGAATATGATCGGTACGGAGGTCATACCCGCAGACCGCACCACACCGGAAAGCCTTGACCTGCAGGCGCTGTTTGCCAAAATGCGCTCTGCCGGCTGTCAGTATGTAATTATGGAAGTTTCCTCCCACGCCATCGCGCTGGAGCGGGTCGGCGGTGTGCATTTTGATGTGGCAGCGTTTACCAATCTTACAGAAGACCATCTGGATTTCCACAAGACAATGGAAGCCTACTGTGACGCAAAGGCAGAGCTGTTTGCCCGATGTGACCGGGCAGTTGCAAACCAGGACGATGCCTGGTTTGCACGGATCTGCAAAAAGGCTTCCTGCCCGATGATCACTACATCGGTGAAGGGAAAAGCCGATTTGCATGCGGAGGATCTGGAACTGCTCTCTGACGGCATTCGCTTTGCAGCCATCTCTGGGGAGGAAAAAGTGGATGTCTGTCTGCCGATCCCCGGAAGATTTACAGTGTATAATGCACTGACGGTTTTGGGGATTGCGGCACAATTGGACATCTCCTTGGAAGAATCGGTAAAGGCGCTGGAGACTGCACAGGGCGTTAAGGGCAGAGTGGAGGTAGTACCCACGCCCGGAAAGCCCTATACGGTGCTCATCGACTATGCCCACACACCGGACGGACTGGAAAACGTTCTTTCCTCTGTCCGTGGCTTCTGTAAAGGCAGACTGATCGCTGTGTTTGGCTGCGGCGGAGACAGAGACCCGATCAAGCGCCCGATTATGGGCAGGATCGGTGCAGAACTTGCGGATATTGCGGTGATCACCTCCGACAATCCCAGAACGGAAGACCCTATGGCAATCATTTCCGATATTCTCAAAGGGATTGATACCGCTAAAGAAAATCATATTGTCATCGAAAATCGACCGGCCGCGATTCGGTACGCTATGGACATTGCGGAAAAGAATGATATAATTGTATTGGCCGGTAAGGGCCACGAAACATACCAGGAGATCTGCGGCGTCAAGTATCCTATGGATGAACGGGAGATCGTTGCGGAGAACCTTTGAGAAACGAGGGAAACACGTGGGTAGAATCACATTGCAGCAGGCTGCCGAATGGTGTGGCGGCCGGATCGACCCTAAATATAAAGATGTTGCATTTTATGGTGCGAACAATGACACGCGAAAGCTGACCGAGGGACAGCTTTTCGTTGCCCTGCAAGGCGCCAGAGACGGACATACCTTCATACCCACAGCGCTGGAGAAAGGCGCAGCGGCGGTGCTGTGCACTCACTGCGACGGTGATTATCCGGCGATCATTGTGCCGGATACCCGTCTGGCGCTGGGCGACATTGCACGGCACGAACGCCAGCGGATCGGGATGAAGGTGGTTGGCATTACCGGCTCTGTGGGAAAGAGCACCACCAAGGAAATGGTGGCAGATGTTCTGCAAACCACTTACCGGGTGTCCAAGACACCGGTAAACCACAACAATGACATCGGTATGCCTATGGCGATTCTTGCAATGCCCGAGGATACCCAGATCGCTGTTCTGGAAATGGGTATGAATCATTTTCGGGAGATCGCCTACCTGACTTCTATTGCAAAGCCCAATGTTGCGGTGATCGTCAACATCGGAACGATGCACATTGAGCATCTTGGCTCTATGGAGGGGATTCTGCAGGCAAAACTGGAGATCCTGGAGGGTATGGACAAGGATGGAAAAATCATCCTCAATGGCGATGACCCACTGCTGTGGAATTTACATAAGCGCCCGGAGATCCGGGCGGAATACTTCGGCGTAAGAAATACAGAGTGTGCCGTCCGCGGCAGACATGTAGAGGAAAGACCGGAGCTTTTGCGCTTCCGGGTGCGCTGCACGGATGCAGAGTTCCCGGTTGAACTGGCGCTGGAGGGGCAGCATTATGTACTGGATGCTCTGGCGGCAGTTGCTGTGGGTTTGGAATTTGGCGTGGATACTGCTAAGATTCGGGAGAGCCTGGCACGATTCCGGAATATGGAAGGACGTCAGGAAATTTTCGAGTCCGGCGGATACACTATCATCAAAGACTGCTATAATGCAGGACCGGAGTCTATGGCAGCGGCCCTTTCTGTGCTGGGTAACCGTTCCGGTCGCCGTGTGGCGGTGCTGGGAGATATGCTGGAGCTGGGCAAATGCGCGGCAGCAGAACATTATAAGATCGGTAGGATCGCGGCAGAGAAGACAGAACTGGTTTTCGCATACGGCCCCAACAGTAAACGGATCCTTCACGGTGCGCTCACCGGCGGTATGACGCAGGTGCAGGCACGAGCATTTACTGACCGGGATAAGCTGGTTGACGCTTTGAAGCAAGTAGCAAAACCGGGAGATGTGATCCTGTTTAAGGGTAGCAGAGGTATGCGTATGGAGCTGATTCTGGAGCAGTTTTTACAGGAAGAGAAATAATCGGAGGCAATTGTAATGACGAGAATCCTTATAACAGCAGCAGTTGGTGCAGTTCTGTCCGGCGCGCTGGGTTTTTTCCTGCTTCCCGTATTGCGGGCGTTGAAGGCGGGACAATCCATCCGGGAATTGGGCCCTACCTGGCATAATAATAAGGCAGGTACTCCGATGATGGGCGGACTGATGTTTATCGGCTCGACGATCCTCTGCCTGCTGCTGAGCCTGCCTGCTATGGAGGAATATACGGTTTTCTATGCGCTGATCCTCAGCCTGTGCTTTGGATTGGTAGGTTTTCTGGATGATTTCTGTAAGGTGAAATACAAGCGGAATCTGGGCCTGACAGCGCTGCAAAAGGCGATGCTGCAAATGGCAGTCTCTGCACTGTACCTGTATTTGCTGTATAAAGAGGGAAGTCTGACCAGCAACATTTACATCCCGTTTTTAGACACCTCTTTCTATATCCATCCTCTGGCATACATTTTCTTCGCTATGTTTGTAATGGTTGGCTGTGTGAATGCTGTCAACCTCACCGACGGAGTGGATGGACTTTCCAGCTCCGTAACCATCCCGGTTATGATATTCTTTACAGCGGCGGCGGTGGTAAAGCAAAGATTTGATCTTGCCCTGCTGCCTGCCAGCCTGACCGGCGGCCTGATCGCATATCTGTTCTATAACTGGCATCCTGCCAAGGTGTTTATGGGCGATACCGGCTCTCTGTTTTTGGGCGGTGTGGTCTGCGCCACGGCGTTTGCTCTGGATATGCCGCTGATCCTGATCTTGGTTGGCTTGGTATACATTATGGAGACCCTGTCTGTGATTTTACAGGTGGGATATTTCAAGCTGACCCACGGAAAGCGTCTGTTTAAGATGGCACCCATCCACCACCATTTTGAAATGTGCGGCTGGAAGGAAGAAAAGATCGTATTGGTATTTACAGGCGTGTCCGCACTGATGTGCTTGATCGCCTGGTTCGGTATGTTTGGACATATCGGGTAGAAAGGAGCATATATGGCTGCAGAGCAGACCTCTCTGTATGCCAAAGCGAACCGCCGCCTGCACACCAGACAGGCGGGTGAAGGTGTTGACATCCCCTTTTTACTGATTTTATTGTTGTTGCTGACGGTGGGGCTGACTATGCTCTACTCAGCAAGCTACGCACAGAGTGAATACGATACCGGCTATACGGTATCTACCCGGTATCTCCAAAAGCAGGGGCTTTGCGCAGTGATCGGGCTTGGCGCAATGGTGGCGCTGAGCCGGATACCGCCGGACTTCTGGTTTCGGATGGCGTGGCCGTTGTACGGCATCAGCATTGTGCTTTTGCTGTCGGTGCTTTTGTTCGGTGAGTCGGTCAACGGCGCCAGACGGTGGATCAATATCGCCGGGCTTCAGTTTCAGCCCTCGGAGATCGCCAAATTTACAATGATCGTTCTCTTTGCCAGACTGACTAAGGGCTTTGGAACTTCCGCAAGGGAGTTTCGGTACGGTGTTCTGGGCTTTGGGAGCGCGCTAATGGGTATTTTGATCCCGCTGGCACTGGAAAAACACTTGTCTGCCATTATGCTGATGGGTATGGTGGCGGTGGTAATGATGTTTGTTGCCGGGACACATCCCAAATGGCTCTTGGCAGGTGCCGGCGCGGCAGCGGTCTTTGTGGTGGTATATGTCAGCCTGATGGGCTATGCAGGAGACCGGATCACAGCCTGGCTGCATCCGGAGAATGACCCCGGAGATACCGGATACCAGATCCTGCAGTCTTTGTATGCCATTGGCTCCGGCGGGTTGTTTGGACGAGGATTCGGGAAGAGCCGGCAGAAATATTTATATTTGCCGTTTCAGTATAACGATTATATTTTTGCGATCATATGTGAAGAATTGGGTCTTGTGGGCGCTGTGCTGATCATTGGCTTGTTTGCAGCTCTGATCCTGAGGGGCTACTGGATAGCACTGCGGGCACCGGACAGATTTTCTACAGTGCTGGCAGCAGGTCTGGTTACACTGATTGCAGTACAGACCGTCCTGAATTTAGGCGTGGTCACCAACCTTTTGCCGTCTACCGGAATTGCACTGCCGTTCTTTTCTTATGGGGGAACAGCGCTGGCGGTGAATCTGGGAGAAATGGGCATCGTGCTGAGTATTTCTCGCTACCGAAATCGGGCGACACGACAGGAGGGCATAGAATGAATTTGATATTTACCTGCGGTGGCACCGGGGGACACATTAACCCGGCGATCGCAGTGGCGAATATATGGAAAGAGCGATATCCCGAAAGCAACATCCTGTTTGTGGGTGGGGCAGGGGGCATGGAGGAGAAACTGGTGCCAGCGGCGGGATACCGTCTGGAGACACTGCCGGCTTCCGGTATGGCAAGAGGGATCTCCTTCAAAGCAATCAAGCATAACGCACGGGCGATCCGCCGTGTTTTCCGTTCCGTTAAGGAATGCAAGAGGATCATTGGGGAATTTGATGCGGATGTGGTTATCGGCACCGGCGGTTACGCCAGTTTTCCGATGCTGCTGGCTGGAAGTATGATGAAAGTTCCCACCTGCGTGCACGAAAGCAATGCTATGCCGGGTCTTACCACCCGTCTGATCGCAGACAGGGTAGACCGGGTGCTGGCGTGCTTCCCGGAGAGTGCCAAATATTATCGCCATCCGGAAAAGGTGGAGATCGTAGGTATGCCGGTGCGCCGGGAGTTCATCTACACCGTGAAGGAAGATGCCCGGAAAGAGCTGGGACTTGGGCAGCGCCCGGTGATCGTTTCCGCCTTTGGAAGCCAGGGCGCGAGAGCGATGAATGAGATGATCACGGAGTTGTTCCGCATTGAGCAGGCAGAGGGTTTCCCGTTCCAGCATATCCACGCGGCAGGCAGTTTCGGATGGCGCTGGATGCCGGAATATGTGCGTGAAAAGGGTGTAGACTGGGAACAGGCAGACGGCATTATTATGAAGGAATACCTGTATAATATGCCGACTGTGATGGCGGCGGCGGATGTGATCATTAGCCGTGCGGGCGCATCCAGCTGTAATGAGATCGCGGCATCCGGAACACCGTGTATTTTGATCCCGTCTCCCAATGTGACGGATAACCATCAGGAGAAGAACGCAAAGGCACTTGCCGATGCCGGGGGCGCGGTGATGATCCGGGAAAAGGAATGCACGGCAGAGGTCTTGTATCAGCAGATCCGGGGACTATTGGAGGATAAACAACAGTATGATCGGATGCGCAGAGCCTTGCAGGGTATGGTCGTGCTGGATTCTGCGGAGCAGATATGCAGGATCATAGCAGATCTGGCGAAGAAAAAAGCCTGATCACAAAGGAGAAAAACTATGGACACAAAAGACAGAAACCGACCGGTGAAGCGTAAAAACGCGACCGCCCGGACGGGGGCAGGCAGGACCGCAACGGCGACAGGAAGCAGAAACGCCCGGGAAGTCCAGCGCCGCGCTACCCAACGGCGAAGGGAACAAGCGAAACCCACACCGGAGGTAGTATATACCCAGCCCGATCCGTTCAACCGCAAGCGGTTTTTGCTGTATCTGGTCACAGTAGCAGCGGTGGTGCTGGCACTGGTGTTTGGTATGTCTATCTTTTTCAAGGTAGACGCGGATAAGATCACCGTATCGGGTATGGATAAATACACAGCCTGGCAGGTGCGGGAAGCATCCGGGATCCAAGATGGAGAGAATCTGCTGGCGCTGAGCGATGCAAGGATCGGCGGCAGGATCCAGGCGGCGCTGCCTTATGTGAAGGATGTACGGGTAGGGATAAAACTTCCCGACACGGTATTGATTGAGATCGTGGAGATGCAGGTGGTGTATTCTGCTGAGGCAGAGGACGGCTCCTGGTGGCTGATGTCCTCGGATGGCATTCTGGTGGAGCACACAAACGGTGCTTCCGCCGGAGAACATACCAAGCTGCTGGGGGTAAAGCTGACAGCACCCCAGATCGGTGTCAAGGCGGTAGCGGCAGAGCCTGTACCCACAGAGACGGCGGAGGATGGCACACTGATCCCGGTGACGGTCCTGGGCAGAGAACGGCTGGATGCGGCGATCTCCATCCTGCAATATTTGGAGGACAGCGGCATTCTCGGACAGGCTGCCAGCGTGGATGTATCGGATATGACCCGGCTGGAGGTCTGGTATGGCAAGCAGTATCAGGTAAATCTGGGCGATACGACCCAACTCAAGTATAAGGTCAGCCTTATGAAGAAAGCGATCGACCAGATGGGGGAGTATCACGAGGGCGGTCAGCTGGATGTGAGTTTTTCCATTCGCCCCAACGAGGCTGTATTTACCAAGTTTGAATAAAGAAACCGAATTTTTATAAATTATTTGGTGAAAAAATGAGAATTTCTATTGACCAATTCCGATTTTCGGGATAGAATATAGAAGTACAATTGTAAACAAAGCAGAAAAGGGGATTTCCTTATCTGCGAAACGATACATAGGAGGAGAGCATATGTCTGAAATGTTCCAGGAGCGCGTAGTTAAAATTAAGGTGATCGGTGTCGGTGGCGCCGGCAACAATGTTATTAACCGTATGATTGAAGCTGGTGTTGGCGGCGTGGATTTTGTCGTGATCAATACCGATAAGCAGGATCTGAATAAGTCCATCTGTTCCAATAAGGTCCAGATCGGTGAGAAGCTCACCGGCGGTATGGGCGCAGGCTCCAAGCCTGAGATCGGCCAGAAGTCCGCTGAAGAATCCCGCAGCCAGATCGCCAAGATCCTGGAGAACACCGACATGGTCTTCATCCCCGCCGGTATGGGCGGCGGCACCGGCACCGGAGCAGCTCCCATCGTGGCTGACCTGGCCCACGAGGCAGGCATCCTGAC
>JAZOCJ010000010.1:0-25727 GCA_045596405.1 Faecousia sp. | reverse complement strand
GCAAATAAACAAAAGCCCCTTTAGGGGCAGCCCGTGACATCTGCGCGGTTGGCAGACTGTTCGGCGAGCCTATAGGCTCAGCCAAGGGCATGCCCCAAGGGGGCTAGTGCATACCACCGGCACGGCCGGTGGTTATGATTTGACTTAGATCAGGCTCAGGGACAGAGTCAGCAGAATCCACACCAGTGCCACCCACTTGGTAGCAGAGGCCAGCATTTTATCCAAACCGCCCTTATTGTTCCTATTCATATAGGAATCCGTATTGCCGGAGATGGCACCGGACAGACCGGCTTCCTTTCCGGATTGGACCAGAACGATAACGATCAGCGCCACACTGGCGATCACTTCCAGAACAGTCAGAATGATCTTCAAAACATCCATCATCTTAACCTCCCTCCGACAATGCTCAAAACCGCATACAGCGGACAGCAAACATTTACAACCCAAACTATTGGGTTTTTCACAGCCTGACCATTGTAACACAGCATTTTGCAAATTGCAAGAGTTTTATCGATATTTTTTTACTTTTTATTTTGTGACCCAGTTGCCCGTAGCGGCGCAGTTCAAATAGGCGTTGATAAACGGATCTAATGCGCCATCCATCACCGCATTCACATTAGAGGTTTCGCAGCCGGTGCGGGTATCCTTGACCAGGGTGTAGGGCATAAATACATAGTTGCGGATCTGGCTGCCCCATTCGATCTTCTGCTGGACGCCCTTAATGTCCGAGATCTTATCCAGGTGCTCCCGCTCCTTGATCTCCACCAGCTTGGAACGCAGCATCCGAAGACAGGTCTCCTTGTTCTGGAACTGGCTTCGCTCGGTCTGGCAGGACACCACGATGCCGGTGGCCTTGTGGATCAGACGCACCGCAGAGCTTGTCTTGTTGATGTGCTGACCGCCGGCGCCGGAGGATCGGAACACCTGCATCTCATAATCCTCGGGGCGGATCTCCACATCCTGGCTGTCATCCTGGATATCCGGGATGACCTCGATGGCCGCAAAGGAAGTCTGCCGCCGGGCGTTGGAATCAAAGGGAGACACCCGCACCAGACGGTGCACACCGTTCTCGCCCTTCAAAAAACCGTAGGCGTTCTCGCCCTCGATGAGGATGTCCGCAGACTTTAAACCCGCTTCGTCTCCCTCCAGGTAGTCCAGGATCTTATAGGTATAGCCGTGCGCCTCCGCCCAACGGGTATACATCCGGTAGAGCATCTGGCACCAGTCCTGTGCCTCTGTTCCGCCGGCACCGGAATGGAAGCTCATAAGCACATTGTTATTGTCATAGCGCCCTGTGAGCAATGTCTCCAGACGGCAGCGATCCATATCGGAACTGAGCTTCTGGAAGCCTTCCTTCAGCACGTCCAGCATAGAATCGTCATCTTCCTCCTCTGCCATCTCGCAGATGGTCATTAAGTCATCCCAGGCAGAGAGCATCCGATTGTAATTGGCGATCTTATTCTCTGCGCTCTTGGTCTTCATCACGATCTGCTGGCTCTTCTCGGGATTGTCCCAGAAGCCGGGGGCTTCCTGCATGGCGTGCAGACGCTCTAACTCATTGCGCAAACCTTCCAGATTCAGAGAATCCGCCAGTCCGTCCAGCGCAGGGCGTACCTCATTCAGCTTTTGCTTATATACATCAAATTCAATATTCATACGTCTTCTACCCTCATTTCCTTCCGTTTGGGCATTTGGGCATATTATAACCGAAATTTTCAATTCTGTAAAGTAGAAAATAGAAAAACCAGACGTTTCCGTCTGGTTATCATCACCGACTGCTGGGATAGCTATCCTCTTCGTCGAAAATCCAATCATCCAGATCCCCATTGGGATCAAACTTCCATTTCACGGTAACACCTCCTTGTCTAAGCCGTTCCTAACAGTATATGCTCTCAAACTCAAAAAATGAAGCGGAAACTTCTGGAAAGCCACTCCCCGGTCAATTTCCAGCAGGCAGATTCCTGTTGACACCCGTTCGGTTTTCGGGTACAATGCAGTAGACACCTATCCCAATATATGCGCCTGTAGCTCAGCAGGATAGAGCATCCGCCTCCTAAGCGGAAGGTCGGGGATTCGAATTCCTCCAGGCGCGCCAAAACCGTCTCGAAAGAGACGGTTTTTGCATTCATATTACAACCAATATCAGCAGCAGGAGAAAGAATGCTGCCGTGCAGCCCCAGGCGGTAAAGCCCAGCTGCATTCCTCTCCGGCACGCCCGGTAGCAGCGGGCATACCGAAGGCGTTTGAATACCCCAGCCGCCACCAGTCCCAACGGCGGAAACAAAAAAGACGCGGCGGTATACCATACACTGCCGGTATCTCCGGACTGCACTTCCGGAGCGGAAACTATTGTTTCTGTCCGCCCTTCCGGGCTGGGTTTGGGTACTTCCCCCTTTTCCCGGAGGGCTTGATATGCTTCGATCTCTTCAGTGCTTCCGTAGACATAATGGTCATACCCGATATGCTGAAGGGCCGGCTTTTCCCGGCTGTAATCGTGGATAGAAGGGTCATACACCTGCGTCACTTTACCCCGCTCCAGCACCGGATCGGGAATGGGGATGGCAGAGATCAGGGAACGGGTATAGGGATGCATCGGGTAGGCAAACAGCTCCTCTGCCTCTGCGATCTCCACGATCGTCCCCTTGTAGATCACCCCGATGCGGTCGGAAATGAAGCGCACCACCGAAAGGTCGTGAGCAATAAACAGATAGGTGACCCCCCGCTCCTTTTGGAACTTTTTCATCAGATTCAGCACCTGCGCCCGGACAGACACATCCAAGGCTGAGATTGGCTCGTCCGCCACCACGAACTCCGGCTCCATCACCATCGCCCTTGCCAGACCGATCCGCTGCCGCTGTCCGCCGGAAAATTCGTGGGGGTATCGGCTTAAGTGTTCCGGTAGCAGTCCCACTTCCTGCAAAATCTTCTCCACCTTGGCGGCGCGTTCTGCCGCGTTTTCATAAAGCCGGAAATTATGCAGCCCCTCCGAAACAATATGCTCCACGGTGGCACGCTCATTCAATGATGCCGCCGGGTCCTGGAATACCATCTGGATATTCCGCAGCAGCGCCCGCTCCAATTCCGGAGACAGCTTCCCGGAAATGGGAACACCTTTATATTTGATCTGCCCTGCAGAACACCGGTTCACCCGGATGATCGCCCTGCCGATGGTGGTCTTACCGGAGCCGGATTCGCCCACCAGGGAAAAAATCTCACCCTTATACACAGAAAAGCTTGCCTGCTTGACCGCCTTTACTGCCTCATCCCCTTCGCCGAAGGTGATGTCCACATCTTCAAATGACAGCAGGGTCTCTCTGCCCTTTTCATCCACCGGTCCGTGCTCCGGAAGCACCTGGGCGGGTGTTTTTTTACTGCTTTTCACCGGACATTCCTCCTTGCTAATCGCTGATGCAGATTTTGAATCGCCTCCGGCTTCTCAACCTTGGGCGCTCTGGGGTCTAAGAGCCAGGTCTTTGCCCAGTGGGTATCGGTCACCTTGAAGACAGGCGCTTCCTGCAAGGTGTCGATCTTGAGGCAATAGGAATTTCTGGGCGCAAAAGCGTCCCCCTTGATCTGGCTGTAAAGCGAGGGTGGCGTACCGGCAATACAGTAAAGTTCCGTATCTCTTTTCGCCAGCTGGGGCAGTGAGGACAGCAACGCCCAGGTATAGGGATGGCGGGGATCATAGAAAATCTCCTCCGCTGTCCCCAATTCCACGATCTGCCCGGCGTACAGCACCGCCACACGGTCTGCAATATTGGCAACCACCCCCAGATCGTGGGTGACGAAAACAATTGTAAATCCAAATTCCTTTTGCAGATCCTTGATCAGCTTCAGGATCTGCGCCTGGATTGTCACATCCAGGGCTGTGGTTGGCTCATCGCAAATAAGGATCTTGGGTTGGCAGGACAGGGCGATGGCGATAACGATCCGCTGGCGCATACCGCCGGAATACTGGAAAGGATAATCGTCAAACCGTTTTTCCGGGTCGGAAATACCCACCTTCTGCATCATTGTCAGCGCCCGCAGTCTTGCCTCGGCGGCAGAGCAGTTCTGGTGCTTTCGGATGACTGCCGTGATCTGCTTACCAATCGGCACAATGGGATCAAGGGAGGTCATCGGGTCTTGGAACACTGTGGCGATCCTGCCGCCCCGGAGCTGATCCCACTGCCGGCTGTGGCGCAGCTGTGCCAGATCCACGGTCTTTTCCCCGTCCCGAAACAGGATCTGCCCCCGACTGATGTGACCGTTGGTCTCCAGCATTCCCGAAAAGGTCTTGGTAAACACCGATTTCCCCGAGCCGGATTCGCCCACGATGGCTACGGACTCATTTTCGTAAAAGTCCACAGACACGCCTCGGATAGCACGCAATTCCCTGCCCCGGACGCGAAAGTTTACACACAGATCCCGCACCGATAATATGACTTTCTTTTGCTCCATACAGGCTCCTTTTACAGATGGGTCCTGGGGTCAGACGCATCTCCCAGGTTTTGCCCCACCACATAAAGCACCACCGTAATGACGGAGGCTACGGCTACCGGACTCCAGAATTCAAAGCCCCATCCGGGAGTGACCATGGCACTTTGGGCTGACTGGATAAGCTTACCTAAGGACATATCCCGCAGACCCATACCAATATAGCTTAAGAAGACCTCATAGGAGATATAAGACGGGATTTCCGTTGCCGCCAGTGTTACGATCACCGAGGTCATAAAGGGCAGGATATTTCTCAGGGCGATCCGTCTCAGAGGCGTGCCCAGACAGCGGGATGCCAGATTGTACTCCCGGTCGCGGATGATGATCACCTGGGTGCGGATAAAGTAGGCGGTGGACAGCCACCCGGTAGCGGTCAAGGCAAACACCATGGTCCAGAAATTTGCCGACAGGATCAGAATGATCACCGACACCAGCAGGATATACGGAACATTGGACACCACATTATACACTTCCGTCATCACCGCATCCACTTTTCTGGAAAATCCCCACACTGCGCCTACAAGGATACCCACGGTCATATTGATCAGGGTGCAGATCAGCGCCAGAGACAAAGATATGCTGGCGCCGTACCAGATGGCATCAAATGTGGACTGCCCGGATGCCCCCGTGCCCAAGATCCAGTGCAGATTGTATCCGAACCGCTCCATTGCCGCAGCAGGGCTTAAATGCTTTGCCGTGGGATCCAGCAGATTGGTGTAAGGATCGACTTCCGGATCATAGCCAATGACGGCAGGATACACATAGGTGAACACAAGGATCGATGCCAACAGAAGCAAAATAAGGATATTACTCTTTTTACGAAAAAACACCCGGAATACGGAATGCCAATAAGCGTATTTCTCCGCAGGAAGCTGTTCTGATGATAAGCTGTCGCAGTCCACCCGGGAGAACAGTTCCTCCTCTGTCAGTCCGAAGTTCATAAATTCCGGCATAGGCTCACCTCTCCTTTGACGCGAAACTGATTCTGGGATCCATCACGGAGATCAGAATGTCCCCCAGGATCACGGATGCCACGGACAGCACCGCATAAAACAGGGTCATTCCCACGATCACGCCATTGTCGTACAGATTGATAGCCGTAGTCAGCAAGTTGCCCGCGCCGGGCACTACATAGACACGCTCTGTAATGATCGCACCGGTAAGCGCGCCCAGAATGCCTGCGGGAATACCGTGGGCGATGGGAATGATGGCGTTCCTCAGAATGTGTTTCCGGAAGATCTCCCCCTCGGAAAGACCGCCCGCCCGGGCAAATTTCACATAGTCCGCGTTTTTCTGGTCGATCATATAACGCCGCAGCCATTTACTGAGATTTGCCACCGCAGGCAAGGCAAGGGAGATCACCGGCAGAAGGTACATCTGCCAGGATGTTTTCTCCATATCAAAGGTGGTAGGCAGTCCCAGCCTGCCGCCAATGGATTTGAACAGAAAAATATACGCCAGAGACGGAACTGCAAGGATGAAAATGATATAAAGTGTTCCCAGCCGGTCCGCCAAACCGTCCTTATGCCGCGCCATAGCGATGCCCAACGGGATCGCCGCCAGATAGGAAAGCAGTACCGCAAGGATGCCGATGGTAAAGGAATACCCCAGCTTGCTCAGCCCGCTCTTATGGGTGGACACGCCGGTATAATCGTCCGTAAAATGCCGCTTGACCACCGCCGTTCCCTCTGCCAGCGAGCCTGCCACATAGGTGGCAGAATGCAGATCATCCGCACTGCGCTCCACCGCTCTGCTGGGATAGTACACATCCGAATAAACAAAAGACCCCTGGGGGCTTGTCATCGTATCGTACACATCCACCCCGGCATTGACGCTGTAGGAAGCGCCCATATTGATGCTGATAAAATTCTGATGGACAAAAGGAAACTGACTGTCAAAGTACAGAAGATACTTATGGAACGTGCCGTTTCCCAGGATCGCCGGGGAAAATTTATTGCCGCCGTATGCCGGATCGTACAGCGTAAAGGTCAGTCCCCGGTGGGGAATGTCTTCCTGCACATAATGAATGCTGTCTACCGTGACAAGCCCCGTAATATAGCGCACCAACCGCCGGAGAACCGGAACATCCCGGAAAGCAAACAGCCGGGGCTCTCCCCCCTCCTGATACTTCGCGCCTCTGGTCTTGGCGTCCAGCCGGATCACCTGATAGCCCTGAGATTGGTAGTGCCGGGTAAATTGCTCTGTAAATCTCGCCGTCAGTTTACTGTCCTGCGCTTTCCGGTCACCCAACTTTCCGGCGGCGTCATATTCCTCCCGGGTGATCTGCCCATCCCGGAACAATTCCTGCAAAAAATCAGCATAGGGAACATAGGTCACATAGCCGTAGTTCTCCCACTGCTGCATTTTATAGACCTCTTTGGCATTGTTTTTTTGCCGTGTGTAGACCGGGTCATTGGCAAAGATCAGATTTCTGTCCAGGCACGAATAGATCAGCACCATCACGATCCCGGTCACCAGGACCACCGACAGCACGCCCCGCAGAAAGCGTTTTATGATATAGTTTGTCATACCCGTCTCCCCCTCAGCCTGCGAAAAAGGAGGATGGTATCATTCCATCCTCCTGCAATCTCAAAAGATTCCGATGCATTTGGTCATATAGCCTTCATAATCCGGCAGGAAGGTATCCAGATAGGTGGCAGGGTCGCCATAGTCCGGTCCCCATCCGGAAAGATCGTAAACATCATAGTTTGCCTCATATCCGTGGTAGATGTCATACCCGGCATACCGCCACTGGGCACGGCTGCTGCACACATTCAGGCGGATCACCACCGCGCCGTCCAGTGCTTTTTCCACAGACTGCTTATAGGCATTGGCGCGGTTGGAATAAACCTCATTGGCGGCAAAATACGGCAGGTCAATATAGATCGGATCTTCCCTGCTCACCGGGATTCCTCGGGATGCCAGTTCCTGCGCCGCTGTCTCCAGCTCCCGTTTTGCATTCTCCGGGTTGTACCAGCCGTCAAAGCCGTCGGACGAGCCTGCGCCGCCATCCCCATTCTCATCCCATACCTTGATAGGGATGCCGTCTGCATCCAGCTGATCCTGCAGGATCTTTCCGTAATACGTCCCCGCAGGATAAGTCATAGCTATGCCGTTCATCGTCACAGTCACTGCCTCCGGCAGGGCGATAAAATTCCCGGGGGTATAGGTGTTGCGCAGAGAGATCTGCCTTAGGTCCTCCCCTACGGTTTGGGAATTGTATGCCGATCTGTCCGTGGCAAAGGAGATGGCACGGCGGAAATGGACATTTTGCAGCGCCGCTGTCGCCCGCTTTACCGCCTGGGCATCCTTGCCGGTTGCCACAGAGCCGTCGTTGCTGTTTGCCAGGGCGATCCGGTTGAGATTGTAGAACGCCATATAGGATGTGGCGCCGGTGGGTGTCACATAGCCGTAGGCAGTAAACATTCCGTCGGCTTTTGCCGCCTCGGTAGCCGCGGCGGTCAGCCCGGTGCTGTCGATCAGCCCGGCTTTGGCATCGTTGTATGCCTTGGTGGCATCAGTCCCGTCATTAAACAGCCAGGTGACAGTCTTGATATTTACTCCGTCTGCATCCCAATATGCGGGATTTGCCCGGAAGACAATAGTATTCTCCGCCGTGGCATTGCTGACCAAGTATGCACCGCAGTATGCGATGGTATCAAAGCTTGTTCCGTAGACATAGGCTGGGTTGGAGGCATCAAAGGCATCTCCAAACCGACCGCCCTTGGAGGTATAGTATTCCCTGCTCATAGGCGCGAACACGCCATAGCCCAGCATAGTCATAAAGTAAGGGCATTCCTCTTCCAGGGTATAGACCAACGTGGTATCATCCAGCGCCTTTACGCCCACAGCGGAAAAATCTGTGACTGTGCCGGTGATATACTCCGTGGCATTGAGAATAATGCCCTGCACCAGATACTCCAAACCCCCGGCGGCATCCATCATATGCTGCATCCCTGCCACGAAATCGTCCGCCTTGACCTTTGCAACCTCCCGCCCCTGTGAATCTACCCAGGTCAGTCCCGGACGAAGATAGAAGGTATAGGTGGGATTCCCGTTCTCATCCACACCCTCTTCATATCGTTCTGCCAATGCCGGCTGCAAAACACCTTCGTTATCATAGGCATACAGAGAGTCAAAGGTGTTCACCACCGCTTCAAAGTCCGCGGACTGGGAGGTTGCCAGAACATCCCAGGTCTGGGGGTCGCTGGCATATGCTACCGAATAGGTGTCCTTAAACGTATAGCCCTGCTGCTGCAGATAATCCCGCGCCCACGCGGTATAATTGCCTGTTCCCCGGAGAGCATTCCACTGCTCCCGCATCTGCTCTGTATGGGCAGATTTTATAAACTCCTTGCACACAAGAAGTCCCCGGTATCGGTCGCTGTCATTGCCCCACAGAGCATAGGGCGTGGTATGAGGAACGGCTCTGGAAATGGCATAACTGCCGCCGGATGCAGTCAAAGGAAGCATCACCGCAGAGGACAGAAGCTTCGCCTCCGCCATCGCCATCAAAGCATACCGCTCAGAAATCGATTGTGCCGCCTTTGCCTCCGTATAGGAATCATAAAAAGCGCCCAGTGCTTCGTCATAGATCCTTGACGAGACCGTATCATAATCCCCGAATTGCTCAGACCCCGGTGTTTGCCCGGGGACGCAAGCCGTAAATACCATAGCTACAATCAACAGCAAGCAAATGATCCTCATCGACATCGCTCCTTTGCTCTCTTACCATTCTCAGCAATAGTATTCCAGAAAACAGCAAAACCATACTTATCCCATTCGCCCTAAATTTTACGTTTTCTCTTGTATCTATCGCCGTAAATGGTATAATGGTAATATTCTTAAAAAGGAGTTTGTACTATGCCAAATATCATTATAAACTTTTTCGCTTCCCTGGGCGGTTTCGCATTGCATACCGTCCTGCCCGTGGTGATCATTCTGGTGGTAGGCATCCTGGCGATCCGGTTGCTTCTGAAGATCGTCTCCAATGCGCTGGAAAAGACCAAAATGGAGAAGATCGCGCATACTCTGATCAAATCCGCCCTGCGGATCGTTTTATACTTACTGCTGGGACTGATCGTGGCTTCCAAGCTGGGGATTGATGTTACCGGCATCGTGGCGCTGGCCAGTGTGCTGACTCTGGCAGTGTCCCTGTCGGTACAAAATGCCCTGACCAATCTGATCGGCGGCTTTACTCTGCTGTATACCAAGCCCTTTACCTCCGGCGATTTTGTGGAGATCGCGGGGCAGTCCGGTACGATCAAGGAGATCGGTCTGACCTACACCAAGCTTGCCACCGGGGACAATAAGATCATTTCCATCCCCAACAGCGCCGTGGTGGCCACAGAGATCGTAAACTACTCCGTTTCCGGCACCCGCCGTGTGGACATCACCGTTTCCGCCTGCTACAGCGCACCGGTGGAATCGGTTTTGGATGCTCTGCAGGAGGCCGCCCAAGTGCCCACGATTCTGGACACCCCTGCCCCCTTCGCCGCAGTCAAAAACTATGGCGACAGCGCCATCGAGTATGTCCTGCAGGTCTGGTGCGGCAGCCCGGATTACTGGACAACGCTTTTTGATATAAACCAAAATATCAAAAAGGTCTTTGATGAGAAAAACATCTCCATGACCTATCCGCACCTTAACGTGCATCTGGATAAATAACATTTCCAGAAAATCCCCCTGTATGAGAACGCATTTCCGGGATAAACTGCTATCGGACAGAAAAAATGCAGCCATACAGCTACGACGGTAGTCAAAAGCCGCATCTGCCTTCTGTCAAGTGTATCGCCGGTAGGATACGAACAGGCAGCCAGGGCCAAACAGATTCGTACAAATCTGGAAATTGACAAACCTGCATTTATGCCGGAGTAATTTCAGGAACTGTCTGCCGATACATCCAAAGGACCGCCCATACGGGCGGTCCTTTGACTTTTGTTGACAGAGAAAATCCCCTGTGCTACAATCAGCTCAGAGAATTCTTGTATTTCGACGAGGTGTACTTATGAAAAAGCTTCTTGCTATGCTTCTTTGCATTTGCCTGAGTTTTGCTTTGGTCGCCTGCTGTTCTGTTGCAAATCCAGGCGATGAGAATATCGTTGAAAAAGTCCCCAATATGGCAATTGCCGTTGATCAGATCAAGGAACGTGTGGTCATTTATGACTTTGATAAGTATCAGGAAGGCGATACCCTGGACGATCTGGAAGTATGGGAGCTGCCCGTGGGGCACGCCGCCGGCGTGAAGTACCGTGAAGACACCGTCTTTGGCGATGTGATCATCGTCAGCGGCAGCAAATCCGCAATCTACGAATACCCCTCCAAGAGAGTAATCTGGAGCACGAAGAATCCCGGCAACAACCCTCACTCCATTGAGATTCTTCCCTCCGGAAATATCGTGATCGCAAGCTCTACCGGTAAAACCGTGCGTCTGTTCCACACCTGTGCCATTCTGGACGGGAACAGCACCACCGGCGGACAGGATTACATAGACTATGAGCTCAAGGGTGCACGGGGTGTGCTCTGGGATCCGGAATACAACACGCTCTGGGCGATCGGAAGCAGAGAGCTGGTGGCATACTCCGTAGTCGGAAGCGGCAAAAACGAACGTCTGGAACGGATCGAAGGTCTGGGCTTCACCGTCTATCCCGGATGCCCGAGCACCGGCCACGATATCACCCCCGATTACACCGACAGCCGCTATCTCTACTTTGCCGCAGGTTCGGTTTTTCGGTATGATAAAGAAGAAAACACCTACGCGCCCATTGCCCATTCAGAAACCTTCTATCAAACCGATATAAGAGGCTTTTCCAACAACCCCAACGGCCATTTTTATAGTACCGGTCCGTTGGGTGGAGAAGGAAAATTCTTTGAGGGGAATCGAAAAGAATCCTGGCTGACTGATACGCTGATCTATTATTGGCCGGAAACCGTGGATGGAACAGAAGTCATTCGACGCACGGATGTGGTCTCCGGAAGCAGCGCTTTCTATAAGGTAAGAGCTTTCTACGGAAAATATCAATAAACTTTAAGGGACAAGAGAACGGATCTCTTGTCCCTTTCGTTATACCTTGAAACGGTTAAAATAGTCGTAGAGAGGAATCAGCTGTTCCAAAAATTTGCCCGCCCGTTCTCCCAGCGCAGGTCCAAAGAGTTCCGGTCCTACCGGCTCTTCCTTGACGCAGGCAATGTTGCCTTTCCACGCATAGAAAGGTGCCAATTCCGGGATGGGTGCTTCCTTGGGGCGTTTATACAGCTCCGCTGTCACCGGCACGCCGGTGGCTTTTTCGATCTTCCCGATCAGCTTCAAAAATTCCTCCGGTCGGTTTGCCATATCCTTGCGGATGTCCTCCATCGTCGCCACCCGGGGACGCCACAGACAGAAGCCATAGCTGACCCCCTCCGGGCAGATCTCAAAGTAAAGGCAAGGATTTTCCGCCCACCAGGAAACATCCTGCCGGATGCAGATCCACAGGCTCTCCTTATAGGGCAGCGGATGGTGCAGCCGCGCATCCCGATAGATCCGGCTGACTTTCAGCAGATCTCCGGATCTGTCCAGAAACGGTCGGAACAGATCCGCCCCCAGCGCCTTCATGGGCTCATAAAGGGTAGTAACATAGTCCTTCTTATGCGCCATAAACCAATCCCGGTTATTGTTCATACGGATGCCCCAGAGGAAATCCACAGTCTCCGGTGTAAAGCCTTCAAACATAGCCTTGCTCTCTTTCCTATACTAAATTACAAAACTGCCGCAGGCGGATCGCCTGCGGCAGCTGTTATTTTGCCTGATTACTCTTCGTCCTCGTCGTCCAGACAGAACTCCAGAAGCTCACCGCAGGCGGGGCACTCAATAGAGCCCTCTTCCAGCGTCTCTTCATCGAAGTCGACAATGTTGCCGCAGGCGCACTTTACTTCGTAAATGGTGGTCTCTTCGTCGCCGAAGTCGAAGCCTTCCTCGTAGTCCTCGTCATCGTCGGAGAAGTCATAGACATCTTCCTCATCGTCGAAGTCATCTTCGTCGTAGTCATCCTCTTCGTCCAGGATGTAGTCCTCGATGGCATCCAGATCTTCTTCGATCTCATCCAGCTCGTCAGAAATAGCGATGGTGGTCTCTTCGATGTCGGTAACGCGCTTGGTCACATCACACAGCAGCTCTACGATGCTGGCGATCATCTTGCCCTCGGCCTTCTCTGTGTCCAGATCCAGGCCATCCATCAAACCCTTCAGGTATGCTGCCTTTTCAGAAATCGTCATAGAAAGCTCCTTATCAAACCTTGGAACGGCCCAGGTATTCGCCGGTGGTGGTGTCGATCTGGATCTTGTCGCCCTCGTTGATGAACAGGGGCACCTTGACCTCAGCACCGGTCTCCACAGTAGCGGGCTTCAGAGTGTTGGTAGCAGTGTTGCCTGCGAAGCCGGGCTCGGTAGCGGTAACTTCCAGGTCTGCAAACCGGGGAGGCTCCACGCCGAAGACATTGCCCTTGTAGCTCATAATGGTGCAGGTGTCATTCTCCTTGACGAAGCGGAAGCTGTCGTCCAGAGTGCTCTTGTCGATGGGGATCAGCTCGTAGGTCTCGCCGTCCATAAAGTAGTACAGATCGCCATCGTTGTAGGAGTACTCCATCTTCTTTCTCTCAATGAAAGCGGTGGGGTACTTGTCGTTGGGGTTGAAGGTGGTCTCAGTCACGCCGCCGGTGATGACATTCTTCATCTTCACGCGGACAAAGGCTGCGCCCTTGCCGGGCTTCACGTGCTGGAACTCGATAATCTGCATAACCTTGCCGTCCATATCGAAGGTAATGCCGTTTCTAAAATCGCTGACAGAAATCATTTCTATATCCTCCTAAGATTACGCCCCATTACGGGGGTGCATATTTACATAGCTTTATCCCATATATTCTAACCCAAATCCCGGTCGAATGCAAGGGGTAATATCCACTTTTTTACAGAATGATGAGATTTTTCGGGCTGCGGGTAATGTCTTCACAGCCACCCTCCTTGAAAATTACCACATCCTCGATGCGAACACCGAATTTTCCGGGCAGGTAGATCCCCGGCTCGGCAGAAGAGACCATGTTCTCCAGCATTGCGGTCTCTCCGGAGGGATTGCAGTTGGGCGGTTCGTGAACCTCCAGGCCCAGGCTGTGTCCGTAGCCGTGTCCGAAGTACTGTCCGTATCCGGCATCTGTGATCACCTTGCGGGCAGCCTCGTCGATCTCCCGACCCAGAACGCCGGCCTTGGTGGCTGCGATACCGGCTTCCTGCGCTGCCAGAACAGTCTCATAGACCTGCTTCATTTCTTCTGTAACATATCCTACGGCCACGGTACGGGTCATATCGGAGCAATAGCCGCCGTACAGAACGCCGAAGTCCAGAGTAATAAAATCGCCCTCCCGGATGACCCGGTCACCGGCAACGCCGTGGGGCAGACTGGTATTCGGTCCGGAGACCACAATGGGATCAAAAGACAGACCCTCGCCACCGTTTTTATACAGGCAATAAATCAGCTCTGCCTGCAGTTCCTTCTCCGTCATACCCGCCTTGATCCGGGTCAGCACTTCTGCAAACGCCTTGTCCGTGATCTCCTGGGCCTTGCGCATCCGTTCCAGTTCCCATTCCTCTTTCACCGCCCGGAAGCCGTTGATCTTCTGGTTCATAGGTACCAGCGTCGCTTTCAGTTCTTTTTCAAAGCCCTGCAGCTCGGCTACGGTCAGATAGGACTCCTCATAACCCAGAGTGGTGACGCCAAACTCTGCGATCGCCTCATTCAAAAGCTTGCTGTAAGGATTCGCCTTGTCCGTCATCTTTACCTCAAAGCCCTGAATATGATTCTCAGCGGACTCAATGTAGCGGCTGTCGGTGAAATAGCGGCAGCCGGCTTTGGTCACAATGGCTACACCTTCGGCAATATCAAACTCCGCACCGTAATGACGGCTGTACCGACTGGTCAGCAGCAGACCATCCACCTCATTCAGCAGGGATATGTATTTGTCGATGTTCTTCATTTTGAGATCCTCCTCTTTCTTGCCGCAAAGATAAACGGCAGTTCCGCAATATGGCGAAGCTTCAGCCAGACAGTGTGATTATGAATAGCACGCACCAGGATCGAACGGATGCCTGCGCAGTTTGCACCTAGAGTATCTGTATAGATCTGGTCACCCACCAACGCACACTCGGTTGGTCGCGCGTCAAATTTCTCAACGCACTGCCGGATGCCCTTGGAAAAAGGCTTTCTGGCATGGGTGATACAGGGCAGACCGTACTTCTCGCAGAACACCCTGACCCGGGGTCTGCGGCTGTTGGACACCACGCAAAGGGTAATGTCTGATTGACGCATCATTCTCAGCCACTGGGCGACCGCATCGGTGGGTATGTCCGTAGTGTAAGGGACAATGGTATTGTCAAAATCCAGCATCAGCAATCGGATGCCGCACCTGCTTAAGAATTCGGGCGTCAGGTCTGTCACTTCATCCGTCAGGAACGTTGGCAACAGCGGAAAATTCATAATTGCGCCCTCCCTTTCATACTGTGTATCAAACTGCCCATTAGTATACCATAGAAGGAGGCGTTTGTCTATGGCTTTTCCCTTATATCTGGCGATGACAGCATCCGAGTTTGAAGATACCGCTGTATTGCCGGACAGTCCCGCCTGGATGGCCTGTCATTTCTCCTGCTATGGTACGGGGCTGTCCAATTTCCCGTCGCGTCTGCCGAAAGGGGCGATGCTGATCCTCAACGACCGCACGCCGGCACAGCATAATGACCCTGTACTGATCGCAAGGCAGCTTTTGCAAGCCGTGGAGCAGTGGGCGCTTAGCTGTGTCCTTCTGGACTTTCAGCGTCCGGGTAGCCAGGAAGCCGCCGCCATCGCAGAAGCGATCGTTCGCGCCCTTCCCTGCCCGGTGGGTGTTACAGAAAGCTACGCCGGGGCGCTTACCTGCCCGGTCTTCCTCTCCCCGCCACCTCTGCACTGTCCCCTTGCTGCCCACCTTGCTCCGTGGAAGGGGCGGGAAGTCTGGCTGGAGGCGGCGCTGGAGCAGGTGCAATGCACCATTACCGCGGAAGGGAGTCATTTTGCCCCGGTACAAGCCCAAGAACCCAAAGAGCCAAATTTTGAAGAGCCGGCGCTGCACTGCCGCTACCATTTGGAGATCGCCCCACAGCAGGCAGTGTTTACCCTGTACCGCACCCCCGAAACCTTATCTGCTTTACTGCGGGAAGCAGAAACACTGGGGGTAACGAAAGCCGTTGGGCTGTATCAGGAGCTGTACCCACACTGGGCAAGAATATCAGCCGGGGAGCAACTCCCCGGCTGATCGTGTTATCGGATCACACGGACGCGGAACACGCCCTCTACTTTTTGCAGCGCAGAAACCAGACCTTCCGATGCAGGCGCATCCATATCGATCATTGTATAAGCATAGTCACCCCTGCTTCGGTTCAGCATATCCGAAATATTGATATGCTCCATTGCCACAGCGGCAGTCAGGCTGCGGATCATATCGGGAACATTCCGGTGTAGAACCGTGATCCGTCCGGGCTTTGTGCATACTCCCATATCGCAGGCGGGGAAATTGACTGAATTCACAATATTTCCGTTTTCCAGATAGTCCATCAGCTGTTTCACCGCCATTTGGGCGCAGTTTTCCTCCGCCTCCGCGGTAGAAGCACCCAGGTGAGGGATCGCGATGACGCCGTCCAGCCCGGCGATCCTGTCGGTGGGGAAATCGGTGACATACCGCTTGACCTTGCCGGACCGGAGGGCTTCTTCCATAGCATCCTCATCCACCAGCTCCGCCCGTGCAAAATTCAAAATAACCACGCCGTCCTTCATGGCTCCCAGTGCCTCGGCGTTCAGCATCTTCCGGGTAGCCTTGGTAAGCGGTGTATGCAGAGAGATCAGATCGCAGTTTGCATAGAGTTCTTCCAAGGTCTTCACCGGACGGATGCAGCTGTCCAGATGCCACGCCGCATGGATGGAGATATGTGGATCAAAGCCGCAGACCTGCAGGCCCAGCTTGACCGCATCATTAGCCACCAATCCGCCTATGGCGCCAAGCCCAATAACGCCTAAGTTTTTACCCTTGATCTCATTGCCGGCAAAGCGGGACTTACCCTTCTCTACCTTTTTAGCGATTTCCTGTTCCTCACAAATAGACTGCACCCAGCGGATACCGCCCACCACATCCCGACTGCCCAACAGCATACCGCACAGCACCATTTCCTTGACACTGTTGGCGTTGGCACCGGGGGTGTTAAAAACCACAATTCCCTTTTTGGCGCACTGCTCCACAGGGATATTATTGACTCCAGCACCCGCCCGGGCAATGGCAGCCAGTCCCTGGGGAAACTCCATATCGTGCATAGATGTACTGCGGACCACCACCGCCGTTGCCTCTTCTATTTTGGCTGTACTTACATACTTCTCCGTCCACAGAGCATTTCCCTTGGGCGAGATCGGATTTAAACAATGAATATAATACATACGCATTCATTCCTCCTTGACCGTCGCGTTATTATTTATTCATAACCAAAGTATGATTGGATCGTGTCTGTTTGTCACCCCCCTCGTAATAATTTTTCCAAAATTTGTTCACTCACTATTTCCAGAATTTTCACTGCTACTTCAGCATAGGCGGGTATACTATCCTCAGAGACAAAACCGAAAGGAGAATCCCTATGGAAGAATTTGAAAATCTTGACCCGCGGACATACGAAGTGCCGAAACCGTCCCGGACACCCAAAACAGGACGCAAGCTGATCGTCACTGCCATCTGCTGCTCTTTGCTGGGCGGTGCAGTGGGTGGTTTCGGTGTTTTTGCGGCAATGCGGCAATTTCCCCAAGCGCAAACATCGTCCGGTGTTTCCAATATCCTGTTCGGTCAGCGGGAAAATTCCACTCTGAAGATCACCGAGATCGATACCGGCAAACTGCTAACCCCGGCACAGGTATACGCCGCCAATGTCAATTCCACTGTGGGCATCACCACCTCCGTGACCACTAACTTCTGGGGATACCCCACCGCGGCGGCCGCTGCCGGCTCAGGATTCATCCTGTCGGATGACGGCTATATCGTGACAAATCACCACGTGATCGAAAATTCCAACTCCATCACTGTCACCACCTATAACGGAGAAAGCCATACTGCCACACTCATCGGCTATGATAAAAGCAACGACATTGCGGTGCTGAAGATCAACGCCACCGATCTTACCCCTGTGGTATTGGGTGACTCCGGCAACACCAATGTAGGTGACAGTGTGGTCGCCATTGGAAATCCCCTTGGAGAGCTGACCTTCTCCCTCACCGCCGGCGCTGTCAGCGCTCTGGACCGGGAGGTAACGATGTCCAATGGGATCACTATGGACCTGATCCAGACCGACTGCGCCATCAACTCGGGAAACTCCGGCGGTGCGCTTTTTAACCTGTACGGCGTAGTGATCGGCATCACCAACGCCAAGTATTCCAGTTCCTCCAGCAGCGAAGCATCCATCGATAATATCGGTTTTGCCATCCCGGTCAATTCCGTTTGGGATATCATAGAGAGCATCATCGAAAAGGGCTATATTTCCAAGCCCTATATCGGTGTTTCCGTGGCGGATGTGAGCAGCGAGACCCAGAGCTACGGTCTGCCCCAAGGGGCGGCTGTGCGGCAAGTCACTGAGAGCAGTCCCGCCGCGGATGCGGGCCTGCAGATCAACGATATTATCACCCACATCGGCGGCAACCCCATCACCGGAAGCCGGGATCTGGTGCGTATCGTAGGCGACTGTGCCCCGGGCGATATACTGACCCTTACTGTCTACCGGCAAAGCAAGACCATAGAACTGACACTGACCGTGGGCGAACAGACCCAGTCTGCACTGGAAAAAGAAAGCACACAGCAAAGCCAGCAAAACAGCCCCGGTATCTTCCCCTGGGGCTACGGCTATTAACTCTTTGCATAAAAAGCTCCCGCACCAATACGGTGCGGGAACTTTTAGTTCGTTCTATGATAATAATTTGATGTGAGCAGCAAATTGCTGATGCGGATAAATTCCTGCACCTTGGCAGACATTTTATCCAGGTATTCCTGTGTCAGTTCCTTATTGTGGGTATTGGTCAGGATCTCTGCGTTGCCGTCGGTGCTGGTCTTGCAGGTAACGCCCCCGGAGATCCAGCTACCGTCCGGGAACAGGGCGTAGCCCTCATAATTTGGATCAAAGGCATCCTGCCCCAAGTAGGAATAGGGCGAGTCGATGCCCAGCAGATTCAGCACAGTAGGCAAAAGATCCGCGGTGTTCAGAGTCTTGTCCACGGTGATATTCGGACCGTCTGCAGACCAGATGAAGCACGGGGTCTTCTCCAGCAGCAGGGTGTGCTTCACGCCGGAGTGGGCGTACAGCTCGTCCATATTCTTGTAGCCGTAGGTATAGTGGTCGGTAACACCGATGATCACGGTGTTCTCCAGTGTGCCCTTATCTTCCAGTTCCTTCAAAAGCCGGGCAAACAGATCGTCCACCAGCTTTGCCTTGAGCCGGGCGCAGTCTTCCTCCTCACTGCCGTATTTGCCACGGTAACCCGGGTACTGCTTCAGTGCGTAATGGCTCAGCACCTCATTGTACTTGTAGCTCAAATGCGCTGACCGGGTAATGATCGTATTAAACGTCTGCCCCTCCCGGAAAAACAGGGTGTTCAGCTCCGGAATGTCAAACAGCAGGCAGTCATCATACAGGGCATTCTTATCCGTCGTATAGTACTCATAGCTGTTATAGGTGCGGTAGCCCATAGCCTGTTCAAAGACGCCGCGGCTGTAGAAATCCGGGGAATTATAGTGGAACACCTCGGCGGTATAGCCGTTATTTACCAACTGGGATGCAATCGACTGGTCAAAATCGTTGGTCACATAGTCAAATACATACCGACCGTTGGTGGGAAGATAAATGCCAGTATTGACGCAGAATTCCGAATTGATGGTGCGGGCTGTTCCGTAGCCGGGGGTATAGAAGTCGGTGAAGTTGATTCCCTCTTCCATCAGCCGCAGCAAGGTAGGGGTATCCTGCCGGGTGATCATCCAGTCATCCATAGATTCCATCAGCACCAGGATCACATTTTTTCCCGCCAGCGCTCCGGTCATAGTGTTATTCTGATACTCGCCACGCTGTGAAAAATACGCGTCGATCTCCCCTGTCTGCTTTTGCAGTTCCTTTTGATAGGCAGGTGTCAGCGGATAGATCTCGTGTTCCCAGATATCACGGAAGGTCAAGTGGCTGATGCCGCAAATGTCATAAACCTTTCGGGCATCGTACATCGTATGATAGGTCGCACGGTAAGAGGAGGACTGGGCATACTCGGAACGCGTTCCCCATATATCCAGATCCTTGGCAAACACCGCCTCTGGCAGTACGAACAATCCTGCCACAGAAACCGTTGCCAGAAACACATAGGGGATCTTGGCAAGCAAGGTGTTGGATGTTTTAGGGAACTTCCAGACAAGCACCGCCCCCAGTCCCAGCAAAACAATTCCGCCGACCCACCACAGGGGCGGAAACGCACTGAGCACATCCCCAAGATAGTCCGCACCCTCTCCGGCATAGAAGATGTCGGACAACCACATCATTCTGCCGAAGATCCGGTGATATGCCATCTGTGCAAGACTCCACAAAGTCAAAAAATAGTATGTCACACCAAAGAAAATACGCCCCGGGATTCTGGGCAACAGCAGCACCAACGCGCCCAGCAAAAACGCCCACAAAGCGCCAAACGCCAGACCGCTGGTCTCCCCCGGCTGCAGCAGCGCGAAGGTAAGCACTTCGATTAAGAAGTAAGCGCCGGAAACCATCAACAGGTGTAAACAAAATCGCCCGATCGCCGAAGAAACGGTCGCAAGCAATGTCTTAGGCAATGAAACCACTCCAATTTGTAGGTTTTGATTTTATATTGAAACAATATCATAAATTCGGGCTGTTGTCTATTGCTGAATTTCTCCCAAATCACGCAAAATTCGTCAGACAGACAAATACCGCCCAAGCTGCCGTTTGGCAGTTTGGGCGGTAATCTTAAGCACATATTATCGTGTCCAGGCGGGCTCGTTGGGCAGAAGCTTCTCAAACTCCGCAATTTTGCGTGCTTCCATCTCACCGGCATACGTGCCGTTCAGGAAGGCTTCCATACTCTCGCCGAATTCACCCCAGGACTCCGCCTCCTGATCGGGACGGATGGGATAGAACAGCACGCCGTTGGAATGGGCGGCATCCCGGTCACCGGGTGCATCGCCGATCATCAGCACGTGACCAGGCTCATACTGATCCTTAATGGAAGCAATGATCTGCTTCTTGTTGCCGCTTTCCTGACCCTTGACCGCAGCGATCAGCGGCAGCAGGTCATGCTCACCCCACTCGCGCTCCAGCGCAAGCTGCTGGGTGGCAGAAACGATCACGATATCTGCATACTGGCTGAGCTTCTCCAGGCTCTCCCGAACGTGGGGGAACGGAGGCACACTGTGCACCATCTCACCAATGCGCTCATTGACATCGATAGACCACGCCAGTGTGGTGCGCATATCCTCAGACTCGGGATGCTCTGCAATATACTCTTCCAGACCGGTATTGCTCAAGGGACGACCGGCAGCCACATAGGCACGCAGATCAGCCAGTGCGGGAGGGGTGAAATTGCGCTCCTTCACTTCCTTGCGCTCGCCCAGAACATCCAGAGCCTTCAGCAGTGCCAGCAAACGGTGGATGCCGCGGTAGCAGGAGTAAAGGTTTGCAAAGTCCCAGGCATCACGGGCATACTTGGAAACTGCCTGCAATCCGAAGTAATTGATATAAGAAGGACAGAAGCACTCCTTGTGCTTGATCTCCATAGTATCAAATGCACATCCGTCGGAGTCGATACAAACCAGAAAACGCTTGTTAGCTTTCATATTCTTCAACCTCACAGCACATATTTTTCAAGCGCCAATGCCAGACCGTCTTCCACATTGAGAGCGACCACATCGTTGGCGACTTCCTTAATATAGTCGGGAGCATTGCCCATAGCGATGCCCATACCGCAGGCCTTGATGATCTCCAGATCACTGCTGCTATCGCCGATGGCAAGGGTCTCCTCATAGGAAATACCCAGCTTTTCCAGAACTACATCTGTAGCATTCAGCTTATTAAGGGTGTGGTGTGCAAACTCCAGATTCGGACCGGCACCGGGACGGGTATGTGCAATAAAACCGGTAGCGGTAACTGCATCATAAATCTCCTGCTGCATATCCTTGGGGATGCCGTAGATGTTCATCTTCTCCACGCCGATGTTGTTCTCAAGGAAGTGGACAGAGGGCTTCTCCACTGCGGTATACCAGTTGTCCCGCACATACCAGATATGATGCTCCGGAACAACGGACATATCAAAGTGATCGGAGACTGCCTTTTCAAAGTAGATGGTGGCGTTGGCTGCAATCTCATTATACAGGCCCTTGCCCTCCAGCATCTTCATCAGCTGCGCAACCTGCTCAGCAGGGATCAGATCCTCATATATGCTCACGTTATTGTCCCGGTCATAGACCCGGGCACCGTGGCAGGTGATGAAATAGCGCAGGCCCTCCTGGGTCAGCAGCTGCGGCGGCATCATATTAAATACGCGTCCTGTACAAGGAATGATATGTATTCCCTTCTTAATTGCCTCCTGGACCGCTTTCATATTCCGCATAGACACAGCCACCTGGCCCTTGCCCAGCAGAGTACCGTCCATATCCATCAAAACCGCACGAATACTCATAGGTTTTATCCCCTTCCAGATTTATACTTTTACGGTTGTATTATACTACCAAACCCTGTTGCCTGTCAATTGCAGAAGACGAGATTTGTCATTTTGTCGTATTTTTGACAATTCTTGGATTTCCCTTTCAAGCAATACTGCTATGTCCTTCCATCTACCCCCGAATGATTATAAAAAAGGAAAGCTCCCTGTTCCTTAAAACAGGGAGCTTTGGCGGAGACGGTGGGATTCGTTCACATTTCTGCCGAATGGCAGAAATAAATGTTCCGCTGCGTCCGTCCTGTTGTGGTGCCCGACAAAATCTTCGGGCTTACGCTTTCCCTCGATTTTGTCGACCGCTGCCACTCGCTCGGGTCGCTGTATCTGCCACCGGCAGCGTTCCCCTCGCTCCCCGCAGCGGGCAACGCTCATCCGCGTTGCTTTTAGATCTTTCGAATCCCCTCCTTCTAAAATAATAACACCACCCTGTCAGGGTGGTGTTGTTATTTGTCTATGGGCTACAAAAAAGATATTTTTGCCGTTTTTGCGTATGAATTCGAACTCTCACATTGTTATCTTTCTTTATCAGGAATATATCGGGGCGGTTCATCCCGTCCGCAAGGTGTGCAGCCGTCATCGGATTCAGTCATATTCTTTTTAGCTTCATTTTCTTTCGACTGCGCTTTAGCATCAGAAATCAAATCATCTATACTTTTATATTGTTTCAATACAATTCCAAGTTCAGAGGCTAAAGTTTCAAGATAATCAATATGGCCACGATTAGCACTGTAGGTAATAACAAACCCGTCTTTATCTGCTATGATTGTTTCTGTTTCTCCTGTTTTTGTATTGCGGTATACCAGTCTCTCACCCTTGCACAAATAAGTTTGTATACCGTTTTCAAAATCTGCTTTGTATTCGACAAGTGCATTTTGGTAGTGTTTATTAAACAACTCACTTGCTTTTTCAATGTCACCACTTCTGCCATAAATCATTGCATCTTCAAGAAGAATTATGTGATTCGCAAATTGATCGAAAGATGGATAATTTGCTCGATACAATAAAATAGCTTCGCGGCTATTAAGAACATCAAAAACAGGAATCACATATTTTTTAATTCGATCAATAATGTCTGCCGCAATCTTTTTAGGACGTTTACCCAAGTCATAAAATGTATCTTCACCATCTACCAAAGAACCAAGTCGAGTTCGTATATTACATTCGTATTCGTGATAATACTTTTTCATGGGTTCTGAAATTACAAATTTCTTTTCTGCACATTCCGGAACACGAATGCCTATATTGATCCACAGAATGTCATAAACGCCTTTCTGTGGACAACCATTCTGAAAATTAATTACTTGCGAAATATCCTTTTCGACAAAGCGATGTAAGGTTCTGCCATGCTTACGAAAGCCTAAAGGCTTTAGATGTTCATATACGATACCTTCAATTATATCCACGCACTCCGTTGAAGATATCTTTTTTCTCTTGAAAAGATGAAACATAAAATCACCACCTTTTAATCATCAGTTTTCACCGAATACTCTTTTGAAAAAAGATTTGGAAGGCAAATCCCTTCTTAAATCATAATCTTTAACAGCGTTCCTGAGACTTCGCTTAGGATCAGTTGTAACAGGATCTTGAAGCAATTTTGCGGGTTCCTGTAGGATCCTAATTGTATCTTCATCCAAATGTTTTGATAAATAATAATCCTCCGTATATAGAAAAATAATACGATTGATTATTTCAAGCCTCTGCTTCTGTGCCATATCGGCTATATGTTTTTCAAACTGTGCATATCGTGTGCTACTTGAGTCTATAAACATAATCACTGCTGTTGCCTCTTTCAACGGAAAGATAGCAATGTGCAGATACTCGATTTTATAGTCATGTTTATGGTTAAAGTTATCGTTGATTACTTCACCGTCAACACCGGTGACGAGAGGCACCATACCTTGAAATGCTATAGGACACGTGTAATCTAATTTATCATATGATACTACTCTGATCCAACTTTCAGAAGTTGTCAAAAAAGATTTAGAAATATTATAGATATCATAACATTCTTGAACATCGCGCTTTTTGGCTCTTATTTGAGCATTAAACATCGGATTTACAAATAAAGACAATATCCGGTTCTTTTCTTTCATTATTTGTTTAGATGCTTCAAACATTTCTATTTCAGTTTCGTGTTTATAGATGTCTCTTAAGGCATTTTTCAACGCTATTTGATTCAACGCTTTTTCTGTTGGATATGTTTCATATGCTTCTGCTTTTTCGTAATCTTGAAAGACACTACCATCACACGGTTTGCAAATAATATGAAAAATTCCAGCGTTACTTATTCCAGAATCGTTATTTAATATTTTTGAATCTATCAATGTATTGAATGAATTCAATTTTCCGTTCCATGCAATATTTTCAAGGCAAAACTTCGGAATAGTGTGCGAGTCGCAAAAGCCACGAGCTTTACCGCATAACAAACATTCCTTGTGTCGAGCCTTTTTTCTCGCATTTTTAATATGCTGATTTAAGATTTTCCTTATTTCGATGATTTCCTCAGGTGTTAATCCCTCGGTACTCATATTCAATATTTTTATACATATCCCTCCCACAGGATGAATCTTCTTCCTAGATTGTTGGTTTGACTTTTAGTTAATTATATCATATTTTTTCATTTCTTTCAATTCCTCCAGAAAATGTCGTAAAATTGTTTCAATGCATTCAATATAGGAGTTGAAAATATGAGAACTTACACCCAAGAAGAAAAGCAAGCGGTTATTGACCGTGTTATATCCGGCGAACCGTCTGCGCGTATCCTCGCCGACACCGGCATGCCCAAGAGCACCTTTTACAGTTGGTTACGCATTTATCGAGAGGAGCAAAACGCTGCCAACAGGAGAACAGTGGACATCCGCAATTTTCATTTGCTTGAAAACAAAGTTGCACGTTTGGAGAGTATCGTTGAAATTCTCAAATCTGCAACCTGCACGCCGAAATCACCATTGAGGCAACGGCTATATGCTGCTGAACAACTTTACGGCAAATATAACGTGCACGTGATCTGCGATGCGTTTGACATTCCCCGAGGAACGTTTTACAACCACGTTCTCCGCAATAAGAAAGACAACACGTGGTATGCGAAACGCCGTGAAGAACTACGGCTTCGCATACAGGAGATCTACGACGAAAGCAATCAGATTTTGGGTGCTGCCAAAATTGCGGCAGTTATGAAAAGTGAAGGATTCAAAGTCAGTAACGAAATGGTGCGCACGCTTATGCGTGATATGGGGTTAGTCAGCATTCGTCAGTCGGCGAAGAAATTATACGAGGACGAAGGCCGCAAATACAAAAACCACCTTAACCAAGAGTTTGACACGTGCAAACCGAACGAAGTGTGGGTTAGTGATGTTACCTATTTCAAGTACGGCGAAAACGCTTATTATATTTGCGTGATTATCGACCTGTTCTCCCGTATGGTCGTGGGTTATAAAATTGGAAAGACCAACAGCACGCAGCTTGT
>JAZOCJ010000009.1:0-21932 GCA_045596405.1 Faecousia sp. | reverse complement strand
CCTTCTTCCTTCACGCGGCGTTGCTGGGTCAGGGTTTCCCCCATTGCCCAATATTCCCCACTGCTGCCTCCCGTAGGAGTCTGGGCCGTATCTCAGTCCCAATGTGGCCGTTCATCCTCTCAGACCGGCTACTGATCGTCGCCTTGGTGAGCCGTTACCCCACCAACTAGCTAATCAGACGCGAGACCATCTCTCAGCACATAAAGCTTTGGTATCCACAGGATGCCCTACGAATACATTATGCGGTATTAGCAGTCGTTTCCAACTGTTGTCCCCCACTGAGAGGCAGGTTTCTCACGCGTTACTCACCCGTTCGCCACTAAACTTAACTTCATTTGACCGAAATCGCATTCCATTAAGTCCCGTTCGACTTGCATGTGTTAGGCACGCCGCCAGCGTTCGTCCTGAGCCAGGATCAAACTCTCAAAAATTTGTATCTAAAGCACCGTAGTGCTCCAAATCAAGTTTTTGAATAATTTGCTTCTAGCAATATTACTCAAGAATTTTCGTTGGCTTAAATTCGTTATACACGAAACTTAAACAATTCATCAATTGTCCAAGGTGTTTGTTCGTCTTTGCGTTATTCAATTTACAAGGTACAGTCGCCGCCCTCCCGGTCGCCCGTTCATCGGACAGCTTGCTCATTCTAGCACAGAGTCATTGGCTTGTCAAGAACTTTTTTCACGTTTTTACAAAATTCTTTTCAGCCTTTTTATTTGCCGCAGATTTCGTCTGACGGCTTGGCTATGATACCAAACACGTTTCTATTTGTCAATACAGTTTTCTCACTTTTTACACCTGTTTTTTCGGGCACAATTTCTTGTGCCCGTGTTGCCTGTCTGACCCCAAAATATGCTGTGGTTTTCGGGGCGTTTTGCATTCTTCTGTGCATTCCTCACAAACGCCTACTTCTGATTCCTTCGATCCTTAGGATGCAGATGTTTAGGCCGGTTTTTGTCGCGGCTTATCCGGCGACGCAAAAGAGCCGGCTCAAAGGAGATCAGATACGGGACACCCAGACTTTTCATCGTCGCCAAATGGAACAGCAGCAACAGCAGCCCTATCCCCATTCCCGGCAAACCTGCCACAGACGCAAATACTGCCAACCCAAACCTGGAGACCCTGATTGCTGCTGCCAGGTCACGATTGGGAAGCACGAAGCCACAGACACCGGCGAGGCTGACCACGATCAAGGCGATTGGGGAGATCAATCCCGCTTCCACGCCCACAGTTCCCACCACAATACCGCCTATGATCGATACCGACTGCCCAATACTCTGGGGTAGATGCACTCCCGACTCCTGCAGCAGTTCAAACGCAAGGAGCAATCCCAGCGCTTCCCACATAGAGGAAAACGGCGCATCCTCTTTGCTCCGTATGATCACCTCTGCAAGCGGTGACGGAATGAGATTCATATGGTGGTCTGTCATCGCAATAAACAGCGCCGGCAGGATCAGCCCCAGCAACAGCGCCCCATAGCGCAGAATCCGCACCCAGGAGGCGGAGATATAGTCCCGGCTGTAATCCTCCGGTGAATCCATCAGAAACCCCAGATCCACAGGTGCTAAATATCCCAGCGGGAGTCCGTCCACAAACAGTCCTACCCTACCCTTCAAAATTCCGCGGCAAAAGCGATCTGTGCGCTCTGTATATTGCAGCAGCGGGAACGCTGTCGCTCTCGACCCGGAAATATATTCTTCCACCGCAGACGGTGTCAACAGCCCCTCGATGTCCATATTTTCCAGTCTCTGCTTCATGCGGTCAACATAATCGGAGTTTGTGATCCCCTCTACCCACACCACCGTCACATTGGTAAGACTCCGTCTGCCTACCTGCATCTCATACAAGCGCAGGTCGGGTGTACGCAGGTGACGGCGGAGCAGACTGGTATTTGACCGCACCGTTTCCACAAAGGCATCTTTCGGTCCTTTTGAGGTATGCTCCAGCTCCGGTCCGGACAAACTGCGTTTTTCACCGGTCTTTACCTCAAAGGCGATAGCGCCAATACCCGGAAACAACACCACGCAAAACCCGTTCACCAGCTTCAGGGCAACGGTGTCCAGATCATCACAGCCATCTGCCACCGCATTATATACTGTGCCGTAGAGTGCCTTTTCGTAAAGCTCCCGCATACTCTCTCCCCGGAGCAGTTCCGTGATGGGCTTGAGCACATAGTCCGACATATCCCCACCGGATACCAGACCGTCAATAGCATATGCAAACAAGGTCCATTTCCCGCAGTGTACTTCCCTGCGGATAAAATCCCCCGCCCCACTAAAAATAGAATGGATATTCTGATCTGTCATCTCACCGGGATATGCAGGTTTCTTTCCGGTTTTGGGATTTTTCATAGGCTCACCTCCGGAATAGTTTTCCCAAAAGCACTGGAATTATGTGGATTGCAATTCCATTTTGCCCGTGGTATTATATTATATAAGAACAAATCGGAGGAAATCGTATGTCGCACGTGATTGCTGCTGTATCTACCGGAAATCAGATCAGTGCCATTGGCATTCTGCGTCTGTCCGGGGATAGCTGCGCCCAGGTCGCCGGGAAGGTATTTACATTATTAAATAATAAGAAGCTGTCGGATGCGCCGGACCGAAAGCTGGTCCTGGGCGAACTCCGCGACAAGCAGGGTCGGGTCATTGACCAGTGTATGGCGGTCTATTCCCGCGGCCCGCACAGCTATACCGGAGAAGACACGGTGGAATTTCACTGCCACGGCTCACCTGCCGTTCTGGCAGCCGGACTGGAGGCGCTCTACGCCGCCGGCGCAAAGCCTGCCGGGCGTGGAGAATTTACCAAGCGTGCCTTTCTGAACGGCAAACTGGGACTGACCCAAGCCGAGGCGGTCATCGACCTGATCGAAGCAGAAACCGCAGAAGCAGCCGCCAACGCCGCAGGGCAAGTCTCCGGCATCCTGCAAAAGAAGCTTTCTCCTATTTATAATGATCTGACAGATCTGTGCAGTCATTTTCACGCGGTGCTGGATTATCCCGATGAGGATATTGAGGATTTCGGTCTGGAAAATTACAGCAGTACTCTGCGCTCAGACACCAAAGCCCTCCAAGCCATATTGCAAACCTACGGACAGGGACACATTCTGAAGCAGGGCGTGTCCGCCGCTATCGTGGGAAAGCCCAATGTGGGCAAGTCCAGTCTTTTGAATGCGCTGGCAGGCTATGAGCGGGTCATCGTCACAGAGATCGCAGGCACCACCCGGGACACCGTGGAGGAATCCGTCCTGTTGGGCTCGACCCGTCTGCGGCTCATCGATACCGCAGGTATGCGGGAAACCGAGGATCGCATTGAGGCCATCGGCGTAGAAAGATCTAAGGCTGCCGCAGAAAATGCAGACCTTGTGATCTTTGTCTGTGACGGTTCTCAGCCGCTGACCGACGAAGACCGCGCCGTAATTGATGTCTGTCTAGACGCGAAGCAGTCCATCGCCCTGATCAACAAATCCGATTTGGGGCAGGCAGTCGTTCCTTCCGACTTGCCGTTTTCCACTGTGATCCCGATCTGTGCAAAAACCGGGGAGGGTCTTGACCTGCTTGCGGATACCGTAGACCTTATGTTTGACGGACAGATCCCCTGTGACGGCTCTGTTCTTACCAACGCACGGCAGTATGATGCCATCCGACGCGCCCACGAGTCTATGCTCCGCAGCCTGCAGGGACTGCAACTGGGACTGACACCGGATGCCTTACTGACCGATGTGGAGGAAGCGATGGAGGCAATGGGCGAAGTCACCGGCGCTACCGTGCGGGAGGACATCACCGCGAGAATTTTCGAACGATTCTGCGTAGGAAAGTGAGATCATATGATTTATTTGGATAATTCCGCCACCACAAAGCCCTGTGCAGAGGCTGTAGAGGCGATGACCGCTGCGCTCACAGAGCTTTGGGCAAATCCCAGCGCGCTGTATCAGTTCGGCATTGATGCCGCCCACGCAATGCGCACCGCCAGAGGGCGGGTAGCTACCGCTATGGGCGCAGAGCCCGACCGGGTGTTTTTCACATCCGGCGGAACAGAGGCCGACAACTGGGCGCTGTTTGGCGCTGCCAGACGCTTTGGCAAGAAAAACAAACACATCCTTTCTACCGCCATTGAGCATCCCGCGATCCTGAATGCTCTGAAAGATCTGGAAACACAAGGATTCACCGTCACCTATCTGCAGCCCGATGCGCAGGGGCAGATCACTTTGGAAAGCTTCCGTTCCGCTTTGCGGGCGGATACCTTTCTAATCTCTGTAATGATGGTCAACAACGAAACCGGTGCAGTAATGCCCATTTCCCAAATGGCAAAGCTGGCGCGCAAGGTTTGTCCTGATGTTATCTTCCACACGGATGCGGTACAGGGATTTCTAAAAGTGCCGTTCCAGGCAAAAACGCTGGGGGCTGATCTCATTTCCGTCTCCTCTCACAAAGTACACGGACCGAAGGGCGCAGGCGCACTGTATATCAGTCCGCGGCTCAAATCCTTCCCGCCTCTGCTGTACGGCGGCGGACAGGAAAACGGTTTGCGCAGCGGCACCGAAGGCACACCCGCAATTATGGGCTTTGCCGCCGCCTGCCAGGCGGTATCTGCCACCTTCCGGCAGGATGCTCTGCGGGAAAAGGAATTGCTGGACGGGTTGATTGAAAAGTTATGTAAACTAGAGGGCGTAAAAATCAACGGCGCACACCAAGCGCCCCACATCCTGTCCGTTTCCATCCCCGGCGTCCCCACACAGAACAGCATCAACATCCTGCAAGACAACGGCATCTGCGTCTCTGCCGGCTCTGCCTGCGCCAAGGGTCATCGCAGCCACGTAATGACAGCGATGGCGCTGCCGCCGGAGGTTATTGACAGTTCCTTCCGCATCTCCCTCTCCAGAGATACTACCCACGACGAGCTGGACAGATTGGTAAACGTGATCGAGCACCAGATCCTGCCCAGAGCAAAAGTATAAACAAAATCCCTCCGCATAGTGTGCTATGCGGAGGGATTTACTACGCCTAGAGTATCAATTCTCAAAACAAATCTGCCCACCGGTGCAATAGTTCGTTTGCCTGCTGCGCATCCTCTTCCAAGTAGGCAATATGCAGATTATATAAAACACCGTCCTCTACCAAATATCCGTCCAGCCCCAGATATCCGCTTGCCAGCGCCGTCTGCCTGATGATATGCAGCCGCTTGTGATTTGCTGTGGTGCGGACGGATTCTGAAAACTCGGCATATTCCGTAGTGATAGCGCTGAGTGTTATCTCACCTTGATATTTTTCGGTATACATTTTGGAAAAAAACTGCAGACGGATGTCCCCTGCAGTATATCGGGTCTCCACCATAACCGAAAGAACATTGCCGTTATCTGTGCCGTAAACATTGAGGTCTGTCCCTGTTTCTTTCAAATCCCACCGCGGGTATTTCAGCTTTCCAAAGCCAATGTAGTCGCAGGCTTCGTCCCGGGATGCAAAGGTTTTCTGCCAATGCCCGGGAAACCAGCTCATATAGGGTTTATATACACGAAATTGTTCCCGAATAAATGACGGAACATCCCGGATCTGCCCTTTCATTGCGGAAAACGGGATCTTCTCCACATCCACTTGCAATTTATATCCGGATTCTGTGTAGTCAGAGCCAGGCTCGGTGCGGGAAGTAAAACGCTCGATCAGCCGTGTACCAAAACCGCTGGTCGCCACCGCCGTCACAGCACACAGCATCACGCAGAGGCAGGCTGCCAGAATTGCCCACCGAATGCGCCTGCGGTTTTTGAAGGGTACAGGTGCATCCGCAGCTTCCACAAATGCAGGATCGATTAAATCCATCCTATCCAGTAATTCGTTTCCTCTCATACTGTGTATCCCTCCCTCTTCAGATATTCCCGCAGTTGGTTACGACAGCGCATCAGGGTGATCTTCGCCTTGCTCTCTGATATAGCAAAGCGCCGGGCTATGTCCGCCACGGAATCCAGATACCAATATCGGCGGACGAAAATATTCCGTTTCTCCTGATCCAGCCCGCGCAAAAATCCATTGATCGCGTCCCGCAATTCCATCTCCTCTATACGGCATAGCACATCATCCGGCGAAGGAATGCACTGCTCCAGTTCCCCACTGAGCTCACAGACAAAAGCACTGCGTTTCAGCCGGCTACGGTCGCGGCAGCAATTCAGGGAAATATGCCGGGTGATCCGGGCAAGGAAAGCATACAAATACTCCCTCGGCTCGTGGGGTGGAATAGACTTCCACGCCTCCATATATGTATCATTCTCGCATTCTTCCGCGGTGTCCCGATCACAAACGATCCCATAAGCCAACGCCCGCAGCCGGCTGCCGTATTTTTCCGCGGTCTGCCGAATCGCCAATTCGTCACGGCGCAAATACAGCGCAACGATACTGCTGTCATCCATCGCACTCCCTCCTTTCTGTGTGTACACCCTTATAAGCACCGTCTATAGCAAAAAGGTTACACATATTATAAAAAGGAACGATACCGGGGTCAATCTGACTCAATATCGTTCCTTTTTTAATTTAATAGGCTACGCCCCAGTAGATCATCTTCTTGGCAGGCTTGCCGCAGACGGGGCAGGTATCTCCCAGGTTTTCCTGTGCAAAGGGCATACAGCGCGACGACATACCGGCCACTTCCTTCATCTTCAGCTCGCACTCCAGCTCGCCGCACCACATGGTCTTGATAAATCCGCCGTTTTCTTCCTGCAGCTTCTTTGCCTCTTCCAGAGAATGTGCCTCGTAAATGTGATCTTCCAGATTCTTCTTTGCCTTGGCGTACATACCCTGATGCACCAGCTCCAACTGCTCTGCCACGGCTGTCTCCAGATCAGAAAGATTCACAACCGTCTTTTCACCGTCGTTCCGGCGCACCAGCACGCACTGTCCGTTCTCCAGATCCCGGGGACCGCACTCTACACGCAGAGGCACACCCTTCATTTCATACTCCGCGCACTTCCAGCCCATGGAATTGTCGGAGTCGTCCATCTTTACCCGGAAGCCGGCAGATGCCAGCCGCTCTTTCAGTTCTGCCGCCGCCTCCAGAACGCCGGGCTTATGCTGGGCGATGGGCAAGACAACCACCTGAATGGGTGCTACCTTAGGCGGCAGTACCAGACCGTTATTATCACCGTGGGTCATAATGATGCCGCCGATGAGTCTGGTAGATACGCCCCAGGAGGTCTGGTGGGGGTTGACCTTCTGGTTGTTCTTATCGGTAAATGTAATATCAAACGCCTTGGCGAAGCCGTCTCCGAAGTAGTGGGATGTGCCTGCCTGCAGTGCCTTGCGGTCGTGCATCATACACTCAATGGTGTAGGTCGCTTCTGCGCCGTTGAATTTCTCCTTGTCGGTCTTCTGACCGCGGGTCACCGGCATTGCCAACACATTCTCGCAGAAGTCGGCATAGACATTGAGCATCCGCTCCGTCTCTTCCCTTGCCTCCTCCGCGGTGGCGTGCATAGTATGTCCCTCCTGCCACAGGAACTCTCTGTGCCGCAGGAACGGACGGCTTGTCTTCTCCCAACGCAGAACGCTGCACCACTGGTTCAGCATCATAGGAAGATCCCGGTGGGACTGGATGGCATTCTTAAAGTACTCGCAGAACAGCGTCTCAGAGGTGGGACGGATGCAGTAGCGCTCCTCCAGTTCCTCGCTGCCGCCGTAGGTGACCCAGGCACATTCGGGAGCAAAGCCCTCCACATGATCCTTTTCCTTCTGCAGCAGACTTTCAGGGATCAGCATAGGCATATACACATTTTCCGCACCGGTCTTCTTGAACTCCGCGTCCATAATGCGCTGGATGTTCTCCCAGATGGCATAGCCGTAGGGGCGATAGACAAAGATTCCCTTAATGGAGGAATAGTCGATCAGCTGCGCCTTCTTGCACACATCCGTGAACCATTGGGCGAAGTCTACCTCCATATCCGTGATTTCCGTGACCTTTTTTTCTTTTGCCATTATATTCATCCTCTCAAAGCTCGGGTTTTATTACCTAATATTGTATCACACCTGTCAAGGGTTTGCATAGGATGAGATACAGTTTTCAATCCTCTTTTTCGGGAGGTCCTTATGACCTGTGTAACCTTGCTTCTGGAGCCAACGGTGGCTCTCTTTTACTCCCGCATTGCCGCCGCTTCCGGTAAGCCTCTGGAGCAGGTGCTGTCGGATGCTCTGTTCAAACTGGCGGCTGAGCTTTCTTTGGAGGCTTTGCGTGCCACCGAGCCGGAGTCTCCCTTCCCCTCCTAAATATTTTTCGGAAACCATTGTATTTCCCGCAAAAATTTGGTATACTGGCAAAGGAACGTAACCTACGGAGGTATACATATGAAATCGATCCGTGAAATTTATAAGATCGGCAAAGGTCCGTCCTCATCCCACACTATGGGACCGGAACGGGCTGCCCGTTTGTTTAAGAGCACCTATCCGGAGGCAGACGCCTTCCGGGTCGTTCTCTACGGTTCGCTGAACAAGACCGGTATCGGTCACGGCACGGACCGGGTGCTGCGGGAGGTGCTTGCGCCTGTTTCCACCCAGATCATTTATTCGGATGAAGTTCTGGTGGATTCCCATCCCAACACTCTGGACTTCTTTGCCGAAAAGGACGGCAAGGAGATCGGCACTCTGCGGGTGGAGTCCATTGGCGGCGGAGATATTCGCGTTCCCGGGGAAAGCGCTCTGGACACCCCGGAGATATATCCCGAAAACTCCTTTGCAGAGATCGCAGATTTCTGCAAGTGGCGTTATATTGAAAAACTCAGCGACTATGTGGAGCTGAACGAAGGAGAAGACATCTGGGATTTCCTGATGAATGTCTGGCTCACTATGAAGCAATGTATTGCCGACGGTCTTTCCGCCACCGGTGTATTGCCCGGTGGGCTGAATGTACAACGCAAGGCAAAGTACCTGTATGAGCAGAAGCCTGAGGAAGATGTGCCCGCGCTGAAAGAATTCCAGCTGATCGCCGCCTACTCTTACGCCGTGGCAGAGCAAAATGCGGATAACGGCACCATCGTTACCGCGCCTACCTGCGGCGCTTGCGGCGTTCTACCGGCTGTGCTGAAATATGCCCAGGACACCCGGGGATATACCGACGAGCAGATCCTCCGTGGACTTGCTGCCGCAGGTATCATCGGCTCTCTCACCAAGCGCAACGCATCCATTTCCGGTGCAGAATGCGGCTGCCAGGCTGAGATCGGCACTGCCTGTTCTATGGCCGCCGCCGCACTGGCTGAGCTGTATGGGCAAAACTTAGATCAAGTAGAATACGCCGCCGAGGTGGCAATGGAGCACCATCTGGGACTGACCTGTGACCCCATCTGCGGTCTGGTGCAGATCCCCTGTATCGAGCGAAACGCCGTTGCCGCTATGCGGGCAATGAACGCCTGCAACTTAAGCTATTTCCTCACCGGCTCCCGAAACATCAGCTATGATATGGTCTGCCGCGCGATGCACGAGACCGGCATCAACCTGAATCACCGCTTCCGGGAAACCAGCGAGGGCGGTCTGGCAAAGATCTACGCGAGAAAAAAGTAATTCCTGAGAGAATATAGCAACACCTGACCGTGGCGGAATGCCTCGGTCAGGTGTTTTTATTTAATATATCAGCTTGCTTCAACACTGCCGGAGTCTGAGCCGACCATAATTGTGTAGGCCTCTCCCTTTACCAGTTCCGGGCTTGATAGAATGACCACAGCAAAGTTCAGTTCCGGCTGGTGGGTGATCAGCACATTGTCCTTTGCGTCCTTCAGAACGATCTGCGTTCCTGCGGACCGGTTGCCAACACCGATCGCTACAACACCCTGGGTGGAGCTGCTGAAGCTTTGCGCCATACCCGAAGCACCAGTGCCGATAAATGTACCGCCGGTTATAGTCGCGCTTCTATCGTAATCCAGTGTTGCAGTGTCCCCTTGGGTGGGTCCGACAACAATTGTGTAGCCGCCGGAGATTTCCAATATGCCGTTGGCATCTATACCGTCACCGGAGGAGTTGATATAAAGCGTACCGCCGGAGACTTTAATGCTGCCGTTGGAACTGCCGGACATACCGCCAAATCCACCGCCGGGTCTGCCGCCGCCAAACATACCGTCACGACCGCCTTCTGTTCCGCTCTGATCTGTACCCCCTGCGGCGTTCAGTCCGTCATCGCTTGCTTTGAGTGTAATATCACCGCCCTGCACATCGATGTGCAAAGCTTCCAGTCCCTCATAGCACTCGGAAATATCAACCTTACCTGCGGTAACAGTCAAAGTGTCCTCTGCGTGAATGGCATCATCCCCGGACGCAAGAACAAATGTACCGCCGTTAAGAATGACCGAGGCATCCGAATGAATAGAATCGTCCGCAGAATTGATAGTAATATTGCCACCGGAGATCAACATGCTGTTTACGCTCTTCAGCCCCTTCATGCTGGTGCCGGCTTCCTCAGTTGTTGTGTTTTGAGAATTACCCGGCTTCATCTGTCCGGGTCTGCCACCACCCATAAATCCGCCAAAGGAATCCGAATGTTCCTTTGTACCGTTCGTGCTGCCGCCGCCTACCAGCAGATCGATGGCGCCGCCTGCGATCTGCATATAAGATGATGCGGTAATACCGTCCCCTTCCGCTTCCCCCTTGATGCTTCCACTGGAAATATAGACAAAGCCTTTGGATGTATCTTCACTGTTTTCGCAGTGAATAGCATCCTTACCGGCATCTATGGTAAGACCGGCATTGGCAATCCGCACACTGTCATTGGCATCCAGACCGTGAGATGCGGAATTGACCACATAGTTGCCCCCGGTGATCACTAAGTCATCCTTACTAACAATGCCATGTCCGGCTGGAGATGTTACCGTCAAAGAGCCGGCGCCGTTCAGTGTCAGATCCTGCTTGGAAAACAGGGCCGCATCGATATTGCTGTCGTCGATAGCGGTAAAGCTGCCACCATTGGTAAGGGAATTGGTTGTGCCGCCCGCAAGGGTCACAAACACTTTGTCCGCTTCCCGTATATACAGCGCGGCAGATGTTTTACCGGTAATATCTGCACCGTTCAAAACAAGCTGCAGCTTAGCGGTATCCGGCGCATCCACAATGAGCATACCGTCCGTTAAACTTCCGGAAATGATATAGGTAGCCTCCTCTTTCATAACAACGGTAGAGCCGTTGATCTGAACACTGTCGGAGCTCGCGGTAGCAGATGCTCCATTCAGTTGGATCTTAACCGCCTCGCCCTCATCATACGAAGTTTTGCTATCACGCTCTGTGAACATATCCCCGTCGGTTTTTGTGAAATCGACCTCCACATGGGGCGTATCGCCATTCACATCGCCGGTTGCGGAACTGTCGCTTGGTTTCGTTATACTCGCAAGGTCACACCCGACAAACATACCAAGTATGAGTGCCGGAACGAAAAGAATCGATAATATTTTCTTCATAGAATCCCTCCGTTACAATTCTGTCACAGCGGTTTCCTGCTTAGACACCGCGATCTCCAGATTACCGTTTCTGCAGCGGATCTTGTCGATCATCTCTTTCTCGCAGGCAGCATTGGAAAGCTCCACATTGTAAGTAAGCCTGAACATACTGCCCATATTGGTCGTCTTAACCCGAATCAGATCGTGAGAGCAGGTATACTTGGAAAAAATGTCGTCAAAAACACCGGAGTAGTCCAGATCTTCCGGGATGGTGATGGTAAAGGTCTTAAAGACAGCTGCATTCTTCTTCGTACCGAAATCCAAGCGGTTATACAGCACAAACATCGCGCACATCACCACGGTAAATAATACTGCAAAGCCAAGATATCCCATGCCGGCGATCAAGCCCGCGCCCATAGCCAAAAACAGCATGCAGATCTCCTTAGCCGTACCGGGAACGCTGCGAAATCGGACAAGGCTGAACGCACCCGCTACCGCTACACCGGTCCCCACATTGCCGTTAACCAGCATAATGACCACACATACAACCGCAGGAAGCAGTGCCAAAGTGATCACAAAGCTCTTGGTATAACGGGTACGGTACATATAAGCAAACGCCATTATTAGACCAAGCCCAAGGGAACAACCAAGGCAAAGCATAAAATCGGTCACGCTAATGACCGCAGTGAAATCTGTATCAAACAGTCCTTGGAATACATTTTCAAGCATTGGTAGTTACCTCCAGCATATGATAGGAATTCATCGGGTGGGTTTGGGGAAAGATCAGCACTTGGTAAGCTGTTCCGTATTTGGAAAAGGAAGTTTTATAAATTTTTTCTTTTGACAGCACTCTGGTCATCCATAGCGGGATACCGCCGCTGCACTTGATCTCCATTAAAGTCATACCTTCCGGAAGGATCTCCGTGCCGTAGACCTCAGATTCCAGGGACAGGTCATCTTGCCTGCACAAGATGGTATCGTCAAAGGTTACACGAAAATCCGTGCCGTTATGACAATAGTATGCTTCTCTTTCATAAGAGAGAAAAACGGTGGGACGCAGTACGCTGTACAATTCCATAAAATAATCGATCTCGTTTGCGATCTGCGTTTGCCGATCGCAATGCTTTTCCCCGGCCAGCCACGCTACGGCATCTTGATTCGGCATAGAAATCCTGCGCTTATAAACCACGCCGCCCCACTTTTTCTTCAGCTCCACAAATACAGCACTGTCAGCAGCTGCTTGGCTGTAACTTCTTATGCGAAGTTTTTCTTTATAGACCGGTTTCTCAATGGAACGTCGGATCAAAAGATAGGTGTCTGTATCGTAATAAAGGTTGCGGATAGTGGTCCTGCCGTACTGATCAAGCTGCATATACGGTGCCATTGCCGCAAGCACTTTTTCTTTCTGTTCAGGCGTCAGCAGATATTTCAATTCGTATCTTTTGAATACGGTTTGAACTGCCATAAATAATCCTCCTGTACTTTGATTGGCATCATTGTACAGGAGGAAGATTGAAGTTTTATTGAAGTCACAAAATCTTTACTTTTACCGCGCAGCAGGCAGAGTCACACGAAATTCCACAAGTCCGTCGTAGCAAAGCACCCCGATATGACCGTGATGGGCATATACGATCGCCTTGGCAATCGCAAGACCGAGACCGTAATGCTTGTCCTCACCGTTCCGGGCAGTATCTACACGGTAGAATCGCTCAAAGATCAGATCCCGCTGCTGATTCGGAATTGCATCTGCGTTGTTCATTACGGACAACTCCACGACACCGTGTTCCTTGGACAGCATCAAGCGAACTTCGCCTTCGGATTTGCTGTGGCGAATCGCATTGTCCAGCAGGATAGAGGTCAGCTGTTTCAGTTGGGTGCTGTTGCCTTCTACGGTAATTTCGTTTGCAATATCACTGCTGAGCACTAGCCCCTTCTCAAAGGCAACGCTTTCAAAGGGCAGGGCCTCTCCTGCCACAAGGCGGCTCAGATCAATGTGTTCCATCTGAGGGATCACACTTTCCGTCCGGGCAAGGTCCAGCAGCTGCCCCACCAGCATCCCCATCCGCTCATTTTCATATTGGATATTCGCAAGCCATTGGTTATCCCCAAGCTCTCTGGACAAAAGCTCTGCATTGGCGCTGACCACCGACACCGGCGTCTTCAGCTCATGTCCCGCATCGGATATAAACTGCTTTTGCTTTTGATAGCTTTCCTCCAGAGGACCCACGATCTTCCTGGCAAGGAATATTGAAATAAAGAAAAACAGAATCATAGCAACGCCGCCGAAGATCAGAGTATACCGAAACAAAGTCATAGCGCTTTCGTTAATAACCGTGTTATCCATAAAGGTTACGAGGATATAACCACCCTTATCTGTTCTCAGAAATGCCAGATTGTCCTCCGTGCCGGTGCTTTCGTCATCCTCTATAATATCCTTTGCCATTTCCGCCAAATCCTCATTGGTATGCACCGTAGGCGGTTCGTTTTTAATTTCAAGGATCTTGCCGTCATAGGAAACAGCAACTGTATAGAAGGTGGACAAGCGGAACTTGGGCGATTCCGGATCAAAACCGGGTTTGAATCCATGATTACCACCGGGCACCGGTCTATTGGGCGGCACCATTTGCTCAAACGATTGGGGCAGACTATAGGTTTCAGCATGAAGCCGCAACATCTGCTCATTTTGGGTTTTCATCTCAAAATAGCTGGATGCATAAATGACCCCCAGCGTTCCTACCCACAAAAGAATCAGAACGGACATAATAGCGGCAACGATTTTTCGTCTTGACTTCTCAAACATTGTCGCACCTCAATTCATATCCAATGCCTCTTACCGCTTTGATCTCAGTGTTTGCTTCCACAAACGCAAGCTTTTTACGGGTAAAGGACATATATACTTCCACGTTGTTGTATTCCGCTTCGCTCTCAAACCCCCAGATCTTCACCGCCAGCTGTTCACGGGTGAGAATCTGACCGCCGTTCACGATCAAATATTCCAGAATACGGTATTCCTTCTCACTGAGTCTTACACTCTGACCGTTTGCCGTGCAGGACAGGGTGAGTGTGCCGGTATCAAGCGTTATATCGCCGTAAGACAACACGCCGTCGGTTGTACCAAGCGTTCTTCTTCCCAATGCGCGAAGCCGTGCAAGCAATTCTTTTGTCATAAAGGGCTTCGTTAAATAATCGTCTGCACCGCAGTCAAGACCGGTGACCTTGTCATCCAGCTCTGCCTTGGCTGTGAGCATCAAGATTGGCGTGACGACCCCCTTGCTGCGAACGCTCTTTGCGATCTCATACCCATTCATTCCCGGGAGCATAACATCCAGAATCACAACATCATAGACACCGGATTCTATGACGGCTGCACCGTCAATGCCATTAGCACAGTGGTCCACCTCATAGTTTTCCTGGCGCAGGATTTCACATAGCGCTTGCGCCATTCTTTTTTCATCTTCAACCAGCAAGAGCCGCACAAGGCCACCCCCTTTTATACTCATTATAGCATAAAACATTGAAAAATGATTGAAAAAAATAATATATTTGTGTCTAGCGTTGTCCCATCCCGATTTCATTTGCCGTGGTTGTTATATAATTCCAAGGCTTCATTATTGTCTTGTGCAATAAAACCCGGTGCCCATATTTCACAGATCAATGTTCGACCATCGGTTCTCATAAACCCCATATCGCATGACAACACCCCGCCTTGTTTTAAGACGGGGTGTTTGCTGTTCATTGTATATTGGTTACTTAAGAAGGACCTGAAGAATCTGCGATATATTCTTTTTTCCAAACAACACTGTATCGTCATTTACTACCATACACGGCACGCTCATTACCTTGTACTGATCCTTCAAGTTCTCAAAATGGCGAATGTCATACACGTGGGCAGTCACATTGGGATTGGACGTGGCGATCCGCTGCGCAGCCACCACCAGATCCGGGCACATGGTGCATGACAGTGTGACCAGGATTTTGATATCTGTGGGTTTTGTGATGGCTGCAATTTTTTGTTTGGCATCCTCATCTATGGTCTGTCCCGGACCGGCCGCATTATAAAGCCCCAGCACAAAAGAGGTAAACTCGTGACCGCTGGGAACGCCGTGAAAAGCAAGACCTGTAGGCGTACCATCCGCCTGACACACTTCCACACATGGCGCAAAGGTTTCTTCTGTCTGTCTGTCAGATACCGCCAGCTCTAATTTGTCAGAAAGCGCCGCGAGGGCGGTCATAAAGCTTTCCAGCTCTGCCGAAACCGGGCGGCTGTCCAAATAGAGCTTCAGCAGCAACGGCTTTTCCATTCTGGCAAATACAGTATCCAGCTGCTGCCGCATTTCTTCTGTGAAAAGCTCGCTGGAATTTTCCGACTGGTGGGTGTCGACTGTGACTGCCGCTTCGCCTTGCTTTGGAGCAGGGGCATCTGCACGCAGTCCGGTCTTTCTCTGCATCGATGCCACATATTTTTCCAGTTCTGTGGCTGCCAATGCACCGTCAGCGGTGGCTGTCACCACCTGCCGCAAGGGCTTGATGCACACATCTCCCGCTGCATAGACGCCGTCTGCGCTGGTTTTCTGGGACGCGTCCGTTACGATATACCCATGCTCATTCAGCTCCACAACGCCCTTGACCGCTTCCGTTGCCGGGGCGTATCCGGCAAACACGAAGACACCAAAGGTTTCCTCGCTCTTATATTCCGCCACCTCTCCGGTGGCGGTATTTTTGTATCGAGCATAGGTCAGTCCGTTCTCCCCGGATACTTCCTCCATCACCGTGTTATACAGCGCGGTGATCTTTTCGTGGTTCTTCGCCTGATCTGCCACAGATGCGGCACAGGAGAAGTCATCCTTTCGGACAAGGATGGTCACGTGCCGGGCAAATTTCGTCAGGAATACACTTTCCTCCGCCGCTGCGTATCCGCCGCCAACCACAAAAATTTCTTTCCCCGTAAAGAATTCTCCATCGCAGGTGGCGCAGTAGGCAACACCTCTGCCCTTATGTTCCTCCTCCCCTTTGAAGCCGACGGTCCGTGGGTGCGCGCCGGTAGCCAGCAGGATGCCGAAACAGCGGTAGTCCCCTTTGTCCGTATGCACCGTCTTAATATCCCCGGCAAGGTCAAAGCCGGTGGCTTCCCCCAATATGAATTCCGCACCGAAACGCTCCGCCTGCTGCCGGATGGTATCCGTCAGGGCTTTGCCGCTGGTTTTGGCAATGCCGGGGTAGTTCACCACCTCGTGGGTAATGGCGATCTGTCCGCCGAACTGTTCCTTTTCCAAGACCAGCACACGGTATTTCGCCCGGGCAAGGTACAGCGCGGCGGTCAGCCCCGCAGGACCACCGCCGACTACGATCACATCGTATAAATTCTCCATCAAAGCTGTCCCACAAGATCCAGACTGGGCTTCAGGGTTTCCGCGCCGGGTTTCCAGTTAGCAGGACAGACTTGGTCGCCATGGGCGTGGACAAACTGGCAAGCCTGCACCTTGCGCAGCAGCTCCTCAGCGTTTCTGCCCACATTGCCGGCAGTTACCTCATAGCCTACGATCTTACCCTCAGGATTGATAATGAATGTGCCACGCTCGGCAAGACCGTCTGCTTCGATCAATACTTCAAAGTCCTTGGAGATGCTGTGTGTGGGGTCTGCCAGCATAGGATAGTTGATCTTCTTGATTCGCTCAGACGCATCGTGCCATGCCTTGTGGACAAAATGCGTATCCGTAGACACAGAATAGACCTCGCATCCGATGGCGCGGAACTGCTCATACTTCTCTGCCAGATCCTCCAGCTCCGTGGGACACACGAAGGTAAAGTCCGCCGGATAGAAGAAAAAGACACTCCATTTTCCCAGAATATCTTCCTTGCTTACAAACTTAAAATCATTTTCGTGATAGGCGTAGGTGCGAAAATCGGAAATTTCCTTGTTGATCATAGACATACTTACTTCCTCCATAAATCGTGTTGATTGCAAAATGCGTATACTGCCCGGACTTCATCCCCATCACAGATAGAAAATTTAGCCTTGGGCTTATCATCCGGGTCGAGGTGGGCATACTGGATCCCGTGCTCCGTTTCAAGGCACACCCATTCAATATAGTGCTCCCGGGTCATGGGATGCTCCACAGAGCCGACCGTTACATGGACGGTATTGCCCTCTACCTCATATACCGGGATATGCTTTTCACCGGACGCTTCTGTTGTACCGGGAATCAGCTCCTGCATTTCCTCACCGCAGCAGTAGATGGGAACACCCTTGTCCCGAATCATTGCGACAATATTGCCGCAGTGCCGGCAAACAAAAAACTTCTGTTTCATATTCGATCCCTCCTGTGAAAAGTGTGTCCTAAAAAATCGCAATAATGCAAAAAATCTGGACATACTACAGCCAAAAGGATGTGAAATAATGGCATATAAACTTCAGTTTATTCCATATGCATTGGCCGCGCTTCTGATCGGTCTGGTGGGCGGCTTTTCTACAGTTTTAGGGCCGGCTTTTGTACAGGACATTGGCATCGCCTACAACAACACCACCTGGACAGCTCTGGCACAGGCTATGTCCACTGCTGCCTGCGCACCCATTCTTGGCAAAGTCGGGGATGTGATCGGGCGCAGAAAGACGCTGCTCCTGGGTATTGCGGTATTCACCTTAGGAAATGTGCTGTCTGCTCTTGCGAACTCCCTTGTGTTTATGATGGTCGCCCGGTTTATTGTAGGCATCGGCACGGCAGCAATGGGTCCTGTGATCCTTGCCTATATCGCTACAGAGTTTCCACAGGATAAGATCGCAAAGGGCTTTTCTCTGTATATGCTTCTGTCCAGTGCTTCGGTGATCATCGGGCCCACCATCGGCGGTCTGCTGGTATCCGGTTACGGGTGGCGGACTATGTTATGGGTTTGTGTCATCATTTGCGCCGGCATCTTTGCCACCTGCGTCCTTACCTCCCGCAATCAAATATCTGTAAAAAAGCCGCTGCAGAACTTTGATGTTTCCGGGGCTGTGTTGGTTCTGATCTTCTTCAGCCTGCTGCTGTGCGTCCCCTCCTTTGGGCAGAACTTCGGCTGGACATCTGCGCCGTTTCTCATCGTGCTGGCTGCCGCAGCCGTTAGTCTGGTTTGCCTTGTCCTTACAGAAAAGAAAAGCGCCCACCCCATTCTTTCAGGCGGCTTTATGGGGCGCAGTGCCTTTGTTCTTAGTGTTCTGGCTCTGTTTCTGACCCAGGGGCTGATGCAGGCCAATATGACCAACACCATCGTCTTTGTTAATTACACCCAGCCAAACAATACCGCCATTTCCGGCTACGCTATCTCGGTGATGTATGTGGGTATGTCTTTGGGCGCAGTTGTATTGGGCCCTCTGGCGGATAAGTTTGACCCGAAACGGATCCTGACAGGGTCATTCCTGCTGACCGGGATCGGATGTGGCATCCTGCTATTGTTCACAGAGGTCACTTCCGTATTGTTACTGATGGCTTCTCTGGGCATCCTTGGCTTTGGTCTGGGCGGAAACGGTACCATCTTTATGAAGGTCGTCCTTTCGGGATTGACGCCTCAGGAGGCAGGTGCGGGTACAGGCACTTACGGTCTGTTCCGGGATCTGGCAGCACCCTTTGGCGTGGCTGTATTTGTCCCCCTATTTACAAATCAGATCACAGGAAGAATCGCAGCAGGCACAGCGGAAGCCTCTGCAGCAGTTGCATCCATTCATTTTTTGGCGGTCGCGGAGATCCTGTGCGTAGCATTGGGTATCGTTGCGGTTGCCTTCCTTCCAAAACGAAAGGTCATAAAGGAGAATTAGTATGCGGTTAAAGGATAAAGTCATTCTGATAACAGCCTCCACCCGGGGAATCGGACTTGCCATTGTGAAAAAATGCGCCCAGGAAGGCGCTAAGGTCTATATGGCTGCCCGGGATATGGAGCGGGCGCAGGAAATAGCAAACACCCTGGATGGCGTAAAATGTGTGTATAACGATGCCACCAAGCCGGAAACCTTTTCTGCTATGGTGGAGGATGTGGTGGCGGATGCCGGCGGCATCGATGTGCTGGTCAACAATTTCGGTACGTCCAATCCCGGCAAGGATCTGGATTTCGCCAACACAGACCCGCAGGTATTTTTGGACACAGTCAACCTGAACCTGCGAAGCGTCTTTATGGCAAGCCAGGCGGCGGCAAAGCATATGGCAAACCGCGGCGGCGGCAGTATCGTCAACATCTCTTCTGTGGGTGGTCTTGTGCCGGATATTTCTCAGGTCGCCTACGGCACCAGCAAGGCGGCAATCAACTATCTGACAAAGCTCATCGCTGTGCAGGAGGCAAAGCATCATATCCGGTGCAACGCCGTTCTTCCGGGGATGACCGCCACCGAGGCGGTGGAAAAGCACCTGTCTGACGATTTCCGAAATCTGTTTCTGCGGCATATCCCACTGGGACGCATCGGTCTAACGGAGGAGATTGCAGAGGCAGTGTGTTATTTTGCCGGCGACGCCTCTGCCTACACCACAGGACAGATCCTCGCTGTTTCCGGTAGCTTTGGTCTGGCAACCCCGGTCTACGGGGATTTCGTAAAAAATGGGATCCGTCGTTAAGCATCCCAGCCCACAGGCATACGAGCCTGTGGGCTGTTTGGCATCCTGTCTGCAAGAAATGTTTCCAAATAACTTGCAGAAAGCCAAAATTGTGTTATAATGGTGTAAAAATGGCGCGACAACCCAAAACCAAATGATAAAAACCATTGCAACAAAGCTTATAACAACGCCCCGTCTTCAACGAAAAGACGGGGTGTTTTACTGTTCAATATGCAATCCTAAAGTAATCCAAATAAGCCTTAAAGCGGTCCTGAGCGGTAAAGCAGGTATCCATAAGAAAGCCTTTTTCACGGTCCCATTCTTTGAGGCCGCGGTAGTAGAACAGCTTCAGATTATCCTCAATGATGAACGGCACGATGTTGTGCTTCAAGCACTCTTTGAAGAGAATCAATCGGCCTACACGGCCATTTCCGTCCTGGAAGGGATGGATACGTTCAAAGGCCACATGGAAGGCTACGATGTCCTCAAAGGTCTTTTGGGGTAACGCATTGTAGTCCGCAAGTAGCTTGCGCATCTCATCGGCAACATTCTCGGGCAGAGTGGTGTCATTGCCGCCCACATCGTTAGGCAATTTCTTGTACTCCCCTACCGCAAACCAATCCTTACGGCTGTCGCTGGTACCGGTCTTCAATACAAAATGCAGTTCCTTGATGAATTTCTCGGTGAGCGCAGAGCCGGCCTGATCAATCACCATATCAATACACCGGAAGTGGTTGGACGTTTCAATCACATCATCCACATTGACGGCCTCATTTTCAAAACCGATGGTATTGGTCTCAAAGATGTACCGTGTTTGATCGTGAGTCAGATGGCTGCCTTCAATATGGTTTGAGTTATAAGTTAGATCAATCTGCACCTTGTGATAGATACCACCGGTCATCTTGGCAGACTTCTGCTCACGCAGGATCTGCAGCAATGTAGGCGCATCGTTTTTCTTGTTTGCACGCTCCGGCTTCTGTGCATCTTCTGGAATGTACCAAGTTTTGCCGATAAGCTTGGCATCAGCAATTCTGCCATGAGCGCAGTAATTTCGCACACTTCGTTCAGAAAGTCCCCATTTTTCAGCCACTTTTACGACAGATATATATTCCATAGTTACCTCCCGGCGAGTTTTCTTGCCGTTATTATACCACATTATCGGCAAAATACCAATACGTATTTCATAGTTATTAAATGTTTTTTGCCGGTAATTCAACTCACTATATTTCACAAAAATACACCTACCAATAAAATGCGGCAATCAAAAAGCTGACTTGCAAATAAGCAAGTCAGCTTTTTGTTATTTCCACTTTTCGATCAGGTTACGGATCTGAGAGGCAAGCTTTGCGTTGTCTTTATTGGTGCGGCCTTTGCAGGTCTTGACAAAGGCCAGGAGTGCTTCTGCGGCTGACAACAGATCACCATAGACCGCCCGTGCTCTGGCAGATCCCTTTGACATTTCTTCCCTGCGAATAGGCCTGGAGTCTGCGAACACGGTCATTCTGCCTGTCAGCAGATCGTACTCAGTGCCGCTATAAGGTGCATCTGCGTGGTAGCCCATCTGGGTCAGCAGCTTCTGGAAGATCATACAGGCAGCATCATCACCGTGATTGACAAAGACCGTCTGAGGCTTTTCTTTGAAGCCTGCAAGCCATCTAAGAAGACCTGCCTGATCTGCATGACCGCTGGTACCGTGGAGCGCGGTGATCTCCGCATTGACAGTAATATCCTCACCGAACAGACAAACATACTGTGCGCCGTCCTGGAGCTTTCTGCCGAGGGAACCTTCCGCCTGATAGCCAACGAAAAGGATGGTATTTTCCTCCCCCCAAAGATTGTGCTTCAGGTGGTGGCGAATACGGCCTGCTTCACACATACCGCTGGCAGAAAGGATCACCTTGGGTCGCTTATCAAAGTTGATCTGCTTGGATTCGTCACTGGTTACCGACAGGCAGATATCGTCAAACCATATGGGATTGATACCTTGC
>JAZOCJ010000008.1:0-45734 GCA_045596405.1 Faecousia sp. | reverse complement strand
GCCATGGGTTCCGTCAACGACGTTATCGAGGAAGTCATTGACTACCTGAACGCCAACGGCGAAAAGGTCGGCCTGGTCAAGGTTCGCCTGTTCCGTCCCTTCTGCGCTGACAAGCTGCTGGCAGCTATCCCCGCCTCCGCCAAGAAGATCGCTGTTCTGGACCGCACCAAGGAGCCCGGCTCCCAGGGCGAGCCCCTGTACCAGGATGTTGTCATGGCTCTGGCCAAGGCCGGCAAGAACGACGTGACCGTCATCGGTGGCCGTTACGGTCTGGGCTCCAAGGACACCACTCCCGCCTCCTTCTTCGCAGTATACGAAGAGCTGGCTAAGGAAGCTCCCAAGCATGAGTTCACCATTGGTATCGTTGACGACGTGACCAACCTGTCTCTTACCGAGAAGGTCTCCCCCAACACCGCCGCAGAAGGCACCATCGAGTGCAAGTTCTGGGGTCTGGGCGGCGACGGCACTGTCGGTGCTAACAAGAACTCCATCAAGATCATCGGTGACCACACCGGCAAGTATGTGCAGGCTTACTTCCAGTACGACTCCAAGAAGACCGGCGGCGTTACCGTTTCCCACCTGCGCTTCGGCGACAAGCCCATCAAGTCCCCCTACTACATCAACAAGGCTGACTTCGTGGCTTGCCACAATCCCTCCTACATCACCAAGGGATTCAAGATCGTGCAGGACGTTAAGCCCGGCGGCGTATTTCTGATCAACTGTCAGTGGAGCCTGGAAGAGCTGGGGCATCACCTGGTTGCCGGTTCCAAGCGCTACATTGCTGAGAATAACATTCAGCTCTACACCATCAATGCCATCGACCTGGCTATCAAGGTTGGCATGGGCAAGCGCACCAACACCATCCTGCAGTCCGCATTCTTCTCCCTGGCAAATGTTATGCCCGGTGAAGTGGCAATCGGCTACATGAAGGCTGCTGCAGAGGCTTCCTACCTGAAGAAGGGTCGCGACGTTGTTGACAAGAACTGGGATGCTATCGATGCCGGTGCTACCGCATACGTCAAGATCGATGTGCCCGCTTCCTGGGCTACCGCCGAGGACAAGGTCGTTGAGACTGTTCTGGAAGGTCGCGAGGACACCGTTAAGGTCGTTAAGAACATCCTGACTCCTGTTGGCAAGATGGACGGCGGCAGCCTGCCTGTCTCCGCTTTCGTTGACTACGCTGACGGTCAGTTCGCTCTGGGTGCTTCTGCTTACGAGAAGCGCGGTGTTGCTGTTACTGTTCCCCACTGGGATGAGACAAAGTGTATCCAGTGTAACAACTGTGCATACGTCTGCCCCCACGCTACCATCCGTCCCTTCGCTCTGACCGCTGAGGAAGCCGCTGCTGCTCCCGAGGCAGCAAGAATCGTGCCTGTCAAGGCCGGCAAGGGCAAGGGTGTCTACTCCTACACTATGGCTGTTTCTCCTATGGACTGCATGGGCTGCGGCGTCTGCGTAGGCGTATGTCCCACCAGCGCGATCACCATGGTTGCTCAGGAATCCGAGCTGGCTCAGCAGGATGTGTTCAACTACATGGTCTCCAAGGTTACTCAGAAGCCCGAAATGGAAGACAACTCCGTCAAGGGCAGCCAGTTCAAGAAGCCCCTGCTCGAGTTCTCCGGCTCCTGCGCAGGCTGTGCAGAAACCAGCTACGCTCGCCTGGTCACTCAGCTGTTCGGCGACCGTATGTACATCTCCAACGCAACCGGTTGTTCCTCCATCTGGGGCGGCCCTGCTGCTACCTCCCCCTACTGTGTCAACTCTGACGGTCACGGTCCTGCTTGGTCCAACTCTCTGTTTGAGGATAACGCAGAGCACGGTCTGGGTATGTACACTGCACAGGCTGTCATCCGTGAGTCTCTGGCTAACAAGATCAAGTCTGTGATGGAGAACACCGTCAGCGACGAGCGCAAGGCTGTTTGCCAGGCTTGGCTGGACTCCTACAACGACGGTGAGGCTAACAAGGCTGCTACCAAGGCTCTGGTTGCTAATCTGGAAGCAAATGTCTGCTGTGACACCGTCAAGGATATCCTCTCCAAGAAGGAATACCTGTCCAAGAAGTCCGTGTGGATCTTCGGTGGCGACGGCTGGGCATACGATATCGGCTTCGGTGGCGTTGACCATGTTCTGGCTTCCAACAAGGATGTAAACATCTTCGTATTCGATACTGAGGTTTACTCCAACACCGGCGGACAGGCTTCCAAGGCTTCCAACATCGGTCAGGTTGCTCAGTTCGCAGCCTCCGGTAAGGAGACCAAGAAAAAGTCCCTGGCTGAGATCGCAATGTCCTACGGGTATGTCTATGTCGCCCAGATCGCTATGGGCGCTAACCAGGCACAGACCATCAAGGCCATCTGCGAGGCTGAAGCCTACAACGGTCCTTCCCTGATCATCGGCTATGCTCCCTGTGAGATGCACTCCATCAAGGGCGGTATGATGAACTGCCAGGCTGAGATGAAGAAGGCTGTTGACTGCGGCTACTGGAACCTGTTCCGCTTCGATCCCTCCAAGGAGACCGGCAAGTTCACTCTGGACTCCAAGGCTCCGAAGGATGGCTATCAGGAGTTCCTGATGAACGAGGCCCGCTACAGCCGTCTGACCCGTGAGTTCCCCGACCGTGCAACTGAGCTCTTCGCTAAGAACGAAGCTGCCGCTAAGGAACGCTACGAGCACCTGCTGAAGCTGGTTGAGATGTACAAGGACTAATTCCCAAATACATCACCCGCCCCTGAAATTCAGGGGCGGGTTTTCGTAAGGAGGCAAAACCATGCTCTGTACTGTGATCGATATACGCGGCAACTATGCATATGTTCGGTATGACGATACCGGTGTCATATCTGAGGTAGCAATCGCATTGCTGCCGTTTGGCGTAGACACCGGCGATCGGTTAAAATTTGATGACTATACATTTACCGCAATATAAAAAAGATGCCGCCGATCTCTCGGCGGCATCTTTTTGTTAGTATACCATTGAATAAAAATCAGACGGGTTAATCAGAAAGGCACTTACCACACGCCCACCCTCTTCACCACGCTCAGTGCAGGAGTCGGTGATCGCAGTTCCTCCTGCCGTAAATACCGTAGCAACAGCAGAGAATATCAAGCGATCTCTTAATGAAGAAACTGAACCGCACAAGAAGAAAACGGCGAATAAACAGATTAAGGAGAGCGGATTTGTTAAGCCGGAAAGACGAATGCAAACAACCTCCGTACCATCTCCACGCGGTCTCACAAAACCGATCGCACGATTTTTCTCATTCGTGATCTTGTGATTCCATTCATAACCGGAATGGTATGTCACGGAGAAAAACCTTCCAAGAATGATTCCTGTGAAGCGTTCCATTCCAAATGCAAAGAAACTGCCCATCTGCTGTTTCATTGCCAACAGATATTCACGGTACGGCAATTGGGAATGTACTTTCATAGGAATACCTCCTCATTATTGATTTGTCTGTTGCTTTGCTTGTTTCTTCGCGCGCTTTTCCTTTTTGGTATCGCGCCTTTCTTTCAGTTTTGAGCGCAATTCCGGCGGCTGCGCCTCCAGTTTATCGGCAGCGACACCGCGCTTATGCAATCGGTGTGTGGTACTTTCCCTAAGGAGTGTGTGCAGAACAGATGCCAGAGGGATCATCAGCAGCATACCTGCAACACCCATCAGCTCACCGCCGACCGCGACCGCCACCAGAACCCACATACCGGACAAACCAATGGAAGTGCCAACCACTCTGGGATAGATCATATTGTTTTCGATCTGCTGGAGCACCACGAACATGATCACAAACCAGACCGCCTGTGCAGGATTGGCAACAAGGATAAAGAATGCGCCAAATATGCATCCCACCCAAGCACCAACCACGGGGATAAATGCCGTAACGGCCACCAGAACACTGACCAGCGGAATGTACGGCATTCTAAAGATCGCCATAGAAACCGCAAACAGCGTGCCCAGAATACAAACTTCTATGCACTGTCCCGATAAGAAGTTTGAGAATGTGGAGTTGGTTAGGCGCAGGACACGAACTACACGGTCCGAGAAGCGTTCAGGCAGGAATGCATACAGAAGCTTTCGCCCCTGTCTTGCCAGGATTTCTTTCTGGAAGAGGCAGTACAGAGCAAACACAAATGCAATCACAAAGTTCATCAACGCACTGGTCACGCTTCCAATTGCTGTGAGCGCACTGCTCAGAATGGTCGACACACTGTTGCCGATCATTGTGACCAATCTTTGCGCCAAGCTTGCCCAATCCAGGCTCTCAAAGTCTGTGTTCTCTGCAATCCAATTCATAAGTTCAGGATTTTCATTCAAAAAGTCCTTAATATATCGCTCGCAGTTCAACACAAAGTCATACAGCATAGGGATCAAAGACTGAATCGTCTCGATCAGTTGCGGGATCAGCATCCAGAACACAAACGCAAGCACAAGCATTACTGCGATAAAGGTAAGCAAAACCGCAAGTAACCGTCTTCCCTTTTCGTTCCGAATCCCTTTCAGAAGACCCTCAATGGCACGCATAGGTACATTGATAATAAATGCGATCGACGCACCGAGGACAAACGGAGACACCACATTGCGGATTGTCGCATATACGACCTCCACACGCTCTGTTTCGTGCAGCAGCCAATACAGGAATATGCAGGCTGCTGCCACCAGGAACACATTCCGCATGGTTTTTTTATTCAGTTCCAGCAAACCGATCACCTCTTTCACCGATTATTGTACCAGTAAAATATAAATAATGTATGAAAAGCGACTACTTATTTTGACAGTTTTCTCAGCGCCTCGCAAAGTGCCTCCACATTCTCCGGCTTGGTTGCCCAGCTGGTACAGAAGCGGACTGCCCTGTGGCTTGCGTCCACTCGTTTTTCCTCAGAGAATGTAAAATCCTTCTGAAGTTCCTCAAGCAGTGCATCCGGCAAAATCGGAAACACCTGATTTGTGCTTCCAGGTACAAACAACGGATAACCAAGTTGTGCCAATGTTTCCCGGATCTTATCTGCCATCCGGTCAGCGTGGGCTGCAATTTCAAAATATAGGTTATCTTCGAGAAGTGCCTCAAACTGCGTTCCCAGCAACCAGCCTTTGGCAAGCATACCGCCGTGCTGTTTGATCAAATACCGGAAATCCTCAGCGATCACCGGATTAGAGATCACGACAGCCTCTCCGAACATCGCACCGACCTTGGTGCCACCAATATAAAACACATCGCACAGCCGCGCCAGGTCTGCAAGGGTAACGTCATTGTCCTTAGCTGCGAGGGCATATCCCAGACGGGCGCCATCCACAAACAGATACAGTCCGTTACGTTTACAGGCGGCGGATATCTGCTCCAGTTCGCTCAGGGTATATATTGTTCCCAATTCTGTGGAATCAGAGATATATACCAACTTGGGCTGCGCCATATGTTCGTGACTGCTGTCATTATTATGTGCGCATACCAGATCTTCGATCTGCTGTGCTGTTATCTTTCCGTCAGCAGACGGCAGCGACAGCACCTTATGTCCGGTGGCTTCCACTGCGCCGGTCTCATGAACATTAATATGCGCACTGACTGCGCCGATTGCCGCCTGATGGGGTCTGAGTGCTGCATCGATCACCGTCAGATTCGCCTGCGTACCGCCTACCAGATAGTGGACAGCAAGTGCATCGTTTTCGCAGAGCTTCCGGATCAGCGCCGTTGCTCTTTCGCAGCATACATCTTCACCGTAACCGGGCATCTGCACAGAATGCAGTGCTTGCATTTTCTCCATCACTCCGGGATGGCAGATCTCATTATAATCGTTGTGGAACAGGAGCATAAAAACCTCCGGTGCAAAATAGATTCTATTGATATTTTACAGTTTCCGTCCCTTTCTGTCAAGGATGCATATTCTCCTGTGCGCTGTCATAAATTGTTCACAGTAGCACACAGCAGGGAGGAGAATTTATGGCAGATACGATTGAGGAGAGAGCCTGCGAACTGGCTGTGTACATTATTGAAACCGGCGCAACTGTCCGGACTGCTGCACATCACTTTGGAATTTCAAAATCCACTGTACATAAAGACCTATCCCAACGGCTACCACAGTATAATCAACTGTTATACAAGCAAGTCCGCCACATTCTTGACGAAAACAAAGCGCAACGGCACATCCGTGGCGGGCTGGCAACAAAGGAGAAATATAAAAAGCAAAAAACAACTGAACATTAAAAATGTGCCCAACTCCTTGCGAGTTGGGCGCACTGCTATTTAGAGGTCATCCGCGTCCTGGACAGGCGTTTCCTTAGGATCTGCCGCCCTGCCGGTATAGCTTCCAAACGGGTCTGTGATAATTTTTTCATCTTTGATCTCTTGCTTTCTTTTCTTCATTTTAACACCCCCTGATACGAATAGAATTCCTCGTCTTCTCTATCCTGATACGCGCATTTGCTTTTCTGTGTTCTGTATGGTATACTGACCACAAATGGGGTGTTTACTATGTTTACGATCACATTGATCGCAATGGGAAAATTAAAAGAAAAATTTTATTTATCCGCTGCCGCTGAATATGAAAAACGGCTGAAAGGCTACTGTCAGTTTCAGCTTCTGGAACTACCGGAGGTGCGGCTGCCCGATAACCCCTCCCCTGCTGAGATCGCAGCCGGTCTTGACCGCGAAGCCGAAAATATCCTGTCAAAGATTCCAAAGAATGCCTGGCTTTGTGTGTTGACCCCGGAGGGCAATCTTCTCTCTTCAGAAAAGCTGGCTGAGAAACTGCAGAATGTGAAGCTATCCGGAAAAAGCAATGCCTGCTTTCTGATCGGCTCATCTTTCGGTATCTCGCCAAAGATCAAGGCACTTGCAGATTATAAGCTTTCTATGAGCCCTATGACCTTTCCGCACCATCTTGCAAGGATCATGGTTATGGAGCAGCTTTACCGTGCAGAATCTATTTTGGCTGGCAGTAAATATCACAAGTAACAGTAGATCCCCCGGCATAGCCGGGGGATCATTAAAATTCACCTGCTGCATACATGACCGCAGACAACGCACAAAGGGGTGCAGTTTCACAGCGCAATATTCTTTTTCCGAGGGTACAGATCTCCAGTCCTGCTTCTCTTGCCATATCTACTTCCTTGATCTCCAGACCGCCTTCCGGACCTGTCAGCAAACTGACAGATCGGTATGATCCGGAATTCAAGGCCATATGCAGGGTGGTTGCCCGTTCATTTTCATAGAAAAGGATCGCTTTATCCGCACCGGCTGCCCTTTGCAATGCAGCTGTATAACTGTCCAGTACTAGAACTTGTGGAATGCGCCCCCGACCGGACTGCTCAGAAGCCGATATTGCAATCTTCTGCCATCTCTCTGCCTTCTTTCTCAGGCTCTTTTCATCCGGTTTGGACACACAGCGGGCTGTGGGGAATGTCACGATCTCATATGCACCAAGCTCTGTAGCTTTCTGGATCACATGCTCCAGCTTGTCCGCTTTCGGGAGCGCAACATACAGACTTACTTTCACATCCGCTTCCGTATCCGATTCCTGCCGCGCTTTTACCACAAGACTGATTTGACCTGCGCTCACATCACTGATCGTGCAGACACACTCGTTTGCCAATCCATCGCAAACCAAAACCTCATCGCCGGTTTTTAATCTTAACACTTTGGCGTGGGCAGCATTTTCGCCGGTCAGCACAATAAAATTATCCTCTAAGGCACCCGGCTCTACAAAAAAGCGAACCATATGCATACCTCCCTATTAACATTACTCAAATTATATCAGAAACTGTACTTTAAGGCAATCAGAATTTATTTCTAGGGTACTGGTGCGAGAGAGGGACTCGTTCAATCAAGGTGTCACGCCCGTCCAGCCGGGCGTGAGCAACAGTCCACCGGACTGTCGCATTTAATTTTCGAGTCCTATCGCGAGCACAAAAAATTCCGGTTGCCCCATAAGGGGTAACCGGAATTTTGGCATATACTACACTAATTGATACAATACAACGTCTAAAGCAGATACGTTGCATTTTTTATCTGCATCCACATCCATAACGGATGTATCCGCAGATAAAAGGACTCTCCCACGGCCTAAAAACGTGCCACCGGCACGTTTTCTTAACGGCCTTTCGAGTCCAGTCATCCCCCATACCAAAAAAAGAAGAGGGCACCTCTGGTACCCTCTTCTTTTTTTGGTGCGAGAGATGGGACTCGAACCCACACGGCGATCACCACACGCACCTCAAACGTGCTTGTCTACCATTCCAACACTCTCGCGAACAGCCTTTGTATTATAACCGCTTCCATTTCGTTTGTCAATAGCCATTTCTCCCAATCCGCAAATGCGCAAACCTTGATTTTATATATGGTATATGCTACAATCTTCCTATAGAAAACTACAGGAAGAAGTGCATTTATGGGTAAACTACGTTTTCTCCTTGCGATCACTGCGGCGAAGCTGTCCATTATTGTTTTGAAGTTATTTGGACGCAACGCATCCTGCACCCCAGGCAAGGTCGCATTGCTCATCTGCAAGGACTTTTTACGCTATCTGACTCCTCCCAAAACAGTGATCGCTATCACAGGAACCAATGGTAAGACAACTGTAAGCAATCTGCTTAACGCAATCTTGATCGACAACGGGTATTCTGTAACAAACAACGGTCTTGGGTCTAATGTCCAGGCCGGTGTGGCGACCGCATTATTGCAGGACGCGACCTTGACAGGCAAGCCAACAAAGGACATTGCTGTTCTGGAAGTGGATGAGAGAAGTTCCCTGTTGATCTATCCCTATATTAAGCCGGATTACCTGCTCTGCAATAACATTATGCGTGACTCCATCCGACGAAACGCACACACGGATTTTATCAGTTATATTATCAACAAAGCGCTTCCGGAAACCACGACCCTCGTCCTTAATGGCGATGATCTGATCTGTGCTACCCTTGGACCCAACAACAAAAATCGTATATACTTCGGTATGGATGCCGAAAAGACCGACTGCGTCGAGCCACCCTACGCCCGGGATATTGTATACTGCCCTGTGTGCGGCTCTGCACTGATCCCTGAGTATATCCGTTACAGTCATATCGGAAGAATGACTTGTTCCGGTTGCGATTTTGCATCCCCTGTCCCGGATTTCCTGCTGACTGACATCGACCGCGACAACAGCACCTTCACTGTGCGTCACCACGGGATCGAAGAAACCTTCCACCTGATCAATGACAACGTTGTTAACCTGTACAATTTCTGCGGCGTGATCGCACTGCTGACAAGCATTGGTCTCAGTTATGAGCAGATCGCCTCCGGCTTTGCCCATTCGAAGATCATCTCCTCCAGATTTGATCATATCGATGCAGGCAAGCACAAGATTATTATGCAGCTTGCCAAGGGGCAGAACCCCATCGCCAATGCACGATGCTACAATTATGTTGCCAACTGCCCCGGTGAAAACAAAACTCTTATTCTCGTAGGCGACAACATTGAGCCCTCGGAAAGCACCTGCTGGCTCTATGACTGTGAGTATTCCTACCTGAAGCACCCCTCTATCTCCAAAATCATTTTCTCCGGACCCAGATGTAAGGACCAATATCTGCGGGCGCTGATTGCCGGCGTTTCCCCTGAGAAAATGCAGCAGATCAGCAGTCCCACCGCAGGCACAGATCTATTGGATCTGAATGAAGCGGGCGATATTTATGTTCTTTACGGACCGTATATGATCAAAGAGGCAAATATCGTCAAGAACAAGCTGATTCAGATGACAACGGAGGAGGCTGCAAAATGATTGTAGAAATTTTATTTCAGGAAGTTTGCGGTCTTTACGGCGACAGCCAGAATCCGGTCTATTTGCAGGCAACGCTCCCGAATGCTGACTTTATTTTCACCGCGCTCACTGACGAGCCGTATTTTGTAAACGGCCAGCCGGATCTGATCTACATTGGCTCTATGAGCGAAGCGACACAGCGCCGGGTCATCGAAAAGCTGATGCCTTACAAGGACCGGATCAATGAGCTGATTGAAAGCGGAACGACCATCCTGGCAACCGGTAATGCGGGTGAGATCTTCACCAAACGCATCGAGTATGTGACAGAGGGTATTGAGGTCGCCGGTCTGGGTGTTTTTGATCTGACTGTGAAGACAAATTTGTTTGATCGCTACAATGGTAAGGTACTGGGCGAGCTGGACGATATGAAAATTGTTGGTTTCCGTTCCCAGTTCAGCTTCCTGTATGGCGACAACACCGACAATTACTTTATCAAATGTCTCCGGGGTGACGGCATCAACAAGGACAGCAAGCTGGAGGGTATGCGAAAGAACAACCTGATCTGTACACAGCTTCTTGGACCGATTCTTCCCCTAAATCCCTTGTTCTGCGAATATCTGATCGGTCTGACCGGCGAGAAAGCCGAGGCGGCTTATCGCGATGCCGCTATGGATGCCTATACGCAGCGGCTGAAAGAATTCAATGATCCCAAAGTGATATTCCGGGAAAAATAAAAAGGAGGCATTTGCCTCCTTTTTATTATTTTCGAAATGCAAACCATTTGCTCCCAAAGTAATTTACGATAATAACAAAGACACTGGTAGCCAATTTCATAAGATTGCCGTTCAGTCCCAGATAATCCACTGTTAAGAAGATCGTCCCGGTCTCCAGAATCCCGGACACCAATCTGCAGCCAACAAATTTTGCAAGTTCGGAAACAACCACCCGGGTTGACCAGTCATAGCTTTTGAAGACAGTGGATTTATTGGTAACAAAGGCAAAAAGGACCGCGCACACCCAAGCGATGCAATTACTGAGCGTAGCGGATACGCCCAGCCAGTTGTAAAGCGGCAGATATACCGCATAGTTGACTAGCGTTGTAAGCACGCCAAACAGCAGGTACAAAAGCTCGCTCCGGTATTTCTTTATGATCTCACATAATTTGGGGAACATAGTAACCTCCCACAATGCACTTTTTATCAGTATACCACGAGTAACTATATAATGCAAAGGAAAAAGACTGCTGCGTTTCTTGCAGCAGTCTTTCTATATTACTCAGCTAAGAGTTTCTCCAAGGCTGCCAGCTTCAGGCAGACGCAGAACACATCCATTGCCTTCTTTAGCTCCTCAACCGGCGGCAGACTGGGGGCAATACGGATATTGCTGTCCTGAGGATCGATGCCGTAGGGGAAAGTCGCACCTGCGGAGGTCATAACCAGACCCGCCTCCTCACAAAGCTGCAGCGCACGCTTGGCAGTGCCGGGCATCGTGTTCAGGCTGACGAAATATCCACCCTTGGGGCGATTCCAATTTGCAAAGCCCAGCGGTTTGATCTCCCGCTCCAGAGCATCCGCAACTACACAGAATTTTGGCTGCAGGATTGCAGCGTGGCGCTTCATAACCTCGATGGTATGGGCTCTGTCCTTGAGGTACTTGACGTGGCGCAGCTGATTGACCTTATCGTAGGAGATCATCTGTACGCCAAACAGCTTGGAAAAATATGCGATATTCTTCTCGGAAGTCGCCATTACAGAGATGCCGCCACCGGAGAAGGTGATCTTGGAGGTAGATGCAAACTCATAGACCATATCCGGGTTGCCGGCTTCTGCGCACAGGGAGATGATGTCCGGGAACGGTACATACTCCCCTTCAAATTCGTGGACACAGTAGGCGTTATCCCACATGATCATAAAGTCCGGTGCAGCGGGCTTCAGGGAAGCAAATCTGGCCACTGTCTTATCGGAGTAAATAATACCATCAGGATTGGAATACTTGGGAACACACCAAATACCCTTAACCTGAGGATCTTTCACAAGTGCTTCCACCACATCCATATCGGGGCCTTCCGGTGTCATAGGAACGGTGATCAGCTCAGCACCGAAACACTCAGTGATGCGGAAGTGGCGATCATAACCGGGGCTGGGGCACAGGAATTTCACAGTCTCCTCCTTGCACCAAGGCCGCTCACTATGAAGTAAGCCATGGGTGTAGGCACGGGAGATCACATCAAACATAAGCGTCAAACTGGATGCGCCGCCGACAAATGTCTGCTCCGGCTTACAACCCAGAATATCCGCCCAGTATTTCTTAGCGCAGGGAATGCCGGAAAGTTCGCCGTAGTTGCGGGTATCCACACCGTCAACAATACACGCCTCCCCTGTGGTCAGCACATTCAGAATATCGCTGACAGCATCCAGCTGCATCTTGGACGGCTTGCCCCGTGCAATATTTAACTGCAGCGCCTGCATTTTGCAGGAATTGTACTGCTCTGCCACCAGTTGGTGTTCTGCCTCCAATTCTGCTCTGTTCATTTGAGAAAAACTGCGCATGATTATCACCCTTTCAAAATTCTGCTCGTAAATTATGCATATTATATACATATTTCTTGCAAATTGCAATAACATAATATGCAAGAAATTGCCTTATTGTCCTATATAATATATCTTTGTTGCCATTGTACAACTCCTATTAGATGCAATCAGGAAAATTATGCAATTTCATCTCTTGCATTTTGGCGTAAAATAGCATAAAATTGTAGTAAGTATGCACACAATAGGCGTGATTTTCAGTCTGCATATATCGTTTGAAAGGAAGAGTCATCATGAGCGATTTCATTAACGTACCGGAGATATTTGGCAGTGATGTTTTTAACGAAACCACTATGCAGCAACATCTCACACCTGAGATTTATCACGCATGGAAGCAGTGTATAGAAAACGGTACGCCTCTGGAATTGGATGTTGCCAATGAGATTGCAGAGGCAATGAAGAACTGGGCCACTGCAAAGGGTGCAACGCATTACACCCACTGGTTCCAGCCGATGACCGGCATTACCGCCGAGAAGCACGACTCCTTTATTACCCCGGCTGGTGACGGCAAGGTAATTATGGAGTTTTCCGGCAAGGAGCTTGTGCGCGGTGAGCCGGACGCCTCCTCCTTCCCCTCCGGCGGTCTGCGCGCCACCTTCGAAGCCAGAGGATATACCGCCTGGGACCCCACATCCTTTGCCTTTGTCAAGGATAGCAGCCTCTACATACCGACTTGCTTCTTCTCCTATACCGGTGAAGCTCTCGACAAGAAAACACCCTTGCTCCGATCCATCGACGAGGTGTCCCGGGAAGCTGTTCGCATTCTGCGACTGTTTGGTGACGAAGAAACAAAGCACGTCAACGCCTCTGTGGGTGCAGAGCAGGAATACTTCATTCTTCCGAAGAATCTGTATGCCCAGCGGGAGGATCTCCGGCTGACCGGCAGAACCCTCTTCGGCGCACCCGCGCCCAAGGGACAGGAACTGGAAGATCATTACTTCGGCACAATCCGCACCCGGGTCTCCAATTATATGAAGGATCTGGATGAGCAGCTTTGGCGGCTGGGTATCCTGTCCAAAACAAAGCATAACGAGGCTGCTCCCTGTCAGCACGAGCTTGCCCCTATTTATACCACGGCTAACAGCGCTTGTGATGACAACCAGCTCATAATGGACATTATGAAAAAGTGCGCTGCAAAGCACAATCTGGTTTGTCTGCTCCATGAAAAGCCCTTTGCCGGCGTAAACGGATCGGGTAAGCACAACAACTGGTCGCTGTCTACCGACTCCGGCAAGAATCTGTTTAGCCCCGGAAAGACCCCCAGACAGAATGCCCAGTTCCTTGTATTCCTGGCTGCCTTCATTCAGGGCATCGACGAGTATCAGGATTTCCTGCGCTGCACCATCGCCACTGCCGGTAACGATCACCGGCTTGGGGCAAATGAAGCCCCTCCTGCCATCGTCTCCATATTCCTTGGCGACGAGCTGACAGCCGTTGTGGAATCTATTATCAACGGTACCAACTATACTGATCCGGAAAAGAGCCTTATGCGCATTGGTGTGGATGTCCTCCCCTCTATTCCGAAGGACACAACCGACCGCAACCGCACCTCCCCTCTGGCATTTACCGGCAACAAGTTTGAGTTCCGTATGCTTGGCTCTTCCCAGTCCATCGCCGGTCCGAACATTGCCCTGAATACCATTATGGCAGAGGAGCTTTCCAAGTTTGCTGACGAACTGGAAAATGCTGAGGATTTCGACGCCGCCCTCCAGAAGCTTGTGTGCCGCGCATTCACAGAGCATCAGCGGATCATCTTCAACGGCAATGGCTATTCCGATGAATGGAAAGCAGAAGCAGCCCGCAGAGGCTTGAGCAATCTGCCCTCTACCGCAGAGTGTATGCCCACTTATGTTTCTGACAAGAACATTGCATTGGTCACCAAGCACGGCATCTTCACAGAAGCTGAGTTCCGGGCAAGATATGCGATCCATCTGGAAGCATACTGCAAGATCGTAAATATCGAGGCACGCACCTGCATCGATATGATCCGTCACCAGATCCTGCCGGCTGCACTTTCCTATACCGCAGCGCTCAGCGATACCGTCATCTCCAAGAAGACCATTGGCGCCTCCTGTAAAGCAGAGACGGCACTGGTAACATCCTTGTCCGAGGCAGCGGATGCATTGTATGAGACTTGCGAAAAACTTGAATCCGACCTAACCACCATCCCGGACAGCATCGAGGCTCGTGCAAACTACTACCACGAGGTGATCGTTGCAGATATGAATGCAGCAAGAACATATGCAGACACCCTGGAGCAGCTGACTGCAAAATCTTACTGGCCCTATCCCACCTACTCGGATCTGCTGTTCTACTAAGCAACAAACGCCCCTGAGAGAAAATCTCAGGGGCGTTTTTCCTTACTATTTGCCGGTAGAGCCAAATCCACCGCCGGCACGGGCAGTATCTGTTAATTCCTCGACTTCGGTGAAGCCAGGTGTCAAGACCGGGGTGATCACCAGCTGGGCGATTCGATCGCCGTGGGAGACTATCTGGGGTTTATCTCCGTGGTTATGTAGCGCCACCATAAATTCCCCTCTGTAATCACTGTCCACAACGCCTACTTTATTTGCCGGAGCAAGTCCCTGCTTACAAGCCAATCCACTGCGGGCGTATATGAGACCCGCACACTGCCTGGGTATCTCCATGGCAAGCCCAGTCGGGATCATAACGGTCTGTCCGGAGGCGATGGTCACATCCTCCTCAAGACAAGCATACAAATCAGCCCCTGCCGCTTCTAAAGAACCGTAAGTCGGCAGCTTTGCAGTGGGTTTTAACCGTTTTACAGATATTGCATTCATTTCTTGAATCCCCTTTCATTTCCCTGCCAGTCTTCCCAAAGCACGACTTCACCTTTTTTTAGGGACGCTGGCACATCGATGAGTCTTTGGTTAGATGAGCCACGGAATCGTAACGATAAATTCTTTTTCTCCTGAATGAACGGTCCGTCCACCAGCACATCCAGATAGCTTAAGTACTCCCTGGTGATCTCCCAAGGACCGAGCCTTCCGGACAATATATCTTTGTCAAATAAATAACCGGAGAATGCCCATATGCTCTTATTCGGATACTGCTTGCGGATCCGCCGCAAAAGCTCCAACACAGGTCCCTGATTTTGGGGTTCAAAGGGTTCGCCTCCAAGAATCGTGATACCACGAATATGCTCAGGGGCAAGCATTTCCAGGATCCCCTCAATGGTCTCCTCCGTAAACGGCTGACCGTATTCAAAATCCCACGCGATCTCGTTGAAACATCCTTTACACCGATGGGTACAGCCAGAAACAAACAGGCTGACCCGTACTCCGGGACCGTTGGCAATATCACAGTTTTTTATCGCCGCGTAATGCATCAAAAGCCCTCCAAACTCATTTTTAGAAATGCGTTTACTTTGCTGATATAAGTGTCCTTATCCACCAAAAAGCTGACGCCGTGGTCAGCGCCCTCCACAAGGAACATCTCCTTTGGACCTGCGCAGGCGGCGTAGCTCTGTTTTGTCATCTCACAGGGAACAAAACCATCCTCCGTGCCGTGGACCATCAGAATGGGAAGTTTATTTTTGGAAAGTGTGACTCTGGAATCCTTCTGCGTTAAGGAAAATCCTGCGAAAATGCGGGCAAATATATTCGCTACCCAGATGGATGGTCCGGCAGGCAGGTGTGTAACTCTCTTGAACACCTCGGTCAAAATCGCCTTGGGAGATGTAAACCCGCAGTCCACAATGAATCCTTTTACATTGTCGGGCAGATCTTCATCCGCCAGATACATAACCGTAGATGCGCCCATGGACAAGCCGCTGATGATCACTTGGTAAGACCCTAAGTTACGGTTATGAAAATCAATCCAACGGCGCACATCTCCGCTTTCCTTCACGCCGAAGGTGATGAATTTACCCTGGCTTTTTCCGTGGCTGCGCTGATCCGGAATCAGCAAATTCATTCCAAGGGAATGGTAATGTTCCAGCACCATACCGAAATCTACCAGAATGGAGCTTCTGTAGCCGTGCATTAAAATAATCGTTGCTTTTGGATCTTTCGCGGGAATCCATCGACCATAGAGTTTCAGTCCGTCTTCGCTTTCCACACGGATATCCTGTGCGTTATGGTCAGAGAGCCACTGATCTGCTGCCACCATATGCTTATAGTACTTTGCGTACGGTGTCTTCTTAACCTCTTCCTCCACAAGCCAGGTCAATTCCTTTTTTCGGACGCAGGCTGCATAGAAGACATACCCGCCGCTTACGACCACCGGCAGGGCCAGCAAAAAGATCAAAAACAGGAAACCAGACATCAAATTACTCCCTTGCTTCAAGCCTTAAAAACCATTCAAACGACAACACACGCGCAACAGCTGTCACAGAGAAATTTATCCACATTTGATCTGTGATATACGCGATGATCGCTGTACATTAATCCATCTTTCTCAAGTTCCTGCAATACGCGAAAAATCCATTGAATTTCTCCATGAAGACTGATATTATTATACATAGAAACACACAAATTGTAAAGTTCATACTTTGTGGGCATACTGCCAATACTTAATAATTAAAATCTGAATCCAAAGGAGTTTTCAATATGCCGTTCTATTACCCTTACTATTACGGATTCGACTGGACCTATTTGTATTTACTGCTCCCCTGTATTATTCTTTCCCTGTGGGCCAGCAGCCGGGTAAACAGCACATTTAAGCGGTACTCTTCACAGCTCTCCGCCCGGCACATCACAGGAGAACAGGCGGCGATGCGTGTTTTGCAAAATAACGGTCTGTCTCATATCCGCATAGAAAAAATTACGGGCAATCTAACAGACCATTATGACCCTAAACACAATGTGATTCGATTATCCGAAAGCGTATATTCCAGCACATCCACTGCCGCCATTGGTGTTGCCTGTCACGAAGCCGGTCACGCAATACAATATGCCCAGAATTATTTCCCTATCAAGATCCGCACGGCAATCATCCCCGTAACTAACATTGGCTCAAAATTGGCAATGCCATTGATCCTGCTCGGCATTCTGTTTTCCACACTTGGAAGCTTCTCTACCACCCTTGTGTATCTTGGGATCTTCAGCTTTAGTTTCTCCCTGATCTTCCAACTTATTACACTGCCTGTGGAATTTAATGCCAGCCGCAGAGCGCTCCGTACGATCCAGGACAGCAATATGCTGACAGATGATGAGCTTGTCGGCGCAAAGAAGACCCTGAAAGCCGCCGCTATGACCTATGTTGCCGCGGTCGCCGTATCTCTGGCACAGCTGCTTCGACTGATTATGCTCTTTGGCGGAAGAAACAGACGAAATCGTTAAAAATTTTCACCACCCGGGTTGACAACCCGGGTGGTAAATTTTATAATTATCCAGTATGAAAAATATGAAAAGTAGGAAGGAGTGTATCCTATGGCCGGCGGAAAGCACCTACTGGGAAAAGGCAACAATCGCAGAGTCTTCGGAACGGCTAAGGTTGGAGATCGCGGTCAAATTGTTATCCCCAAAGAAGCACGGGATTTATTCAATATTCGTGCAGGAGACACCCTGCTGATCCTGGGTGAAGAGGATACAGGACTGATCGTGTCCCGCCCGGAGTTGTTAAGCGACATAGCAAACAAGGTGTTTAATACTGTCAAAGAAGAGGGAACGAAAAATGGATGAATTACTGGATCTGTATAACACAATGGGGATCTCCCCCGCGGTTTATGCGTACGGGGAATCTGTTATTGAAAAATTAAAGGATCGGTTTGCGGTGATCGATCAGGTAGCGGAATATAATCAGTCCAAGGTGATCGCGGCTATGCAAAAAAATCGGGTTTCGGCAGCCTGCTTTGCAGCGACAACAGGTTACGGCTATGACGATGTAGGCAGAGATAATCTGGAGCGGGTATATGCTGATGTATTTCACACGGAAGCGGCTTTAGTGCGTCCTCAGATCACCTGCGGTACACACGCACTGACAGTTGCACTGTCGGCAAATCTTCTCCCCGGTGATGAGCTTCTCTCCCCTGTAGGTCTGCCTTATGATACACTGCAAGAGGTCATTGGAATTCGGGAAAGCCCCTGTTCCCTTGCTGAGTACGGTGTCAGCTACCGGCAAGTTGACCTGCTCAGCGACGGCACTTTTGATTACGAAGGCATTCGAAATGCCATAAGCGAAAAGACAAAACTGATTACTATCCAGCGCTCTAAGGGCTACGCCACCCGCCCAACCTTCTCTGTAGCACAGATCGGTGAGCTGATCCGCTTTGTGAAGCAGATCAAGCCGGATGTGATCTGCATGGTCGATAACTGCTACGGTGAGTTTGTGGAGGTGATCGAGCCTTCGGATGTGGGCGCCGATATGGTGGTCGGCTCTCTGATCAAAAACCCCGGCGGCGGTCTTGCTCCCATCGGCGGCTATATCTGCGGCACAAAGGCTTGTGTGGAACGCTGCGCCTACCGGCTGTCTGCCCCCGGTCTTGGACAGGAAGTTGGCGCGAATCTGGGACTAATGCCTGCGCTGTATCAAGGCTTCTTCCTTGCTCCTACTGTGGTTGCAAGTGCCGAAAAGGGTGCGGTCTTTGCTGCTAATCTTTACGAGCCCCTTGGATTCCGCTGTGTGCCAAACGCCACAGAGAGCCGTCACGATATTATTCAGGCAGTGGAGCTGAAGAGCGAAGAAGGTATGATCGCATTCTGCAAGGGCATTCAAGCTGCCGCACCGGTGGATTCCTTTGCGACCCCGCTGCCCTGGGATATGCCCGGATATAACGACAAAGTCATTATGGCAGCCGGTGCATTTGTTCAAGGCTCGTCCATTGAATTGTCCGCTGACGGTCCTATCCGTCCCCCCTATGCGGTGTATTTCCAGGGCGGACTCACCTGGCCCCACGCAAAGCTGGGAATCCTGATGAGCCTGCAAAAAATGATCGATGCCGATCTGATATCTTTATAAAAAAAATTAAGAGGTGCTGAAAATGAATTGGTTTTGGTTTGCAATTATTGCCCTGTTCTGCTGGTCCGGGTCCGACTTCTTCTCCAAGATCGGTTGCCGAGACGCAAAGGATAAGTACAGCCATTTGAAAATGGTTATGGCCGTTGGCGTCGTTATGGGTCTGCACGCGGCATATGAGGTCTTTGTCGGTGGTGTTGAGATCAATTTTGACATCATTCTGACCTACTTGCCTGTATCCCTGCTGTACATCCTTTCTATGGCAATGGGCTACATCGGTCTGCGGTATATCGAGCTTTCTATTTCATCTCCCATCTGCAACGCCTCCGGCGCACTGGTAGCTGTTATGAGCCTTTTGATTGGAAGCGCTGAAATGGATCACCCGCTGCAATATGTTGCCGTTGCTCTTGCCTGCGTTGGCGTGATCGGATTGGGTATTGTGGAAGCAACCGAAGATACTGAGCTTCGCGCGGCACGGCAGGCAGCGTCCAATTATAAGTACGCAAAATCCTGGCTTGCCCTTGCGCTCCCCATCGCTTACTGCCTTCTGGATGCCGCAGGTACATTTGCTGACAGCCTTGTGCTGGAGAACTTAAACGAAGACTCTGCCAATGTTGCCTACGAGCTTACCTTCCTTGCGGCAGGCGCTGTTTGCTTCATTTATACCATCTTCATCAAGAAGCAGAAGCTAATTGCCAAAATGGAAGCTCCAAAGTACGTCGGTGCACTGTTTGAAACTGCCGGTCAGTTTGCATACATATACGCACTGGCAGATGAGGAACACGTGGCTATGTCCGCACCTATTATTTCCTCTTATTGCGTCGCCTCTGTTCTCTGGAGCAGACTGTTCCTGAAGGAAAAGCTCAGTTGGAAGCACTATGCAGCCATTGCCGTCACCGTTGCCGGCATTATCATTATGGGCGTATTTGATATGTAACAGCTACAGAAATTCCCTGCCGATGATCGGCAGGGAATTTCTTATCTCATCCAGATATGATCTCTCGTGATTTCCTTTAATGTGCGTGGACCGCACATCTGCATGGCATCCTTAAGCTCTGCGCCCAACTGATGTGCATAGCTTTCCACTGCATCCGCGCCTCCGCCGTACACGCATACGCCAAAGGGTCTTCCGATGAGTACAGCGTCCGCACCCAGCGCAATCGCCTTAAATACATCCAGACCGGTGCGAATTCCACCGTCCACCAGCACAGCAATACGACCGTCAACCGCTTCGGAGATTTTGGGCAGTACCCACGCCGTTGCAGGCGTCTGATCCAGTACTCGACCACCGTGGTTAGAAACAACAATACCGGCTGCACCTGCCTGCTCTGCTTTTTTTGCACCATCCGGTGTCATAATCCCCTTGATGATAAAAGGCACTCCCGCATACTCAATGATTTCCCGCAGTTCCTCTACAGTTTTTGTACCGCTGGGAGGATTGACATTTTTCAAGAACGGAAGACCGGATCCATCAATATCCATACACAGCACCTTTACGCCGGCCGCTTTTGCAATATCAATGCGTTCAAACACCCGCTCTTTCGACCACGGCTTGATGGTGGGAACACCCAGACCGTATGTACCTATGATGTCGCAGGCATCCGGAAAATACTCATCGTGCAATCCGTCTCCCGTAAATGCCATAATCCCGGCCTGTCTGCAACCCTTAACAAGCGCAGTGTCATATTCCTTCTGGTTCAGTGCATCGCTGAAATGCTCTCCCATTGCACCCATAGGCGCAGCAAAGATCGGGTATGCAAACTCATAACCAAACAAGGAACACTGTGTGTCCACAGGTCGTTCCTCTGTGATGGTGTCCATATTCAGATAAATATCCTGCCATGCCTGATAATTCTGCATTGCAGACTTACCAAGACCTTTTGCACCGGGGCCCGGTATTATATTGCCACAGGCTGCTCCATTGCACACAGGACATGCCTTGCAAAGCCCGGTGCGTGTCTTTGCGGCCAATCTGATCTCATCATACTTCATACGCATTCTCCCCTTTGTCAGTCTTTTTAAATTATAGGACGAATGCCGTAAAATAGCAATCCTAAATATTGACACAACCCATATTTTGCGGTATTTTATCAGTAGAAACGGAGGGATTTTTATGGAAATTAAAGTTGGTATGAAGGGCGAGGTATCTACCGCAGTTGAGCGGGAGGACACCGCTTTGGAGGTTGGCTCCGGCAGTCTGCTGGTATATGCCACCCCCTGTATGGTTGCACTGATGGAGGGTGCAGCTTGCGAGGCAATTGCAAGTGCAATTCCCGAAGACAAAACGACTGTCGGGATCGAGCTGTCAATCTCTCACCTCGCTGCAACCCCTATTGGGATGGAAGTCCGTGCCGAAGCAGAAGTGACTGAGGTTACTGATAAAACCATCACTTTCCAAGTCACAGCCTATGATGAGAGCGGAAAAATCGGTGAGGGAACACACAAACGCGCCATCATCACCACACAGCGCTTTCTGGATAAGGTATATTCCAAATTATAATTCAAACGGCATTGTGCTGGATAAGCACAATGCCGTTTATGTATTATATCTCTTGTCTGCCTTCCAAAGCGCGGGACAATGTGACCTCATCCGCGTACTCCAGCTGGCTGCCCACGGGAACACCGTAGGCTAGTCTCGTCACCTTGACCTCCATCGGTCTTAAAAGCCGGGAGATATACATCGCTGTGGCCTCCCCTTCCGTATCGGGATTCGTGGCCATAATGACTTCCCGAACATCCTGTGAGGCAACACGCTGTAAAAGCTCCTTGATTTTAATATCTTCCTGTGTAACGTGATTCAGTGGCGAAATAACACCGTGAAGTACGTGATACACGCCCATATATTCCCGTGACCGTTCCATAGCGATCACATCCTTCGGCTCAGCAACCACGCAGATAAGCCCTTTATCGCGCATATCATCATTGCAGATAGGGCAAACATCCCGATCTGTCAGATTCTGGCACACAGGACAGGTATGCACCGTCCGCTTGGCTTCCACAATCGCCTCGGCGAATGCCTGCGCGTCCTCAGCAGGCAGTCCGAGCACGTGAAAGGCAAGCCGCTGCGCCGTCTTGCCACCGATTCCGGGAAGCCGGGCAAAATGATCTGCCAGATCCTGCAGTGCCGCAGGAAAATAACGCATCAGAACAAGCCTCCCAGATTTAGTCCTCCGGTAAGACGGGACATATTGTTGGCAGAATCTGTGTCCGCAGCACGCAGTGCTTCATTCACCGCTGCGATCACCATATCCTGCAGCATTTCTGCATCATCCGGATCGATGGCTTCGGGATTGATGGTAAGACTCATCACTTCGTGCTTTCCGTTAACGGAAGCGGTCACCATACCGCCGCCGGCAGATGCACTGTAGGTCTTATTCTCCATTTCTTCCTGCATGCGCAGCATCTCCTGCTGCATCTTCTGTGCCTGCTTGATCATTGCTGCCTGATTCATACCGCCAGGCATACCGCGGAATCCACCTTTCGCCATACGTCATTCTCCTTAAGACTAATTCTCTTTGATCTTTACAATATTGCTGTGTGATCTGCCAAAATTCAGCAGCTGCTCTATCTGTGCACTCTTTTCACTGCCACCGTCATTATCCGTAACCGCAACTGTTACCTGCCTGCCTAATTTAGCAGATGCTTTTCTGACAATCAGATCCAGGATCTCCGGCTTATTGATAATGTCCATCGTGAATTTATTGGCACAGATCAGCACCAATTGATTTCCATTCAGTACACCGCGCACAGGTGCATTGGGGGTGGTTGCAAAGAATCCCGATGCAGGCGGTGCTAACTCTTTACGCACAGCGGTAACCACATCTGTCCAGAATCCCACCGGTGCTTGATCGATAATCGGCTCTTGCTCTTTCTTTTCATCCGGTACAGTTACAACAGCTTCCTCAACGGGAGCTTCCACGATCTTCTCAGGGACAGCCTGTACAGGCATCTGCGGTACGGGCGCTGTTACAAAGCTACCGGACTGTAATTGATCCTCAATGCGGGTCAGCCGGGCAATCAGCGATTCGGTATCTGTCTCCAGCTCCGGCTGGCACAAACGTACTACGCACAATTCCGCATCCATACGGCGGCTGCTGCTTTTTGTTTGCTCCGATGCGGTCTGTTGGATCACACCCATCATCCGCACCAACTCACCGATGGAAAGCGTTGATGACAAGGAAGCGATCTCCTTTTCAGAAGCCACACCGGAAAGCATACCAATGCCTTCCTTGGGTGCTGTCTTGATCACCAACAGATCCCGGGTCAGGCAGGCAAGCTCATCTAAGAGCGCCATCATATCCTTACCCTCGGCATACAGACGGTTCATCAGGGAAAGAGCGCTATTCGTATCGTGGGCGGCGATATACTGCATCAGCTTGCCGGATTCCTGAATACCGGCGATGCCGAGGCAGGCATAGACCTTATCTGCAGTCAGTTCACCGGTAGTTGCGGAGGCGCATTGATCCAAAAGGCTCAGTCCGTCCCGCATTCCACCATCGGCAAGCCTTGCCAGCACTCTGGCGGCCGCATCATCCAGGTCTATATCCTCCTGATAAGCAACATATTGCAGCCTTGCGGCAATATCCTCCTGACTGATCCTCCGGAAGGAGAATCTCTGACACCGGGACAGGATCGTAGCAGGAACTTTATGCAATTCCGTTGTTGCCAGAATAAACAGCAGATGCTCCGGCGGCTCCTCAATAATCTTCAGCAGCGCATTGAATGCCGAAATGGACAGCATATGCACTTCGTCGATAATGTAAACGCGCATTTTAACCTGGGACGGCGTATAAACAGCGTCATCCCGCAGATCACGCACATTGTCCACACCGTTGTTGGATGCCGCATCGATCTCCAGCACGTCCATACAGGAACCGGCATCAATGGAGCGGCACGCCTCACAGCAGTTGCACGGATTGCCGTCCTGCGGATTCAGGCAGTTGACCGCCTTTGCCAGGATTTTTGCACTGCTTGTCTTACCGGTACCCCGGGACCCAGTGAACAAATAGGCATGGCTAAGCCGACCGCTGACGAGCTGTGTCTTCAGCGTCTGTGTTACCGCCAACTGCCCTACCACATCGTCAAAGGTCTGCGGTCGATATTTTCGATACAGTGCCTGATACATAATAACCTCCAAACAGAGACCGGCTCATAACAAGATCGCACACCCACATTTGAACAACCTGAATACCCGGTATCCGTGCAGCCAGCTCAGGAACGGCAGCCCCGCGGCACACACAATGGTCCGCTTAATGCTGCTTGGTTCCCCACCTGACATGGTTCACGGGATCGTGTTGCGCAAGACCGTTCCTTCAACACCGCTTACACAGGCCGGACGGCACTCAAACTTGCCCGGGTGTGGGAATTCGCCCCTGCTGTAGCGGATTGCAGGTACAGGGCACCGCTAACTCCCCGACTAGTGCGACCTTGTTACAAGCCGGTCCGCAGTAACAAGGGTATGTTCTTTAGTTCAGCTTTGCCTCGACAAAATCGGCAAGTTCCTGGAAAGTTGTGATCTTCTGATCCTCCATTTCCAGTTCAACGCCCAGTTCGGACTCCAGATCCATGATCATTTCCACGATATCCAGGGAGTCGATGCCCAGGCTCTCAAAGGTGCTTTCCGGAGTAATCTCTTCGGGGTTCAGTTCCAGCTGCTTTGCCGCATAGGAAACAAGTTTCTCGTACATACTCTCTACCTCCAAATAACGTATCATCTAGATACTTATTGTATTTTAGTATATGACACACTTTTTGTCAATGACCGTTTTTTACTGCCATACCTGCCGCATATGCCGTGGACCAGGCGATCTGCAGATTAAAGCCGCCGGTGTAAGCATCACAGTCAATGATCTCGCCTGCAAAATACAATCCGGATATTTTCTTAGATTCCATAGTCTTGGGATCGATTTCCGAAACCTTGATTCCGCCGGAGGTGATGATCGCTTCCGCCACCGGACGCTTTCCTGTAATCATAACCGGGAACGCCTTCAGCAATTCCACCAGCGCCCTGCGCTGCTGCTTCTTTAAGGAGTTTGCCTGCAAATCAGAAGGTATCTCCAGCTTTCTAAGAACCACCGGAATCATAGATCGGGGCAGCAGATCCGTCAGCGCGTTTTCCATTGTTCGATTGCGATACTGCTCAAGATCCCGCAAGGTTCGGGCATTCAGCTTCTCTGCATCCAGCGCTGGCTTCAGATCGATCAGAAGCTTACACTGGGTACCGTCCAAATGTGCACTGGCGCTTAAAACCGTAGGTCCGGATACACCAAAATGGGTAAATAAAAGCTCTCCGAAATCCTTATAGAGGATCTTCCCCTTGCTATTTACCAGTTTTACACCCACATTGCGAAGGCTCAGCCCCTGCATATCAGGGCAATCTGTTCCCTCTGCTGTAAGGGGTACCAGCGAGCCTTCCGGTTCGATCACGGTATGTCCCAGTTCCCTTGCCATTTTATATCCGTCTCCGGTAGATCCGGTTGTGGGATAGGAAACACCGCCGGTTGCCAATATGACCCAGTCAGAATGGATTTTTTCCTTATCAGCAACCACGCCCGTTACCGCAGTGCCATCTGTTAAAATGCTAGTCACACAGGAAGTCCTGATATCCACCTTAAGCCGGGACAGCTCCCGTCTTAAACAATCCAGTACAGAGACCGACTTATCTGTCTCCGGGAACACACGGTTGCCTCTTTCCACCTTTAACGGGCAGCCGTTGTTGTTAAAAAACTCCACAACCCGCTCCGGAGGGAACGCACTGATCGCGCTGTAAAGAAAGCGGCTGTTGCGGGGTATGTTCTGCAAAACTTCCTGGGCTGTGCAGGAATTGGTTACATTGCAGCGCCCTTTTCCGGTGATCAGCAGTTTCTTTCCCAGCCGGTCATTCGCCTCCAGAAGCAGCACCTTATTGCCTTCCCGGGCAGCCGTAATGGCAGCAAACATCCCCGCCGGACCGCCGCCAATGACAATACCGTTATATGTCATTTGCATCTACCTGCTTTTCGTAAACATCATAGGTTTCCCATACACGCTCCAGCGTATCAAAGGTCTTTGCCACTGTTTGCTCCCGACCGGACGCCAACGCCACAAGCAACGCATTGACAACGCTTAAGGGGGCTACCAGAGAATCCACAAGGGAGACCATATCGCTCTTTGCCACCAGAACATGGTCACAGTTCTGCCCCAAGGGTGACAGCCTGCTGTCCGTCAAGCCGATGACGGTAGCGCCTGTGGTGCGGCAATACTGTGCCCCCTTTGCTGTGGCAGTAGAATACCTTGGAAAACTAAAGGCGATAACAGCGTCCTCCGCCCCCACACTTACCAGCTTCTCAAACATCTCACCGGCTCCGGATGTGGTAACAATATGCACATTGTCAAACATAAAGTTTAGATAGTAGCCCATAAAATTCGCCAGCGGGGCTGCGGAACGCACACCCAGAATATAAATTCGTCTGGCTTCCCGAATCGCTTTTACAGCCATTCGGAAATCTTCCCGGTCAAGCATTTCCGCTGTCTGCCGCAGCTTATCCATATCGGACTGCAAAACAGTGGTGATCACATCCTGATCGCCAATGCGCTCATTTGCTACCCCCATACGCTGCACAGGTGTCAGGCGGTTCAGTACCATTTTTTGCATAGCTTTTTGCATTTCCGGATAGCCGTCATAGCCAAGCTCCATAGCAAAACGCACCACTGTGGATTCCGATACTCCCACCGCCTTGCCAAGACGGCTGGCAGTCATAAACGCGGCCTTTTCATAAGACTCCGCTATGTATCCGGCGATCCGGCGTTGCCCCTTGGAAAGGGACGGGAGTTTTGTCTGCATCACAGAAGAAAAATCGTCAAGCATAGCGACCTCCTAATTACATCACTTCGGAGCGAAGAGCATCAATTTCTTTCTCGGTTAAATATCGCCATTGACCCGCCGGGAGGTCTCCCAAAGTCAGACTTCCCTCTTTCACACGGATCAAGCGTTCCACCTGCATACCGGCGAAAGCGCACATTCTGCGCACCTGGCGGTTGCGCCCCTCGTGGATCGTAATCTCCAGCTCGGCCTTGTCCTGCAGCTGAGTTATCAGGGACACCTGCGGTTTGCGGATCCAATACCCATCCAGCTGTATGGGCTGTTCAACACGGCGCAATGCTTCCTCGGAAAAATCCTTCACCAATACCCGGTAGGTCTTCCTCACCTCGAACTTTGGATGCATAAGGGCATTAGCAAATTCTCCATCATTAGTAAACAGGAGAAGTCCCTCGGAATCCATATCCAGCCGTCCTACAGGGTAGACCCGCTGACCGCACCCGGCGACCAGTTGGGCGGCATTTTTGCGGCCCTTTTCATCAGAAAGGGTGGTTACAAAGCCTCGGGGCTTATTCAGCAAAATATATATGTACGCAGCCTTGGGTGGGAGCGGACTCCCATCCACAAGGATCGTATCCAATTCCGGGTCTGCACAGTCACCCAGCTGACAAACTTGCCCATTGCTTGTGACCCTACCGGCTGCGATCATTCCCTCTGCACTTCGCCGGGACGCAACACCTCTGGATGACAGGATCTTCTGTATCCTTTCTTTCATTCCTCTGCACCTCTGAATATTCTCTCCCAAAAAGAGCGCTTTTGTTCCTTTACTTGCTCCACCGTCTCTGCGTACACAAGCGGCACTTTGCCAACCACCTTATCGCCAATGCAGACATAGGCAACGCCGGCATCTCCGCCCTGTACAACCGGTGCATAAACAAATCCCGGACCGGATAGGACGATCTGTGCTTGTTCCTCCGGGCGCATTGCGTAATAAAAATCCTGCGCTGCAATCAGCGAAGCCTTTGCACTGTCACCGCCTGCGATTTCTACAGAGCCTAAGCGCTCCCCTCGTGCAACGATCTGCCGGATATGATAATCAGAAAAACCGTCCTCTAGCAGGTGTGCGTGGTCATCCCAGTCATCGGGTGCGTTAATGGTCACTGCCACCAGCCGCCGTCCTTGCCTTACCGCACTGGATACCAGGATTCTTCCGGCAGCCTTTGTATAGCCGGTCTTGACACCGTCAGCGCCCTCGATCCGCCACAACAGCTTGTTATGATTTCGCAAGGTGCGGTCGCCGGCAGATACCGTTTTCGTGGAAACAGTTTTTGCAAAAATCGGATTCTCCATGGCATAGGACGCAAGCACAGCCAAATCTCTGGCGGTGGAGTAATGTCCAGGGCTGTCCAAGCCGTTGGGATTTTCAAAATGTGTTCCGCTAAGTCCTAACCGCTGTGCCTTGTCATTCATCAGCTCTGCGAAACCTTCCACTGTGCCGCCGCAATAGATCGCCAATGCCACTGCTGCATCATTGCCGCTGTGAAGCATCAGCCCATACAGCAGTTCCTGGATCGTCAGCACTTCCCCCTCTTTCAGGTACATAGAAGAGCCTTCGATGCCCACCGCTTCTTTTGGAATGCGCATCCGGTCCAGAACATTACACTGCTCACATACCACCAGCGCTGTCATTATTTTTGTTGTGCTGGCAATCAAGCTGCGCTTGTCCGCATTCTTTTCGTACAAAACACGTCCGGTTTGTGCATCCATCATAATGGCGCTTTGTGCAGAGATTGCTTGTGCCTTACACGGAAAAAGCAGGACGGCAGCCAGCAATGCCGCTGCCATCCTGGCAAATACCTTTTTCATACGATCACCCCTTTTAGCTTGCGCACGGGGTAATCAGTTTATTCTTATTTCTTTTCTGTCCGGGAATCTACAAATGCCGCGATTTTATCCAATGTGTCCGGCACCAGTTCCACAATGCGATCCGCCGTTGTGTTGGCAGGTGCGGCAACCGGAAGCATCCGCACATTTCCCTCTTTGATGATCAAAAATGCGATAGGCGTCACCTTCACGCCTGCACCAACGCCACCGCCAAAGGGATTTTCGTGATGATTGACATTCTTGGAAACAAAATCAGATCCACCACCGCCAAAGCCCACACTGACCTTGGAAATAGGAATGATCGTGATACCATCCGGTGTGGTGATAGGGTCTCCGATCACAGAGTTCACATCCACCATTTCCCGAATCTTTGCAATTGTATTATCCAACATATTCGGAAGATTCTGGCTCATACTTTTGCACCGCCTTTTCTTTTATTCATAATCTTAATATACTGATCAATCGCCCGGATTCCATAAACGATCGCCAAAGCAAGAAGTCTTCCCAGTGTGATCGTAATATCCAACCGTGCAAACACTGTCGTTTCCTCGGCGATAAAATCACACTGGACCTCCAGGTTTCGCTTCTTGATCACGAACAGTCTCTCCAGCTGCGGCATTAAATTCCCCAATGCCGCCCACGCGCGACCGTAGTTGATTGCCAGATCGCAGGGATCACCGCCTCCAAGGACAATCCGCAATTCCAGAAGATCTACCCGGAGCTTCCTTCTCAGATCCTGGAGCAGATCCAGCAGGACTCTAACCAGCGGAAGAAAATCCCGAACACTTCCTCCTGACTTCTTTTGCTGATTTGTCCCGGAAGATACATTCTTTTCTTTTTCCGTTTCGACTTGTTGTTTCTTCTTCCCTTTACCGGGGTACAGGGCAAATCGGAACGGTCCTATCACAAGATATACTGTAGCACCGCCGCTTTGGTAACCGGCGCGAACACCCAGCGGCAGGATCGCAAGCAATGACAGCACACCAAGAGTGATCAGCCAGCCCATCAATTTGCCTCCGCCGCTACCGGCTCTTGTGCGGTTTCTTCCGGCTCGTCCGCTACGATAGGCTCACCCAGATCCACCTTTTCAATAGAGGGCAGGTCTTCCAGGGAGCTAATACCAAAGGTACGCAGAAAATCCGGTGTAGTTCTATACTGAATCGGACGGCCAGGCACATTCAATCGTCCAGCTTCCTCGATCAGCTTTTTATTCATCAGTGCGCCGATGGAGTAGGAGCTATCCACGCCGCGGATCTGCTCTACCATCGCCTTGGTTGCAGGCTGATAATATGCAATGATCGTCAGCGCCTCCAACTGGGAGGAAGACAGCTTAGGCGGCTTGCGCGTCTCCAACGCCCGGGTGATATAGTCCGCCATCTCGCCGGAAGAAACCATCTGGTATCCGTCCTCTAACCGAAGAATACGAATTCCTCTGCGGTTAAATGCCAATTCGTCAGCAAGGCTGTTGACCGCCTCCGTGATCTCATTCGCATCCGTTTCCAAAACTGCAGCAAGCCGCGATATTTCCACACGCTCGCCTGCCGCAAACAGGATCGCCTCGATGGCACGCTGTAATTCAATTTGTTCCATCAGGTCATCTCCTCCGCTGTTTTCTCCGTTTCTTTCACCAGGCACACATTGGGATTCTCTCCGGAGTTGTCATCCTCCAAGGTGACAGTATTTGTCTTACACAGTTCCAGAATTGCCAGGAAGGTAGCAACGATCTCCGATCTGCTCTTGTTTCCGCGGAACAAGTTTTTTAACCGTTCGATGCCACGGAGCACAAGCGTTCTGATGACCTCTCCTGCCTTGCGTGTCACCGGGTAAGGCTCTTTGCCGACGATACCCTTAAAGTTCACTGTAGGGGGCGGCAAACGCCGCTGATTGCGCTCGGTGATCTCATCCAAGGCACGCAGCAGGTCCTCCGGCTCGTGACGGTAACGGTATGTGTTATCCTTGCGCAGCGGTTCGGGATCCTTTGTAAAAATACACCGACCAACTTCGTTCATGGGCTCCAGAATATGGATCGCTTCCCGGATCTGCTCCATCGCCTCCCGGCGCTGGCGTTCAATGAGGGACTGGCGCAGCAGATCCAGTTCGCTCTCCGCCTCTGCAGCCTCTGCAGCGGAAAGCAGCATCTTCGTCTTGATCAGCATCAGATGGGATGCCATGGTGATAAACTCACTGGCGATCTCCATATCCAATCGCTTCATCTCATCCAGATATGCCAGATATTGCTCAAGGATCGCCGTAATGGATACATCCTGGATCTCTATTTTATTTTTGCTCAGCAGCAGAAATATAACATCCAGAGGACCTTCAAAATCCTCCATCCCCTCACTGCGGGTATGAACGATGCCCTCCAGCCGATATTGTGGTTCTCCCATGGCGTCTCCCAATATATTTCCAGAAATTTTATTCTATTATAACATTCCTTTTATATTCCCGCAAGGGTTTCCTAAAAAAATAAGCAAATCATATCACTTGTTGCATTTTTCGACAAACTATGATATAAAAAGTACAGTAGCTTTAGGAGGGATCTCAAATGGCAAAACGGCGTGATCGCTATCAAAAACTGGAACGGTATATGACCTATGCGCTTGTCGCTGACGGCATTTTATTTGTGCTGTTTTTATTCCTTGCCGGGTTTGGTGTCCTTTGGGGAAAGGTGCTTACCGCGCTCCTCGCAATCGGCATTTCCGGGTTCTGTCTCTATATCCTCTATGTGAGCCGTGAGCTTTTGCGGCAACGGAGTCTGTGGATGAGTGTCAGTGCCGCAGCCATCATTTTATGTACGCTGGCTTCCCTGATATTACATTTCCCCTGCCCTATATAATTGAAATGGCGGAAAGCACATTGCTTTCCGCCATCATTTTATTGATCAATATTTTTCTTTGCCTTCTTTGCGGCCTTTTCCTTTGCCTTGGCTTCCTGTGCCTTCTTGGCCTCTGCCTTGGCGTTCTCAGCAGCAGTCTCGTTGGTGGAAAGCGCCCACTTTGCCAGTTCCATACGAACCTGGTCAGCGCTGGTCTCGATGACGATCTTGTCATCCTTAACATTTACCACAGTGCCCACAATGCCGCCGATGGTGGTGATCCGGTCGCCAACCTTAACAGAGGAACGCATATTTTCCGCTTCCTTCTTGCGCTTGTTCTCCGGACGGATCATCATAAAGTAAAACACAGCAACCATTGCAACCAGCGGAATGATCATACCGGTGATACCACCGCCTGCTGCGTTATCTACTGCTGCATCTGCCAAAAAGTACAACATAAGTATATCTCCTTAATCCTTAGTTTTTAATTCCATATCATTATACCATTGTTTGCATAAATTGCAAGGATAATTTATATTCTGCGGCTCAGCTTTTCGGAATATTCCCGGCGGAACGCCTCGAATCTGCCCTCATCCAGCGCTGTACGGATCTTCTCCATAAGTTTGTTATAGAAATACAGATTATGCATTACTGACAGGCGCATAGCCAGCATCTCTTCCGCAACAAACAGATGGCGGATATAGGCTCTGCCATAGCGCTGACACACCGGACAGTCACATTGGGAGTCAATGGGGCCCAAATCCTTGGCATATTTCGCATTCTTAAGGTTGATCGCGCCCTCCCAGGTAAACAGTCTCGCGTGTCGGGCATTTCTCGCGGGCATAACACAGTCAAAGAAGTCCACGCCCCGGGCAACCGCCTCGATAATGTTGGTAGGTGTACCCACACCCATCAGATACCGGGTTTTATCCTGAGGCATATGGGGCTCAACTGCTTCGATAATATCGTACATTTCCTCTGCTGTTTCACCCACTGCCAGACCGCCGATGGCATAACCGGGCAGATCCAGATCCGCGATCCGCTTCATATGGTCAACACGGATATCCGCATAGGTTCCGCCTTGGTTGATGCCCCACAGCATTTGTTCCCGGTTGACCGTGTCGGGCAGCAGATTCAGGCGGGCATTCTCATCCTTGCACCGCTGCAGCCAGCGGTAGGTGCGGTCCACGCTTTGCTTTACATACTCTCTGGGCGCAGGGTTTTCAATGCATTCATCGAAAGCCATACAGATATCTGAGCCGAGATTGGACTGGATTTGCATACTCTCTTCAGGACCCATGAATATCTTGTGCCCGTCAATGTGTGAGGCAAAGGTAACTCCCTCTTCCTTAATCTTTCGCAAAGATGCCAGAGAGAACACCTGAAATCCACCGGAGTCCGTCAGAATCGGTCCGTTCCAGTTCATAAACTTATGAAGACCGCCGCATTCTTTGACAAGTTGGTCTCCCGGGCGCAAATGCAGGTGATAGGTATTGCTGAGCTCCACCTGACAACCAATGTTCTTCAGGTCCTCAGCACTGAGCGCACCCTTGATCGCACCCTGCGTTCCCACATTCATAAACACCGGGGTCTGCACCGTTCCGTGAGCGCAGGTAAATACACCCCGCCGGGCTTTCCCCTCTGTTTTTAGTAATTCAAACATACCTTACCTCATTCTATAAACATCGCATCGCCAAAGGAAAAGAACCGATAACGCTGCTTTACCGCCTCTTCATAGGCGCGCATCACATATTCCCTTCCTGCAAATGCCGATACCAGCATAACCAGTGTGCTTTCCGGCAGATGGAAATTGGTGATCAACGCATCCATCGCCATAAAGCGGTAGCCTGGATAAATAAAAATGTCCGTCCACTTGCTCTTTGCCTCAAAGCTACCGTCATCGTTAACTAACGACTCCAGAGTGCGGCAGGATGTTGTACCGACACATACCACACGGCCACCGTTTTGCTTTGTCCGATTCAAAATTTCTGCTGTCTGCGCACTCATCATACACAGCTCACTGTGCATATGGTGGTCTGTGATCTCGTCCGCCTTGACAGGACGGAATGTACCTAAGCCCACGTGCAGGGTGATAAATGCCAGATGTACGCCTTTTTCCTCGATTCTGCGGAGCAGCTCCTGGGTAAAATGGAGTCCCGCTGTCGGTGCGGCAGCAGAGCCGATTTCCCTGGAATATACCGTCTGATACCGTTCCTGCTCCTGCAGCTCCGCTTTGATATAAGGCGGCAGGGGCATTTTCCCCAGATGCTCCAACACCTCCAGAAAGATACCCTCATAATGGAACTCCACGATCCGGTTACCATCGTCCTGCACGGAAAGGATGGTAGCCGATAATTCGCCATTGCCAAACAAGACCGCTTGCCCAGCCTGGAGCTTTCTGCCCGGCTTTGCCAGGCATTCCCAACGATTATCCCCCAGATCCCGCAGCAGCAGCAATTCCGCAGCACCTCCGGTAGGACGATGACCCAGCAATCGTGCAGGCAATACCCGGGAATCATTCATAACAAGGCAGTCACCGGGATTCAGGTGATCTATAATGTCATAAAAATGCTTATGATCGATCTCCCCGGAATCTTTATTCAGCACCATCAGCCGGGATCCGTCCCGTTTCTCAAGAGGTGTTTGCGCGATCAGCTCTTCCGGCAGATCATACCAAAAATCGTGGGTCTTCACTACTTCCATCCTCCGTAATCCGTTAAAGAAAACTTTATCCGTCCATTAGTATAGACTATTTCCCCCTGTTTTGCAACACGCAAATCATATCCCGCCCGCATAGATTGGAGTGGAGGTATGAGAAAATGAAAAAGTGCGTTTTTCGCGGTGTCTGCACCGCACTTGTCACCCCATTTTTGGACGCAAAAGTAAATTACCCTATGGCGGAACAACTGCTGCGGCGGCAAATCGATGCTGGTGTGGACGCCGTTGTGCTTGCAGGGACTACCGGAGAAGCCCCTACCCTGTCTGACACGGAAAAAATAGAACTGTTCCGCAGATGCAAAAGTTACACTGGCGACCAATGTACCATCATTGCGGGAACAGGATCCAATTCCACAGAACACGCGATTGCCTTAAGTCAGGCAGCGGAAAAAGCAGGTGCCAATGCGCTCCTGGTCGTCACCCCTTATTACAACAAGGCAACACCCTCCGGGCTACTTCGCCACTACCAATCCATAGCAGAAGCCGTAAGTATCCCTATCATCGTGTATAATGTCCCATCACGAACAGGGGTGGATATTCCCGTCTCCGTTTATCAGCAGCTCTCAGCTATCCCCAATATCATCGGCGTCAAAGAAGCCAGCACGGACATAGGAAAGCTTGCTAAAATTCGCCGCATCTGCGCCGATGAACTGCACATATGGTCAGGAAATGACGATATGACCGTACCGGTTATCTCTCTGGGCGGGCAGGGCGTGATCTCCGTATTATCCAACATTTGCCCGGCAGAGACCAAAGCAATCACACAGGCTGCCTTATCCGGCGATTATGCCACTGCCACAGCACTGCAGCTGCGATTGCTTCCGCTGATAGAGTTACTGTTCTGCGAAGTCAACCCCATCCCGGTAAAAGAGGCTATGCGCTACATCGGATACGACTGCGGCCCTTGCCGCCTGCCTTTGACCGAATTGAGTGCCGAAAACAAAAGAAAACTGGCAATGTACTTTGCATAAAAAATTGCGCACCGCTTGGTGCGCAATTTTTATACCTTTTAAGGCTCAAATCCTTCAAAAATAGGAATCCATCCCTCAGACACGGCAGTATCATACTCCTGCTTATTTTTAAGGGTCCAAGTGACACCCTGCGCGCCCCAAAACTTGCGGCAGAGCCAATTTCCAAGCGTCTTTCTGTCTCTGTAGCGATACGCTACAAAATCTGGACGCGTGAGAAAATTCATCATATTAGCGCTCAGCACCAGCTTCAGATACCACGGAAGCTTTGAGCTGGGTGTTGCAAAGTAGTTCTCCGCCAGCTGTCCGCGAATCAGATCCGGGCGGTTCTTTTCTAACCACATAATGCACCGCGGATCGAAGGATTCCAGACAATATACCCCGTGGTAATTCTCCAGTGCATCACAAACCGCTTGACACAGCTTCGGATAGTTATCCCCCTCCGCTTTTAATTCCAGCACAAGGGGAACTTCCCCATCAATCAGTTTGAAGACATCACACAATTGCGGCACGGTCTCCTGCGTCCCCTCAAGGTAGAGGTCTGCCAGCTGTCCCGCAGTTAATTCCTCAATACGGCCGTCTTTGCCGGTAGTTCTTTTGAGGGCAGCATCGTGGATGACCGCCAAATTCCCGTCTGCCAGCAGATGAATATCCAGCTCAATGCCATATCCCGCCGCCTTTGCCCCACGGAAGGCTGCCATACTGTTTTCCGGAACGCCATTTCCGTGAAGGCCCCTGTGCGCATATGACCACCCGCGCAGCGCTTGCAGACCGGGATGCCCGCGGCGGCACATAGTACTAAGGAAATAAAGAACAAAAACTACAACAATAAAATAAATCATATACCCTTTTAATCATCAATATCCAACGCTTCCAGCCCCTTCTTCGCTTCCACCTTGTTATCGCCGTGTTTCACCATCAGCATGGTAAAGAATGCGATACCCACAAAGACAGTTGCGTAAGGGAACAGCGTGGTCATGGCAATGTTGTCCATAAACAAACCGGAAACAGTGGGAGTCAGGGACTGGGCCGCCATGGAAGCAGTATAGTAATAGCCGGTATACTTACCAACATCGGCGCCGGTGCACATTTCCACCACCATAGGAAAGGAGTTGACGTTAATGGTTGCCCACGCCACGCCGGCCAGAATGAACATAGCGGTCATCAGCCAGTTGGGGGAAGATGCGGTCATGAAAGAAGCCACCAGGAAGGCGGTAAACAGCATAACGATGCCCGCCAGAATGGTCTTCTTTCTGCCAATCTTGGAAGCCACCATACCTACAGGCAGGTAAGCAACAATGGCAGCCACATTGGCAAGCAGCAGTGTGGTAGTGGCATCTTTGTCCAAAACATTCTGAGCATACACGGTGTACTTGGATGTCACCGCGTTATAACCGAAGAACCACATAACGATAGACGCCAGCAGGAAGATCAGACTGCGGAATTCCGCCTTACTTAAACGCTTCTTTTCGCCGCTTTCCTCAGGAGCTTCCTCCTTATCCAGACCCAGAGCAATACTCTCTGCCTGCATTTCAGCGACCCACTTGGGCTCTTTGACCTTCCAGAGGAAGATCACCAGAGCAACCAGCATAATGCCGCCAACGATGCCGAAAACGCCGGTGTAACTTATGTACGCGTTCTTAACCTTGGAAATAGCAAGGACAGAACCGATACCAAGGACGATAATACCGCCGGCATTGCCCATCAGGTTGATCACGGCATTGGCCTTGGAGCGCAAAGGCTTCAGGGTCACGTCCGGCATCAAGGCAACCGCAGGGGTGCGGAAGGTAGCCATTGCGATCAGCAGTGCCAAAAGGATGCCCAGGAACACAACCAAAACCTGAGGATTGGCGCTGGTCACCGCAGCGGCACAGGCCTGTCGGGCGGGCACCACATGGCGGGTGTAGAGATTTACTTCCACCTCGCGACCGAAGCTGTTGATCTCTGTTGCCTTGGATTCGGTGGTGAGCTGTGCAAACGCTTCACGGGTATACAGATCTGCCAGCTTAAACTCTACACCTTCGGGCGTAGTCAGGACTGTATCCTTCTGCTCATCATAGATCCGCTCCATAGTAGCAGGATCGTTGACCTTGCTGTAATTGCTGATCTTAGCCAGCTGGGCATTGTCAGCAAGAGACAAAACCATCAAAAACACCACGGCAAGGATGGTACCTGTGCGCACAAAGGGCGTACGGCGACCGCTCTTGCCCTTGTGGCGGTCGGAAATACCACCGAACAAAGGCAACATAAACAGTGCCAGAATATTATCCAGTGCCATAACGATACCGGATGCAGTCTGGCTCAGACCGAACTTGCTGGTCAGCGTCATAGCGATGGTCACATCGTAGACCTGCCAGAAGGCACAGATCAGAAAGAAGGCAAAGCCTACAAAAACCGTGCGTTTATAATTGAGCTTCATAGAATGTCCTCCGTCTATATATTTTTGAGCCGAAGATCCTATAATCCATTATACAGTCTTTTTGAAAAAAGTCCAGTATAATCAGAAAACCTGTTGAGGCATCCGGGACACCTCAACAGGTCATCATTTTATGCTAATGTCGCCTTGTGGAATACTTTCTTTCCCTTACGCAGTTTTACGCCCTGTTGCAGCATTTCCTCTGTCACAGCAAAGTCCGGTGCCGCCACCTTGGCATCATTGACAAAAACACCGCCCTGCTGAATGAGTCGGCGGGCTTCGCCGTTGGATGATGCCAGCTTGCAGGTCACCATCAGTGTCAGAATGCCGATCTTACCGTCGGTCAGCATATCCTTGGATACCACGGTTGTGGGCATATTGGCATCGTCTCCACCACCGACAAAGAGGGATTTGGCAGAATTCTGCGCCTTGGTCGCCTCTTCCTCGCCGTGTACCAGCTTGGTCAGCTCAAATGCCAGGATCTCCTTTGCCACATTGAGCTGTGCATCCTTCCAATCATCCATAGCATTGATCTGCTCCAGAGGCAGGAAGGTCAGCATACGGATACACTTGAGGACATCCGCATCCTCCACATTACGCCAATACTGATAAAACTCGAAAGGTGTGGTCTTATTGGGGTCCAGCCAGACAGCACCCTTGGCGGTCTTGCCCATCTTCTTGCCCTCGGAGTTAAGAAGCAGTGTGATGGTCATTGCATGGGCGTCCTTGCCAAGCTTCTTCCGGATCAGCTCCGTACCGCCCAGCATATTGCTCCACTGGTCGTTTCCGCCAAACTGCATATTACAGCCGTAGTTCTGGTACAGATAGTAGAAGTCGTAGGACTGCATGATCATATAATTGAACTCAAGGAAGGACAGACCCTTCTCCATCCGCTGCTTATAGCACTCTGCCCGGAGCATATTGTTCACGGAGAAGCAAGCGCCCACATCCCGGAGCACATCCACATAGTTCAGGTCCAGCAGCCAGTCAGCATTATTGACCATCTGCGCCTTACCCTCGCCGAACTCAATAAAGCGCTCCATTTGCTTTTTGAAGCAATCACAGTTGTGCTGGATCGCCTCCCGGGTCATCATAGAACGCATATCTGTCCGACCGGAAGGGTCTCCGATCATAGCTGGGCCGCCGCCGATCAGCGCGATGGGACGGTTGCCTGCCATCTGCAGCCGCTTCATCAGACACAGCGCCATAAAATGTCCAACGTGCAGAGAATCCGCAGTGGGGTCAAAGCCAATGTAGAATGTAGCCTTGCCATTGTCGATCATCTCGCGGATCTCATCCTCATTGGTCACCTGTGCGATCAGTCCGCGGGCAACCAGTTCATCATACAATTTCATTGCAATTCCTCCAAAATGTTTGAAAACATCCTAACAAAACAGCCGTATTTTGTCAAGTATTATCCAGGTTCAGCACAGCATTTCCTCTGCGCTTTTCAGTGTTGTTTCCGTAATGTTTGCGCCACCGATGATCCGGGCAAGCTCGTACTTTCTTCCCTCGAGATCCAACGGCGTGACCGTGGTATATGTACGACCGGCGCGCTCTTCTTTGGCGATCAGCAGATGAGTATCTGCCAATGCCGCCAGTTGCGGCAAATGGGTCACACACAGCACCTGCTTATGTTTTGCGACACTTCTCAGCTTTTCCGCCACTTTCTGGGCTGCCCGTCCGGAGACGCCGGTATCCACCTCATCGAAGATCAATACGGCAACTTCGTCCTGCTCGGCAAGCACATTTTTCATTGCCAGCATAATCCGTGCCAGCTCACCGCCGGAAGCCACTTTATTTAAGGGTCTCAAGGCTTCACCCACGTTGGCGGACATATAAAAAGCAACAGCATCCGCACCGCTGGGCATCAGTCCCGTATCTGTAAATACGCAGGAGAATTGCACTCTCGGCATATCCAGTTGCGCAAGCTCTGATAGGATCCGTTCAGACAGTTGTTCAGCCGCCTGTTCCCGATTCCACCGCAGTGCCATGGCAGAGTCCCAAGCGATCTTTTCTGCCTTTTCCAATTCGATTTTCAGCCGGTCTGCGCGGTCATCGGCAAACTCGATCTCGTCCAGCTCCGCCTGTGCCTTGGCAAGGTATTCCAGGATATCCGCGCAGGTTGCACCGTATTTTCTGCGCAAACGGTGAATCACATCCAGTCTTGCCTCGATTCTCTCTAATTCGTCCGCAGAATAGGAAAGATCATCCCTCGCCTGATGCACCTCTTCCGCTGCATCCTGCACCTGGTACATCAGGTCAGCAACCCGTTCGTGAAGTTCTGCAAAGGAATCTGTAAAGCGGGAAAGTCTTGCCAGCTCACGCTCTGCGGATGCCAGCAGAGATGCTGCACCGTCCGTGTCGTCTCCGCCGTACAGAAACTCTGTTGCCGCGTACAGTCCGTCACTGAGCTTTTCTGCATTTTGAAGAAGCTTGCGTCGATCCTCCAGTTCTTCATCTTCCCCGGGTTGGAGGTCTGCTTTAGAGATTTCCTCGATCTGGAATTTGAGGGTCTCCATTCTGCGAAGCTTCTCGCCCTCGTCCATTGTCAGTCGGTCGATTTCGTCACGCAGGCGCACCACAGTTTGGTATTTTTCCCCGTATTCTTCCCGCAGTTGCGCATTTTCCGCAAAGGCATCCAAAAATGTCAGGTGTGTACCCTCGTCAAAAAGCGCAGCCGAATCGTGCTGACCGTGAATATTGATCAGCTGCAGACCCAACTTGCGCAGAATGGTAACTGTCACCAGAGTGCCGTTGACACGGCAGACATTTTTCCCGTCCAGATAGATCTCCCGCTGAATGATCGTCTCCGAATCATAGTCCACACCATTCTCTTCAAACCAGGAAAGCTCCGGCACATCTGTAAAGACCGCCCGCACAGACGCCTTGTCCGCGCCGGTGCGGATCATATCCCGGTAGGCGCGCTCTCCAAGGATCGCAGAGATTGCATCAATGACGATGGATTTACCTGCACCGGTCTCACCGGTAAGGATATTGAATCCCTTATCAAAGGAAATGTCAGCACATTCAATTACCGCAATATTTTCAATATGCAGAAGACTCAGCATGACATTTCTCCTTTCGATCAGCCGATCAGATTTTTGATCTCGCCGCAAAGTGCCGCGGCGGAATGGTTGTCCCGCATAACGATCATCACCGTGTCATCGCCAGCCAAACTGCCGACGATCATCGTGTGGCTCATAGCATCCACAGCAGAGCCTGCCGCAGATGCCAGACCCGGCAGCGTGCGGATCACAATGATGTTCTGCGCATAGTCGATTCCCACAACACATTCCCGGAAGATGGTGTTCAGCCGGGATGTAAAGGAACCACTCATCTCGTTGGAAGAGGTAGTATAGCGGTATGTCCCCATACTGGTCAGTTCTTTTACGATGCGCAATTCCTTAATGTCACGGGAGATCGTTGCCTGTGTGCCCCGGAAGCCCTCCGCCTGCAGCGCTGCAAGCAATTGCTCCTGGGTCTCTACATTCCTGCTGGATATAATTTCCAGAATCTTTGCCTGTCTCTGACTTTTCAATGCGCTCACCTCAATAATTCTTAAATTTCATACTGACCACATCGTAGAAACTGCGATCTTTGAGCCGTATCAGCTTTGTTGTGAGATTGGATCTGCGAATGGTTGCCACATCCCCCGAATTGAGTTTGAATGCCTTACCGCCATCCACAGAAAGGAAGGCGTTTCGTCTTGCATTGGGTGCAAGGGAGACAGTTACCACACGCCTGTCCGATGCTACGATGCACCGGCTCACCACATCGTGGGCGCAGATAGGCGTAATCAGAATGCTGTTTGCCTCCGGCTCAACGATAGGGCCGCCGGCAGACAGGCTATACGCCGTAGAGCCTGTAGGCGTTGCCACAATGATGCCGTCACCGCCGCATTCCATTGCCTGCACGCCGTCGCACTTTACAGACAGATGGACAATGCGGGCGATCGCGCCCTTGGTAACCACCAGATCATTCAGGCAAATGTCGTGGAAAATAATATCTCTGTCCCGCTGGACAGTCACATCCAGCATCATTCGCTCGTCAATGGTGAATTCATCTTTTGCAAGACGGGTCAGCAGCTGCAGTTCGGTGCTTTCCAGTTCCGCCATAAAGCCCATAGTGCCGATGTTAATGCCAAGAATCGGTATACCGTGCCGGGTAGCCGCTTTTGCCATATGGAGGATCGTTCCGTCACCCCCAAGGCATATGACACAGGATGCATTGGGCAGTTCCCGTTCCAGCTTGGAAAAATGCAGATCCTTGGGCAATTCATTGACCTTTTCAATGTCAAAAGGCAGACAGATCCTCGTTTCCACGCCGGCTTCGCTCAAAACCTTCGCCGCCGCACGGACTGTCTGGAAATTCTTATCCCGATACGGGTTGGGTGCCAATATTACTTTCTTCAAAGCCATTACCCCTTCAAATTCTCGTGTGCCTGCGCCACGATACAGGCTGTATCCGGTAAAATACCCGGGCGATCACCTAAGGTAAGATGCGCCAGAAATTCAATGTTTCCCTCCGGACCTTTCACCGGGGAATAGGTCAGTCCCTGAATCGCAAATTCCAGCTGCTGCGTAAGGGTAACAAAATCGTCAAGGACTTCCTGATGGATCTTGGGATCGCGAACGACACCCTTCTTGCCCACCTTTTCCTCCCCTGCCTCAAACTGGGGCTTGATCAGACACAGCACCTGTCCGTTAGGTTTCAGAAAAGTCTTGATCACAGGAAGTACGATTTTTAGTGATATAAAGCTCACATCCACCACAGACAGGTCCAGGGGCTCCCCCAGTTGTTCCGGAGTTACATAGCGGACATTGGTCCTCTCCATCACCACCACACGGGGGTCGGAACGGATCTTCCAGTCCAGCTGACCGTAGCCCACGTCAATGGCAAACACTTTCTTCGCGCCCCGCTGAAGCAAACAGTCTGTAAAACCGCCTGTAGATGCGCCGGAATCGCTACATACATATCCATCTGGATCAACACCAAAATCGTTCAGCGCCTTCTCTAATTTCAATCCGCCGCGACTGACATAAGGGCAGCTGCCGTTGCGTACTTCTATTTCCACAGATTCTTCATAGGATGTACCCGGCTTGTCCGCCTTTTGCCCTGTAACATACACCAAGCCGCTCATAATGATCGCCTGTGCCTTTGTCCGCGTATCCGTAAATCCACGCTCTACCAGAAGGACATCCAGTCTTTTTTTAATTTTCAACTTTGTGTACCTCCTGTACATACTGGGCTATGGACTGGGCATCCATTCCGCAATGGCGGTACAGCTGCGCCGCAGAGCCGTGGGTGATATAACGGTGTCCAAGATCAATACCACAGACCTTACCTGTGTAATTGCGCTGTGCCAGCTCCCAGGCTAGCATCTCCCGAATGCCGCTTCCGTTGCAGACTTCCTCAATAATTACAACTGTGGAATCCTCAGGGATCTGGGTAAGAAGTTGATTGACCGGCAACGGAGATGCGGACAGAAGACGCAACACTGTTGCCTGAATTCCTCTCTCTGCCAGAAGCTCCGCTGCCTCCATCGCATTCTGAAGGACAGTACCATAGGTGATAAGTGTAACATCCTCACCCTTGCGGTGGCATGCAAGCGCGCCATCCCGGCGTATGTCTGCAGTGTCACTCCAAGCGGAATCTGTGTATTCCCGGTTACCGCCTCTGGGATAACGGATCGCTACCGGTCCGTCCTGCTCCTTAACCGCCCAGGTCAGCATCGCATCCAGCTCGGCAGTGCTTGCCGGGCAAAGGATGGTCATTCCGGGAACTTGGCTTAAGAAGCCCACATCAAAAACGCCGTGGTGGGTCTCTCCATCCTCGCCAACAAGTCCGGCACGGTCCACCGCAAACACCACATGCAGTCCCAGCATCGCCACATCCTGCAAGATCATATCGTATGCTCTTTGCATAAATGTGGAATACAGTGCAACCACAGGAACCATTCCCTGCTTGGCAAGTCCACCTGCCATAGACACTGCGTGTTCCTCCGCAATGCCAACATCAAAGGACCTCTTCGGATACTGTTTGATAAATCCCAGCAGTCCCGTACCACCGGGCATCGCCGCTGTAATGGCGCAGACCCTGGGATCTTCCGATGCCAGTCTTACCATTGCGCTTCCAAAGGCTTCCGAGAAGCTCCCGACGCCCTTGCTTGCCACTTCACCGGAAACGGGATCGAACTTCCCGACACCGTGGAACAGCTTGGGATGCTCCTCCGCAGGAGCATACCCCCTGCCCTTCTGGGTCATAACATGCAAAAGGACAGGCCGCTTCATTTCCTTAGCTGAGCGCAGCAGCATAATTAAGTTTTCCACATCGTGTCCGTCTACCGGTCCGATATAGGAAAAACCCATACTCTCAAAAATCGTGGTAGGGATCAGCATTCTCCGCAGGAAATCCTTGACAGAACGCGATACGCGGTAAATGACCGCACCGCCGGGAACCTTCGCGGTAAAATCCCGGAAATGCTGTTTCATACCCAGGTATCGCTCCTTTGTGCGAAGCTTCGACAGGTGGGATGCCATACCGCCCACATTGCGGTCAATGGACATTTCATTGTCATTCAAAATAACGATCATCGGCTCGTTGCTGACAGCCGCGTCGTTAAGTCCCTCATACGCCATGCCACCGGTGGCAGCACCGTCGCCCATCACTGCGACCACATTATAATTTTGCTCAGACAGAGACCGCGCTCTGGCCATTCCCAGTGCGATGGAGACTGAGCTGGAGGCATGTCCTGCCACAAAGGCATCACTATCACTCTCACCGGGTTTCGGGAAACCGGATATCCCGCCAAATTGGCGCAAATGGTCAAAATCCGCCTGGCGGCCGGTCAGCAGCTTATGGACATAAGACTGATGACCAACATCAAAAACCAAGCGGTCATATGACGTATCAAAAACGGTCTCCAAAGCCACCGTCAATTCTACCACACCGAGATTGGACGCTAAATGTCCACCCGTCTTGGAAACCTTGGATACCAGAAATTCCCGTATCTCCTTACACAGAAGCTCCCGCTGCAGCGCATTCAGCGCAGCGAGATCCCGGTGACCACGGATATTCTCTAAAATGCTCACAGGCATCACAACCTAACTGTTTGTTTTCTCTTTTCTGAAGATCTCCGGAATATGCCGGAGAAAATATATCAACTTACCAACACCGTGTACGATCTGCGTACAGGAGTTGATCGCAAATGTCTTACCAATGGCTTTGCCGCCAACCGTCAGACCGGCGACCACCGCTGACATCACCAGCGGGATGATCTCTTCCCAGGTAGAATCAAAATTCTGCAGCACCTGCACCGCAATGGTTGCGGAAGCAGATCCGGAAACAACACCGCAAATATCGCCCACCACATCATTACAGATGGAACTGACCCGCTCTGCGTTCCGCAGCAGACGGATCGCCTCCAGGCTGCCCGGCACTTTTCGTGCGGCCATAGAGTGAAACGGCTTCTCATCCGCAGACGCCACTGCCATACCGATAATGTCAAAGACAATACCAAGCATTACGATGGCAAGCAGGATCAAAAACGCCACCCCAATGGAGCTTCTGTCCATAATTTCATCCGAAGCAAATGAGATGACAGCGGATATCAGAATTGTGATCAAAAATATTGTGACGACCCAACGGATCGCCTTATTTCGCTCTTTTTTAGAAGTCGCAGGATCGGATTTAGACACTTGTCCTTACCTCTTTTAATGTAAATAAAACGGTGGCAGACAGGATAAATCTTACGGCTTAGGTCGGGTTGGTTTTCCCCAGACAGAACCTGCCGTTGCCGAACAGGCCGTTTCCGTTTGATCCGTCAGTTCAAGTGTTGCCAAATAATGAATACCCGATTGCCACTTAGTCCGTACTGTAATCCCCTGTCTGCCCAGTTACGACAGCCTAG
>JAZOCJ010000007.1:0-21987 GCA_045596405.1 Faecousia sp. | reverse complement strand
GGTCAAGCCTTTTTCCAAAGCCAAAGGGCATATCCACCGGAGATCACGATGATCAGCGCGGCGCTGCAAGCCTCCACGGCGATAGGCGTTGCCTGCCCGAATACGGTGGCGACCAGGCTGCTGAACAAACCTTGTTCCGATGCGAATACGCTGCTGCCGTTGACGAACATATGGCTTGCGATACACGGCCACAGGCTGCCGCCCTTGTATACGATGACGGTGTAAAGAAAACCCACCGCAATGGCATAAGCCATCTGTAAAAACACACCGAAATGATCGGCGGTGTTGAATAGATTGACAATGTGTCCCACGCCGAAGGTGATGGCGGAGACAAGGATCGCACTACGCAGATTATCTTTGGCCATTCCACGGAACAGGAAACCCCGGAATATGATCTCCTCTACATATCCGCCGATTGCCAAATTCAGCGCCATCAGCACAGAGACTGCAGCAGATGCGGAAAGCGTTAAGCCGTTTTTTAAGTTTATGCAGGACATAACAGCAAGAGGAAGAAACCAAAGAAAGGATTTGCAATTACCCTTGAAGCGGCACAAGCCGTACTTTTCAGACAGCCCGTTGTTTATGATCCAAAAAGTGGAAGCCGCTGCAAGAAAGGTGATGCAGATGACCGGGATCAACATCTGTGCTGCGGTTTTGCTTGCAAGGTCGTCAAGGCCTCCGCAAAACTGCAACGCAATATTCATCACGATCACATATAAGCCGATCCAAACCAGAGCAAAGCCGACCTCGTTCTTTTCGTAAAGCTTTTTCATTGGCAAGCACCTCCTGTTTGTCTATTATATCATCCGGCAGTGGCAATGTAAATAGACAGCGGCAACGGGAAGAATGAGGGGCATTTCCGTTTGCCTTTGGGCGGTTATTGTGTTACAATACAGGCAAACGGATGCGAAGGATGGTAACGGAGAAGTATGGAAATCATTATCGGCAATCTTTGTACCCTTTTGGCAATGGGCGGAAACGCCATCAGCGCTACGCGGAAGACCACAAAGGGTGTTCTTTCCTGGCAGAATTTGAGCCAGGTGATCTATTTTGCCTGCGCAATTATACTGAAAGGGTATAGTGCCGCGGTGCAAAATGTGGTCAGCTTTCTTCGTAATGTTGCCGCTATACGGAATGTAAAAAGCAAGACTGTGGAGTGGGTCTTGACCATTGCCGGTGTGGTGCTGGGGGTTTTGTTTAACAACCGGGGACTGATGGGACTGTTGCCGGTAGTGGGTAATCTGCAGTATACACTGGCGATCTTCCGTTTTAAGGATAACGAGCGGCTGCTGAAGCTGTCTTTTTTGATAAGCTCCGTTGCCTATGCGGTGTTTAATATTGTGCTGTACAACTTTGTAGGTGCGGTATCGGATACTGTGGTGGCGGTCACCACAGCAGTGGTTTTGATCAAAGATTGCAGGACTAAGGGGTTATAAGCTGGGACGGTTGCAATATATAACCGGTTGTGATACAATGCAGTTATCAATGAAATGAAGGGCGGTGCAATATGAAGACCTATACCATCGTTGCCGGGGTGAACGGCTGTGGGAAAAGCAGCTTGACCGGTGTTTTGCGGACAGAGATCGATAATCTCGGTAAGATTATCGATGTGGATAGGATCACAGCCACTTGCGGCGGCAATCTGTTGGAGGGCGGCAAGAAAGCAATTGCACTGATCGACGAGTGCTTGGAAAAAGAAATCTGCTTCACGCAGGAGACCACCCTTTCCGAAAGAAAGACCCTGGATACCATCAAGCGTGCGATTGAAAAGGATTATTATATCCATTTGTACTATGTAGGATTGGATACTGTGGAAGAAAGTCTGCTCCGTATCGAAAACCGTGTAAAAAGAGGCGGACATAATATTAACACGGATACTGTTGCGGCCCGTTTCGGAAAGCGGTTTGAGGATTTGCTGACTATCTTGCCGTATTGTAACGAGGCGACTTTTTATGATAATGACAACGGTTTTGTTACCGTGGCAAAATATAAAAACGGAGAACTGCAAACCATTGGACAAAGCAGTCCCAACTGGTTGAAAGAGTTAATAGAAAAGCTGAAGTGAAAAAAGCTGTTGCAGTATTCTGCAACAGCTTTTTGTAATTTACACAGATTTCAAATTGCATTTTGAGAAAAACTGGGCTATAATAAGGAAAATGCTGTTTTGAGATGAGGACCTATGAGAATTATTGACATTCATACCCATATATACCCCGACGAGATTGCCCAGAAAGCCACAGACAGCGTGCGCAATTTTTACAGTATCGGCTGCGACACGATGAACGGTACGGTGGATATGTTGTTGGAGAAGGGCAAGCAGGCGGGTATTGAAAAATATGTGATCCTGCCGGTGGGCATCCGCCCGGATCGGGTGCGGCATATTAACGACTTTATTCAGCAGCAGGCGAAAGCGCACAGCTGCTTTATTCCCTTTGGAACAGTCCATGCCGCCATGGATGACCTGTCCGATGAGGTGGAACGGCTGCTTGCATTGAATGTCAAGGGCATTAAAATGCACCCGGACTCCCAGCAGTTTCCAATTGACGATATTCGGCTGTTTCCTATGTATGAGGCGATCCGGGGAAGGATCCCGGTGCTGTTGCATATGGGCGACCACCGGTATAATTATTCTCACCCGGTTCGACTGCGCAAGGTGATGGATATGTTCCCCGGACTAAAGGTCATTGCCGCCCATTTTGGCGGTTACAGTATGTATGAGACCGCCAGAGAACTGCTGCAGGACACCGACTGCGTGATGGATCTGTCCAGCTCGATGATGTTTATGGAGCCGGGTGTGCCGGAGAAGTATATCAATCTATACGGCGCGGAGCGGATCGCTTATGGCACGGATTACCCTATGTGGGATCCGGTAACTGAGGTGGAGCGCTTCCTCCAATTGGATCTGACGGATGACCAAAAAGAGCAGATCGCCTATAAGACCGCTACCCGAATCCTCAATCTTTAACCCCTAATAAAATACCGAATGATGCTTCGTAGGGGCGACTATTAGTCGCCCGCGGGCGGATGATATCCGCCCCTACATCCTGCGGATGTAGATGATTGCATAATTTAAGGGCGCATTGCATTATTTTGCAATGCGCCCTTTTGCAACTGTTTATTTATAGATAATGGACTCGGCGTAACGGGTGGCGATGACACCCTCGGGTTCGCCGGTCTTCTTGGACTCGGAGAGGATGTGCTCGATGGAGTTGTAGATGTTGTCCACCTTAGCCAGAACAGCATCCTTGTTGTAAGGACCGTCCACCTCGGCCGCTGCGTTGATAACGCCGCCGCCGTTGATGACAAAGTCAGGAGCGTAGTAGATGCCCCGTGCCTTCAGTGCAAGTCCCGAAGCGTCGTCCAGGATCTGGTTGTTGGCGCCGCCGGCAACAGCCTTACACTTCAGCTGAGGAATGGTGGTGGGGTTCAGAATCGCGCCCATAGCGTTGGGGGAGAAGATGTCGCACTCCTGTGCGTAGATCTCTTCCGTGGGAACGATCACAGCGCCGAACTCTTCCACAGCCTTCTGAGCCTGCTCCTTGTTGGAGCGGTTTGCAATGATCAGCTTAGCGCCGGACTCGTTGAGCAGACGGCACAGATCGTAGCCGACCTTGCCCAGACCCTGCACAGCAATGGTCAGACCCTCCAGATCGTCACGACCCAGTGCGACCTTGGCGGTAGCACGGATGCCCTGCCATACACCGCGGGCGGTGAAGGGGGAGGGGTCGCCGCTGTTCTGGGGCAGACCGCAGATGTGGTTGGTCTTGCGCAGCATAACCAGTGCGTCGTCACAGGTGGTGTTCACGTCCTCAGCGGTGATGTAGTCGCCGCCCAGGTTGTTCACAGCCTCGCCGAAGGCTTCAAACATAGCCTCGGTCTTCTGGGAGGGGTCAGCGATGATGACGCCCTTGCCGCCGCCGTGGGGCAGACCGGCAACTGCGTTCTTGTGGGACATACCTCTGGACAGACGCAGAACGTCAAACAGAGCATCGTCATAAGAAGCGTAGGGGAACAGACGGCAGCCGCCGATGGCAGGACCCAGATTGGTGTTGTGCACGGCGATGATTGCCTTCAGACCGGCCTTCTCGTTGTTGATAAACAGCACCTTTTCGTGGCGGTAGTTTACCATTTCAGTCATTGCGTTCATAATAATTTCCTCCTATATGTAATTAATATTCCTTACCCAGTTGGAGCGCCTTCATATTCAGATCAATCAGCGCAGCCTTCTTGGGGGGTACTAACTTGGAGACCACTGCATCTGTGCCGTTGAAGCTGAGCTCGGGGTTGTTCTCCAGCAGGTGACCGACAATGATCATATTGGCAAGGGTAGCGATTTCCGCGTCCTTTGCCATCTGGGTCGCGGGGATGTAGAATACCTGCACATCGGTGCGCTCCACCTTAGCGTCGATCAGGGAGGAGTCTACATAGATTTGACCGCCGGGGACAACGGTGTCCACGTACTTCTGCAGGGAGGGCAGGTTCATAGCGATCAGTACATCGGGTGCGGTAATGATGGGGGAGCCGACGGGAGTGTCGGACAGGATCACGTTACAGTTGGCGGTGCCGCCACGCATTTCCGGACCGTAGGAGGGCAGCCAGGAGACCTGCAGGTCTTCCATCAAGCCCTTGTAGGCAAGGAACTTACCGGCAAACAGAATGCCTTGTCCGCCGAAACCGGCAATGAGGATCTGTGTGGTTTTCATACGGCAGCCTCCTTTGCAGCGGTGCGGTCCTTGTAAACACCGATGGGGTAGTAGGGCAGCATATCGCTTTCGACCCATTCCAGTGCCTGCTGGGGAGTCATACCCCAGTTGGTGGGACAGGCAGAGACCACTTCCACCAGAGAGAAGCCCTTGCCCTCGATCTGGTTCTGGAATGCCTTCTTGATCGCCTTCTTGGCGTTCTTGACATTCTTTACATTGTTCACAGCCACACGGGTGATGTATTCAGGACCCTCCAGGGTGGAGAGCATCTCGCAGACCTTGATGGGCCAGCCACAGTGGTTCACATCACGACCGTAGGGGGAGGTCTGGGTCACCTGTCCGGGAAGGGACGTGGGTGCCATCTGACCGCCGGTCATACCGTAGATCGCGTTGTTGACGAAGATCACGGTGATGTTCTCGTTTCTTGCGGCGCTGTGAACAGTCTCTGCCATACCGATGGAAGCCAGGTCGCCGTCGCCCTGATAGGTGAAGACGATGTTCTCGGGACGGCAGCGCTTGATGCCGGTAGCCACCGCGGGGGCTCTGCCGTGGGCGGCCTCGATCATATCGCAGGCAAAGTAATCGTATGCCATAACCGCACAGCCCACAGGGGCTACGCCGATGGCCTTTCCTTCGATGCCCAATTCGTCCAGTGCTTCCGCTACCAGACGGTGGATAATGCCGTGGGGGCAGCCGGGACAGTAGTGCAGGGGCATATCTGTCAGGGACTTGGGTTTTTCAAATACAACTGCCATACTTAGCACTCTCCTTTCTGAGCATTCCGGATGGCTTCCAGCACCTCGTCGGGGCTGGGGATCATACCGCCGCAGCGGTTGCACAGGGAGACGGGCTTCCTGCAACCGGTAGCCAGGCGGATATCTTCGATCATTTGACCCATATTCAGCTCCACGCTGATGCAGCTCTTGACCTTGTCAGCGGCAGCAGCCAGCGCCTTAGTGGGGAAGGGCCACAGGGTGATGGGACGGATCAGACCCACCTTGATGCCTTCCTTTCTGGCAGCCACAACAGCGTTCTTGGCAACACGGGCAGCGATACCGAATGCGACAACGCAGTACTCTGCGTCTTCCATCTGGTACTCTTCCCACATTGCTTCGTTTTCCTCCACCAGCTTATAGCGCTGATAGCGGTCGAAGTTCTTGATTTCCAGCTCGTCGGGCTTTAAGTACAGAGAGTTGACAATGTTGTGCTTTCTCTTGCACTCGGTGCCGGTGAGCGCCCAGGGCTTCTCGTAGGTTTCGATCTCGGCATCTTCAAAGGAGATAGGCTCCATCATCTGACCGATGGTGCCGTCTGCCAGGATCATCGCCGTCATCAGATACTTGTCAGCCAGGTTAAAGCCCTTGATGGTCAGACTTGCCATCTCCTGCACGGAGGCAGGTGCCAGCACGATCATACGGTAGTCGCCGTGACCGCCGCCCTTGGTCGCCTGGAAGTAGTCGCACTGGGAGGGCTGGATGCCCCCAAGTCCGGGACCGCCACGCTGAACGTTGACAACGAACGCGGGAATATCAGAGCCGGCAATGTAGCTCAAGCCTTCGGTCTTCAGGGAAATTCCGGGGCTGGAGGAGGAGGTCATAACACGCATACCTGCCGCAGCAGCGCCGTAGACCATATTGATAGAGGCGATCTCACTCTCCGCCTGGAGGAAGACACCGCCGATCTTGGGCATTTTCTTTGCCATATATGCGGCGATCTCTGTCTGGGGGGTGATGGGATAGCCGAAATAATGGCGGCAACCGGCACGAATCGCAGCTTCCGCAATGGCTTCGTTGCCTTTCATCAAAACTCTTTCTGCCATTTTGTTTGCCTCCTTACTTCTCTACGGTGATAATGCAGTCGGGGCACATAGTTGCACAGAAAGCACAGCCGATGCACTTGTCCTCCGCGATCATCACAGCAGGTGAATAGCCTTTCTTGTTGATCTTGTCGGCGGCAATGGTCAAACAGCCCTTGGGGCAGGCATTGACACACAGACCGCAGCCCTTACAAAGATCGGTTTGGAATGTAAGTTTTGCCATTGGAATTCCTCCTCTTCAAAGTCCCGATTGGGACGGTAGATCGAAATATTTTTCCTGCAAATGCAGGGGGAACACATTGGGGAGTTTGGAAGACACCTGCTGTGCGATGACTGCTTCTGCGGTGTGCAGCCAGACAGGCAATCCGGACAGCTTGCTTAATTCCTCCATATAGGGAAGGGAGCGAAGAAGCGTTTCCGGGGTGGTCTCCGAGGCAAGGTTGGTGTTGTTGACGATGCAGGTAAAGGGAAGACCGCAGGCGGCCTCAATCTCCCGCATAACCTCCAGAGCCTCTTGCGCCGTTTGGGTCAGGGGGCGGCTGGCATTTGCCACAAACACCATCCGGTAGTTGTTTTCCTCTTTTATGTAGGGGACATATCTGCCCAGGGCGTATGCACCCCGGTCATCGCCGCCGATGTCCATAACCGCGTAGGACTGTTTATCCTGTACCAGCCGGTAGGCTTCCGCAGGCAAGGCGGGCAGATCCACATTGGAGTTGGCAAACTGAGGGGAGATCAGCTTCACGCCGGCTTTCTCCAGTTCCTTGGCGCTGTCGGCGGTGCGGAAGTAGGGATTTACAATGTCCAGATCCGCGATACACACCGGCTTGCCTTCGTTTGCCAGATGCAGGGCATAATTGACGGCAATGTTGGTCTTGCCGCTGCCGTAGTGCCCGGCAAATAAGGTTAAGCGTTTGTGATCCATAAATTACAACTGCTTTCTGGTGATCTTGCCGCTGGTGGTCTTGGGCAGGCTGTCCCGGAATTCCACGATCCGGGGATACTTGTACGGTGCGGTGCGGGACTTGACATAGTCCTGGATCTCCTTGCGCAGTGCATCCGAGCCTTCATAGCCCTTCACCAGAACGATGGAGGCCTTGACCACCTGACCGCGGACCTCGTCCGGGGCAGCAGACACGCCGCATTCCAGCACATAGGGCAGTTCCATAATGACGTTCTCGATCTCAAACGGTCCGATCCGGTAGCCGGAGGACTTGATCACATCGTCGGCACGACCCACATACCAGTAGAAGCCGTCCTCGTCCTTCCAGGCAAGGTCGCCGGTGTGATAGAAGCCGTCACGCCAGGTCTCGGCAGTTACATCGGGGCTTCCCTCATAGGCAAAGCTTAAGCCGCAGGGCAGACCCTTGGAAATGTCAATGCAGATCTCACCGGTCTCACCGGTCTCCACCGGCTTGCCTTCAATGTCCAGCAGCTGTACGTTGTACAAAGGCACAGGCTTACCCATAGAGCCAAGCTTGTGGTCGCTGCCCACCAGGTTGCCGATGATCAGTGTGCTTTCGGACTGACCGAAGCCCTCCATAATATCCAGGCCGGTGGCCTGCTGGAACTGACGGTAGACCTCGGGGTTCAAGGCCTCGCCGGCGGTGGAGGCGTGCTGGATGGAAGACAGATCAAAACGGCTCAGGTCCTGCTTTGCCAGCATACGGTACATAGTAGGCGGCGCGCAGAAGGTGGTGATGCCGTACTGGGCAAATTTCGGCAGGATCTTCTCTGCGTCAAAGCGGTCGAAATCATAGACGAACAGACCGGCTTCACACAGCCACTGACCGTAGAGCTTGCCCCACATGGACTTCGCCCAACCGGTATCGGAGATGGTCAGGTGCAGACCGTCGGGACGGACACCGTGCCAATATTTGGCGGTGATGAAATGTCCCAGAGGATACTTATAATTATGAGCAGCCAGCTTGGGGTAGCCGGAAGTGCCGGAGGTGAAGAACATCAGCATAGGATCGCTGCCGCAGGGCGCGTCCTCGGTTCTTGCGTAGTGGCTGCTGTACATAGCGTATTCTTCGTTAAAGTCGTGCCAGCCTTCCCGCTTTCCATTCACCAGAATCTTGTGGGTAAGACCGGGGCACTGCTTGGCAGCTTCATCCACTGCGTTGGCAGTCTCACCGTCAGCGGTGCAGAGGATGGCGCGGACATCTGCCGCCTGGAAACGGTAGGTAAAATCCTTTGCCAGAAGCTGGTTGGTGGCGGGGATAGCTACTGCGCCCAGCTTATGCAGACCCAGCACGGCGAACCAGAACTGGTAATGCCGCTTCAGCACCAGCATCACCCGGTCGCCCCGCTTGATACCCATTGCCTTAAAGTAATTGGCAGCCCGGGCGGATTCCTTCTTCATATCCTGGAAGGTGAAGGTGCGTTCTGTGCCGTCTTCGGAGATGTGGAGCATAGCCCGGCGGTCCGGCTTGTCGGTGCCGAGAGCATCGATCACATCAAAGGCAAAGTTGAAGGTTTCTTCGTTTTTGAAATCGATGGCAGTCAGATTTCCCTGGGCGTCTTCCGTGGGAATGATAAACTTGTGATAAATGCGCTGCTGTGCATCCACAGACTTCTTTTTGGTGGAGGGGGTCGCCACAGCTGCAGCCTGCTCACCTTCACGGGCAGCGGAGTTGGACAGCACGATGGCGTAGAAAGCGCAGTCCTCACCGTCCACGGCGATCATACCGTGGGGGGTGGAGGAATCGTAGTAGATACAGTCGCCGGGATGCAGGATCTCCGCGTGACCGCCGATCTGGATGCGCATATGACCTTTGATCACAATATCGCATTCCTGACCCTCGTGGGTCACCAGTTCTATGTCTTCCGCTTCCGCACCGGGGCGGTATGTAAGCTCCATATACAGCGGCAGGGCGATACGGTTGCGGAAATCCGGTGCCAGGTTAAAGCCCACCATATGGTGCGCTTCCTCAATGCGCTGACCTTCTCCTTTTCGGGTAAGTGCGTAGGAACGCAGCTTGGGGCTTCGACCTTCCAGCAGATCGGAAAAGTCCACGCCGAAGATCAGCACGCACCGGTACAGGAATGCAATGCTCATATTCCGGCTGCCATTTTCGTACTGGGTATATTCTTCTACGGATACATTGGTACGGCTGGCCATTTCTTCTACGGTAAAACCGCTGATCTGCCGCAGCTCGCGGATACGGTCAGCCACCTCTTGAATTTTATAATCCATACCTGTCATAAATGTCTCCATAGGGCACCTCACAAACAATAAAAGCTCGTCTCAAAGATGATTCCTTGAGACGAGCTGTAAGCCCGCGGTACCACTCAAATTGCATCTGCCTCGCAGCAGACACCACTCATTGGGTGCAGACACACCCTAAGCACTGACGCAGCTGACGCGGGAAGGGTCTACCGGCGAAAAACGCTTTCTTCCTTCCGACTCCGGAGGGACAAACTGCCTGCTTTCTGTCATGGCTCGCACCAAACGCCAATTCTCTGGGACAGGGGTGTGCAGGGGTGTACTCCATCATAGCCTTTATAATAAGGAATCATATCATTTTTGTATAGAATTGTCAACAAAAATCTTCCTGTTTTGCGGCTCAAAAAAGACCTTAAAGCTTGTTGCGGATGATCTTGCCGCTGATGGTCTTGGGAAGCTCCTTGCGGAACTCCACGATCCGGGGGTACTTGTAGGGCGCAGTGTGCTGTTTTACATAGTTCTGGATCTCTTTTTTCAGCTCCTCCGTGCCTTCCGTACCGGCAACCAGCACGATACAGGCCTTGACCACCTGCCCGCGGACTTCGTCAGGAGCGGCACAGACACCGCACTCCAGAACATAGGGCAGTTCCATAATGGTAGATTCGATCTCAAACGGTCCGATCCGATAGCCGGAGGACTTGATCACATCGTCTGCGCGACCCACATACCAGTAGTAACCGTCCTCATCCCGCCAAGCCACATCACCGGTGTGATACATACCGTCGTGCCATGCGCTGTCGGTAGCCTCCTGATTCAGATAGTAGCCAAGGAACACGCCGCAGGTAGGTGCAGGGTCGGTGCGGATGACGATCTCACCGTTGATACCGTCTTCCACCGGGTTGCCGTGGGCATCCACAATGTCAATGCCGTAGCCGGGGACAGGCTTGCCCATGGCACCGGGCTTGATCTGGGTGCCGTAGAGGTTAGCGATGCCAAGGGTCATCTCGGTCAGACCGAAGCCTTCGTGGATCCGCAGTCCGGTGGACTTCTCAAACTGATAGAACACCTCGGGATTCAGCGCCTCACCGGCGGTGGTGGCGTGATGGATAGAGGAAAGATCGTATTGGCTCAGATCCTGCTTGATGAGCATCCGGTACATCGTAGGCGGCGCGCAGAAGGTGGTGATATTGTATTTTGCGAACATAGGCAAGATCTTTTCTGCATCGAACCGGTCAAAGTCGTAGACGAAAACCGCGCCCTCGCACAGCCACTGACCGTAGAGCTTACCCCAAAGGGCTTTGCCCCAGCCGGTTTCGGAGATGGTAAAGTGCAGACCGTCCCGTTCGCACAGATGCCAGTACCGGGCAGTCACATAGTGACCCAGCGCATATTTATAGGAATGCATTGCCATCTTGGGATAGCCGGTGGTGCCGGAGGTAAAGAGCATCAGCATAGGATCGCTGCCGCAGGGGGCGTCCTCAGTGCGCAGGTAACGGCGGCTGAACAGACCGTATTCCTCGTCAAAATCGTGCCAGCCCTCACGTTTGCCGCCCACCAGCACTTTGGTCAGTTCCAGACCGCAGACCTTTTCTGCCAACTCCACCTGATGGGCGGTATCGCCGTCAGCAGTACACAGGATGGCGGAAACACCGCCTGCCTGGAAACGGTAAGTGAAGTCGTGCTCCATCAGCTGATTGGTAGCAGGGATGGCAATAGCACCCAGCTTGTGCAGACCAAGGATGGCGTACCAGAACTGGTAATGGCGCTTCAGCACCAGCATCACCCGGTCGCCCCGCTGGATGCCCAGACTCTTGAAATAGTTGGCGCACTGGGAGGAGGCGTCCTTGAAGTCCTTGAAGGTGAAGCGGCGCTCTGTCATATCGTTGGCGATATGCACCATAGCCAGCTTGTCGGGATTTTTCCGGGCGATAGCATCCACTGTGTCAAAGGCGAAGTTGTAGCGGTCGGTATTGGCATAGCTGATGCCGGTCATAGCACCGTTTTTGTCTTCGGGACACCATACAAACTCGTTGCACAGCAGCTGGTGATCTGCGGTGAGTTCCTTCACGTTGCGGTGAGGCTCCAGCTTTAGTGTGCTGTCCCGCTTATCACTGGCCATAATCATGGACAGGAACACGCAGTTGCTGCCGTCAATGGCGATCATACCGTGGGGGGTAGAGGACTTGTAGAAAATAGAGTCACCCTCCCGCAGCACTTCTTCGTGCTCGCCCACCTTGATGCGCATAGCACCCTGCAGGACCAGATTAAATTCCTGTCCGTCGTGGGTGGTGGTGTGGATGGGCTGGTTTTGCAGTTCCTCGGAATATTCGTAAGTAACATAGTAAGGCGTTGCCAGCTTCTGACGGAAGGAGGAGGCCATATCCTGGATGGTAATGCCGTCCTCACTGGCGGTAATTTTACCTTTTCCCTTGCGGGTGACGGTATAGCCGGACAGCTTGGCCGTGTGACCCTCCAGCAAAACCGTGATCTCCACGCCAAACACCTTGGCGCACTTGTGCAGGAAGGTAAAGGGCAGATCCACACTGCCGGATTCATATTGAAGGTAAATCTCCTCAGACACCTCTGTTTGCTCGGCCATTTTCTGGGTGCTATAGCCAAAGATCTCCCGCATACCTCTGATACGAGTTGCGATGTCCATCAGCTGGGAGGAGGAATTGGTGTTTGTCATAGGGATTCTCCTTTCTGAAAATAAAAAAAGCCTCAAGAAACTTTCGTTCTTGAGACGAGTAAATCATACCCGCGGTACCACTCAAATTGCAGCGAACGCTGCCACCTTCACGCTCTGACAAGCGCTATCCCTTAACGCGGGCATACGGAAGCATCTGGCAAATGCTCGATACTTCGGCTCGGAAGTGATGGGTCTTATGGCGCCGTTCTGTCAGCTCACACCAAACGCTGACTCTCTGAATTCCCGGGCTGCCGGACCGTCTTCGTCACAGCCTTTTTCATCTTTGACAACATTATAATATGTCCGCGCACAAAAGTCAAATGTCTTTTTGCCAAAGAATTCCGGAGATTTTATGAGCCTTTTTGTAAAGATTCGCCAAGAATACTTTTTTTAATTGTTACTATTGACAAAACAGGAACAGTATGGTTAAATGTACCTATCGTAATATTCAAAAAGACTTTGACGGAAAATTCGCTTTATTCCTAATGTTCCAGAGAGCCGGCGGTTGGTGTGAGCCGGTACGGCAGGGTTTTGCGATCTGATTCCTGAGTCGATCTTGTGAAAGCAGCTGTGAGTAATGAGGTCCGGGTGCTCCCGTTACAGAGATAGGGCTTGTTGGAGTCCGATGAGAGATTCTCTTTCGGGAGAATAACCAGGGTGGTACCGCGAATGTAAATTCGTCCCTGAGGTCTTTGGATCTCAGGGGTTTTTCATTTTAATGCATAAAGGAGTTGCGCATTATGAACACGATCAAACTGTCCGATGTGACGATGAAGCAGGTTGCTGACGGATTCAGTCTGTCCTTTAAGGAGAAGATCGAACTGGCAAAGCTGCTGGATAAGCTGGGAGTATCTGTTATTGAACTGGAGGGCATTGAAAATGCCCGCATTGACAATTTGCGGATCAAGTCCATCGCAGCGGCTGTGAGCGGCAGTGTGATCGCCGTTCCTGTTCAGCTGACCCCGGACAGTCCCAAACAGGTTTGGTCGGCACTGCAGCAGGCCAAGTATCCCCGCCTTCAGGTGGAGGGGGCAGTCAGCGCGGTGCAGATGGAATATTTGTTCCATAAGAAGCCGGATGCTATGCTGACTGCTGTCGCAGATACCGTTTCCGCCTGTAAGGCGTTGTGCGCCGATGTGGAATTTCTGGCAGACGACGCCACCCGTGCCGATCCGGAGTTTCTGGCTAAGATCGTGAAAGCTGCTATTGCATCCGGCGCGACTACTGTCACTGTATGTGATACTGCCGGTGCTATGCTGCCCGGTGAGTTTGCCCGGTTTATGCAAGGATTGTATGAAGCCATTCCCGAATTAAAGAGCGTGAATGTGGGTGTCTCCTGTTGTAACGCGTTGTCTATGGCGGATGCCTGCGCCATTGCCTCTGTAGGCGAAGGAGTCACGGAACTGAAAGCATCTGCATACCCCATCGATACCGCCAGCCTTGCCAACCTGGCAAAGATCCTGTCCGCAAGAGGGGACAGTATGGGCGTTGCCGGTACGGTCCAGATGACACAGCTGAGCCGGATCATAGACCGGGTATGCCAGATCTGCCAGACGGGCAAGACCAAAGGTGCTGCGCTGTCTGCGGCACAGGCAGAAACCGGTATTTACCTGACACAGCACGATGATATCGCCGCGGTGACTAAGGCTGCTGAGCAGTTGGGCTACGATCTGTCTGAGGATGACTGTGTCAAGGTCTACGATGCTTTCCAGCGGATCGCCGCCAAGAAGGAGCAGGTCAGCTCCAAGGAACTGGATGCCATCATCGCCTCTGCGGCGCTGCAGGTGCCGCCTACCTATAAGCTGGATACCTTTGTCATTACCTCCGGCAATACCATTTCTTCCACCGCCCACATCCGGCTGATGAAGAATGACAAGCTTCTGGAGGGCGTATCTATGGGTGACGGTCCTATCGATGCTGCCTTTGTTGCCATTGAGAGCATCACCGGCTGCCACTATGAGCTGGACGATTTCCAGCTGCAGGCGGTCACCGAGGGCCGTGAGGCTATGGGACAGACCGTGGTGAAGCTGCGCAGCGGCGGAAAGGTCTATTCCGGAAAGGGCATCTCTACGGACATTGTGGCGGCAGGTATCCACGCATACCTGAGCGCGCTGAACAAGATCGTTTACGAGGAGGAATAAGCGTGAAGCTTTCGTTTTCTACCCGGGGCTGGCCAAAGCTGAGCTGGGATGCAATGCTGGAGACCGCATTGGAAATGGGTTTTTCCGGTGTGGAAGTATATAACTTGCCCAAGTTCGATGAAATGCTGGAAAAGGGCGGTCCGTTCCATCGGTATCAAACCGCTGCCACAGCCCGGGATCTGCGGGAAAAGAAGCTGACCATCCCTTGCTTTGACACCTCCTGCGATTTGTCTGCCGACCCTGATGCTGTGGCGACTTTAACGGAACTGATCGAGGTCGCCCGGAATACACAGGTAAAATATGTGGTCGCCTGCGCCCTGAAGGATAATGAGGGAGCGGTTTGCAGCGCTTTGCGTCAGCTGACCCCCGTAGCGGAAAAGGCGGGGGTGTGCCTGCTGCTGAAGACCAGCGGTATTTATGCCGACACCGCCAGACTGCGCACGATGCTGGATCAGTTTGCCAGTGACAATCTGGGCGCGCTGTGGGATGTGCACCATCCCTACCGAGACTTTGGAGAAAGCGGCGATGCCACCATTAAGAATCTGGGCGCTTATGTGTGCCATGTTCACCTGCGGGATTCCGATGATGAAGGAAATTATCAGCTCATCGGCGAGGGCACGATGCCCATTGACGATGTAATGCGCGCTCTGTCCAGCGTGAATTATGACGGCTTCATCTCCCTGGAGTGGAAGCCGGAATGGCTGGAGGATCTGCAGGACCCGGAGGTCATTTTCCCTTATTTTGTCAATTATATGTCCCGGTTCCATTCTACCCGGGGTATGAAGAAAAAGCTTTACCCTAACCACGACGGTACCGGTCAGTACATCTGGAAAAAGGATGAGCTGATCGATCTGACATTCCCTCAGGTGCTGGATCGGGTGGCAGAGGAGTTTCCGGATCAGTACTGCTTTAAGTACACCACACTGGATTATACCCGTACCTACTCCCAGTTCCGGGAGGATGTGGACCGCTTTGCCAGAGCATTGGTATCTCTGGGTGTCAAGGCAGGCTCTAAGGTTGCTGTTTGGGCGACCAATGTGCCTGCGTGGTATATCACTTTCTGGGCGACCACGAAGATTGGCGCGGTACTGGTCACGGTGAATACCGCCTACAAGATCCACGAGGCGGAGTACCTGCTGCGGCAATCCGATACCCACACCTTGGTGATGATCGACCAGTGCCTGGACTCCAATTACAAGGCGATCATCAACGAGCTTTGCCCGGAGATCGCAAGTACAAAAGCAGGCGAGCCACTGCACTGTAAGAAGCTGCCCTTCCTGCGGAATGTGATCACCGTTGGGTTTAAGCAGCCGGGCTGTCTGACCTTCGATGAGGCGATGGACCGGTATGCCCTGGTCAGCCGTGAGCAGGTAGCGCGGATGGCAGCCGCTGTCCGCCCGGACGACGTGTGCAATATGCAGTATACCTCTGGTACGACAGGATTCCCCAAGGGCGTTATGCTGACCCACTACAATGTGGTCAATAACGGCAAATGTATCGGTGACCGTATGGGACTTTCCACCGCGGACCGGATGATGATCCAGGTGCCTATGTTCCACTGCTTCGGTATGACCCTTTCCATGACATCGTCTATGACCCACGGTGCGACCATGTGTCCTATGCCGTATTTCTCTGCGACCTCCTCTCTGGCTTGTATCAACCAGGAGAAGATCACCTGCTTTAACGGCGTCCCTACTATGTTTATCGCGATGTTCAACCATCCGGACTATCGCAAAACGGACTTCAGCCATATGCGCACAGGCATCATGGCAGGTGCGGGATGCCCGCCGGAGCTGATGCGCCGGGCGGCACAGAAGGATGAAATGAATATGTACGGCATCGTCAGCGTTTACGGACAGACAGAATGCGCCCCGGGCAATACCATGAGCAGCTGGACAGACTCTCTGGAGGTTCGTACCGATACGGTGGGCTATGCCTTCCCTCATGTGCGATGCAAGATCGTAGACCCGGAGACCGGGGAAGAGGTAGGTCCGGGTGTCAACGGAGAGTTTTGCGCCAAGGGCTATAACACCATGAAGGGCTATTATAAAATGCCTCAGGCGACCAAGGACACCATCGACAGCGACGGCTGGCTGCATTCCGGCGATCTGGCGTGCAGAGACGAGGACGGAAACTATCGTATTACCGGACGGCTGAAGGATATGATCATCCGTGGCGGTGAGAATATCTACCCCAAGGAGATCGAGGAATTTATCTACACCCACCCGGCAGTTCGGGATGTGCAGGTGATCGGTGTGCCGGATAAGAAGTACGGTGAGGAAATTATGGCTTGCATCATCCTCAAAGAGCCGGGCTCTGTGACGGTAGAGGAGATGACTGCCTATATCAAGGCCAGTATGGCTCGTCATAAAGTTCCTAAGTACATCGAATTTGTAGACAGCTTCCCTATGAATGCCGCTGGCAAGATCCTGAAGTACAAGATGCGGGAGGATGCCGCCCGCCGGCTGGGACTTACCGGAGACGGCTCTGATACCGCAGGCCCGGGTAAATAAGATAAAAAGCTTGCCAATCATCGATTGGCAAGCTTTTTTATTATGCGGATTCTTTTTCGGCGAGCCGGTCGAAGTTGTGGATCCAATCGGCTTTCAGGAAGTAGATCAGGAAAATGATGCTGCTTAAGCTCCAGGTGATGGGATACGCCCAGGAAACCGTGGTGAGCTTGTTCACCAGCTTTACCGCCACAGAGATATAGGTCACCCGGATCACACACCAGCAGGCGAGCATAGTGAACATCGGTACGGTGGCTTTTCCTGCGCCGCGCATAACGCCGGCGATGCAGTGAGAGAAAGCCGTCAGGAAGTAGAACAGGCAAATGGTGCGCATATGCTGGGACCCAAAGGCGATAGCCTCCGGGGAATCGCTGAAAAAGCCGATGAGCTGCGGCGCGAACAGATACGACACAACGCCGATCAGTTCTGCCACCAGACAGCTGCAAACCACACCGAATGCCACGCCCTTTTTTACTCGGTCGTGGCGACCTGCACCCAGATTCTGCCCCACAAAGGTGGAAAGCGCCTGGGTAAAGCAGGTAATGGGCAGGAAGGCAAAGCCCTCCAGCTTGGAGTATGAGCCGCAGCCTGCCATGGCGGATTTTCCGAAGCTGTTGATGTTGGACTGCACCACCACATTAGCAAGAGCAATGACGCTGTTCTGCACACCTGAAGGCAGACCGAATTTAATAATATCCACAAAGCTTTTTCTGTCAAAGCGGATCTGCCGAATGCTCACGCGGTAGGGCGCATCCACCCGCAGCATATGCAGCAGGCAAAGCAGTGCGCTGATCCCCTGGGATATGGTGGTGGCAATAGCGGCAGAGCCGACGCCCCAGCCGAGGACAGCCACGAACAGCATATCCAAAACAATGTTGACAAAGGTGGAAAAAATCAGATAGTACAGCGGATGCCGGCTGTCGCCTACGGCGTGGTGGATGCCCACGAAGATGTTGTACATCACCGTAAACACAGCGCCGCAGAAGTAATAGCGGAAATAGAGAATGGACTGGGGCAGGACTTCCTCCGGCGTTCCCATCCATTGGAGGATCACCGGGGTGAACACAACACCGACTACGGTCAGCAGCACGCCGGCAACCAAGCCGAAGGCGATGGCGGTATGGATCGCTTTGCGCATAGACTCGTATTGCCTGGCGCCGAATGCCCGGGCGATGACCACACCGGCACCCATAGCGACACCGTTGAAAAAGCTGACCATCATAAAGATCAAGCTGCCGGAGGAGCTGACTGCGGCCAGAGCGTCATCGCCAATATAGTTGCCTACACACCAGGTATCAAAGGCATTATACAGCTGCTGAAATACATTGCCCAGAAACACCGGCAGGGCAAACAGCAGCATCACTTTCCAGATGGGTCCCTCGGTAAGGGAATCCTGCTTACGGTACAAGGTGTACCCCTTCTTTCTGTAAGGATGCTGTTATTATAGCACAGGGACACAAAAGGTCAAGGCAGGAGAGAGGAAATGGCTTTTTGTGATAATATCACAGAAGCAACGATAGAAATAGGGTATACTGATAATACAAATAAAAAACCAAGGAGGTATATCCTATGAGATTAAAGAATAAAGTTGCGATCATTACCGGCGGCAGCCGCGGAATCGGCTATGCTACCGCAGACAGATTCCTGGAGGAGGGCGCGACGGTTATCCTCACTGCCAGCTCCCCGGAATCTGCACAGAAGGCGGTCGCCCGCTTGAAAGAGAAATATCCGGAAGCGACGGTTGCCGGTATCAGCCCGGATCTTACCAGCCTGGAATCTGTCCGGGCATCATTTCGTGAGGCTACCGAGCAATACGGATGCGTGGATATTCTGGTAAATAACGCCGGTGTATCTGAAAGTACCCCGTTTATGAACTACACGGAAGAGACCTTTGATAAAGTTATGGATCTGAATGTCAAGGGCGTGTTTAATGCCACCCGTGCGGCGGCGGAGTGCATGGTGGCAAGAGGAAACGGCGTGATCCTGTCCACCTCGTCGATGGTCAGCATTTCCGGACAGCCCAGCGGCTTTGCTTACCCCGCATCCAAATTTGCGGTAAATGGACTGACCGTGTCTCTGGCACGGGAGCTGGGTCCCAAGGGCATCCGGGTCAACGCCGTAGCCCCCGGCATCACGGAGACAGATATGATGAAGGCTGTGCCCAAGGAGATCATCGACCCGATGATCAAGCAGATACCCCTGCGTCGCCTTGGTCAGCCGGAGGATATTGCCAATGCCTTTGTGTTTCTGGCATCGGATGAAGCATCCTATATCACCGGCGTGGTGCTGAGTGTGGACGGAATGGCAAGAGCATAAAAACAGACCCGCCGGCTGAGCCGGCGGGTTTACTTTGTTGTCAGTGGCATCGTTTACACGGCGTGAAGCCTCCTAATTCTGCTTCCGCTTTTGTGACTTGCTCTGGGTCGATCATATTGCTGCAGTTGGCACGGGTGTGATATTTTGTGCCGCCCTTTGTGGGAATCCATACCTTCGCTTCGGAGGGGCGGTTAGGATCGGCTTTTCCGCAACTGGTACATTTTCCACCGGAATAATAATGGGCTGCGGCAGCGCCGCTGGTCTTTCCGCAAGCGGAGCAAGTCTTGGGCGCAGTACAGGTGGCTTCTGCCCAGGCGTGATCCAGGGCGCTGCCTTCCACGTGCCCACAGACAGTGCATTTTTGGGGATCAGTACAGGTAGCGTTCTTCCAATTGTGACCCAAAGCTTCTCCCTCGGTTGTGCCGCAATCTGTGCAGGTTTTTGGCGCGGTACAGGTGGCAGGGGAGAAGCTATGGATATGTACCGGCAGAGTGGTCTCCTGGGTGGTTTCAACGGTGGTTGTGGCTGCTGATGTACCTGTGGTATCCGGGATGCTGCCCGGATCATCGTACATGCAGCCGGGAAGGAAAAGGCACAAAGCCAATATCACAGTGAAAACAGAACGGATCGCTTTCATAATAACCTCCTAAATTTTTCCAAAGTATAACATAGTTCGACAAAAAAGTAAAGTAAGGAAACCTGTCAATCTGTGATTGCAGATTTTGAAAGCGTGTGCTATAATGATAATAGCTGAAGCAATGGTGGGAGTGGGAGTATATGAAAGCGTGGCAGCATTTTAAGACGATCACAAAACACCGCTGGCTGGTGCAAAACGGGTGCTTTCGGGTAGGACTGATTTGGCAGGGACTGACCCACGACCTTTCCAAGTATGCCCCGGCGGAATTTTGGAATGGGGCGCGTTACTATCAGGGAAACCGCAGTCCGAACACTGCAGAGCGGGAAATAAAAGGCTACAGCGAGGCGTGGATGCACCACAAGGGGCGCAACCGCCATCATTATGAATACTGGACGGATATGAATCGGCAGACCCGAAATTATGAATCTGTACCGATGCCCCGGAAATACTTAGTGGAGATGGTGATGGACCGCTGTGCGGCGTGTAAGGTCTATCAGGGAAAGGACTATAAGCCCAGCTCCGCGCTGGATTACTTTATGAAAAGCCGGGAACGGGAACTGATGCACCCCCAGACCTCCCGGGAACTGGAGTATGTTTTGACCATGCTCCGGGACAAAGGGGAGAAGGAGACATTCTACTATTTGCGCAAGCATGTGCTGGCGGGAAAACCGTTTCCGTGGGAAGAATTCGGCAGTTCTGAATAAAAAGAAATCCCAAGGGCAAGCTATTTTTGTGCATAGGAAAAAGCGCAGGAAGAAATGGAAAAAAGTGCTTGACATTTTTCATGCGTTGCGTATAATAATATCCGTGCCTAGCATAGAGGATTAGTGTAACGGTAGCACACCGGACTCTGACTCCGTTCGCGGGGGTTCGAATCCCTCATCCTCTGCCATCTAAAGACACCATTGAAATCTGAACCCTCAAGTTCAGACTCAATGGTGTTTTTATTATAAAACCCAGTATTTATGCGGCTTTTCGAGGTCGCATTTTCTTTTTGTCAGCTGGACTGAAAACAGAAAAATCAAATTCGGCAATTAGAAGATTGAAAAACAAACCTTTTCGAACCCATCAGTCTATCTGTACGTGTCTTATAAATCCCCTAATTTCAAGGCGTATTCTTCTTCCTTCTGTTCAGGAGTCTTGTATTGTAATTTCCTGTGTGGACGTTTGGTGTTGTAGAAAATTATGTACTTGTCTACTGCGCTTCGGAAGTCTGCCTCTGAACGGTATTTCGTGCGATATAATTCTTCGCGTTTCAAAGAAGCAAAGAACGATTCCATTACAGAGTTGTCATACGGCACGTGCGCACGTGAAAAAGAGTGCGTGATGTGTAGTGACCGCATATAGTCGTTCATCGTTTTGGAACGATAGTTGCCGCCACGGTCAGTGTGGAATATCATACTTGAATCCGGTTGACGTGCTTTATAGGCAATTTGAAAAGTTGATTTTACAAGTTGAGTGCTGTTGGTCTTTCCGATTTTATAACCCACGACCATACGTGAAAACAAGTCAATAATCACGCAAATGTAATAAGCGTTTTCACCGTACTTGAAATATGTAACGTCGCTCACCCATACTTCGTTCGGCTTGCACGTTTCAAACTCTTGATTAAGGTGGTTTTTATACTTGCGGCCTTCGTCCTCGTATAATTTCTTCGCCGACTGACGAATGCTGACTAACCCCATATCACGCATAATCGTGCGAACCATTTCGTTACTGACTTTGAATCCTTCGCTTTTCATAACTGCCGCAATTTTAGCCGCACCGAAGATCTGATTGCTTTCGTCGTATATCTCCTGTATGCGAAGCCGGAGTTCCTCCCGACGTTTCGCATACCACGTGTTGTCTCTCTTATTTCGCAAAACGTGGTTGTAAAATGTTCCTCGGGGAATATCAAACGCATCGCAGATCACGTGCACATTATATTTGCCGTAAAGCTGCTCGGCGGCATACAATCGCTGCTTTAATGGTGACTTCGGCGTGCAGGTTGCAGATTTGAGAATTTC
>JAZOCJ010000006.1:0-3485 GCA_045596405.1 Faecousia sp. | reverse complement strand
CTCGAACCGTCGACCTCCAGCGTGACAGGCTGGCGTGCTAACCGACTGCACCACCGGGCCAAATATGGTGGGAACAACAGGGCTCGAACCTGTGACCCCATGCTTGTAAGGCATGTGCTCTCCCAGCTGAGCTATGCTCCCCTACCTTACCGCCTGAAATGCTCACACATCTCAGCGACGGGTATCATTATAACCAAGGATACCATATTTGTCAAGCACTTTTTACGATTTTTTCGCAAGAATTTTTCGCTCCCGTTTCCGGGTATCTTTCCTTAAAAAAGCATTGAATCTCAAAGCTTTTCCAGTATTTTACCAATGTCCTCCGATGTGAATGCGTAAGTAGTATCGCAGAACTGGCACTCAACCGGAAACGCTTTCCCTTCCTCAGCGATTTCTGTCAGTTCTTTTTTGCCCAAACTGATCAGCGCCGCAGTCACACGCTCCCGGGAGCAATAGCACCGGTAGCTGACAGGAGTCGTCTCCATAAATACCACACCCAGGTCGCCACACACCTGTCCGAGAATATCCTCCGGGGTCATCCCCTGTTCCAGCAATGCGGTAACTGCGCCGGCTCTCTGGATCCCCCGCTCAACCGCATCGATGGTCTCCTCCGTCGCACCGGGAAGCAGCTGGATCAAATAGCCGCCGGCGACCTTAACACTCTGATCCCGGTCGATGAGCACGCCCAATGCGCACGCTGTGGGGGTCTGTTCGCTCTGGGCAAAGTATGCTGTCACATCATCGCCGATCTCGCCGGAGACCAGCTGCACAGAGCCAACATAAGGCTCTTTCATCTGCAAATCACGGATCACGGTCAATGTGCCGTCTGTTCCTACGGTAGCGCCCACATCCAGCTTGCCGGGGTACTTCTCCACCAAGGGCACATTGGGTTCGTACACATATCCCCGGACATTCCCCTCCGGGTCGGATACGCAGACAATAGTACCAATGGGGCCGTCTCCCTTGATCTGCAAGGTCATAGATCCGTTTTCCACCTTCTGCATATTACCCATCATAGAAGCCGCGGTCAACGCTCTGCCAAAGGCGGCGGTGGCGTTGGGGGTCGTTCCGTGGATCTGCGCGCCTCTGCGCACCAGCTCCGTAGAGCGGATCGCCACCACCTTTACCATTCCATCCATGGTCATACCGCGTACTAAATAGTCGTTCATTTTACTCTGCCCTTTCTCGCTTTCAAGTAGATCCGCTGTTCTCCCGGTGCAGGATCAGCAAACTTTCTGTCCCCATATACTGCAATGTCCGTAAAGCCCGCATCCCGAAGAAACCCGGTAAGCTGGTCTACCGAATACGCATATTCCCGGTGCTCCTCAAAGCTGCGATGCCACACATTTCCTTCCCGTTGGAACAGATCCATCCCGTAGGAACAGATATTCGTCTCCCGGTCAAATTCTCCCCGCCAGACGCAGTACACATCGTCGTCCTCGTCCAGGAACACCTGACCGTCCATCGCCTGCAGCTTTTCCGGCGTATTCACATCGAAGATAAAGCATCCACCGGGGTTGAGCACCCGATAGATCCGCCGGATGGCTTCCCGGCAATCCTCTAGATTGATAATATAGTCCAGGCTATCCAGCGCGCACACCGCCAGATCCACGCCTCTGGGCAGCTGCAACTGCTGCAGCTGCTGACACACAAACAGCGGAGGGTTATCCATATCCTGTGCCTTCTGGGAAGCTACGCTGAGCATCTCCTCGGACATATCCACCGCGGTGACCTGCAAGCCTTTTTCCGCAAGCAGCAGTGCCACCGAGCCTGTCCCGCAGGCCAGATCCACCGCTGTTCTGGGAGAAAGTCCCTCCCGCTGCAGGATCTGCCAATAAAAGTCCGCCACGGCATCGTAGGCAACATCTTCCGTCAGACGATCATAGCTTGCCGCAAGCATATGGTATGCATTCACTCAGGATACACCTCCAAAAAACATCCCGGACAAGTTTTGTCCGGGATGCTGCATTGTGTAAAATCAGCGGTTAAAAATACTGAAGATGTCCTCAATATCGTCCGCAGCCTTGCTGCTCTTGTCAGATGCAGCGCCGTCGCCGGATTCCGCTCTCTGCTCAAAGCCGGTAGCAATAACCGTAACGCGCATCTCATCCTCGAACTCGTCGGAAGAGGTCGCACCGAAGATAATGTTTGCATCAGGATTTGCAGCTTCCTGCACGATGCCGGCAGCAGTCTCAACATCCTCCAGGGTCAGCTCGGAAGAGCCGGTCACGTTGACCAGAACGCCGGTAGCGCCGTTGATGGAGGTCTCCAGCAGGGGGCTTGCCACAGCAGCCAGAGCAGCCTGCTCAGCCTTCTCGCGACCGGATGCAACACCCACGCCCATATGTGCGCGGCCTGCGTCCTTCATAACTGCGGAAACGTCAGCGAAGTCCAGGTTGATGATCACACGGTCGGAATAGCCAACCAGTTCGGAGATGGAGGTAACAGCCTGCTTCAGCACATCGTCTGCGATGCCGAATGCGTTAGCGAAGGTGATCTTCTGGTCGGTCACGTACTTCAGACGGTCATTGGGGATGATGATCAGGGAGTCCACCTTGCCGCTCAGTGCGTTGATGCCGTCCTCAGCCTGACGCATACGGTTTGCACCCTCAAACTTGAAGGGCTTGGTCACGACGCCAACGGTCAGAATGCCCTGCTCATGTGCCAGGTCAGCAACGATGGGTGCTGCGCCGGTACCGGTACCGCCGCCCATACCGGCAGTAATGAAGACCATATCGGTGCCTTCCAGGATCTTGGCGATCTGCGCTCTGGACTCCTCAGCGGACTTCTGGCCGATCTCAGGCTTGGAACCTGCGCCCATACCGCCGGTGAGCTTCTCACCGATCTGGACCTTATTCTTACAATTGGACTTATTCAGATCCTGCTTATCAGTATTGATGACGACAAAATCGACGCCATCCACACCGGCAGTAATCATTCGATTGATAACATTGTTACCGGCGCCACCGACACCGATCACCTTAATTTTAACTACGCGTTCCTGGTACATTTCAGCCATTGTATGGTCTCCTCCTATGTATCGTTTTGCAGACATTCTGCTACAATTACAGTACTACCCATATATAATATCTCGAAAAACGGAATTGGTCAATACAAATTTCGTTTTTCTTGGAAGTTTTTCTAAAAAATCTACGGTTATTCTGCGTCAAAAGACGTATATCCGACCTGATCCGGCCAAATGGTAAAGCTGGCATCCAACACGCCGGTCTGATACTCACCCATCTGTCCGATAGCTAAAGTCCCAGACTTGACCTTTCTGCTCAGCTGCGTTGTGTCACCCAAAAGGATCTGATACCGATCAGCATACCAAAGTTCAATTCCTGTGATATCTGTCACATCCACGCTAGCCATCTGACCGAGGACCCCGTTGGCCTCCAGATACTGCAGGATCATAACTGCAGCCTCCAGTTTTTCACTGCCGCGAACTGTCACAGGCACCGTCAGCCCCACGGATTCCTCTGACG
>JAZOCJ010000005.1:0-8961 GCA_045596405.1 Faecousia sp. | reverse complement strand
GGGAGCAAATGCATTAAAAAAGTTGTTGACCTGATGGAATTTTTCAGTTATAATATGCTAGCGTGACCATGTATGGTCGGTTATTATGTGTTGCTGCGGCCTGTCAGGCTGTCGAGCATATGTGATTTGACAGGAGGTGTACTCGAATGAAGCGTACCTATCAACCCAGCCGTCGCCACAGATCCAAGGTGCACGGTTTCCGGAAGAGAATGGCTACTTCCAACGGCCGCAAGGTGCTTGCCCGCCGCCGTGCCAAGGGCCGTAAGGTCCTGTCTGCTTGAGTGCAGCAGTCGTAAGTGGGACAACCACAGCGAAATAATCGCTCATAGCGAAACGGGTGTCCATGCGGGGCGAATGGCTATTCGCCCCGCCCCCTTTTTATTGGGACCCCAGAGGGAGATTGCTATGAAATTCTCAAGTGCGCTGAAACTGAATCATATCTTCCGGCGGCTGTATCATACCAACGGCTATGCCAATTCTTATCTGGTGCTCTATGCCAGAAAGAACCGCTCCGCCACCAATCGGGTGGGCGTCACCGTCGGAAAAAAATTAGGACATGCTGTGGTGCGTAACCGCATCCGCCGCCGTCTGCGGGAAGTTTACCGCCTGAACGAGGCGCAGTTTCTTCCCGGCTGGGACATTGTGGTGGTCGCCCGGAGCCGGTGTATCCGCGCTCCCTTTTCCAAGCTGACCCACGCCTATCTGTCCCTTGCCAAAGAGGCAGGCATTCTGCAGGAGCAGAACAATGAAACGTCTGTTTCTTAAGATGATCCGTTTCTATCAGCGTGGGATCTCTCCCTACCGTCCCGGAAGCTGTCGGTTTACCCCCACCTGTTCCCAATACGCCTACGAAGCAATTAACAAATACGGGATCCTGCGCGGCGGATGGCTTGCTGTTAAGCGCCTGCTGCGGTGTCACCCTTTCAGTAAGCGTGACCCTTACGATCCCGTCCCCTAAGGAGGAGTATTTATGATGCTCGCATTTCAGCTTTCTGATCTTGTCACCGTCCCCTTTGGCTATCTGCTGGACTGGCTGTACCAGTTTACCAATAGCTACGGCTGGGCGCTGATCCTCTTTGCGATCCTTGTGAAGCTCATTCTGCTTCCCGTTACCGCAAAGGGTAAGAAAAGCACAATGAAAATGTCCCGGTTGACCCCCCGTATCCAGGTCATCCAGAAAAAATACGAAAACGACCAGCAGAAGCAAAGCGAAGCTCTTCGCAATCTGTATAAAGAAGAGGGCGTGAGCATGGGCGGCGGCTGCCTGTGGAGCTTTGTGCCGCTGCTGATCCTGTTCCCCCTGTACACGGTGGTGCGTCAGCCCATCAACTATATGCTCCACGAAAGCGTGGAGGTTGCGGAAAAGATCATCGCTGTGATCCGGGAGCAGGCTCCCGCTATGTTCTCGTCCAACAACTTCTATGACCAGATGGTCGCCGCGCCGTTGATCCCTCAGTTCGCTCAAGCCATCAAAGAGGCGATCCCCGACATCCGGGAGGCAACACTGGAGGGTGTGAACTTCACCTTCCTGGGCGGCATCGACCTGGGTGCGATCCCTCAGTTTAACATCTTTGCTTGGGAAGCCTACGACTGGAAGCACATCGGTGGCTTCATCCTGCCCCTGCTGTCCGCAGGTATCCAGGTGCTGTCTATGTTCATCTCTATGAAGATCAACAACTCCCTGGTCACCGACGAGAAGGGTCTGGAGGACAAGGAGACTGCCAAAAAGTCTCAAGCCAACCAGACCAGCAAGGTCATGATGTGGACAATGCCCCTGATGTCCCTGTGGATCGGCTTTACCGTTCCCGGCGCATTGAGCCTGTACTGGTTCATTCAGGGCGTGGTATCCATCGTTGCTGACACTTATCTGACTCAGAAGTACCGCAAGATCTATGATGCAGAGGACGCTGTCCGTCTCCAGAAGGCTCTGGAGCAGGAAGCCATCGAGGCCGAGAAGGAGCGTCTGCGTGCAGAGCGCCGTGCCGCCAACCCCGACGGCATCACTGAGAACACCAGCAAGAAAAAGCTCCAGCAGAAGCAGCAGAAAGAGCAGGCCGCAGCCAAAGCTGCCGCTGCGAAGGAATATGCTGCCAAGAAGGGAGCTGCCGAAGAAGAGAGCGTAGAAGAGACCACCCTGTCTGGCATCCCCGACCGCCCCTACTGCAAGGGACGCGCCTACGACCCCAACCGCTACGCCCCCAACACCACGGAGGAATAAGCTATGGAAAAAACCATCGTTACTACCGGCAAGACCATTGACCTTGCCATTGAATCCGCACTGACCCAGCTTGGTCTGGACCGGGACAGCGTATCTGTCCAGGTCCTGGCGCAGGCAAAGTCCGGCTTCTTAGGCATCGGCGCTGCACCTGCCAAGGTGCAGGTCACCTATGATGCACCGGAGATCCCCAAGACTGCCCTGTCTTCCGCATCCCGCTCCAAGCCCAAGGCTGCCCCTGTAAAGCAGCCGGAAGCACCGAAGGCAGAGGCGCCCAAGGCTGCTCCTGCTCCGAAGGCTGCCCCCAAGGCAGAGCCCCGGAAGGAAAAGCCCGCTCCCAAGGCACCCGCCGAGCCCAAGACTTATGCACCTGCCGCTCCCGGAAGCATTGAGGAGAAGATCGAGGTGTTTCTGAAGGGTCTGCTGGAGCATATGGGCTCTCAGGCAGTCCCCCACGCCCAGAAGACCGACGAAAACACCTACTGCGTCGATCTCACCGGCGAGGATCTGGGCTATCTGATCGGTCGCCGGGGCGATACCCTGGATGCCCTGCAGCACCTGAGCAACTACTCCATCAACCGCGGTGTGGAAGGACATATCCGCATCAATGTGGATGCCGAGCAGTACCGGGAAAAGCGGGAAGAATCCCTGCGCCGTTACGCCACCAAGAAGGCTCAGCAGGTGCTGAAGGCCCAGCGCCGGACCACCCTGGAGCCTATGAACGCTTACGAGCGTCACGTGATCCACTCTGCCCTGCAGGATATGGACCGCATCACCACCTATTCCGTGGGATCCGAGCCCAACCGCCGGGTCGTGATCGAATACGTAAGATAACACAAACCCGGCATGCCTCGCGGTATGCCGGGTTCTTTTTGAATTTTTTACAGGAAATTTTTGATGGCAAAATAGCCTAACACCAAAATGCCCAAGATGATACGGTACACGCCGAAGGCGGAAAAGCTGTGCTTGCGGACATATTCCATCAGTCCCTTGATCACCAGCAGGCTCACCACGAACGCAGCTATACAGCTTGCCGCAAGGAATATGACCTCCTCGCTCGTTAGGAGCACACCATCCTTTATGAAAAGAAGCAATTTCAGCAGGCTAGCACCCAGCATAGTGGGGATCGCCAGAAAAAAAGAGAATTCTGCGCCTGCAGGCCGGGCTACACCCACCAGGATAGCACCTAAAATGGTTGCGCCTGAACGGGATGTTCCGGGAATAATGCTCAAACATTGGAATGCGCCGATCATTAAAGCTGTTTTGTAATCGATTTGTCCTACTTCCTGTATTCTGAAAACACGGTTGTTTCTTTTTTCCAACAAAATAAAGACAACGCCGTAAGCAATCAATGCCGCCGCTACAACAAACACCTTCAAAGTCGTCCCCAGCACAGGCACCGCTGCCAGGAAGTTATCCAGCGGCTCATCAATTAACAACCCGATTACCGCAGAGGGCAACACTGCCACGACCACCTTGAACCACAACTGCCAAGTATCCTTCTTCTGTTCCTTCGTTTTACTGGGCGCCAAGGGATTCAGTTTGTTGAAAAACAATACAACAACTGCCATAATTGCCGCAAGTTGAATGATGATTTCAAAGAAATCATAAAACGGCTGAGAAATCGGGCAGAGAGATTCCAAAAGAATAATATGTCCGGTGGAGGAAACCGGCAGCCATTCCGTAACGCCCTCCACGATGCCAAAGAGGATGGCTTTTAATATTTCAATAAAAATTTCCATATCCTGCTCCTTTTCAGAAATTACAGTTATCATACCGCAAAGAGGAAAACTTTGCAAGCTTTTCCTGCTGCCGGGTAACTCTTTACAAATTATTCACCTCAAAACGCAATTTTGCGTTATAATACTATCAAAAGAAGAGAAATAGGAGGCGTATACTATGGCTGTATCTGTTTTGATCGTAGAAGACGATAAGAATATTGCAGAGCTTCTCCAACTGTATCTGGAAAAAGAAGGCTACGCCGTGACCCTCGCCGAGGACGGCGGACAGGGCCTTGCCAAGTTCCGGGCGATCCGTCCGGACATCGTCCTGCTGGATATTATGATGCCTGTAATGGACGGTTGGACGGTCTGCAAGACCATCCGCGCCGAGAGCCAGACTCCCGTAATTATGCTCACCGCCAAAAGCGAGACCGATGACAAGATCACCGGACTCAAAAGCGGTGCAGACGATTATATCACCAAGCCTTTTGAGATGCGGGAAGTCCTTGCCCGGATCGAGGCGGTGCTTCGCCGCTCTTCCGGAAGTACCGGAGCTGCTCCCAGCCGGCGGCTGGTGTTTGATAATCTGATCATCGATATGGACGCTTTTGAGCTGACCGTAGCTGGCAAAAAAGTAGATACACCGCCGAAAGAAATGGAGCTGCTGTTTTATCTTGCCTCCTCTCCCAACCGGGTGTATACCCGCAATCAGCTTTTGGACGAGGTGTGGGGCTTTGATTATTTCGGAGACTCCCGCACAGTGGATGTCCATGTGAAGCGCCTGCGGGAAAAGCTGGAGGGTGTCTCTCCCCGGTGGTGTCTGAAAACTGTATGGGGTGTCGGGTATAAATTCGAGGTGCTGTAAGTATGAAAACCACCTTCAGCCGCACCTTTTTTCCTGCAGCGATCATTCTGCTGACAGCGCTGCTGCTGGTGGGCACATCCTTTCAGGTATTGGTGCGAAACTATTTGACCGACCGCGCCATTGACGGTCTGAAAAATGACAACTCCACCATCGCCGCCGTGGCAGTCGCCTATTATTCGGAAAACGCCCTGAGCAGCCGGGAATTTCTGGCCAATCTGTCTGTGGCATCTCAGGTTTCCGATGCTGACACCGTGATCTGTGATGCCTTTGGCAAGCTGATGCTGTGCTCCGATGCGCCTTTGGGCTGTGAGCATCAGGGCCTGGTGATCCGGAACGCATCCTATCTGAAGCAGGTGATGACCGAGGGCTGCGTAGTCAGCACCGGTATGATCGACGGCTTGTATACCGATGCCCGGTATATCGTCGCCAGTGCTCTGCGGGATTCCACCAGTGGAAAGCCCATCGGGATCATCATCACCTCCGCGCCCCTGACCTCTACCCTGGTCGTTTTGGAGCGGCTGTCGGATATTTACCTGTTTGTCTCCCTGCTGGTAGTGCTGGTGTCTGTGATCGTGATGACCATCTACGCCCGCAAACAGAGCGCCCCTCTGCGGGAGATGGCAAAAGCCGCCAGCGCCTTCGGACACGGAGATTTCCGCGCCAGAGTGGCGGTGCGCTCCGGCTCGCCGGAGGAGGTGCAGGAGCTTGCCCTTGCCTTTAACAATATGGCATCCTCTCTGGAAAAAAGCGAGTACCAGCGCAAGGAATTTGTGGCCAATGTTTCCCACGAGCTGAAAACTCCCATGACCACCATCGGCGGGTATGTGGACGGTATTCTGGACGGGACGATCCCGCCCGAACGACAGCAGCATTATATGCAGATCGTTTCCAGCGAGACCAAGCGGCTGAGCCGTCTGGTGCGCAGTATGCTGGATATTTCCAAGCTGCAAGCCAGCGGAGGCATCCCGGAGGAGCAAAAGACCCGATTTGACATCACCGAGCGGGTGGGGCAGACGCTGCTTACCTTTGAACAAAAAATCACTGACAAGGGTCTGCTTGTCCATATCGATCTGCCGGAGCATCCTGTTTATACCATAGCGAACGCAGATTATATTACTCAGGTGCTGTACAATCTTCTGGACAACGCTGTAAAATTCTGTCCCACCGGAGGAACGCTGGGTCTGCAGATCCGGGAAGGCAGCAGCAAGCTGTATGTGACCGTTTCCAACGACGGAGAGACCATCCCCCCGGAGGAGCTTTCTCTTCTGTTCGACCGATTCCATAAGCTGGATAAAAGCCGCTCCGAAAACCGGGACGGCTGGGGCTTGGGACTGTATATCGTCAAAACCATCGTCTGCGCCCACGGAGAAGATATTTCCGTCTCCAGTGTATCCGGTAAAACCGAATTTACCTTTACCCTTCCCCTAGTTTCCTAAAATCCTTATGTGAGGCAATCGTATGGATCAGTATCATAATGACTTCACCCAGCCGGAGACGCGTTCTTATCAGACCGGCAATACCTGCCCGCCGAAGCGGCACAGCGCACTGATCGCCGTGCTTTTCGTAGCGGTGATCCTTCTGGGCGGCATCTCCAGTGCGCTGGGTCTTCTGAACATCCGGCTGTTTCAGCAAATCAACAGCCAAAATGACCCGGATTCCTCTCCGGTGCATTTTTCACAGAATCAAGAGGGCAGTTCTTCTGCAGTCACCCCCCAGGCCAGCGTACCCTCTGCAAGCGACACGGAGCTGAAGGTGCAAATCAACCAGACACCGGAATCTGTGGAGAATATCCCCCAGGAGGGTGGAATGTCTCTGCAGGACATTTATGCCAAAGCCATTGATTCGGTCGTGTCCATCTCCTGCACCACCAACGCAGGGATCTCCAGCGGCACAGGCGTGGTCCTGTCCCAGAACGGCTATATCATCACCAACTGCCACGTGATCGAGTCTGCCCTTTCCATTCAGGTGCAGTTTTCCGACCAGCGGACGCTGTCCGCCTCTGTAGTAGGTGCGGATGCCGTGTCGGATCTTGCGGTGCTCTATGTAAATGCCACGGATCTGACACCGGCAGAGTTCGGTGACTCCGGTGCTCTGCGGGTAGGAGACGCAGTGGTCGCCATCGGCGATCCTCTGGGTGCTGAATTGCGTGGTACCATGACCAACGGCATCGTCTCCGCCATCAACCGGGATATTGTTACCAACGGTCGCACGATGACCCTGATCCAGACCAACGCCGCCCTGAACGAGGGCAACTCCGGCGGTCCGCTTCTAAACTGCTACGGGCAGGTCGTCGGGATCAATACCATGAAGATCGGTGACAATATGAGCACCGCCGGTGTGGAGGGGCTGGGCTTTGCCATCCCCAGTATCACTGTGAAAGAAGTTGTGGATCAGCTGATCTCCCAGGGATATGTGTCCGGACGACCCTCTCTTGGTCTTACCGGAAAGACCCTGTCCTCCTTTGAGCAAAGGCTCTACCGTTTGCCCCAGGGCATCTATATTACAGAAGTCGATCCCGACGGCGATGCCGCGGCGAAGGGGATCTCCCCGGGCGATATTCTTACCAGCTTTGACAGCGTGCGCATCACCGACAGTGATACCTTGCAATCTCTGCTGTACGCCCATCAGGCCGGGGATACTGTCCGGGTGGTCATCTATCGCTCCGGCAAGCAGTATGCCCTGGATCTGATCCTGGACGAGGCAAAATAGGAGGATGGTATATGAAGCCCACTTTTCAGCAAACCTTTCATATTAATGCTCTGCACGTTGACCGGTATGGCAGAGCAAAGCCCTCCTCGCTTCTGTACTTTGCTCAGGAGGCAGCCGGGCAGCACTGTCTGGATCTGGCTGTGGACTGGAACTCCTTGGCGCAGCGGCATCTTTTCTGGGCAGTGATCCGTCACCGGGTGCAGGTCACCCGGCTGCCGATGCTCGGCGAGACCATTACCGTGGGGACCTGGCCCATGCCTACTACCCGGGTGGCCTACCCCCGCTCCACCGTTGCCTATGATGCAAAGGGCAACGAGCTGTTCCGTTCCGTGAGCCTGTGGGTACTGATGGACACCGACACCCGGGCGATGGTGCTTCCCGGAAAAAGCGGTGTGGAGGTATGCGGTACTCTGCAGGGAACAGAATTGGCGGTCCCCAACTCTATCCTGCCCAAAGCCCTGAGGAACACGGTGTGCAATCGGGTCGGCTTTACCGAGCTGGACAGAAACGGGCATATGAACAATACCCGCTATATGGACTGGATCGACAATCTCCTGCCCAGTGAATTCCATCAAAACTACACCGTCAAGGACTTTACCATATGCTACCTGTCCGAGGCCCGGGAGAGTCAGCAAATAGACCTGAACTGGGAGCTTTTCGACGGTCCTTCCCTGCAAGTGGACGCCCACAGCAAGCCCTCTGAGGACGGAAAAGAGCCCACCCGGGTCTTTTCTGCACAGGTACATTTTTAGCGGTGTTCTGTAAACCAAACACCTTTTTGCAAAATTCCCCATTTTTGTGGAAAAACAAGCCTTATCCCCTGCAAGCCACGGGTTTGCAGGGGCTTTTTCCATTCTTCCCTGTGGATAAACCTGTGGATAATGTGGAAAAGTCCCATCCCATTTTCCACCAAAAATCCCCTGGTTTTTTAAATTATGTCAACCTAAATTCCCGCTGTTTTTTACAAAAAATCTCCCCCGGTCAGACCGGGGGAGAAATTGTATGAACTTACAGCTGAGGACCTGCTGCGACCAGAGCCTTGCCCTCGTCGTTGCCGGTGTACTTCTCAAAGTTCTTGATGAAGCGGGCGGACAGATCCTTTGCCTTCTCTTCCCAAACAGAAGGATCAGCGTAGGTGTTTCTGGGATCCAGAATGTTGGTGTCCACGCCGGGCAGAGCAGTGGGGACCTCGAAGTCGAAGTAGGGGATCTTCTTGGTCTCAGCCTTCAGGATGGAGCCATCCAGAATGGCGTCGATGATGCCGCGGGTATCCTTAATGGAGATACGCTTGCCGGTGCCGTTCCAGCCGGTGTTGACCAGGTAAGCCTTAGCGCCGGACTTCTCCATCTTCTTAACCAGCTCTTCGCCGTACTTGGTGGGGTGCAGCTCCAGGAAAGCCTGACCGAAGCAAGCGGAGAAGGTGGGAGTGGGCTCAGTGATACCACGCTCGG
>JAZOCJ010000004.1:0-146093 GCA_045596405.1 Faecousia sp. | reverse complement strand
CTGCCTGTGATCGGCATTCCCTGTAAGGGCGGCATGATGGACGGACTGGATGCGTTGTTGTCCACCGTTCAGATGCCCACCGGCATCCCTGTTGCCACTGTTGCTATCAACGGCGGTGCCAATGCAGCATTGTTGGCTGCTCAGATTTTGGCTGTGTCCGATCCTGATTTGGCAAAGAAATTGGATGATAAACGTGTAAATGATGCCAAGGTTGTCCTGACTAAGGACGCGGGCGTTATGGAAAGACTGTAAACCCTGGTAAAAACCACAACGATAGAAGGAGATCATGATCATGGAAAAGAAACTTGTGTACACCGGTAAGACGAAGGATGTTTTTGCGCTGGACAACGGCAACTATCTGCTGAAGTTCAAGGATGATTGCACGGGTAAGGACGGCGTGTTCGATCCCGGTGAAAACGCTGTTGGCCTGACCATCGAAGGTGTTGGCGATGAGAACCTGCGCATGTCCATTTACTTCTTCGAGAAGATCAATGCTGCCGGCATTAAGACCCATTATGTCAGTGCTGATCTGGAAAATACCACTATGGAAGTTCTGCCCGGCAAGGTGTTGGGCAAGGGCCTGGAAGTGATTTGCCGCTATAAGGCTGTGGGCTCCTTCTACCGCCGCTATTCTGATTACTGCACTGAGGGCCAGGATCTGCCTGCTTATGTTGAGACCACCTTCAAGAACGACGAAAAGGGCGATCCGCTGGTCACCAAGGACGGCTTGGTCGACCTGGGTGTCATGACCGCTGAGCAGTACGATGACTTGAAGGCTATGACCCAGGCTATCACCAAGATCGTTGCTGACGATCTGAAGGAAAAGGGTCTGGATATGTATGATATCAAGTTCGAGTTCGGTTACGATGCCGACGGTAAGGTTATGCTGATCGACGAGATCGCCTCCGGAAATATGCGTGTGTATAAGGACGGTCAGTACATTGACCCCATGACCCTGAACAAGCTGTTTTTTGCCTAATTATTTGACCAAGAGGAGTATATAATGGGAGGATTTTTTGGAATCGCATCCAGGCATGACTGCATGGTGGATGTGTTCTTTGGTGTGGATTACCATACACACTTGGGAACACGCCGCGGCGGTATGGCTGCATACGACAAGGAAATCGGCCTTCAGAGAAAGATCCACAGTATTGAGAATTCGCCGTTTCGTACGAAGTTTGAGCACATCTTTGATGAGATGCGCGGTACATCTGTGATCGGATGTATCAGCGACAGCGATCCCCAGCCGATGTTGGTTCGCTCTCATTTAGGCACATTCGCACTGACGACTGTAGGTGTGGTCAATAATTCTGAGGAACTGATCGAGCAATACTTGAACAATCACGGTCATTTTGATGCGATGACCGGCGGTAAGGTTAATTCCACGGAGCTGGTTGCGGCGCTGATCAGCCAAAAGGACAGCTTTGTGGAAGGCATCCGGTTTGCTCAGAGTATCATTGTTGGCACAGCCAATATCCTGATCCTGACAGACGAGGGTAAGCTGATCGCCGCCCGCGACAGGCTGGGAAGAATTCCAGTGCAGATCGGTAAGAACGAGGATGGCTATTGCGCCTCCTTTGAGGAATTTGCGTTTACCAAACTGGGTTACGAGCCGGTGCGGGAGCTTGGTCCCGGAGAGATCGTGGAACTGACACCGGACGGGATGACACAGCTTGCTCCTGCGGGTGAGGAAATGCGTATGTGCGCATTCCTGTGGAGTTATTACGGTTATCCCACCTCTACCTATGAAGGAATCAATGTGGAGGCGATGCGCTACCGTAACGGAGCTGCCATTGCAGAGCGGGATATGGCGCAGGGAAGATCCATGGATATCGACTATGTGGGTGGTGTTCCGGACTCCGGTACGCCTCACGCCATCGGGTATGCAAACCGTACAGGAAAGGCGTTTGCCCGTGCGTTTATTAAGTACACACCCACCTGGTCCAGAAGCTTCACGCCTGCCCGGCAGTCGGATCGGAACAAGATCGCAAAGATGAAGCAGATCCCGGTGCATGAGCTGATCGTAGGAAAGAACCTTCTGTTTGTGGATGACTCCATTGTACGAGGCACTCAGCTGAAAGAAACAGTAGATTTCCTGTATGACAACGGCGCAAAATCGGTACATATGCGCTCTGCCTGCCCGCCGATTATGTATGGCTGCAAGTACCTGAATTTCTCTCGCTCGACCAACGATATGGAGCTGATCTCCAGGCGCGTGATCGTGGAACTGGAAGGGGAGGAAGGCCTGAATCATATCGATGAGTATGCCGATGGCAATACAGAGCGCGGTAAGGCCATGCGCAAAGCGATCTGCGATAAATTTAAGTTTGCGTCTCTTGGTTTCCAGACCATTGAGGGTGTGATCAAAGCCATCGGTATAGATCCCTGCAAGCTTTGCACCTACTGTTGGAACGGAAAAGAATAACGATAAGGAGCCATAATTATGGAAAAGAGCTACTCTGCAAGCTACGCTGCAGCAGGCGTGGATATTACAGCTGGCTACCGTGCGGTAGAGCTGATGAAGAAGCACGTTGCCCGTACCCGCAACGAGGGCTGTCTGGATGATGTAGGCGGCTTTGGCGGCTGCTTTGGTCTGCCTGTTGCCGGTATGGAGGAGCCTGTACTGGTCTCCGGTACGGACGGCTGCGGCACAAAGGTAAAGCTGGCGATCCTGATGGACAAGCACGATACCATCGGTATTGATGCGGTGGCAATGTGTGTCAATGACATTATTTGCGTTGGTGCAAAGCCTCTGTTCTTCCTGGACTATATTGCCTGCGGCAAGAATATCCCCGAGAAGATCGCGGAAATCGTCAGCGGCGTCGCCGAGGGCTGTGTCCAGTCCGGATGCGCGCTGATCGGCGGCGAAACTGCGGAGCATCCCGGTATGATGCCCGTGGAAGAGTACGATCTGGCAGGCTTTGCTGTCGGTATCGTGGATAAGAAAAAAATCCTGGACAACACCAAAATGGCAGTCGGTGATGTGGTGATCGCACTGCCCTCTACCGGTATCCATTCCAACGGATTCAGCCTGTGCCGCAAGGTGTTCGACATTGACAACAACGATCCTGCACTGTATGAACCTCGTGAGGAGCTGAATGGGAAGACGGTTGCTGAGGCACTGCTTGTGCCCACCAGAATCTATGTAAAGCCTATTTTGGCATTGCTGGAGAAGGTGAATGTGAAGGGTATCAGCCATATCACCGGCGGCGGCTTCTACGAGAATATTCCCCGTAGCATCCCGGATGGTCTCGGTGCGAAGATCGACCGTAGCGCTGTTAAGGTGCTGCCCATCTTCGACCTGATTGCCAAGACCGGCAACATTCCCGAGCGGGATATGTTCAACACCTACAATATGGGTGTCGGTATGAGCGTTGTTGTCCCTGCAGACCAGGTTGCGGAAGCAATTGCGATTCTGAAGGCCAATGGGGAAGAGGCATATGTGATCGGCTCGATCATTGCCTCCGACGATAAGATCGTCATCGAATAAGAGGAATCGCCAATGGAAAAGGCAAAGATTGCAGTCCTTGTCTCCGGCGGAGGTACGAATTTACAGGCACTGATCGATGCGCAGAAAAGCGGATTGATCCAAAGCGGCAAGATCGCTCTGGTGATTTCCAATAATCCCAACGCGTATGCCCTGGAGAGAGCTTCTAATGCTGGGATTGCCACAGAGGTAGTTACCAAGCGGGATTGCGGAAGCCAGTCAGCATTTGAAATGCGCATTCAGCAGCTGCTTGGGCAGTATCAAATTGACTTGATCGTGTTGGCTGGATTTATGTCTATCCTCAGCGAGAATTTTACAAAAAATTACCCCGAGCGGATCCTCAATGTCCACCCGTCCTTGATCCCGTCCTTCTGCGGCAAGGGATACTATGGGCTTCGGGTACACGAGGAAGCGCTGGCATACGGCGTGAAAGTGACAGGCGCTACTGTCCATTTTGTCAATGAGATCCCTGACGGAGGGAAGATCATCCTGCAAAAGGCTGTGGATATTCTGGACGGTGACACCCCGGAGAGCCTGCAGCGCAGGGTAATGGAGCAAGCGGAGTGGAAGATCCTTCCTGCCGCGGTTGAAATGATAAGTAAACAGCTTGTTGGCTGATAGAAAGGAAGACCGGTATGAACGTTTACGAAATTGAATCTCTGCAGGAGAAGCTTTCTACCAATACATATCCCGGACGCGGCATTGTCCTGGGTGTAAGCCCGGATGGCAAGAATGCTGTCGCTGCTTATTTCATTATGGGACGCAGCGTTAACAGCCGTAACAGGGTGTTTGTTCAGGAGCCTGACGGCATCCGTACGGAGGCGTATGATCCCAGCAAGATGGAAGACCCCAGCCTGATCATCTATCACCCCGTTCGTGAGGCCGGACAGGGTCTGATCGTGACCAACGGTGACCAGACGGACACCATCTGGGAATACCTTGCTAAGGGCGAAAGCTGGGAAAGCGCTCTGCGTACCCGGAAGTTTGAACACGACGGTCCGAACTGGACGCCCAGAATTTCCGGCATTATAGCACGGGACGGCAGCTACAAAATGTCTATCCTCAAGGCGGCAGATGCCGAAGGAAGCGCTTGTGCCCGGTTCTTCTATGAATATCCCGGCATTGCCGGTCTGGGTCACTTCATCCACACCTATGTATGTGATGGCAATCCTGTCATTCCCACCTTCCAGGGCGAGCCGGAGCGGGTTGCTCTGAGTGATGACATTGATGCATTCACTAATATGCTGTGGGAGAATCTGAATCCCGACAATAAGATCTCTTTGTTCGTGCGGTACACCAACCTGGAGACCGGTGCTTTTGAGCAGCGCATCCTGAACAAACACCAGTAAAGGAGAAAATTATGAAGGAATTTGAACTGAAATATGGTTGTAACCCCAACCAGAAGCCTGCGCATCTTGATTTGCTGGACGGCGGCGAACTGCCCTTTGAGATCCTGAACGGTCGTCCCGGTTATATCAACTTTATGGATGCCCTGAACTCCTGGCAGCTGGTCAAGGAGCTGAAGGCAGCTACCGGTATGCCCTGCGCTACCTCCTTCAAGCACGTTTCTCCCACCTCTGCCGCTGTTGGTAAGGTGCTGCCTATGGAACTGAAGAAGGCTTGCTTTGTTGAGAACATCCAGGGCCTGGACGAGAATCCTCTGGCCTGTGCTTATGTTCGTGCCCGTGGCACTGACCGTATGTGTTCCTTTGGTGACTGGGTTGCTCTGTCCGATATTTGTGATGAAATGACTGCCTCTTTGATCGCTCCCGAGGTTTCCGACGGCGTCATCGCTCCCGGCTATACTGAAAAAGCTCTGGAGATTTTGAAAGGCAAGCGCAAGGGCAGCTATAATGTGGTAAAAATTGATCCCAATTATGTGCCCAAGGAGCAGGAAGTCAAGGAAGTTTTCGGTATTGCATTCCACCAGGGACGCAACAACTTTAAGATCGATGAGGCACTGCTGAGCAACATCGTTACCGACAATAAGGAACTGCCTGAAGATGCTAAGATCGATCTGATCGTGTCCTTGATCACCTTAAAGTATACCCAGTCCAATTCTGTCTGCTTTGCGTATGACGGACAGGCTATTGGCGTGGGTGCCGGACAGCAGTCCAGAATCCATTGCACCCGTCTGGCAGGAACGAAGGCGGACACCTGGTTCCTGCGTCAGCATCCCAAGACGCTGAATCTTCAGTTCCGCGAGGATCTGGGTCGTGCCAACCGTGACAATGTGATCGACGGCTATATCAACGGCAATGAAGAGGATGTCTGTGCAGATGGAATCTGGCAGAATTACTTCACCGTGCAGCCTGAGCGTTTGACTGAGGAAGAGAAGAAGGCATTTTTGGCAACCCGCCAGAATGTGGCGCTTGGCTCTGACGCTTACTTCCCCTTCAGCGATAACATTAAGCGCGCCTATGCCTCCGGTGTTAAGTACATTGCTGAGCCCGGCGGCTCTATCCGTGACGATCTGGTCATCGAGGAGTGCAACAAGAAGGGTATGGTTATGGCGTTTACCGGTATGCGTCTGTTCCATCACTAATAAGGGGAATGCCCAATGAAGATTATGGTAGTTGGTGGTGGCGGCAGAGAGCACGCCATCATCAAGAAACTGAAAGAAAATAAGTCTATCGCAGAGCTGTTTGCGCTGCCCGGTAACGGCGGTATTGCGCAGGATGCTACCTGCGTGGATATCAGCGCAACGGATATTGATAGTATCGTAGCTTTTGCCTGTGAGAATGGGATCGACTATGCTGTGGTTGCTCCGGATGATCCGCTGGTTTTAGGCGCAGTGGATGCACTGGAAGAAAAGGGGATTCCTTGTTTCGGTCCCCGGGCAAATGCCGCGATCATTGAGGGAAGTAAGGTTTTCTCCAAGAATCTGATGAAGAAGCACGGCATCCCCACAGCGGCATACGAAGTTTTTACGGATATGGATTCCGCAATTTCCTATCTGGAGACTGCGCCCATTCCTACGGTTATCAAGGCAGACGGATTGGCGCTTGGTAAGGGCGTGATCATTGCCCAGACCAGGGAGGAAGCCAAGGATGCAGTTCGCTCAATGATGGCGGACAAGGTGTTCGGAAAGAGTGGCGACCAGATCGTCATTGAGGAATTTCTGACCGGTCCTGAAGTCTCTGTTCTGGCGTTTACAGACGGCAACACCGTCGTACCGATGGTATCCTCTATGGATCATAAGCGTGCAGGGGACAACGATACCGGTCTCAACACCGGTGGTATGGGTACCATCGCTCCCAATCCTTACTATACGGATGCCATTGCAGATATTTGTATGGATACGATCTTCAAGCCCACCATTTCTGCCATGAACGCAGAGGGGCGTACATTCAAGGGCTGCCTGTACTTCGGTCTGATGCTGACTCCCAATGGCCCCAAGGTCATCGAGTATAATTGCCGTTTCGGCGATCCCGAGACCCAGGTCGTTTTGCCGTTGCTGGAAAGCGATCTGCTGACAGTGATGCAGGCTGTTACGAACGGCACACTTTCCGAGACGGAAGTGAAGTTCTCTGACAAGAGCGCCTGCTGCGTGATTACCGCATCTGCCGGGTATCCGCTGAAGTATGCAAAGGGTTTTGAGATCAAAATGACGGAAGAAGCACAGAAGCATACATATGTGGCAGGTGCAAAGCTTTCTGACGGAAAACTGCTCACATCCGGCGGGCGTGTCACCGGCACAACTGCGGTTGCGGACACCTTGGCAGATGCTATAAAAGAGGCATATCGCCTTGCTGATGGCGTACAGTTTGAAAACGCCTATCGCAGAAGCGATATTGGTCAGCGTGGTTTGGCTGCAAAGAATTAAGGAGGACATCCCCCTATGGTTTATCGCGTATATGTAGAAAAGAAGAAAGGGCAGACCCACGAGGCAGACAGCCTGCTGAAGGAGGTCAGAGAGTTCCTGCAGATCGACGGTCTTCGCTCTGCGCGGGTATTGAATCGCTATGATGTGGAGAAGATCGAGGAAGATCTGTTCCGCTATGCAGTCAATACCGTGTTCTCTGAGCCTCAAGTGGATACTGTCAGCTATGAAGTGCCCACCGGTAAGGTGGTATTTGCTGTTGAGCCGCTGCCCGGTCAGTTTGACCAGAGAGCAGATTCTGCCGCACAGTGTATTCAGATCCTGTCTCAGGGCGACCGTCCTCTGGTGCGCACAGCCAAGGTCTATGTACTGGAAGGCGATCTGTCCGAGGGCGATATTGCTGCGATCCGCAGCCATGTGATTAACCCCGTGGAGTGCCGTGAGGCAAGCCTTGCTATGCCCGAGACACTGGAGATGGAAGTCACCATCCCTGAGTCTGTGGCAACGGTTGAAGGCTTCCTGAAGCTGGACCGTGAAGGTCTTGCGGATATGGTCAAGCAGCTGGGTCTTGCTATGGATCTTGATGATATTACCTTCTGTCAGGCATATTTCAAAACTGAGGATCGCGATCCTACGATCACAGAGATCCGTATGATCGATACTTACTGGTCTGACCATTGCCGTCACACCACCTTTAACACCACCATTGACAATGTGGTGTTTGCTGATCCTTTGCTGCAGAGTGCTTATGAGGATTATCTGGCGACCCGTAAAGAGCTGGGTCGCACAAAACCCATCAACCTGATGGACATTGGTACTCTGGCAGGCAAGTATCTGCGGAAGAACGGATATCTTGATAAGCTGTATGAGTCCGAGGAGATCAACGCCTGTACTGTGCGTATGACAGTGACTGTGGACGGCGAGGAACAGCCGTGGCTGCTGCTGTTTAAGAATGAGACTCACAACCACCCCACGGAGATCGAGCCCTTTGGCGGCGCGGCAACCTGTATCGGCGGCGCGATCCGCGACCCGCTGGCAAGCCGTGCATATGTTTATGCGGCAATGCGCGTTACCGGTGCTGCTGATCCTCTGAAGCCGGTCAACGAGACCATCAAGGGCAAGCTTCCCCAGCGTAAGATCGTGACCACTGCTGCTGCGGGCTATTCCTCCTACGGTAACCAGATCGGACTGGCAACCGGTATGGTGGACGAGCTATACCATCCCGGCTATGCCGCAAAGCGGATGGAGATCGGCGCTGTGGTCGGTGCTGTTCACGAGGATCACTCCAAGCCTGATTATCCGGCAGCCGGTGATAAGGTTATTCTGCTGGGTGGTAAGACCGGTCGCGATGGCTGTGGCGGTGCAACCGGCTCTTCCAAGAGCCATACTGTGGAATCTCTTGGCTCTTGCGGTGCGGAAGTTCAGAAGGGCAATGCACCTGAGGAACGGAAACTGCAGCGTCTGTTCCGTAACGGCGAAGCCGCTGTTATGATCAAGAGATGTAATGACTTTGGCGCAGGCGGTGTATCTGTGGCTATCGGCGAGCTTGCAGACGGTCTGGAGATCGACCTGAACAAAGTTCCCAAGAAGTACGAAGGTCTGGACGGCACGGAACTGGCAATTTCCGAGTCTCAGGAGCGTATGGCCATCGTTGTTGCCGCAGAAAATGTAGACCGGTTTATGGAACTGGCTGAACAGGAAAACCTGGAAGCTACTGTTGTCGCAACTGTGACCGAAGAAGCAAGACTGAAGATGCGTTGGAACGGTCAGATGATCTGTGACATTAACCGTGAGTTCCTGAACTCCAACGGTGCTGAGAAGCACGTGGATGTAGAGATCGCCGCACCGGAGGAGTTCACACCTGTTGTTACCGGCTCTTTCGCAGAGAATCTGACCCGTGTGGCAACCGATCTGAACACCTGCTCTAAGCGCGGTCTGTCTGAGCGATTTGATGCTTCTATCGGCGCGGGCACCGTGCTGATGCCCTTTGGCGGTAAGTATCAGCAGACTCCCATCCAGGCGATGGTACATAAGGTGAGCCTTGAAAAGGGACATACCGATGACTGCTCTGTTATGAGCTGGGGCTACAACCCCTTCATTCCGGAGAAGAGCCCCTACCACGGTGCATATCTGGCAGTGGTTGAATCAGTATCCAAGCTGATCGCTACCGGTGCAAGCTTTGAGGATGTGTACCTTACCTTCCAGGAGTACTTCCTGCGGGTCGGCAAGGACGCGAAACGCTGGGGTCAGCCCACAGCGGCTCTGCTGGGTGCGTTTAAGGCGCAAATGGATCTGAAGATCGCCGCCATCGGCGGCAAGGACTCTATGTCCGGTACATTTGAAGATCTGGATGTTCCGCCGACACTGGTCTCTTTTGCGATCACCACTGACAAGGTTGGGAATATCGTTTCCAATGATTTCAAGGCTTCCGGTCACAGCGTCTGCTTGATCGCTCCTCGGTATGACACCAACGGACTTCCCAACACAGCATCCTTGCTGGAAACCTATGCACAGGTCACTGACTTGCTGCGTTCCGGTAAGGCGGTTGCAGCCTATACACTGGGTATGGGTGGTGCTGCTGAGGCAGTTATGAAGATGTGCTTCGGCAATGGCTTTGGCTTCCGGTTTAACGACAGCCTGTCCGTGCCGGATCTGTTCGGTTATGGATACGGCAGCTTCCTTTTGGAACTGACAGAGGAAGCAAATGTGGGTAAGGTAATTGGTGCTGTTACGGATGACGGCAAGTTCACCTACGGTGCTGAGAGTGTTCTGACTGCACAGCTGCAGAAGGCATACGAGGATAAGCTGGAATCCGTTTATTCCTGCAACATCCCGGATGTTGATACGCCTATTGAGACTGTGTCCTCTCCCGAGAAGACCCGTGTAGCTCCCAGTATTAAGGTCGCTAAGCCCAAAATCTTGATCCCTGTATTCCCGGGAACAAACTGTGAGTATGACTCCGCCCGTGCAGTAGCAGATGCCGGTGGTGAGCCGGAGATCTTTGTAGTGAAGAACCGGTCTGCGGAAGCCATTGCCCGCAGTGTAGAGGACTTTGCCCAGAAGATCAAGGAGAGCCAGGTCATTTTTATCCCCGGTGGTTTCTCCGGTGGTGACGAACCCGATGGTTCCGGTAAGTTCATTACGGCATTTTTCCGCAACGGCGCGATCAAGGAAGAAGTTACTCGTCTTCTGGAAGACCGTGACGGCTTGATGTGCGGTATCTGCAACGGCTTCCAGGCACTGGTAAAGCTGGGCCTTGTACCTTACGGAAAGATCATCGATGCGGATGAGAATTGCCCCACACTGACATTCAATGTGATCGGACGCCACCAGAGTCGAATCGTCCGCACCCGTGTTGCTTCCAACCAGTCTCCCTGGCTGGCAAATACCAAGGTGGGTGACATTTACAATGTGGCGATCTCCCATGGAGAAGGACGCTTCTTTGCCTCCGAGGAACTGGCGCGTGAGCTGATCCGTAACGGACAGGTTGCAACACAGTATGTCGATCTTGACGGAAATGCAACGGCGGATGTGCGCTTTAACCCCAACGGCTCGATCTTTGCTATTGAGGGCATCACATCTCCCGATGGCAGAGTGTTCGGCAAAATGGGTCACAGCGAGCGGATCGGCAAGGGACTGTACAAGAATGTTCCCGGCAATTACGATATCCGTATGTTTGAGTCTGCTGTCAAATACTTTAAGTAACAAAAAACGACCATTTCCAACGGAAATGTTCGTTTTTTTCAATGCGTTATCTCAATAACTGTAAGTGCAGAATCCTTTACCGTAAAGCGAATATCAAAGCCTGCAAAATTCAGACCGTATATTCGTTCGGTGTCGTTCTGGTAAGAAGGCCTTGGATCGTGGGTCAGAACATCGATCAGTGCCTGCTGCTTGTCTTCTGGGATCTGCTTCAATAAAAGCTCGGGGAAGTCCACTGTTAGCAGAAAGTCATTTGCAGTATCCGTAAAGCCGCCGGAAGCTTCGGGATGGCTGTCGCAGTAGGGAATATAGGGCTTAATATCAAAGATCGGCGTGCCGTCCATAAGATCAGCACCTGCCACGTGGATTACCGTTCCGTATTCCGCAGTCTGCTCTAATCCCAGAAGCCTCACACTGGACAGACCAAGAGAATTGGGGCGGAACGGTGAGCGTGTTGCAAAAACACCCATTCGTGTATTGCCGCCCAACCGTGGAGGACGGACAGTGGGAGACCATTGAGTGCGCACAGCCTCTGAGAACTGCCAGATCAGCCAGAGATGGGAATATCCTTCAATGCCGCGCAGGGCATCTGCATTTCGGAACTCGGGTTCAAATATGATCGTGGAGCGCAGGGATTCCACCAGACCACTCTGTCGTGGGATACCAAACTTGGTGGGGAAATCGCTTCTCATACGGGCGATGATCTGCATCTGTGTTGATTCCATACCTTACCCCCGTGCCTTTCTCAAGCAGAAGGTAAATGCGAATGCGGCTGCCATAACCAAGGAGATTGCAGCACCGGCAGAGGCGCCGAGGCAGTAGGAGATGCATAGACCGGCAACACCTGCAAGGAAAGAGAACAGCACAGAGAATAGGTGGTACTGCCGTATATTCCGTGCGATGTTTCTGGCGGACGCACCGGGCAGGACCAGCAGGGAGTTCAAAATCAGCAATCCGACCCAAGAAATGGCAAGGGTGACAACTACCGCGATGACGGTAGTAAATGCGGTCTGGATCATTGATACAGAAATGCCACGGGAGTAGGCAAGCTGGGGATGGATCGAGGAGAGGTTCAAACGGTTAGAACCCGCCAACCAGAAAACAACTACGCCCACCAAAACACAGGCGAGCAATCCAATCTCATAGGGAGATATAGATAGAATGTCGCCGATCAAATATTTGTTGTATTTGGTAAAGCTTCCGCCGCCCAGCGTGGCAATAAAAATACCGAGAGCAACCGCAGTGCTGGAGAATACGCCGATGAGTGTATCCGCCGTGTGATTGCTGCGGCTGCGGACAAAGGAGAACAGCAGGGAAAACCCGACGGAAAAAAGGACGGCTACCCAAGTCGGTGCGGCGATGCCGCAGATGCAGCCGATCGCGATTCCGGTAAATGCGGAGTGTCCAAGTGCATCCGAGAAAAAGCTCATTTTTCCCGTGACGATCATAGTGGACAAAAGCCCAAACAGGGGAGCCATCAGCAGAATCGCCAGTAGCGCGTTTTTCATAAAATCCCAATGGAGCATCTCTATGGGGAGTGCCTCGCAGACAGAATACCAGAAACTCATTCTGCTGCACCTCCTTTTCGATGGAATACCCGAAGGAATTCTTTGGAATTCAGCACTTCCTGCGCAGTTCCGTGCAGCGCAATGCCGTGGTCAACCAAGAATACCTGGTCTGCATATTTGGGGAGCATAGTAAAATCGTGTGTGGTCATCAAGACAGAGAGATCATACACCTGACGCAGCTCGTCCAGCATATCCATCAGCGTCTCCATACCCTCCACGTCAACGCCGGAAAGAGGCTCGTCCAAAATCAGGATGTTAGGAATCGGTTCCAGCGCCAATGCCAGCAAAACCCGTTGCAGTTCACCGCCGGATAAAGTGCCGATGCGCTTGTCGATCAGATCCTCACCGTGCACCCGCTCCAGGCATTCCTGGATCTTTTTCCGCATAGTTTTGGATATTCCGAGAAATGCGGGGCGCTTGCTCATACAGCAGGCAAACAGGTCAGCCACACTGACCGGGTCGCCGGGATCAAAGGCGGGGGACTGAGGAACATATCCAATTTTAGGCTTGCGATTTCTTTGCCCAGGAACGGAAAAGGAGATAATGCCGCTATGCTCCTGCTGTCCGAGTATGGCCTTTAACAGGGTGCTTTTTCCTGCGCCGTTTGGGCCGATAATTGCAGCAATCTCACCGCAGTGCAAGTGCAGATCCACATTGCGCAGGATCTCGCTGCTTCCTATGGCGACAGAAAGATCCTGAATGCGAAGGCAGCAGGAATGTCCGCAGGAGCCGCCGTGTGTACCGATGTTCATCCCAATGCCTCCTTGACAGTGTTGATGTTTTGATACATTGCATCGAAATAGCTCTCACCGCTGATCGCCATATCCAGAGAATACACGGCAGTTCCTGTCTCTGCTTTGAGAATGGATGCGGCGGCAGTGCTGCCATTCTCCTCGGTGAAGATCGCGGGAAGAGAATGGGTTTGGATCAGATCAGCCAATTCGATAATTTCGGCAGCAGACGCCTCGCTGCCGGATTCTTCTTCCAGTGCCCGCAGGATCTGCAGGTCAAAGGCGTTGGCAAAGTAGGAAAAACCATCGTGAAAAGTGATCATTTCCCGACAGGAAAGCTCTGACAGCTGCTGCTTTCCATAAGATTCCAAAGCAACCAGCTCGGCATCCAGCGCCTGTAAATTGGCTTCAAAGATGCCACTGTATGCGGGGTATGCCGCAGAAAGACCATGGCATATGTTGCTTGCCATTATTCTTGCATTGGCGGGGGAGAGCCAGATGTGCGGATCTTGATTGTGACTGTGTCCGTGGTCGTGATGATCTTCGTGTGCAACCTCAGTGCAAAGCAATGGTACGTTTTCAGATGCATCGATCACAGTGGCAGACTTAGGAAGTACATCCGCAAGAAAATCCTCCAGACCGACACCGGAACAAACGATGACCTCCGCTGACTCGGCGGCGCGCATCTGGGATACCTGCAAGGAATAATCATGCAGGCAGGATATATTTTCTGTTATCAGACGCACAGTGCGGATATCCGTCCCTTGGCACAGCCGTGTGGTCAGCTCGTATACAGGCAGTGTAGTGGTTGCGACCTGCGCTGTGTCAGCGGTATCGACACAGCCTGCGCACAGAGATATTATCAGGATCAGAAGAAAGACGCACAGCGAAATTCTGATTCTTGCGTTCATATCGTTTTTCCTTGTCGTAATTACAGTGTTTCCATCCAAGCGGCGATCTTGTCGGCGTAATAATTCTTATATCCGTCCAGAGTGGGATGCCATCCGTCCGGACAATTCACCTGTCGGATCGGATAAAGCGGACTGCCCTCCTCGATATAACGGAAGGGAGGTGTTGCAATATTTAAATCGCAGACGGGGATACCCCATTTTTTGCATACTTCCAGAGCGGCATAATAGTAGCTGTTTTCTTTATAAGTAGAGTTAAAACTATCCGTCATTTTGTGGACAGTGATATAGCCGATCTTTTTGTGGGGGAATCGGGTATAGGCTTTGAAGAACATACTCTCCATCGCGCCGATAAAGGTCGTGTCATCATAGGTATCATTATAGCCGGAAGTCAATTCGCCCAGAGGGACTTTGACAGAGGCATCATTTACGCCGCCCTCCAAAATGATATAGTCTGCATCCGGGTTCATTTTCTCGATGGTTCTGCTGATGCAATGACGGGCACGCCCATCATTGTGGAAATATCCGGAAGCAATTGTGCCCCCATTGACTGCAATATTTTCATAAGTCATATTATACTTTTCGGCGATCATTTTTCCATAACCGCCTGCGCCGGCGGCGCCGTTGCAAATGCTGTCGCCATTAAAGGAAATGGATTTGTTATACAGTGGACTTTGTTTCATTTGAATTCCTCCGTTGCTATTAGTCTTTTATACTATTATACTACAATCTGTCAAGAAAAAGGAGACTGCTTTCGCAGTCTCCAAAAAATTATTAGCGGTTTTCCATCCACTCGTTAACTTTGGCTTTAGCAAGACGCAGAATATCTTCGGTAGGGTAGGGAGAAGCCTCGCCACCGCAGACATAAATAAAGTAAAGTCCGCTGGGAGTTTGATAAAGGGTCTCCTCATATCCGGCAGGGTCGCCGTAAAAGCCGTATGTACACTTTTTGATCAATGTAGCGGTCTCAGTGTCATATTCCTTTTTGCAGATGATCTTCTTCACGGATAGAACCTCCTTTCAGTACATATAAACCTCGCTTGATTATACAGAGAATATCATAAAAATCAAGGCGTATTCTGTAACATTCAAAAAATTTGTGATTATAAATTGAATATAATGTTGATTTTCTGGCAAAATGTGCAATCTTAACAAAGAAAATGGAAATATGTGGACGCACTCGGGTCTGTGTGTTATGATAAAACAAAGAGGTGATAAAAGTGCGGGATATACCAGTATTTACCACGCAGTATGGCGTTGCAAGCCTGATATTGAAGGAAATTCCATACAGTGCGGATGCCTATATCAGAATGCAGAATACGATTGATCCTGAGAGGTTGCTTCAAGAATGTGTCTCATTTTGCCGTGCCGCAGGTGCTGAGCGTGTGTATGCAGCCGGGCACACATATCTGGAAAATTACCCATTGCACACTGCTATTTTTGCAATGTGTTGTATGAAAGCGATGCTTCCGGATACGGATGCGGAGCTGATCCCTGTGTGCGAGGAAACATTGGAGCAGTGGCGCTCATTGTATAACAACAAAATGAATGGGATCGATAATGCCACATATCTGTCGCTGGCCGATGCACAGAAGATTCTTGTTGCCGGTGAGGGCTATTTTATTTACCGGGGTACTGATTTACTTGGAATTGGGGCGGTATCGAAGGACACGATCCGGGCGGTCGCATCCTTACAGGCCGGGGCGGGAGCGGATATTGTTTCTGCCCTGTGCCGCGTATTGACTACCGACACGGTCTCGCTTGAGGTAGCATCTACAAATACAAGGGCGATCTCATTATACCAACGCATTGGTTTTCGGTTTAGTGATGAGATTTCCAGGTGGTATAAAATTATTTAATTATGTCAAGGAAAAATACTTGACAAAGTCCTGTTTGTGTTGTATCATACCAAAGGTGTCAAGGAGAATAACTTGACAAGGAGGCGCAGCGTGGACACAATCGAGATAATACTGCTGTTTGATTATTATGGCGATCTGCTGACAGAGCGTCAGCGTATGTGCTTCGACCTGCGCCATAATCAAGATCTGTCGCTGGCAGAGATCGCAGAGGAATTGCAGGTCAGCCGGCAGGGTGTCTATGATAATTTGAGCAGAGCAGAGGCACTTCTGCGGAATATGGAAGAGAAGACCGGATGTGTCCGGCGGGATCTTCAGTGCCGTAAGGCTGCTTCTACAATTTTGTCTGCTGCACAGCAACTGTCAGCCAGTACGGATAAACAGGTGCGTGACCTTGCCGATGAGATCATAAACGCGGCAAAGGGATTTGAGGAGTAAAAAATGGCATTTGAAGGATTGACCGAAAAAATCAGTGCTGCCTTCAAAAAGCTGAGAGGCAAAGGCCGCTTAAAAGAGGCCGATGTCAAGGAGGCTATGCGTGAGATCCGCATGGCGCTTCTGGAGGCAGATGTAAGCTATAAAGTTGTTAAGGATTTTACCAAGGCGGTTACAGAGCGCTGCGTAGGCGCAGATGTTCTGGAAGCACTAAGTCCTGCTCAGATGATCGTCAAGATCGTTAATGAAGAGCTCACCAAGCTTATGGGCAGCGATGCCAAGCATATTTCCATTAATCCCAACGGTCCGACAGTGGTTATGCTGGTCGGCTTACAGGGTGCAGGTAAGACGACTAACGGCTCTAAGCTTGCCGGCCTTATGAAACGGCAGGGGAGAAACCCGTTGCTGGTAGCTTGCGATATTTACCGTCCGGCTGCGATCCAGCAGTTAAAGGTCTGTGGCGAGAAACTGGAGATCCCTGTGTTTGAAAAGGGACAGACAGATCCGGTGGAGATCGCAAAGGACGCTGTTCTCTATGCCCGGCAGCATGGACACGATATGGTATTTTTGGATACCGCCGGTCGCCTGCACGTGGATGAGACACTGATGGAGGAACTGAAAAACATCAAGTCCTCTGTCAAACCCGACGAAATTATGCTGGTCGTAGATGCTATGACCGGTCAGGATGCAGTCAATGCCGCCCAAAGCTTCAACGAGTGGCTGGATATCGATTCCGTTATGCTCAGCAAGCTGGACGGTGATGCCAGAGGCGGTGCGGCGCTGTCAGTCCGTGCGGTCACCGGAAAGCCTATTAAGTTCGCAGGTATTGGTGAAAAACTGGAAGATATTGAGCAGTTCCACCCCGACAGAATGGCATCCAGAATCCTTGGTATGGGCGATGTGCTGTCGCTGAACGAAAAGGCTGAAAAGGCATACGATGCCAAGAAAGTCGCCGAGATGGAGGAGAGACTCAAATCCAATCGGTTTACCCTGCAGGATTTTTACGACCAGATGGTGCAGCTGAAATCCATGGGTTCTATGCAGGATCTTCTTGCACAAATGCCCGGCGGTGCAGGATTAAAGAACATTCAGGTTGATGAGAAAGCGATGGCGCATACCGAAGCTATCATCCTGTCTATGACAGCGAAGGAACGGGAAAACCCTTCGATCATCGGCGCCAGCCGGAAGAAGCGAATTGCTGCCGGCGCAGGATTAAAGGTAGAAGATGTGAATCGTCTCCTGAAATCCTTTGACCAAATGCGTGCAATGATGAAGCAATTTTCCGGTCCGGGCGCGGCAAAGAAGATGAAGCGCATGCGCGGCTTCGGCGGATTCCCCGGCTTCTGAATATTTTGTTCGTCAAAAGCAAATTGCTTTGCGATATAGAAAAAGTTTTACTTGGAGGTGAAAGTAATGGTTAAGATCAGACTGAGAAGAATGGGTGCGAAGAAGGCTCCTTACTACCGGATCGTTGTTGCTGATTCCCGCAGCCCCCGTGATGGCCGCTGTATCGAGGAGATCGGTACCTACAACCCCCTGACCGAGCCCGCTACCATCACAGTTGATGCCGAGAAGACTCAGACTTGGATCAAGAACGGCGCTCAGCCCACCGATACCGTTCGTGGTCTGCTGAAGAAGGCTGGCGTGCTGTAAGTTTCCCAAAGGAGTTGCGTAATGAAAGAACTTTTGCTGTATATGGCAAAGAATCTGGTGGACGATCCGGAAGCAGTGACAGTAACTGAGTCTTCCAATGAGGATGGCAAGGTGCTGGAACTCCGTGTTGCCCCCGGCGACATGGGAAAGGTAATTGGCCGCCAAGGTCGAATCGCGAAGGAGATTCGCACTATCGTGAAAACCGTTGCCCAGCGCACCGGCGAAAAAGTCACGGTGGAAATCGTTGATTAACGGGTATGCGTGACGCTTGGCGCCACGCATTTCTCGTTTTCAGGAGGGTATAAAATGAGACTCCAGTTTTTAGACGCAGGAGAGATCGTCACTACACATGGTGTCCGTGGCGAAGTAAAGGTACTGCCTTGGGCAGACGGACCGGATTTTCTGCTGGATTTCAACCGTTTCCGTATCGAAGGAACGGAGTACCGTGTAGAAAATTGCCGCATTCAAAAGTCCTGCAATTTGTTGAAATTAAAAGGAATTGACACCATGGAGGCAGCGCAGGCTCTGCGGGGAAAGACATTGCAGATCTATCGCAGCGATGCACCCGCAGATACTGTCTTTGCCGCGGAATTGATCGATCTTGCAGTCATTGCAGACGGAGATGAGATCGGTAAGGTCGTAGATGTACTGGATTACCCGGGAAATAAAGTCTATGTTGTCCGTGGTGAGTATGAATATATGATTCCTGCAGTGAAAGAGTTTGTTTTATCTGTAGATCTGGATGCCGGTATTGTGCAGGTTCGCCTGCTGGAGGGGATGCGAACAGATGAGAATTGATATTCTTACATTGTTCCCGGACTCTGTTGTTGATGTGCTGTCTGACAGCATTCTCGGCAGAGCGCAAGAGCGTGGATACATTCAGATCGAGGCACATCAAATTCGGGATTATACAGCCAACAAACAGAACCAGGTGGATGATTATCCCTATGGCGGAGGGCGTGGCGCGGTGATGACCGCTGACCCGCTGTACCGCTGCTGGGAAGCGGTTTGCGACCGTGCCGCAGGACCTGTGCATACGATCTACCTTTCCCCCTGCGGACATACATTCAAGCAGGCGGATGCCATCCGTTTGAGTAAAATGGAGAACCTGATCCTTGTCTGTGGACATTATGAGGGCATTGACCAGCGCTTCATTGACGAGTGTGTGGATGAAGAAATTTCTCTTGGCGACTTTGTTTTGACCGGTGGCGAGATCGCAGCAATGGCAGTGACCGATGCCGTTTGCCGAATGGTTCCCGGTGTGCTGGCTGATCCGGAGTGCTTTGAGGATGAAAGCCACTTCAACGGAATGCTGGAATATCCTCAGTACAGCCGTCCCGCGGTGTGGCACGGCAGGGAAGTTCCGGAGATCCTGCTGTCCGGTAACCACGAAAAGGTTGCCCAATGGCGCAGAAAGCAATCCATTCTCAGGACACGGGAACGCCGACCGGATATGTATGAGAAACTCGACTTAACCGGAAAGAAAGACAAAAAACTCCTTGCCGAGCTGGAAGTTGATGAGAGGGAGCTTCTTGATAAAAAATGATACACCGATAAAAACCCGGTTCGGTATTGCACCGAACCGGGTTTCTGTTATTGAACAGGATTATAATTTACGATGACACTTTGATCTGTTAAGGCTTTGACATCTGTAACCTTTGTGCCATAGACATCCACCTGAATCAGCAAAGGGCAGCTTGCCAGGGCTTTAATGGAGGACAGTTTTTCGTTGTAGTCCATATATACATTGTTCAGCTGCTTCAGCTTTGCAAGGGAATCGATATTTTTGAGTAGATTATGAGAGCCGTCGATGGTGACCAGGGTGCAATCTTTAGACCAGCTGGGTAAGGCGGTGACCTTGTTGTGAGAGAAATTGAGGTACAAAATCTGATTTAATGATGTCAAGACGGAGAGATCTGTCAAGGCATTATTGGAAATATTCAGATCTGTTAGCGCGGTGCATCCGGAGACCGCGGATATATCCGTTAGCTGATTATATTCCAGGGAAAGATATGTCAGTGCTGTTAACCCTTTTAAATCACCAAGCTGTGTAATGGAATTTGTTCCGGCATCCAACCAGGCGAGCTTGCTCAGCGAGGCAATAGGGGCGATCGATGTCAGGGCATTGGAGGAGACATCCAGCGTGTGAAGCTCCGACAGTGCCGCAATGGCATCCAGACTGATGATCGCATTGTTTTCTAAATGCAGCTCCTCCAGTTTTACCAGTCCGGAGAGGACATCGATATTACGGATGGTATTGTTGCTGAGGTTAAGATAGGTAAGATTCTTGGCATAGCTAAGAGCGGAAATATTGGTAAGTGTGCAGTTTTGCACAGTCAGCTTTGTCAGCTTTGGAAGCTTTGTGATTGCGGTAAGTGTTTCCGGAGAAACAGTGGTATTGGCGATACACAATTCAGTCAGATTGGAAAGAGATTTGATGTTCGGAAGCTCGTCTGCGATACCGGAGTCGATGGTCAGACTTTCCAGATTGGTCAAATACTTCAGATCGGTATAATTGGTAGCCTCTGCTGGGATCTGCAGGGATTTCACAGCCCACAGATCTTTGGTAAACAAGGTCTTCTCTCCCTCTGCTCCTAACGCTGCTCTTATGGCGGTCTCAACGGCGGGATCTGTAAACTTAACCTCTTCCACCACGCCGCCAATGGTATAGCCAAGGATAGACAGGGGACTGACAAGTCCGTTTTCGGCGATAGACAGCGCGTAGATCACATTTTCACCGTCTACCGGACGGATTGCTTGATTACAGGTTCCGTTCAAAACAGAGGGATATTTCCCGTCTGAGGTTGCGTAGAGTGAACCGCTGCTGGACTGTAAGGATATGGGAACATATTGGCTATAGAACCCAGGCTCCGGAGTGGCAGTCGGTGCGCTTGGACGCATAGCCTCCAGTTCTGCCTTAATTTGCGGATTAGTGATTCTGTCCAGCATATTCACAGCATCCATCAACTTATCCTGCTCAACGTATGTCTTACAGAGTGTGATATACAGGTCGATACCACCGCCATCCGCAATGGCATTATAAAGGGTGTATTCTGCCTTTGTATAATTGCCATTGGCCTTGTATTGATTTGCCAGCTCAATGGCGACCGCATCATCATCACCTGTTTGGGAATATGCTTTATCATAAAACCAAGCGGCTACGGAATGGTTGCCCTGCTGCTCGCTGTAGCGGGCGCAGTGCAGAAGCATATCCCGGGTAAATTCGCGGTCATACACAAATAAATACCAGATCGTGCAAAGCACGATAACAAGCGTCAAAATGATCGGCAAAGTAATACGGATTGTTTTCTTCATTTTATACTCCGTTTCCATTAAATTCGTCAATTAAATTATACTTGCGGCGGGGAATGATGTCAAGGGCCGTCATAAAAATGGGAAAAGCTCCCTGCGGAAAACAACAGAATACTAGGCTTGTCTTTGGTAAAATATTGATGAGGTGATCGTAATGCGCAGCATATGGAAACAGCTTGCATTTGCGCTGCTATTAGGAGTTGTATTTCCCAGTTTTCTCATTCGCTCTGTGCCGGTGATGCAAAATAGGCAACCGGTTACAAATGTAACATCTCCGGACACAGCTCCGGAAAACTTTGTACCGCAACAAGGAGAGCAGACAAGCACTATGCTGCTGCCGGTGCTTATAAAGGATGGGACGGTTCAACATATGGATATGGATGCCTACCTGACCTCCGTTGTGTTACGGGAGATGCCTGCTGACTTTGAAATTGAGGCGTTAAAGGCACAGGCAATCGTTGCCAGAACATACGCACTAAAACGATATACGGAGGGCGGAAAACATACAGATAATGCCGTTTGCACAGACTCTGCTTGCTGTCAGGGTTATCGTTCAGAGGAGGAGTATCTGTCATCCGGTGGTAGTGAGGAGGCTATTGCGAAGATAAGAAATGCTGTTACATCAACTTCCGGTATGGTGCTGACCTATCAAAACCAGCTGATAGATGCAACGTATTTCTCCTGTTCCGGCGGTAAGACAGAAGATGCTCAGGCGGTATGGGGATCGGATGTTCCATATTTGCAGTCAGTGGATAGTCCGGGAGAAGAACACGCAACTCATTATACAGATACCGTTACATTTACTGCCGAGGAATTTGCCACCTTACTTGGGCAGCGCCTGGACGGCGCTGCCGGTACGTGGCTGGAAGAAGTGACATATACGGAGGGCGGGGGAGTTGCGACGATCCGGATCTGCGGAAAGATATATCAGGGAACAACGATCCGCCAACAGCTCGGACTGCGCTCTACGGCATTTGTTATGACAGCTGTTGGAAACACCATTACGGTTACTACCAAAGGATTCGGACATCGGGTTGGGATGAGTCAATACGGTGCAGACGCAATGGCAGTTCGTGGTAATTCCTGTGAACAGATCCTTGCCCATTATTATCCTGGCACGAACATTGTGCCATATGGGTAAAATGATTGACAAAGGTGTCGAGTTAGAGTACAATAAGGCATACTTTCCCTGCGAAAGGAGGAGAAGATATGCCGATCCGGATACCCAATGATTTGCCTGCTACCGGTACGCTGCAGCAGGAGAATATCTTTGTTATGACCGAGAATAGAGCGATCACACAGGACATCCGTCCGCTGGAGATCGTGCTTCTGAATCTTATGCCTACCAAGGTCGCCACAGAAACACAGCTGTCGCGTTTGCTTGGTAACACGCCGCTGCAGGTGCATCTGGAACTGATGCATACCTCTACTCATATATCCAAGAACACTCCTCAGGACCATCTGTTAAATTTCTACAAGACCTTTGACGAATTGAAGGACAGAAAGTTTGACGGTATGGTCATCACCGGTGCGCCGGTTGAGAATATGGCTTTTGAGGATGTGGATTATTGGCCTGAGCTTTGCCGCATTATGGAATGGAGCAAGACCAATGTGCACAGCACGTTTCATATTTGCTGGGGTGCGCAGGCGGGCCTGTACTACCATTACGGAATTCCTAAAGTAGAATTGCCGGAGAAGCTGTTTGGCGTATTCCAGCACAAGGCGGACTATAAGCGTTCGATTCTGCTTCGTGGCTTTGATGACACTTTCTGGGCGCCACATTCCAGACACACCACTGTGCGGCGTGAGGATATTGAAGCAGTCCCCGGACTGAAGGTCGTGGCATCCTCTGAAAAAGCCGGTGTGTACGCGGTGATGAGCAAAGAGGGAAGGCAGATCTTTGTGACCGGTCATTCGGAATATGACCCGGAAACACTGCAAAATGAGTATCTGCGGGATAAAAATCAGGGATTACCCATCCGTGTTCCCGAGAACTATTATCCGGACGATGATGATACAAAAGACCCTATGGTATTATGGCGCGGACACGGCAATCTGCTGTTCTCCAACTGGCTGAATTACTTTGTTTACCAGACAACACCCTACGATATTATGACCATCGGTCAGGAATAAAGAAACCTCCCACCATGTGTGAGATTTCTTTGTTCTTAAGCGTAAGAACAGCGAATATATTGCTTAGGCACATTGCGTTCAAATGGATGGTGGTTATATGTCTTTTAATCTGGCAACTTATGAGAACATACCCGAATTTGTGAATTTGGAAGAGCTTAACAAACTGGTTGAAAACGGAAAGATCCGTGAGCTCATAAGGGTTAACGAGGCACTGCACGAAGATCGGTTTGTCCAAGTCGCAAGTATGATATGTGAAAGAGGCGCAAAGGCAATTATGCTTGCCGGACCCAGTGCCTCAGGGAAGACGACGTCGGCGAACCGACTTGCTACACAGTTGCGCGTCCATGGAAAGATACCGGTACTTATCAGTCTGGACGATTATTATATAGATCGTGACAGGATCGCGCCCGGGCCGGATGGTGCTGTGGATCTGGAGCACATCAATACCATTGATACCGCGCTCTTCAGCACCCATATGGAGCAGCTGCTCAGAGGGGAAACAGTGGAGCTGCCCACATTTAATTTTATAAGCACAAAACGGGAATGGACAGGAAACAGGCTGCGACTGGATGAAAACTCTGTTATTATTGCGGAAGGTCTGCATGCACTAAATCCGATTCTGCTTCCTGCGGTGCTTGACGCAAATTTGATCTTTAAGCTATATGTCTGCCCACTGATCTCCCTGAACCCGGATGGGCACAATAGAATTCCTACCAGTTTTATGCGCCTTCTGCGACGCATTGTCAGAGATCATAGGACGAGAGGTGCAACAATTCAGCGGACACTGTCTATGTGGGATTCGGTCCGATCGGGCGAGAAGCAGTGGATATTTCCATTCCAAGAGGATGCAGACGCTATTGTTAACAGTTCAACAGTTTATGAATTACCGGTACTAAAGAAGCATATTCTTCCTCTCATTACCGAGGTTCAGCCGGAAGATGACTACTACCAGCAAGTATGTGAGATAATGAATGTATTAAATTATGTACTGGAAGCGGATATAGATGATGAGATCCCGCCAACCAGTATTCTCCGTGAGTTCATAGGCGGTAACAGCTTCTATAAATGAATTTAAAAAGCCACCGGAGACGGTGGCTTTTCATAATTATTTATGCTGTTTACGAAGAAACCAAAGGCGTACGATGGTTGAGACCATAAGAATACCAACGGCCATAACACCGGCAATTGCGACGGTATGCATACCTTGGCTTGCGAACAGATCCATATCGCCCTGCACAGCGTAGCGCATAGTGTAGTATACGCCTGCACCAGGAATCAATGGGAATGCGGACACGACCAGATAGGAGATGGCAGGATACTTTCTGATCCTGGCCATAATTTCGGCATAGGAAGATGCCAACAGGGTTGCACAAAAATAAGCACCGATATCTCCACTTCCCAGATACTGTGCAATACGGAATACAAGCCAGGTCAGCAGACCGCCCAGTGCACACAGAAGACCACCAGGACCGTGAATGTTGAACAATATTGTAAATCCAATACAGCCAATGAAGCAGGCGATACATTCTATCCAAAGAGGGTTCGTGCCTATGATCTGTGAGCCGGGGACGTTCCAAAGGGTGCAGGCCAGATTCCAGGCAGCACCGGTGCCCAATGCAATGGCTGCAGCAATCAAGAACACTTGCACGATACGATTGATGCCGGAATTTGTATCTCCGTAGATAATATCACGCATAGCATTTGTAAAGATCAGTCCCGGAACAAGGATCATTAATGCACCGATGATAGAGGCGTCTGCGCTGCGGATAAATCCCACCGCGCCTGCAGAATATGCCAATATGGACATCAGGAACGCGGCGGCGATGGTGCGAAAAAACTGATTTGCTTTTAAATTATCCATAAATTTGCTAACAAGTCCGATTATAAGACCGCAAATGCCAGCACACAGGCTCTCAACCAAATTGCCGCCAAACAGCACAGAAAAACCGTGAGCGCCAAGGAAATTGCCAAGCAAATACATTGGCAGGCGATAGTATCTCCGACCGTCGTTGGTTTCTTTGATCCAATCCAGCGCCGTATGGGGATCAGGTCGCTGTGCACAGATCTTTCGGCTGAGGTTGCTGTATTTTTCTACGGCATCCAGATCGTTACCGTGGTAACCGATCCGGCGCATCCGTGTCAGTGGCGTTCCGTCAGCAGTTTCAATGCTGACAGTGAGACAGTTTGTGATCGCAAAGGCTTCGGATTTAATTCCGTATGCGTCAAGAACGCGGTTAATGCTCTCCTCAACACGGAAGGTCTCAGCACCGCACATAGCCAGATGATACCCCAAATCTGTGGCCATATCCAACAATAAATGATAGTTCATCGATCAAACCTCGTTTTCTCTGATAACGAAAACAGTATAGCATAGCTATAGAAAAATACAAGTACAAAAATCATACCGCCGGAGCAGGGTAGCTCCGGCGGTGAATTGTATTATTTACGTACAAACAGGACACCCAGTGTGCCGGGTCCGCAGTGGCAGGATACCGTACAGCCAGCCTCTGTCCAATAGATATTTTCGAAGTCTCCATAGGTATTGACTGCCTCAGTCACAGTATCCAGACACTCCTGGGAAACAGGAGTGCGAGTGACAAACAGATGGGTTCTGTCTAAATCGTCCCGGTCTGCCAGACGGTCTTTGACATAGCTTCCGATGCACTTTGCAATGTTTCCGCGGTACTTCTTGACCACGGACATTTTTCCGTTCTTCACCTCAATGCAGGGCTTCAGATTCAAAAGGTTTGCACCCAAGGCTGCTGCGGAGGAACAGCGACCGCCCTTGACCATATATGCAAGCTGATCCAGAAGAAAGCTTGCCTCTACGCGCTCGGTAAATGCCTGCAGTTCTTTCTGCAGATCATCCAGATCGACACAGTCTTTTGCCAGTTCACAGGCTTTCAGGACGACCAGCCCCTGACCGGTGGAGAGATTACGGGAGTCGATGACATATACATTTTCAAAATCTTCCGCGGCCAGGCAGGCGTTCTGATAGCAGGATGAAAACCCTGAGCCGATATTGATATGCACCACAGCATCATATTCACTTGCATATTTTGCAAAACACTGCTCGTATTCACCAACATTAAGTGCAGTGGTAGTGCACAGATCGCCGCCTGCAGCTACGTGAGCAAAGATATCAGCAGGCTGGATAGTGACTCCGTCCGAGAATGCCTCGCCGTTTTTAATGACCGTCAAGGGCATCAGAGTGATATTATACTTTTCAAGCAACTCCTGAGATAGGTCACAGGTGCTGTCAGATAGAATTTTAATATTCATAGTACATCTCCTATTAAACTCAAGTAATTTTTGACAGTGGAAAGTGCATACTTGCTTCTTTCAAAATATATGTTAGAATAATATCACAAAGGCTGAAAAGTGTCAATATGAAGGTAATATTTGCACAATAGGGGTAGTTGCTTATGACAATTCGATTCAATGTGAAAGGAATGACATGCGCCGCCTGTGCGGCACGCGTGGAGAAATGTGCCGGAAGTGTACCTGGAGTACAGCGGGTGGATGTAAATTTACTTGCGGGTACAATGACGATTGAAGCACCGGATGATACAGTGATCGAGCCTGTAATCCGAGCGGTAACCGCTGCCGGTTACTCTGCAGCAGCTGCTGGCAGTAAGGAAAGGAAACAACCCGAGGGAGGATCCGAAATAACATCTATGCGGACTAGGATCGGTTTATCCGCGCTCTTTCTGCTGATTTTGATGTACTTTTCTATGGGGCATATGCTTGGCATCCCTGTCCCGCACTGGTACTGCCGGACGGAAAATGCTTTGGCAGCGGCTTTGCTGCAGTTCTTTCTGACACTGCCCATCGTGTATTTGAACAGAGTATATTACACCAACGGGCTGAAGATGCTCTTAAAATGCGCGCCTAATATGGATTCCCTCATTGCAGTTGGCTCCGGTGCGGCACTTGTGTATGGTGTGGCAGCCTTGTTTGTTATGGCGTTTGCGATGGGAAATGGGGATTGGGATAAGGTAGCGCACTACAGAGAGAACTTATACTTTGAATCTGCAGCAATGATCCTAACCTTGATCACAGTAGGAAAATTTCTGGAAACACGTGCAAAGGGAAAAACCGGGGATGCTATCCGCCAGCTTATGGATCTTAATCCAAAGACGGCAACGGTTTACAGGAACGGCGCTGAAGTGACCATACCGGTCGAGCAGGTACAGGTTGGGGATACGGTGATCGTCCGTTCCGGTGGAGCAATCCCCGTGGATGGGACAATCCTTTCCGGCAGAGCGGCAGTGGATCAAAGTGCCTTGACCGGAGAGAGTGTACCGGTGGAAAAGATCGTTGGTGACACAGTAGCAGCGGCGACGATCAACACAGAGGGGTATCTGGAGCTTCGTGCGGACAAGGTGGGAGAGGACACCACTCTTGCCCGGATCATTCATATGGTAGAGGAAGCGGGCGGCTCAAAAGCACCGATTGCCAGATTGGCTGACAAGGTGGCTGGGATCTTTGTGCCTGTAGTAATGACGATCTCGCTCATTTCCTTTGTTGTGTGGCTTTTTGCCGGGCAGACATTGGAATTCTCACTGATGATTGCCATTTCTGTGTTGGTCATATCTTGCCCTTGCGCGCTAGGCTTAGCAACACCGGTCGCTGTTATGGTGGGAACTGGACGGGCTGCAGGGATGGGTGTTCTGTTTAAGAATGCGGAATCTCTGGAAAATCTGCACCGTGTGGATACTGTGGTCCTGGATAAAACCGGTACTTTGACCACCGGCAAACCGGCTGTTACCGATATACTTCCCGCGAATATTGAGGCTTCTAAGTTGGTAGAAATTGCGGCGGCAATAGAGTCGCGTTCAGAGCATCCTTTTGCAAAAGCAATAATGGAGCATATCGGGAATATCCCTTATCCTGAGGCGGATGATTTTGAAACCTTGCCTGGACGGGGCGTATCTGCTGTCATTGACGGTGTGCGTTACTACGGCGGTAACGGGCGACTGATGGAAGAATTGGGCGTATCTGTCCCGGACTGCACAAATTTGACAGTGGAGGGAAAGACACCTCTGTACTTTGCCGCAGAGGATAAGACCTATCTGGGTGCAATCGCCGCTGCGGATGTGCTGAAAGAGGATTCGGAACGTGCGGTAAAAGCATTGCAGAAGCACAAGATAGATGTTATTATGCTTACAGGCGATAACGCACAGACAGCAAAGACCATCGCACAATACGCAGGGATCACCCATTATATATCCGATGTGCTGCCAGGGGATAAGGCGGAGGTGATTCAGAATCTGCGCCGGGAAGGTCGAATAGTTTTAATGGTGGGTGATGGGATCAATGACGCACCTGCCCTTGCAACTGCGGATTTGGGAATGGCCATTGGCAACGGCACAGATATTGCGGTAGAATCTGCGAATGTTGTACTGATGCAGGACTCTCTGATTGGCATATGGAATGCCGTTGCATTAAGCAAGGCGACTATGCGAACGATTCGGCAGAACCTGTTCTGGGCGTTTTTCTATAACCTATTGGGAATCCCTATCGCAGCGGGTGTCCTGTATCCGATGTTCCACATTCTCTTAAGTCCAATGCTGGGAGCTGCGGCTATGAGTATGAGTTCTGTATTTGTTGTTACCAATGCATTACGGTTACGAGGGTTTACCCTAAAGCAGATATCCAAAAAGGAAATTCAAATTAAGGAGGATGCACCTATGGAAATTGTTTTGAAAGTTGACGGAATGATGTGTACACACTGCAAAGCCCGGGTGGAGGAAGTGTGTAAAAATATCCCAGGTGTGACAGACGCAGTGGTGGATCTGTCTGCGAAGCAGGTGACCGTTACCGGCTCTGCGGCGGCAGATGTACTGACGAGCGCAATTCAAAATGCCGGCTATCAGGTGATAGGATAAAAAGTACAATTTATTACACGGAATAGATGTTAGAATACAGCCATACAAACCGAAAGGGTGATGGCTATGTATTCTATGAGCAACATTCACGGGCATATTCAGGTGTACGACCGGAACGGAAATTTTCTGTTTTCAGCGGACAGTGAATGGGAAGCCAGAGAGGAACTGAAAGCATATGAGGAATCTGCGGCTTGACTTGTGCTATGACGGAAGTCGGTACAAAGGCTGGCAGCGACTGTCCGATAATGACAATACCCTCCAAACCAAATTGGAACGGGCGCTGTCACGGATTTTAGAAGAACCGATCGAGGTAACTGCCAGTGGAAGGACGGATGCCGGAACCCATGCGAAGCATCAGGTGGTAAATTTTCACTGTAACAGCACAATGCCTTGTGAGGAAGTCTTGTCTCAGCTTCGCAGGTATTTGCCGGAGGACATCGGCATATATTCCTGTAGAAATGTCTCCGAGCGCTTCCATGCGCGGCTGAATGCAAAAATGAAAACGTACTGTTATCGCCTGTGGAACAGTGAGGCGCCCTGCGTCTTTGACAGAAAGTATGTTTGCGTTGATGTTCGTCCGGTATCGGTGGACAAAATGCGTGAGGCGGCCAAGCAGTTTTTAGGGACCCACGATTTTTCGGCTTTCTGCGCCAATAAAAAGTTCAACAAGTCCACAGTTCGTACAATCCACCGGTTTGAAATCGTAAGGATAGGCGACGAGATCCAATTCACCGTTACCGGCAACGGCTTTCTGCATCATATGGTGCGGATTATGGTTGGCACACTGGTGGAGATCGGTTTGGGCGAACGGGATGCAGAGAGCGTTTCTGCATTGTTCGGAGGACAACGCGCCGATGCAGGCTGCACCATGCCGGCTTGCGGGTTGTGCTTAATGGAGGTCACATATTGAACATACAGATATTTGGAAAAAGTAAGTGCTTTGATACGAAGAAAGCGGAACGGTATTTCAAGGAGCGCCGTATCAAATACCAGTATGTAGACTTGCTGCGGTACGGTCTTTCCGAAAAGGAATTTGACTCGGTCCTTCGGAGCGTCGGTGGTATCGATCATCTGATCGACTGGGAGAGCAAATCTCCGGATATAACCTTGATGAAATATATGGACGACGCCACGGCGAAGGAAGATAAGGTCTTCGATGATCCCGCTTTGATGCGGACGCCCATCGTCCGAAACGGAAAGCAGGCTACCGTCGAATTTTGCCCGGAAATTTGGTCGGAATGGAAATAGTACAAAAGCAGTTCCTCAGTTGAGGGACTGCTTTTTGTTATGAAAAATTTTGGCTTGCAATATAAGGGGAAAAATGGTATTCTAGGAGGGAAGTATGTCTAACGTACTCAATTACTTAAACCGCTTCGTGTGGGGAGCACCTGCGCTGATGCTGATCTTGGGTGTTGGCATCTATCTTTGCCTGAAGACCCGATTTGCCCAACTGACCCTTTTTCCAAAATCCATCAGGCTGTTTTTCAGCCGATTGCTGGGTAAAAGGCAGGCGGACGACGGTGTGTCTCCATTCCAGGCATTATGTACCGCACTTGCGGCAACAGTCGGCACAGGGAATCTGGCGGGGGTCGCAGGCGCAATCGCCATAGGCGGTCCGGGCTCGATTTTCTGGATGTGGGTGTGTGCATTCTTCGGTATGGTCACCAAGTTCGCCGAGGCCACTCTTGCGGTGCGATACCGGGTCCGTAATGCCCATGGAGAATGGGTGGGCGGTCCTATGTATATGATCCGCAACGGATTGGGATGCCGCTGGAATTGGCTGGGAAGCCTATACTGCTTTTTTGCAGTCGTCGCGGCATTTGGTGTTGGAAATGCGACCCAGATCAATGCGGTCATTGGCGGGATCAATACGGCGGTCATTTCCTTCGGCGGACAGGAAACCCAAACAGGTAATCTGGTGATGGGTGTCCTGTTAGCTATATTGGTTGCGGTGTTGCTCTCCGGTGGTGCAAAACGCATTGGAAGAACGGCGGAGATGCTCGTCCCATTTGCCTCTGCAGCCTATTTACTGCTGGGCATCGGCGTTCTGGTTGCAAGGGCTTCTGCGATACCGGCTGCGTTTTCCGCAATTATTGCCGGCGCTTTTTCGCCTCGGGCTGTCACTGGCGGAGTGATCGGATCAATGTTCCAGGCTCTGCGCGTAGGCACTTCCCGCGGCGTATTTACAAACGAAGCCGGTATGGGTACTGCATCTATTGCACACGCATCCGCACAGGTGAATCACCCGGTGGAACAAGGGATGATGGGGATCATGGAGGTGTTTCTTGACACCATTCTGATTTGTACGATGACAGCCCTTGTGATTTTATGCAGTGGTATTGAGATACCCTATGGCACAGATATGGGTGTATTGCTGACCGTACAGGCATTTTCTTCGGTGTATGGGGATTGGGTGAGTATCCTGATTGCCCTTGCACTTTGCTGCTTTGCATTTGCTACGATCCTAGGCTGGGGCTTATACGGGGCAAGATGCGCCCAGTATTTGCTCGGCGACAACGTCTGGAAACCGTTTGTGTATTTGCAGGCAGTGGTAGTTGTGATCGGAGCAATGCTGGGAACCGGTATGGTATGGACATTATCCGAGCTTGTAAACGGTCTGATGGCAATTCCAAACTTAATTGCATTGTGGAAGCTCAGCCCGGAGCTTGCACGGCTAACAAAGGACTACAGAATTCAACTTAGCAGGCATTCTGCTAATGGAGGTACATATGAAAATTTCGATCAATGCAAACAGATGCGAACCGTCTCCTATGAGAAAATTTCACCCTCTGGCGGTTGAAGCAGAAAAAATGGGGCGGAAGATCTACCATTTGAATATTGGACAGCCGGATCTGGAGACCCCTGCGGAGTTCTATAATGCTGTTCGTGACTTTAACAAGAACACCCTAGAGTACGCGGCATCTCCCGGTGTTCCGGCGCTGATCGATGCTGTGAGCAACTACTATATGGGCTTGGGTGTCAGTCTGGATGCAAATGATATTTTGATCACTACCGGCGGCAGTGAGGCGTTGCTTTTGACCTGCCTTAGCATTCTGGACCCCTACACAGAGGTTATCATTCCTGAGCCGTATTATCCTAACTATACCACCTTTGTGCACGCGGCAGGCGGAGTGATCCGTGCTTTGCCCACTTGTCCGGAGGAAGGATATCACTACGCAGACCGGAAGCGGATCGAAAGTCTGATCACCAAGAATACCCGGGCGATTATGATCACCAATCCCGGTAATCCCACCGGTGTTGTTCTGGACGAACAAGAGATGCGGATGATCGCGGATATTGCCAAGAAGTATGATCTGTACCTGATTTGCGACGAGGTGTATCGCGAATTCTGCTACGACGATAAATTTGGCGTACCCACAATGGCGCGGTTTAATGATATTGATGATAATCTGGTCATCATCGATTCGGTATCCAAGCGATTCTCCGCTTGTGGCGCCCGTATCGGATGTGTGGTTACGAAAAATAAAGAATTGCAGCAGGCGCTTCTAAAGTTCTGCCAGTCCCGTCTTGCGGCACCGACCATTGACCAGATCGGCGCTGCTGCGCTGTATTCTGTGGATGCGGATTTCTATGCCCGCTCTAAGGAAGAATACCGCAAGCGCAGAGATACGGTGGTAAAGCATTTGCGTGGTATTCCCGGTGTGCTTGTAGAAGAGCCTATGGGAGCATTCTATGTAATGGCACGGCTTCCGGTAGATGATGCGGATAAGTTCCAGCGGTGGCTGCTGGAGGAGTTCGAGGATCATGGCGACACGGTTATGTTCGCTCCCGGCGCACCGTTCTACGAGACTCCCGGCAAGGGTATCAATGAGGTGCGGATCGCCTATGTCCGGCAGGAATCCGAGCTGGAACGGGCGATGGAGCTGCTGGAACTTGGAATTGCCCGCTATCGCAGAGAGCAGATGAATGAAGAATAAAATACACGGCGCAGCTTGTATGCTGCGCCGTGTCATTTGTTTTAGGAATCCATATCTGCAATCAGTTGCAGATTTCCGTTTGGATCTTTGAAGATGTGTGAGGAGAATACTGAAGTTCCACTTCTGTATGTCAGAATCAAAATATCGGAATCCACTGAAGTAGCTGCCTGGATGTGAATGGCGTCACCGGGAGTCAGACTTCCACAGGCAAAGACGGTGTGCTGCGGCTCGTACTCTGATTTAATAGAGGAGTATGTGGCGGTTTCGATCACTACATCATACACCGCGGTATCGGTATAAAGGAGGAAGGAATCCGCCTTTTCATCCAGGATCAGTTCTGAAAATTGGGTAAATTTCTCAAGATTCGCTTCCGTTGCGGGGAGCAATGACACGATGCCTTCGTGCGCTTCCCGTTCCGGGGGGAAGTAGGCATCATTCAAAATTCCGGAGAGCTTCGAATATGGCACCTCCGCAATAACGACGCCGGAGGAATAGGGCGCGATCTCATAGGGAGAGAAATAGAAGCAAAGGCCATTCTGGGAGAAGTACCAAGCGGTATCGTCGCTGAAGTGGATAGAAAAACGGCTCTTTACAGCATCTTCATAGCCAATATAGAGGAATTTATCCTTCTCCTGTGTCCTCAGTGAGTCAATAACACAGGCGTATAACGCATCTACTGTGGCAGTTTCGGTTAAGATATTCCCAAGGGTCAGAACATTGCCGCTGACGAGATCGTAATTCACAGAAACATTAATGGCCTCGGGGTGAGACGCACCGTTGTAGCTTGTGTTGCTGCCAAACATACTCAGCACATTGTAATCAATCCGGGTGGGGGAGTATGTGATCTGATACTGGTACTGGTTCCAGATCTTACCGGGAGTATATGCTGCTTTCGCGGCATTGGACAAGGATTCTGCTGCAGAGCGGGTCTTATCGATCCTGTTCAGAAAATCAACAATGATTTTGTCAGCAATATCTGCTTCCGGCATAGTCAGATGCATATTCTGATAGGTGTACGAAAACAGGGTAGTCCCGTCATCGGCTTTTGTGGTTTCGGTGATTACAGGCACAGCCACTGAGATCAAATCTGCTTGGGGAATGCTGGGAGTACTCGGTGTATTCGGTGTAGTGGTGGAAGCACCGGTATCGTTTGTAGAATTGTTGGATGGCGCACGACAACCGAAAAGAGAAACAAGCATACACAGCGCTAACAGTAACAGTAGGACCTTTCTCATAAGTTTACCTCCTGATCATACCATTGGTTCCTGAAAACACTATACCATATTTGTCGCTTTTTCGCAACTGAAATGTTAATGTCAAGTGTTGCCTGTCTTGACAAACGCAACTTATCAGGTTAAAATTAAGTAAAAGATTTACTGTGAACGGGAAGAGTAACAGCACCCGATCCTGAAGAGAGTCTGGGTCATCGGCTGGAAGCCCAGGCGGGGAGGGACTGCGAACGTGCGCCCGGGAGTGAAGTATATTTGAGTGATAAATGAGAGTGGAACCGCGAGTTGTATGACCCGCCTCTTGTGCATAGGCGCAAGAGGTGTTTTTTTATAAAATAATATTGAATTCGGAGGAAGAAATATGTATTTATATAATTCATTGTCCCATAAGAAGGAACTGTTTACACCCAACTCCCAGGATGTTGTAAAGATGTATACCTGCGGTCCTACAGTTTACCATTATGCCCATATCGGCAATCTGCGCACCTACATTATGGAGGATGTGCTGGAGAAGGCACTGCGCTATTTAGGCTACAATGTCAAGCGGGTTATGAATATCACCGATGTGGGACATCTGGCATCGGATGCGGATACCGGCGAAGATAAAATGCTCAAGGGCGCCAAGCGCGAGAATAAGTCTGTGATGGAGATCGCCCAGTACTACACCGATGCATTCTTCGCTGACTGCGACAAGCTGAATATCAAAAAGCCCGATATTATTCAGCCTGCCACCGGCTGTATACCGGAATTCATAAAGATCGTATCCGGATTGGTGGAAAAGGGCTTTGCCTATGTTGCCGGCGGAAATGTGTATTTTGACACCTCTAAGCTGGAGAAGTATTATGTGTTCAATGACCACGATGAAGAAAATCTAGCTATCGGCGTCCGGGATGGTGTGGAAGAGGATACCAACAAGCGCAACAAAAATGACTTTGTGCTTTGGTTTACCAAGTCCAAGTTTGAAGATCAGGCACTGAAGTGGGATTCTCCCTGGGGCGTTGGCTACCCCGGCTGGCATATCGAATGCTCCGGTATTTCTATGAAATATCTTGGTGAGGATCTGGACATCCACTGCGGCGGTATCGACAATGCATTCCCGCACCATACCAATGAGATCGCGCAGTCGGAAAGCTACCTTGGGCATAAGTGGTGTAACTATTGGTTCCACGTGCACCACCTGAACACCGATGACGGCAAGATGTCCAAGTCCAAGGGGGAATTTTTGACAGTTAGCCTGCTGGAGCAGAAGGGATATGACCCGATGGAGTACCGCCTTTTCTGTCTGCAGAGTCACTATCGCCGGAATCTGGTGTTTAGCTGGGAGAATTTGGATAATGCCGCACAGACTTACCAGAAGCTGATCGCCAAGATCGCAGCGCTGAATGATGACGGTGCGGTAGATACCGATGCTCTCAACGCCCTGAAAGAGCGGTTTGTAGGCGCGCTTAACGGCGATCTGAACACCTCTCTTGCAGTCACTGCGGTGTATGATGTACTGAAAGCGAAGACCAATGATGCCACTAAGCTGGCAGCTCTGGCTGATTTTGATCAGGTGCTGAGCCTGAATCTGATTCAGGCTGCTAAGGAACTGAAGAGTAAGCAAGCAGAGGAAGCAGCGGCATCTGCAGATCCGCAGATCGACGCTTTGGTAGCAGCGCGGACGAATGCCAAGAAGGAGAAAAACTGGGCAGAAGCTGACCGCATTCGCGACGAGCTGAAGGCGAGAGGTATTGAGATCATTGACACCCCACAGGGTGCGATTTGGAGAAAAGTATGAAGCTGCTGATTTTAGATGGCAACAGTGTGATCAACCGTGCGTATTTCGGCGTTCGCCCGCTGACGACCCGGGACGGATTGTATACACACGCTATCTATGGGTTTCTGAATATTCTGGAGCGGATGGAGAAAGAGGAGCAGCCGGATGCTGTCTGTGTTGCCTTTGACCTCCACGGTCCTACCTTCCGCCACGAAAAGTATGATGCCTATAAGGCAAACCGTCACGGAATGCCCGAGGAGTTGGCACAGCAGATGCCGGTGATGAAGCAGGTGCTGACCGCTATGAATATTCCCATCTACGAGTGTCAGGGGTGGGAAGCGGACGATGTGATCGGCACGGTTGGTATGATCTGCGGGAACAATGATTGGGATTGCGTGATCGTAACCGGTGACCGGGACAGCCTGCAACTGATCGATGAGCATGTAAACGTGAAGCTGGTGATCTCCCGTCCGGGGCAAACGGAAGCAACCTTGTATAACCGGGAGAGGTTTCAGGAGGAGTACGGTTTTACACCGGAAAAAATCGTCGACCTGAAAGCGTTGATGGGGGACTCGTCGGATAATATTCCCGGCGTTCTGGGCATCGGACAAAAGACCGCTACGGATCTGTTGTTAAAATACGGCTCGCTGGACGCGTTGTATGAAAATCTCGATGATGAGGCGATCCGCCCGAAACTGCGGGAGAAACTGTCAGCCGGCAAGGAAAATGCGTACCTGTCATATGATCTTGCGACGATTCGGAAAAATGCTCCAATCGAGTTCCATCCGATGGATGCGGTCATCCAACCGCCGAACTGCAGGGAATTGTATGATTTGTTTGTCCGGCTGGAATTTGTCCGCCTGATCGACCGATACGGTCTTAGGGGCGCTGAACAGGAAACAGAAAAATGCTGCACAGCATGTGAATGTCTGGCAAGAGTTACGGAATTGCCGAATACTTGTAATCGTGCGTCACTCTACTTTGCACCGGATGGGACAGTTGGTGTCGCCTGGGAATCAGGTGTTTGCTCAGTGACACCGTTGGAATCCCTTTGCTTGCTGCCATTATTGGAGAGTGGAACGGAACTGATCTGCCACGATCTGAAGACGGTGCTGCATACCATTGACAATTTAGGGCTTCCCCACGGAAAGTTCATTTTTGATACAGCGCTGGCTGCTTATGACCTGAATCCGTCCCAGTCGGACTATCCCGTATCCAAGCTGGCAACAACCTTTCTTGGCACCAGTGTGGATGATGAGGATGCTGTCGCCTGTGCGGAGGCAATTTGGAACTTATATCCTGTGCTTTCTAATGAGTTGGAAAAGCAGGGGATGACACAGCTGTATCGGGAGATAGAATTCCCGCTATGCTCTGTGCTTTACCGTATGGAGAAGACAGGTGTGGCAATCGACAGACAGCAGCTGGAACAGTTTGGAGATATGCTTGCCCAGCGGATCGCTGACTGCGAAACATTGATCTTCTCCTATTCCGGTGAAGAATTCAATATTAATTCCACAAAGCAGCTTGGTCAGTTGCTCTTTGAAAAGCTTGGGCTTCCGCCCATCAAAAAAACTAAGACAGGGTATTCCACCAATGCGGATGTGCTGGAAGAGCTGAAAAATAAGCACCCGATCATCCCCGCGATTATGGATTACCGGATGCTGACAAAGTTGAAATCCACTTATGCAGACGGGCTCATCAAGGTAATCGGTGAAGATGGCCGTATCCGCACCACATTCCAGAATCTGGTAACGGCAACTGGACGGCTATCTTCCACAGAACCGAATCTGCAGAATATCCCTGTACGCAACGACCTTGGTGCAGAGATCCGTAAGATGTTCATTCCCAAGCCGGGCTGTGTCTTGGTGGATGCCGATTATAGCCAGATCGAGCTGCGGGTACTGGCGCATATTGCGGATGATCCGGTCATGCAGGCGGCATTTGCCGGCGGTATGGATATCCACACGGTGACGGCGTCCCAGGTATTTGGTGTGCCCGTGGAACAGGTAACTGCACTGCAGAGGCGTCATGCAAAGGCGGTAAACTTCGGTATCGTCTACGGTATATCGGAGTTCTCCCTGTCTGAAGATATTGGCGTAAGCCGTTACGAGGCCAAGGCGTATATAGAGAATTATCTGAACAACTATTCCGGTGTTAAGACCTATATGCACAAGGTGGTTGCTGACGCCCGGGAAATCGGCTACACGGAAACTATGTTTGGTCGCAAACGATATATTCCGGAGCTGAAGAGCAGTAATTTTATGGTACGCCAGGGCGCTGAACGCATTGCCTTGAATACACCTATCCAAGGCTCTGCAGCAGATCTGATCAAGCTTGCTATGATCGCTGTAGACAAGGCGCTGGCAGAACACTATCCTGATGCAAAACTGCTTCTGCAGGTACACGATGAACTGATCGTGGAGTGCCCCAAGGAGATTTCGCAGGATGTCGCAGAACTTATGAGCGAGAAAATGCAGGCAGTGGCCGCATTAAAAGTACCCCTTGTGGCAGAGGCCAAATGGGGTGAGAGTTGGTTTGATGCAAAATGATTGAGTTAGTACCAATGAAGTTATGCCACGTTCCACAGGTGGCACAGTTGGAGACAGTTTGTTTTTCTGATCCTTGGAGTGAACGCTCCATAGCATCGGAACTTACCAATCCGTTGTCCACATGGATCGTTGCGGTGGAAGGGGACCGGGTTGCCGGATATGTGGGCGCCCAGTCTGTTCCACCGGAGGCGGATATGATGAATCTGGCAGTATCTATTGATGACCGGCGGAAGGGAATCGCTCAGCTGCTGGTCTGCGCCTTGATAGAAAAACTGCGTGCAGACGGCATATCTTCCCTAGCGCTGGAGGTGCGCGCATCCAACAGGGTGGCAATCGCCCTTTATGAGAAGCTTGGCTTCGCACCGGTTGGATGCAGACCCCGGTATTATACCAACCCTAAAGAAGATGCATATATCCTGAGAAAGGAGTGGGAAGTGTGAATATTTTAGCCGTGGAATCCTCCTGCGATGAAACCGCAGTTGCGATTGTCGCAGACGGAAGAAAGGTGCTGACAGATTGCATTGCTTCTCAGGTAGACTTGCATCGCATCTACGGCGGCGTTGTTCCGGAGATCGCCTCCAGAAAACATATCGAGGTAATCTACGGGTTAGCAGAACAGGCACTGAAAGAGGCGAATCTCACCCGTCAGGATATTGACGCAGTGGCGGTGACCTATGCGCCGGGACTGATCGGTGCGGTGCTGGTAGGTGTCAACTTTGCAAAAGCAGCAGCATTGGCGTTGAACAAGCCCCTGATTCCCGTACACCATATCCGAGGTCATATTGCGGCTAATTATCTTGCCTATCCAGAACTGGAGCCCCCGTTTCTTTGCCTGGTCGTCTCCGGCGGTCACACAATGATCGTGAATGTAAAGGATTACACCAAGATGGAGATCCTTGGATCGACTTTGGATGATGCAGCAGGGGAGTGCTTTGATAAGGTTGGTCGTGTGCTGGGGATGCCATATCCCGGTGGAGCGGCACTTGACAAAGCGGCACAGCTGGGTGACCCCGGGAAATATGTATTACCTCGCTCCAAACCTGGCACCAATCCTTATGATATGAGCTTCTCCGGACTGAAGACGGCAACTTTAAACTTGATCCACCACGCCGAGCAGGTAGGGGAGACGCTGGATGTTGAAAGCCTTTGTGCTGCCTTCTCTGATGCGGTATCGGAGACACTTTCCACCCGTGTAGACCTGGCATTAGAGCAGACGGGATACAAGAAGCTGGCGATTGCCGGCGGTGTTGCCGCCAATTCCAAGATCCGCAGTGATCTATTGCAGGTAGCGGATAAACGGGGCGTGCGCGCATATATGCCTCCGCTATCCTTATGCGGTGATAATGCTGCAATGATCGGTGCACAGGGGTATTATGAATACCTTGCCGGAAACACGGCAAGTATGGATCTGAATGCCTATGCTACAAAGTCTGTCCTGGGTGAAAAAATGTGAAAAATGCAGGAGATTTTATGATCTCCTGCATTCTTTTTCGCTAAATATTTGTGGAATCAGAATGCACTCTTAAAGTGTTATGTTAATGAAAGATAAGTAGAATGCCTTGTAATTTTATATCGAAAATTAGTATTTCTTGGTGAGAATTCTGGTTTTACAAACAATTTGCTGTGGAAAAACCTGTGGATTGTGTGAATAACATAGCAATTAATTTGCATTTTTAGTTGTTATGGAAACAATTTATTCAAGAAAAATTCAATAATAGTGATTGCAAATATGACAGACTAATTGCAAATTACCTTGACAAACACTGTGGCATATGAAATACTGATTTAAAATATGATACTGTAATTCTTAGGAGCAACTATGCTGAAGATCATAAGAAGACCAAAAGAATTGATGTATTCCGAGTGGATGCATATCTATGAGGAAAGTTTACGAAAACAGGGAGAAACGGCATATCCCCATTTGTCTGCTGAGGAACAACTTTTAAGAGCTGAGCAGGATTTTTACAGTGATCTGCGAAGTTTTTTAACGGAAGATAAGGGGTTTTGTGCTGTCTATGACGGCATAGCCGCGGCGCGTTTTGAGTCTTATAAGGACGGTGTGTTGCTGATAGGGCTGGAGACAGCTCCCGAGGCACGCAACAAAGGAGTAGCCACAGAGCTTATAAAGACTGTGATCAAATACTTTTCGGCGCAAGCAGTAACGACCCTTTACTCTCACGTGGACAGGCACAATGCCGCATCGCTGGCAGTGCATAGAAAATGCGGGTTTAGTCGGTTGGAGGAATTCGCTGTTTTTGTAGACGGGTCGGTTTCCTATGATTTTGTAACGCTTGTGCGTAAAATATAACTATCCTTTTCCGGTTTTTTATGGTATAATCCACAGAGGGAAATGATAAAAGAAGAGGTGCAAATATGAAAAAGAAATTGTTGACGGTGATTGCGCTTATACTTTCCGTTTTGATGCTTTTGTGTTCCTGCAGTCAGGAGCCATCTACTAACGGGCCTTGTGTACATACGGATTCAAACAGCGATTATCTATGCGACGCTTGTCAAGAAAAGCTACAGCCCACGGAATGTAATGAACATACAGATATAGACGAAGATTACGCCTGTGATGTGTGCGGTATCTTTGTGGATGAAAAAGTAAATGGCTGGCTTATAGAAGATATCCCTGCTTACAAAGGTGGAATATTAGCAAAAAAGGTTTATCTTACCGGACAGGGTATTGATTCTGCTCAGCTTCTCGAAAATGAAGGTGAAATGCAAGTTGTGTCGAAGACGACTTATAATGAGTTTACGGCATACATTGCTAAGCTTGAAAAAGCGGGATATGAAAAGGAATTTTACCGCAAAGTTGACAATAACACCTTTGCTTCATATATCAAAAGTGATGTCAGGGTGTATGCTTATTTTATGAGCAATACGAAAGAAGCGAGAATTATTAAGGAGGATGCAAAAATTTCCTCTTCACTTGCAGATTTTGGATACACCTATGAGAAAAAACAGGGCGAGCAGAGTGTGATATACCAACTTGCGCTGCCTATGAATGATGCGACGCATGCAAAGCCGGATTTTAAGGATAACGGAATGCTTTATATCATAAAGCTTGCCGATAATTCAGTGATTATTATCGACGGAGCAAATTCTAACCAGATCACCAAAGACCGGAGTCAAGATCTGATGAATATGCTTTGGCATATTACAGGGAAACAGAATGGTGACATTGTTAAGATCGCTGGATGGTTTATCACGCACTCCCATGTTGACCATTATAGTGGGTTTGTTGCATTTACAAAGAGATATTCGACTTATCTTGATCTTGAGCGTGTCTTCTTCGCGTTACCGTCGTTGAATTTAACGAACAAGTATATCGATTCCAGCAGCGGACCTAGTGGCTACCGGAACATAATAGAAACCGTAAATACTTACTTCGGTGATGATGACCCGATGTTCCTTCGCCTGCATACAGGTCAAGCTATTGAGCTTGCGGATATTTCTATAGAAGTGTTGCAAACCCACGAGGATCTGGTGGATGTTTCAACCGGTGAATCTACGATCACTGATTATAATGACGCTTCTACGATCATAAGGCTGACCATTGACGGCGAAACATTCCTGATTTTAGGTGATGCCGGTAATAAGAGAGCTACACCGAAGCTGATGAAAAACTGGTCAAGCCCATATCTTCGCTCGGATGGTGTGCAGCTGGCTCACCACGTTATGAATGATGTCAGATCACTTTACGAAATCGTTCAGGCTCCGGTCGTTTTTGTGCCGCAATCAAAGTACGGAATCAATATTAAGGATGAGAGGGTCGCAATCTATAATGCGGCAAAATCCTACGCCCGGGAGGATATGATATTCTTCCAGAACGAGGAGACCGCCGGCATTGCCGTCGTAAACGGACAGTGGGAAAAAGTCTACTCCGTACCGTTCACATATTGATATGATTCATACATAAGTAAAAAACAAGAATGAAAGGCGTCGTCCTTTCATTCTTGTTTTTTTATTTAATGATATTTATCTGCCAAATATGCAATCGCCTGGCGGTATCCATCCAAACCTTGCCCTTTGATTGTTTTTTCGCAGGCGAGACCGGTATAAGAAATTTGCCGGAAGGCTTCCCGGGAATCCACATCGGAGATGTGCACTTCCACTGCCGGGATCGCCACAGATTTCAGTGCATCCAGAATTGCCACAGAGGTGTGGGTATAGGCGGCAGGGTTGATCACGATGCCATCGGTATTTCCATATGCGGCTTGGATCTTATCCACGATGGCGCCTTCGTGATTAGACTGGAATTGTTCCAGTTCAATGTTCAATTCATTAGCTGTGTTGCTCAGCAGGACGAGAAGATTTTGGAAATTCTGCGTTCCGTAAATTTCTGGTTCCCGGATGCCCAGCATATTGATGTTTGGTCCGTTGATAACAAGTATTTTCATTCGGTAAAACCCCTGTTCAAAATATTTTGTGCTGTCTTGTCGGGAGTACTGTCGTTCTCTACGGAAATATCTGCAAACCGATCATAAAGCGGTTTGCGGATTGCATACATCGCTTCCAAATTGCCTGCTTTGGATAATGGACGTCCGTCAAAAGGAAGCTTATCAATGGCTCTTTGCAGCCAAATGATCGTACCGTTCTGATGGAGGAGGGGATAGTTTTCTTCTTTTGTAACACATCCACCGCCGGTGGCAATGACAAGACCTGACCGCATTCCCAACACTTCCAGAGCAGATGTCTCGAGTTTTCGGAAACCTGCTTCACCGGTCTGCGCAAAGATCTCCGGAATAGTTTTTTGTGCTGTCTCTTCGATGAAGGTATCTACATCCACAAACTGCTTACCGGTCATTTCAGCCAACCGCTTGCCGACGGTAGATTTGCCGCAACCGGGCATACCGATCAATACGATATTCCCCATTTGCCAGCGCAGGATCTCGTGAATATAGGGGATACGGTCGTCCGGGATTTTACTGCCGGTAAACCATTCGGCGCTTTCTTTTGCCTGTGCCACAAGCATCCACAGACCGTTCTCCGTTACCAGGCCACGCGCTTCAGCGTCCAGTAACAGCTGCGTGCGGGCTGGGTTATAGATCAGATCCAACACGCCTTCAAGCTGTGAGAATACAGAAATATCTACAGGGTTTTTTCCTGTGTTCGGATACATACCCACAGGAGTAGCATTGACAATCAGGGATGCATCGGAATGTCGGTAGAGGTTTGTGTAATTGTCATCGCCTGAACGGGAAATAACAACAACCTCTGCGCCTCGTTCCTCCAGGACAGCCACAACTGTGACAGATGCACCGCCACTCCCAAGGACCAAGGCTTTTTTGCCTTCCACATCGATACCGCTGTGGTCCAGCATAGAGGAGAAACCAAAATAATCCGTATTGTGCCCAATCAGCGTTCCATCCTGTCGCTTCACGATGGTATTTACAGCGCCAAGGCGTTTTGCACAGTCTGACAGCTGCGTGCAATAGGGGATCACAGCTTTTTTATAGGGGATCGTCACATTCAGTCCTATAAAGTCGCCGTTGACTAAAAAATCACCAATTTCCTCGGGCTTCTTCTCAAATAAACCGTAGGAATAGTCTGCAAGATAGCTGTGTATCTGTGGAGAATAGCTGTGCCCCAGTTTTTCTCCAAGTAAGCCGCATTGCATTATACCACCTCAGTGTAGCTTCCTAAATATTTGAATTCCTCACACAGATCATCCAGTTCACACATAAGCTGGACAAATTCTTCGGAATAGATGGATGTTTCCAGATCAAAATAGAACATAAACTCAAAGTCGCGGTCCGGAATAGGACGCGATTCCAGTTTGATCACATTGATCCCAAGAACATACATTCTGGCAAGAACCTTATAAAGTGCGCCGGGCTTGTGGGACAAGACCATCATAATGCTTGTTTTGTCGGATCCGGGATAGATCTCAAGATTTTTGCTGATGCAGATGAAGCGGGTACGGTTATTGCCCTCGTCCTGCACAGAAGCAGCAAGGCACTCCAAGCCATACAATTCCTCGCAGGCACGGCTGGACAGAGCGGCAACATCCGTTCTTCCGGACTTTGCCACCATATCGGCGGCCACTGCGGTATTTTCTACGGGAATAATACTTGCATTGGGGAACTTCTTCAGGAATTCTGCGCACTGATTGATCGCCTGCTCGTGGGAATAGATCTGCTTGATCTGATCCATACTGGAACCGGGATTGGCAAGCAGGTTATGGTCGATCTTCAGCCGGAATGTGCGCACGATGGAGAAGTTATGATGGATCATCAGGTCGTAGACCTTCTTCACAGAGCCGGCAGTGGAGTTTTCGATGGGCAGGATGCCGTATTGGCAAAGTCCCTGCTCGATGGCATTAAACACGCCCTCAAAATTCTTGAAATACATAATGAACGGGGATTTGAAGATCCGCTCACAGGCGATCTGTGCATACGCACCCTCAACACCCTGACAGGCAACCATAGGTGCTTGGGGGAAGAGCTTAGGCGTGTTTTCTATGGAGTCGGTAATGCGCTGATAGAGGGGAGTGGCCTCAGTGTTGCGCTTGCCTTGGTAACTCCGACTAAGCTCAAACAGCATAGAGTAAAGTACGCGGGTATAATTGGCCATATGGTCGCCCGCTTTTTCGGCAACATCCTGCAATTTCTCCCGCTCCCGGGCGGGGACATAAATCGGCAGGTTGTTCTCTTTCTTGTAATCGGCGATCTGCGCCGCAACATCCATTCGCTCGGCAAATAACGCCACCAGCTTGTCATCGATCTGGTCGATCTTGCCGCGAAGCTGCGTAATATCCATTTAAATTCCTCCTAAGGTCAGTGATTGGAAAGGATGGCATCATAAACTGCAAGAGCAGCAGCGGCTTCCACCACTGGAACCGCTCTTGGGGCGATGCACGGATCGTGCCGCCCCTGCACAGTCAGCACTGCATCTTCCATCTTCGCCAGGGAAATGCTTTGCTGCTCCCGGGAAATCGACGGCGTGGGCTTGATCGCCACGCTGAATACCAGTGGCATACCTGTCGTAATGCCGCCGAGAATACCGCCTGCATTGTTTGTAAGCGTGCGTACTGTGCCGTCTTGGATAGTATAAGCATCGTTGTTTTGGCTTCCTCTTAAATAACTGCCGGAGAAACCTGAGCCAAAATCCAAGCCTTTGACCGCGGGAATACTGTAGATGATCTGGGCGATGCGGCTTTCCATTCCACCAAACATAGGATTGCCAATTCCGGCGGGGATTCCTGCTACGACACACTCAATAATCCCGCCGACACTGTCACCGTCCTCCCGGGCTTTGTGAATCTCTGCCTGCATTTGTTTACCCGCCTCTGGGTTCAGCACAGGGAAGTCCTTACCGATTCTCTCAAATTCCGGATTCAGCCAATCCAGTGAAATGGGATCATCTGCGATTCCTGCTACAACGGACAAATGCGCACCGATTTTAATGTTCTCTTTTTCGAGCCACTGCTTGCAAAGGCCGCCGGCAATGCACAAGGGCGCTGTCAGTCTGCCGGAGAAGTGACCGCCACCGGCTACATCCTGATACCCTTTGTATTTTACCTGTGCAGGATAATCCGCATGACCCGGACGAGGGGAGTCTTTAAGCGCAGAATAATCGCCGCTTCTGGTATTATTATTACGAATGACAGCGGTGATGGGTGCACCGCAGGTATATCCGTCTACGATACCGGACAGAAATTCCGGGCAGTCCGCTTCTGCGCGGGGCGTGGAATATGCGTTCTTTCCCGGTGCGCGCCGATTGAGGAAGTCCTGCAGCTCGTCCAAATTCACAGGAAGTCCGGCAGGAATGCCGTCCAGCGTCATTCCGACCGCTGGGCCGTGGGATTGTCCAAAAATAGAAAGCTTGATGCTCTCACCGTATGTACTGCTCATATTGCCCTCCTAATCGTTGGTATTCTTCCCAGAACGAGGGATAGGATTTAGATACGCACTCCGCGCCAAGAATGGTAACAGGCCCATCTGCCACCGTTGCGGCGATTGCCGCCGCCATGGCAATACGGTGATCTCCTGCGGAATCAATCACACAACTGTGATACCTGGCAGGGGAGACGGTCATTGTATCAACTCCGGTGGTTACGGCTGCGCCAAGACTGCGAAGCATAGAGGCAACGGATTCTATGCGGTCTGATTCCTTCAGACGAAGCCGACCGGCGTTGATAAACTGTGCGCCTTTTTTTGCGCCCGCTGCTACAGCAAGGACGGGGACAAGGTCGGGGGTATCCTCCGCGGAAATAGTGCATTTGTGTTCCAACTGAAGAAGCATTTTGGAAACAGCGCGGTCGCCTTGGAAGGAGTTTGGATTCAATCCCAATACGGTAACATCATTGCCTAGCGCTTTTGCCGCCAAAAAGAACGCACCGTTGCTCCAATCTCCCTCCACAGTGACAGTGCCGGGGGAACGGAACGGATAGGCTCCGGTTACCCGGTAGTTGTCCGTATGCACGCCAAATGCAGATAATGCCTCCTGCGTCATTTTGATGTAAGGCTTGGATTCACATTTTCCGGTAATATGCAGTTGGCTGTTGCCGGGGATCAATGCCATCGCGAACAGAAGCCCGGTAATATACTGGCTGGATACTCCGCCGTCAATGGAATAAGCACCGCACTGCAATTTTCCTGTGCATCGGACAGTGTCCGCGGTGGGGCGGGAAAGGAAACAACCCATTCGCTCCATTTCTTCCCACAGGGGGGACAAGGGGCGGAAAGGAAGACGCCCTTGCATGCAGAAGGTGGCATCCACGCCCAAAGCTCCTGCGATTGGCAGCATAAAGCGAAGGGTAGATCCGCTTTCTCCGCAGTGCAGAATTACTTCCTTCGGCACTTTTTGAATAGGATTTACGAGATAACCGGACGGCGTCCTGCAAATATCCGCACCCAATGCATTCAGGCAATTTACTGTTGCCTCAATGTCCTGGTTTGTTTCCGGACAAATAAGCTCGGTTTTGTCATCGGAAAGGGCAGCGCATATGAGCAGACGGTGTGCCTGTGATTTAGAGGGGATCACCGTAATACTGCCGGATAGCTTACCTGGATGAATTGTTAGATCCATTTTATAATCCTGCTTTAATAAATGTTTTAAGATCAGCAATATCGGTGGGGCGAATAGCACAGTCACCGATGGATTTCGGGACGATCAGATTGACCATACCACCTGCACGCTTTTTGTCCGAAAGCGCAGCAGTATAAATATCTTCAGCAGAATACTGTGTGTCTGTTGGTAGTGCAAATCGGTCAAGAACAGATATGATCCGTTCATAGGTCTCCCAATCACATTCTCCAAGTTCTGCACCGGCCTTTGCCACCATGGCCATTCCCATGGCAACCGCCTTGCCGTGAGTAACAGAAAAATCACTCAGCGCTTCAATGCCGTGACCGATGGTGTGACCCAGATTCAGCTTTTGACGCGCACCGGTATCGAATTCGTCCTGCGCCACAACATCTCTCTTCAGCTCCACGCAACGGGCTATTACCGCTTCGCGATCAAAATCCAAGCCGCGTTTCTGCAAGTGTTCAAAAAGAGCAGTGTCGTATAGGACACCATACTTGATCACCTCAGCGCATCCATCCTGAAAAACTTCCGCAGGAAGCGTCCGCAGTGCATCGATATCACAAACCACAAGATCCGGCTGATAGAAAGCGCCCGCAAGGTTTTTCCCGGAGGGCAGATCAATGGCAGTCTTGCCGCCGACAGAGGAATCTACCATTGCTAAAAGGGAAGTGGGCACTTGAATGTACGAGATGCCACGCAAATAGGTTGCTGCGGCAAAACCGGTAATATCGCCAACGACGCCACCGCCTAGCGCGATCACACAGTCTGTGCGTGTTAGTTTCTCGGAAGCCAGAAAATCCAATATGGAAAGGTATGTATTACCGTTTTTGCTCTGCTCACCGGCTGGAAATTGGTAATGGCAAACCTGAAAACCAGTACTGCTAAGACTTTTTTTGATTGCTTCACCATACAGAGGCCATACATTGCTGTCGCTGATAATGGCAGCTTTGCCGGGCTTCCTTAGCTTGAGAATAAAATCGCCGACTTTGCGATAAAGGTCATTGCCAATGCAGACACTATATTGCTTTGAGGCGTCCACGGTGATCGTTTTCATCCATCTACCTCCTCCTTACACCTTCTGCCTTCGTCAAATAGGGCAGCAAGACGCTGACCGTCATTATCACGGATCGCTGTCCGGTAAGCATCCAGACTGTCAATATAGATATCCAGTTCCTGCAGAACATTTTCCTTATTTGAAAGGATCAGCTCTGTCCACATTTGTGGGTTAAGCCAAGCTACGCGGGTTAGATCCTTGTAACTGCCGGCAGAAAATCCTCTGTGCTGCAGTGCAGTTGGGGATTTGATAAAGGCATTGCTTAGGATATGGGGCATTTGTGAGGTAAATGCGATCATACTGTCGTGGGCTTCTGCAGTGGTCACAGAGTATTGCTTAAAGCCGCAGGGCGCAAGAGCATCCTTGACCCGGGACAGAAGCTCCGGGTCATCAAATTTAGGTGGCACAAGCACCATGGGCGCACCCTGAAACAGGTTAGATCGGCTGTACTTGAAGCCGGAATGATGGGAGCCTGCCATAGGGTGACCGCCAACAAAGGTAAAACCATACTTTTCAGCAATGGGGAAGCAACGGCTACAGATTTCCCGCTTGATACCACAGCAATCGATCACAAGGGCATCGGCGGATATATGCAGCGCGTTTTCCTCCAGCCAGGCTGCGGATGCATCCGCAAAAACAGCCAGCAGGATCAGGTCACAAGAGGGGAGAGTGTCGCCGTTAAGCGGTGCATCCACAACGCCTGCTAACTGCGCAAAATCGAGCATTGATTCGTCACGGTCATAGACAAAAACAGCATGTCCTGCCTTTTTATATGCACGCGCTAATGATCCACCGATCAGACCCAGACCCAGGATACCGACAGTCATTGAATTGCCTCCCGAACTTTCTGAATTCTCTGATTAAGCTCCGCAAACTGTTGGGGGGTGAGGGACTGAGCACCGTCACACAGCGCACAAGCAGGATTGTTATGCACCTCAACCATAATGCCATCCGCGCCGCAGGCAGCTGCAGCCAGTGCCATAGACGGCACAAGTCCGGCTTTGCCGGTAGCATGGCTGGGATCAACAACAACAGGAAGATGGGTCAGCTCATGCAGCACGGGAACAGCGGACAGATCCAAAGTATTGCGTGTATAAGTCTCGTATGTACGGATGCCGCGCTCGCAGAGAATAATATTCTCGTTGCCCTCGCTCATAATGTATTCGGCACTCATAAGCAGTTCCTGCAAGCTATTTGCAAGGCCACGCTTAAGGAGAATAGGCTTTCTTGTTTTGCCCAGCTCCTGCAGAAGGTCAAAATTCTGCATATTCCGGGCACCTACCTGAATGATGTCCACATCATCAAACAATTCAAGAGAACGAATGTTCATAATTTCCGTAATGATCGGAAGTCCGCATGCTTTCTTGGCTTCCAGCAGCAGTCGGATGCCCTCATCCTTTAATCCCTGGAATGCGTAGGGGGATGTGCGGGGCTTAAACGCACCGCCACGCAGTACATCTGCGCCGCCTTGCTTGACATCCATTGCCACCTGGATGATCTGATCTTCACTTTCCACAGAGCAAGGACCGGCGATCACCCCGAAGTATCCGCCTCCGAACTTTACACCACCGGCGGAAATAATACTGTCGTTGGGGTGGAATTTACGGTTTGCCTGCTTAAACGGCTCGGAAACGCGCTTGACACTTTCCACGATCTCCAGGCTGCTCAAAAGCTCCATATCTACACGGCTGGTATCACCGACCAGACCAAGAACTGTGATTTCCTGTCCGTCGGAAACGTGTACATCCAGATTCATTTGCTTGAGCCAGTGGATAAGATGTTCCTTTTGCTCCTGAGTCGTTCCGCGCTTTAATACAGCGATCATAGTAATCAACTCCTAAAAATAACAATACCGCACAGATGCGATTCTGTGCGGCGAGAGTAAATATACCGGCGGCTTAAAATTCCTTGCAGCACAAAACGCTATTACTTTTTACTCACAAAAAAGTAATAGTAGTTAAAGTAAAACTGTGCAGTACAGGAATCGGTGACCATAGTAAGCCTCCTGCTACAATAATTGCTGTTAGTATAGCACTATGTTACATATTTTTCAAGAGGAAATTGTAGAAAATTTACAGTTCTTTGCGCTTTTAGCGTTGATCATCAGCGAACACATAATATAGTGGCATACCGATAAGCAATATTGCAGATCAGTGTGGATCCCGGGCGGCTGAACCATATAGGAATTATGGTATTTTCGAATCGTGCCCATAATAGAATCTGCCGGTGCAATTTTGTCTAAAGAGGTCTGCTGCAAACAGGACAGAAGACTTATATGCAGCGCATCTTCATAGCGACGGTGCTGCTGCAGATTAGCGCCGGAATGGTTGTTATGGACATAAGTAAACGCATCCGCGGTGTAATGGATGAGTTTGCCAAGTCTATAATAGTCAGTATGCTTAAACAAGAGTTTCCACTCCAGCTGCTTTACGGTTCTGCAAATAAACCGCCTGGAATTCTCCCAGTTATGTCCACGAAGCCATTGCTTGCGCAGTGACCCTTTGAGATATGTTGTAGGGTTTTTATCCGGCTGGATACAACCCAGTAAAAATGCTTTTACATAGCTGCTTGGCAGATTTTGCATATACCGTGCGGCAAGGTGCTCGCCAAGCAAGCGGTGACTGATTGATTTCATATTCGAACTTCCTTTTGTCTGTGCTCAACGCCAATATACCATAGATCGGCTCTGCTGTTTAGTGAAAAATATTTCCATAAAAAAGGACCGCAGCAATTTTTGCTGCGGTCCATAACTATGCATTAGCCTGTGACAGTAAAGTCTTGACGGTTAGCAAGCGCGCTGTTGAAATAGATGCTGATGTTGTAACTGCCTGCTTCTTTGGGCATCTCCGGGATATCCAGTTCGCAATATCCGCGACGCCACATAGAAGACCAGCTGCCACTTTGAGAAGCAGCGCTGATGATGTTGCCGTTCGCATCTGTAATGACAAACAGAGTAACAATGACATCCTCAGACTCCTTATAGGCATAGGGCGTACTTGCCAGGAAAGAGGCCTTCCGTCCTACAGGGAAGCTGGTAGTGTAATCAGATCGGGACAGGTTATATACATTCCAGTTGGCAACAGAAGGGGTCTTGCACATATCAAATTTAATGTGCGCTGCATCGATTCCGTAGCCGCTGAAATCTTGTGCTGCAGGAGCGATGTATGTAATCGTGCCGCCAAGAACAGGATTGGCATTAGCTGCCTGCAATTGGATGTTGTAGGTAGCACCGGGAATCACCGGGAAGATCTGCGCGGTGTTTTCTGTGGTGTTGATGACCTGCTGACTGCCGGTCCCATTAATGGAGTACAAAACAATCCAGCCGCCTTCAGGGGAGACAGGAGATGCATTCCAGGATACAGTCAGGGTGTTGGGATCTGTGGTTTCTGTCTTTATGTTGGTGACAATAACAGTGTCCTTAGACAACAGCAGACGCTGACCAACACTCATACCTTCTGCTGTTACTTCTACGGTATAGCTGCCAGCGTGGTCGATCTCGCTGAATGTAGCGGTGGTATCGGCCGTGTCGATGGTCTTGTCGAATCCGCTGTCATTATAGCAGCGAACAAACCAACGGTTTACAGTTACTCCTTCGGGCGCAGACCACGTAACAGTTAATGACTGATTACTGTAATCTGTGACTTTCAGAGATTCCGCAGAAACCAGCTTTTGTGCTGTGAAGGTGATCTCATTTGTGCCTGTGATAAAAAGGTCATCTTCCGGCTCTAAAGTGAATGTGTAGGCAGTGCCGATATTCAGACCGTTCAGCGTGAACATATGGCCGGAGAAAACCGCTTCCTGCGGCTCACTGTCCGCGCAGGTGTAGGTTACCTTCCAGCGCTCAGAGTCCGGTCCGTCCACGGTAAAGCGGAGGATAATACTGCCGTCTTCAGCACCGGTAACGGCGCTGAACTGGACAATGTTTGTCTGGACCGGTGTGGAGTATGCGGTAGAGGTCTCACCAGTCAAGCGGTGAAAGCCTTTGATCACCACATTGACCGTGTAGGCGGAATTGGGAACAAGATCGGTAAAGACAGCCTTGCCGTTTTCCACAGGTGCTTGAAGCTGGTTGCCATAGATGTCAGAGCAAACCACCAGCAGCTTGCTTTCGTCGATCTTGCTGGTCACCAGCACTGTCAGATTGGTCTCACTGCCTTCCAGCACCATAGTGACCGGCTGGATGTAATAATTTTGGTAGTAGTATACACCGGCACACAGGAGAGAAAGCACCAGAACGATGACAGCAGCCCAACGAATCCAGCGGCGGGGAGACTTAGCTGTGGAATAAATATCATCAGGATATTCTCCTGCCTCTGCTTCTTCTGCTTCGTCGCCGACAGGGGTAACGATTTCTTCATCAGCGCTTTCTTCAGGATCAGAGTTATCTTCAGATTCCTCGGGAGCGTCTTTGTCTGACGCCTCAGCTTCGGGATCCGGCTCGATGGGAAGCGGAGGGGGAACGGGCACATCAATAGGATCGGGTGCGACTACCGGATCGGGCGCGGGGTGAGAGATCAGCTCATCCGCTACGGTCAGGATCTCGGAAACCTCTTCCGTTACCTCTGTATATTCCACCTCGTCCACGCCGTTTTCCGGTGCAGTTTCATCATCGGAGGTGTCATCTATAAATGTCAGGTTGCCAAAGTCATCCTCTGTATAAGGGGAAGGCTCTTCGGGTATTGTGTCGGCATCTGCCGCATCCACTGCATCTTCGGGAGTATTCTCTTGATCTACAGTACTCTCATCACATTCAAGCACTGCTTCGGAATCTTCAGAAATAATCGTGTCAGACTCCTCAATAGAGGCATCCTCAGCAACAGGGGGCGGGACGATGGGAGTATCGTTCGCACCGTTTCTCTGCATATAGCTGACGAGCGCCTGTCCCATTTCAACGGGATCCTGCCAACGGTCCGCAGGGTCGGGGGCACAAGCCTTCAGGATGATCTCAGACATTTCGTAATCCGCATAGGCCGGAGGAGCAAACTGATCGGCGGGGGCAGTGTCACCACTGAAGGGCAGTACACCGTCGTTAAACGCCTGGTAGAGGATCAGACCCACTGCATAAATGTCAATAGTAGTGTTCAGAGACGCGAAAGCATCCTGAACTTCGGGAGCTGTGTATGCACTGCGGTACCGATCTGGCAGAGAAGCGAATTTCAGAGAGTTAAGATCCACAAAACCCACATCGCCGATGCGATAGGCATTGTCATCTGTGAGATATACATTACCGGGCTTCAGATCGGCATATAGGAAACCAGACCTTCTGCACACAGTCAGAGCAGCACACAGATCCAGACCAAGATTCAATGCGCCGAGATGGGTCATAGGGCTGCGACGGAAATGTTTTTCCAAAGACCTTTTATAGGGACTGAGCAGATATACATCATACCCGGTCTGGTCCTCCATCGGCACGATCTGAATATCTTCGTAGGGGAGGAATCCTTCCAGCTGAGCCAGTCGGTTCAATATTTTGACTTCCTCAGCAACGGCGTCGGATAATTCCTTAAAGTATTCCTGCGCAGATGCTTCGTCCGAATAGGCTCCGGTGAGCAGTAGTGCATCCAGCTGGACACGGGAAGCAGGGATCGATACGATCTTTACTATGTACTTTTCGTCTGAATCTTTCTTCATCGCGGGGCAGCAACGAATACCCATCCGATCGGTAATGGGTGCGCCCATATCAAAATTGTCAAGCATTGGCGAAATCAGTTTTGGGTCAGACACATATATCGCCTCCTTTTTATATACACTGTATATGATAAAATAAAATTATAAAAAAAGCAACATCTTTATGGTTGTTTTATTCAGCAAGAAATGCTATAATAAGCGAAAAGAGACCCGAAGGATAGATACGATCAGACAGGAGGAGCATATGAGTAAGATTATTTGCGATGTTTGCGGCACAGCCTACCCTGAAACGGCAGCACAGTGCCCGATCTGCGGCTGCGTTCGTTCCACAGAGCCTAAGACCGTTGCCGGTAACACGAACGATGTTGATACCCAGGCCACCGGTACATATACCTATGTAAAGGGTGGTCGTTTTTCCAAAAAGAATGTGAAAAAGCGTAATCAGGAGAACGGGAGCTTTACCGGTGATGCCGGTGCTTCTGCCAGAGAATATGAGCAGTCCGGAAATAATGGTGAAAAGGGACTTACCATTGCCATCATTGCATTGCTTCTTGCCATTGTGGCAGTGGTGATCTATATTATCCTGAATTTCTTCGCTCCATTCGGTAACCGTGGCGATCATACGATCACGCCCAGTACCACTGAAAGTACCACCACCGTACCCAATGAGACGACACTGCCTACTACAGAGCCAACCATTCCCTGCACTGAACTGACGGTTGGTACTGAAGAGATCACTCTGGATGCCCTGGATGCAACATACACGCTGGAGGTGACTGCATCTCCTGCAGATACAACGGATTTTATTTCCTATGAGTCCAGTGACGAGTCGGTTGTAACTGTTGATGCGGATGGTGTCATCACTGCTGTTGCAGAGGGCGAGGCTGTGATCACCATTACCTGCGGTGATGTAGAGAAGCAGTGCAAAGTTGTATGTGCATTCATACCGGAGGAAACAGAGCCAACAATTGAATTTGAGTTGAACCGTGAGGATTTCTCTATGTTCTTTAAGGGCGACAGCTGGGTCTTGTATAACGGCGAGATTCCCAGATCGGAAATTAACTGGAGATCCTCTGATGAGTCGGTTGTAACCGTTTCTCAGGGCAAGGTCGTGGCCGTCGGCCCCGGTTATGCCTATATCTATGCGGAATACGATGGTGTGGAGCGCAAATGCATCGTGCACTGCCAGTTTAAGAATCAGTAAGTAAAGAGAAAGCGGAAGCTTCCGGTCTGGAGCTTCCGCTTTACACTTACTCACCCTCAACGTGATCTCTGTATTTTCTGAACAGCAGAGTGATGCACCAAAGTCCTGCAAGTCCAACTAGTGCATAAATGATACGGCTGAGCACAGCACTTTGCCCGCCAAACAACCAGGCGACCAGATCGAACTGGAAGATGCCAACCAGCCCCCAGTTCAGGGAACCGATAATGGAAAGTATCAATGCAATGGTATCCATAGACCTACCTCCGTTTTTTATTCTTGGATGTTCCTATATTACCCATCCGGCAGTAAAATATACATATTGACGATTGCACAAACCAAGAAAATCTGGTATAATGCAAACATTGGTACAGAAAGGAAGGATGCCATAATGACTACACTGTACGAGGGCGCATTTGCCAAGATCAATTTAACATTGGATGTTTTGGACAAACGCGCTGACGGTTATCATAATTTAAAGAGCGTTATGCAGACGATCTCCATTCGCGATGATATTGAGATCGATGTAGATACCGGGAAGCCGTGGAAGCTGACTTGCACGGATCCCAGTATTCCTGCTGATGAAAGCAACCTTGCCTGGAAGGCGGCTACGGCTTTCTGTGAAGCAACCGGCAAGAAACCGGATGGACTGGAAATTCGCATTACCAAGCGGATTCCTTCCGGCGCAGGGCTTGGCGGCGGAAGCGCGGATGCCGGTGCAGTGCTGCGTGCGCTGAACCGCCATTATGACAATCCGCTTTCGATCCTGGCGCTGGCAGAACTGGGTGCTTCCGTTGGCAGTGATGTCCCGTTCTGTACACTGTGCGGAACAGTGATGGTGGAGGGCCGCGGTGAACGCCTGCGGAAGCTCCCTGACCTGCCGGACTGCTGTTTCGTTGTGTGCAAGCCGGAATTTTCCGTTTCCACGCCGGAACTGTACCGGAAGATCGACGAATGTGCTATTGCACAGCGCCCCGATCATCAGGCAATGGAGAGCGCGCTGCTCTCCGGTGATCTTGGAAAGGTCGCAGAAAACATTTGCAATGTATTTGACCCACTGGTGACCGCAGAGCATCTGGAGCTGAATTATATTAAGTCCATTTTTAACAGCTACGGCTCAGTTGCCCAACAAATGACCGGAACAGGCTCTGCAGTCTTTGCCATTGCACCCAATTTTGAATATGCCGCTGTGATGTGCAATATGCTTAAAAGTAACTATCCCCAAGTTTTTATTGCAAAACCGATCTGAGGATTCCCGTCCATTTTGTTTTTATGCAAAATGGACGGATTTTTTATAAGAAAACTTTTCTTTGCGGGAAATTTGTGATATTATATAACAGATAAAATTTGAAGGGGACAGTGGTATGCTGAAGCTGTTGTTAGGCACAGACTGGATCGCAAACCGGGATGCTGTTTTGAATTTAATAGCGCAGGACATTCACCATCAAAAGAGTGGTCGTATTCTGATCGTTCCGGAACAGATCAGTCATAATACAGAACGCCTGCTGTGTAAGGCAGGCGGTGACACCACCAGCCGCTATGCAGAGGTATTGACTTTTACGCGTCTTGCGAGGCGTGTAGCAGATCTGGTGGGCAACGCAGCGGAAGAATGTATGGATAACGGCGGTCGCGTGGTGGCTATGGCGTCTGCAGTACGCCAGCTTCACGGATCTCTTAAATCCTACGCCTCTGTGGGAACAAGACCGGAATTTCTGACAGGGCTTGTGGAGGCTGTCGACGAGTTCAAGCGCTGCTGTATTATGCCCGGCGATTTAAGGATCGCATCCAAGCAAACGCAGGGTAGTTTTTCGCAAAAATTGGATGAACTGTCAATGCTCTATGAGACCTATGACGGACTTTGCCAACGCGGCAAGAAGGACCCCAGGGATCAGATGACCTGGCTGCTGGAGCAGTTGGAGGAATGCGATTTTGCTCAGCAGCACGTATTTTACATCGACGGATTTCTGGAGTTTACACGCCAGCATTTTGCGATCATTGCGCACTTGCTGAAAACGGCAGAGAATGTGGTAATCAGCATTAACTGTGACAAGCCGGATTCGGAGCGCATTGCATTTGAACGGGCAGGGGACACTGCACTTGAGCTGATCCGTATGGCAAAGCACATTGGAATTGAGGCTGAGATATCCTATGTGAAGCCAAGATCCACCGGACTGGATGTGGTGAGAGAACACCTGTTAGAGGGAAAAACCGAGAAGTGTGTCAGCCAGGATCGACTGCGCCTTTTCCGCGCGGAGAGTGTATACCAGGAATGCACTGTGGCTGCTGAAAGGATCTTGGAGAAGATTCAGGGCGGTGCGCGATACCGGGATATAGCAGTGGTGTGTGCGGATATGCCAACATATCGCAACGCCATCAATATGGTCTTCCGCAAATTTGGTATGCCGGTTTATATATCCGGCTCAGAGGAGGTCCTGGAAAAGTCCGTTATTACAACGGTGCTTGCAGCCATACAAGCAGCGCTGAACGGCTTCGAACAGCGGGATGTTTTCCGGTATATGAAATCCGCCCTTTCACCACTGAGTCAATCCCTGTGCGACCGTATGGAGAATTACGCTATCCTTTGGGGGATCAATGGGTCCCGGTGGCAGAAGGAATGGACAAACCATCCGGATGGTCTGGGTGCTGAATGGACTGACTCCGCAACCGTCATATTACAGGAGCTGAACGGCGGCCGTGCACTGGTAGTGGAGCCGCTTATGCACTTGCAGCAAGGTTTCTCCCGCGCAACGGATCTGAAGCAGCAGGTGCAGGCGCTGTGTCAATTTTTGGAGGAAATCAGTTTCTCCGAGAAGGTGATGCAGTTTGCTGATGAACTGGAACAGCACGGGGATCACAGAAACGCACAGATCTTAAATCAACTTTGGGAAATACTGGTGACGGCTCTGGAGCAGATGCATGATGTGCTTGGAGAAACTGTATGGGACTCCGATACTTTTACCCGTTTACTAAAACTGCTTTTAAGCCAGTATGATGTTGGTACAATCCCGCCGGTGCTGGATTCCATTATTGTGGGACCTGTGAGTAGTCTGCGCTGCCATCAGGCGAAGCATATTTTCCTGCTGGGTGCTTTGGAGGGCAACCTTCCGGAATATGGCAGCGCTGTCGGTGTTTTGACCGATCAGGAACGCTCAGCCCTGAGACAAATGGGGATGCCGCTTAACGGCGGTGCGATGGAGGGGCTGCAAACCGGATTTGCGGAGATCTACGGAGTATTTTGCGGGGCAGAGGAGACCATGACCGTCTCCTGTCCTGCAGGTCAGCCTTCCTTCCTGTACCGCAGGCTTTGCGCACTTGCCGGCGGTGATGTACTTGCAGATGCGCAGTTTGGTGCCGCCTTGACCAATCAGACAGAGGCAGGTGCATATCTGGCACGCGCTAACGCAAAACAGGCAGCAAAAGAGTTGGATATTGGAGATGTCTACGCAGACATTACCGCCCGGCTAGAGCACGAATTGGGTTGTATCTCTCAAGAAAATATCCGCAATCTTTATGGCACGCAATTGAATTTATCTGCCTCACAGGTGGACAGACTGGCAGATTGCCGTCTTTCCTATTTCTTAAAATACGGTCTGCGTGCCAAAGAAAGAAAACCGGCAACCATCGACCCTGCAGAATTCGGTACATATGTTCATGCTGTTCTGGAGAACACCGGCAGGAAAATTATGGATCTGGGCGGTTTTGGAAATGTGACAGCAGACACAGTTTTGCAAATTGCCAAAGAAGAATCCGAGGAGTATGCCAAAGAACATTTCAGCGAGTTGGATACCGAGCGGATCGCATACCTGTTTCGCCGAAACCGGCAGGAGCTGGAGTCTATCGTCCTTGAACTCTGGAAGGAGTTAAAAGACAGCGCTTTCGCTCCTGTAGGCTTTGAGGTTTCTTTCGGTGACGCAGGACAGATGCCGGCTATAGAGATCCCGGCACTACGTATGCAGGCAAAGCTGCGGGGCTTTGTGGACCGTGTGGATGCCTGGAATGCAGATGGAAAGAACTATTTCCGGGTCGTTGACTACAAAACCGGCAAAAAGGATTTTGACTACTGCGACATATTTAACGGTTTGGGGCTGCAAATGCTGCTATACCTGTTTGCGCTGGAGCAAGCGGGCGAAGGACTTCTCGGCACAGACCCAATACCCACCGGTGTGCAGTATTTTCCGGCTAGAGTTCCGCTGATTCCCTCAGATGCTGTGCTGGCGGATGAGGATGCTGCTGCCCTGAGAGAAAAGCTTTGGAAGCGTAAGGGTCTGCTGCTGGCGGATGAGGATGTCCTGAATGCTATGGAATCGGAGTCTGCTCCCAATCGACTGCCATATGCCCGTAAAAAGGATGGCAGCCTGTCAGGTGATATTGCGGACAGATCACAGTTGCGTATGCTTAGGTCTTATATCTCCGGACTCCTGTGCAAAATGGTAGACGATATTGCCTCCGGTTCTGTTGAGCCCAACCCATACACACGAGGAGGCAGTCATAATGCCTGCACATTCTGCCCCTATGGATCGATCTGCCATAAGGAGTATGTGGAGGGCAGGCGGAATTATAAAGCTATGACTGCCCAGAGGTTTTGGGAGGAAGTTGCAAAGGAGGTGGGAAACCGTGGCTGAAAAACTGACACCGCAGCAAAGAATAGCTGTGACGGACCGAGGCGGAAGACTGCTTGTTTCGGCAGCAGCAGGCTCTGGTAAGACTAAGGTGCTGGTGGATCGACTGCTTAGCTATCTGACAGACCCGGTGCAGCCCGCCAATTTGGATGATTTTTTGATCATCACATACACAAAGGCTGCGGCAGCAGAACTGCAGGGGAAAATTGCCGCAAAGCTGTCAGAAAAAATAGCGGAAACACCTGGTAATCGTCATTTGCAGCAACAAATGCAGCGTCTATATCTTACGAAAATTTCCACTGTGCATTCCTTCTGTACAGACATTTTACGGGAATACGCGTTCTCCTTGAATATCTCAGGAGATTTCCGTGTCGCAGACGAGAAAGAATGCGTGGAATTGCAGACGCGTGCAATGAACACAGTGCTGGATGAGGCGTACAGCCAGATCGATACTGAGCCAGACATCCGTGCGTTTATCGACAGCCAGGGATTTGGAAGAAATGACAGCCAGATCCCAGAGATCTTGCTTAGGGTCTATCATAGCGCGAAATGTCACCTGATGCCGGATGTATGGCTGGATTGGTGTGCAGGTGTAGGAAATGCGGATAACATTACGGATGCCGGAGAGACGATCTGGGGCAAGTACCTGATCGCTGATTTACATGCGTATCTGGATCTGCATATGGACGCACTGCAAAAATGTGTAGACCTGTCGGCAAGTACAGCTGGTATGGACAAGCCAACAGCGCTTTTGCAGGATACATTGCATCAGCTGTCACTGTTGCGCAACAGTACTGCATGGAATGCAATAATAAAAAATAGTAATATTGATTATGGCACACTGACATTCCCGAGAAAACCTGCAGATCCTGTGTTGGTGTCACAGATCAAAGCGGTGCGTAATGCCTGCAAGAAGGGGCTGGAAAAGAAACTTCGCAGATTCTCTGACTCCAGCGAACAGGTGCTTGCAGATCTGGAAGAATCAATCTCTTCTGTCCGGGGACTGATCAAGATGGTGCGGCGCTTCAGCACCGTGTATGACAAGCTGAAGCAGGGGTATAACATACTGGATTTTAGTGATCTGGAGCATAAGACCCTTGATTTGTTGGTTGGTACAAAACGGACCGGTCCGACGCGCATTGCAGCGGAGATCGGACAGCGCTACCGGGAAGTGATGGTGGATGAGTATCAGGACTCTAACGCGGTGCAGGATGCGATCTTCTCTGCCTTGACGGAGAAAAAGCAAAACTGTTTTATGGTCGGCGATGTGAAGCAGTCGATCTATCAGTTCCGGCTTGCCGACCCGGATATTTTCCTTCAAAAGTATAATACCTATGTTCCCGCAGAAGATGCTCAGATCGGGCAGGGGAGAAAGGTACTGCTTAGCAACAACTTCCGTTCCTGCGGCGCGGTGCTTAGCGCGGTAAACGATGTGTTCTCTCTGTGTATGTCACCCAAGGTAGGTGGACTTGTATACGGTGAGGATGAGGCGTTGAAAGAAGGTGTGCCCCATTCACCTTTGGATGAACCGGAGATCGAGCTCTACGGTATCCAGGTAGTGGAAGATACCTATGCCGAAGAAGCATCCTTTGTTGCAGACAGGATTTGCCAGCTTCTGAATGGAGACCATATTGTGCGTGACGGTGACGGCTATCGCCCCATCGCGCCGGAGGATATCGTTATTCTTCTGCGTTCACCCGGCTCTGTGGGTGGTGAGTTCCAGTACGCATTGGAGCAGCGTGGCATACGGTGTATCAGCGGAGGGAATACAGACCTTCTGCAGACAGAAGAGATCGCAACTCTGCGGGCGCTTCTGCAGATCATCAGCAATCCATTGCAGGATATTCCTTTGCTTGCGGTACTGACAAGCCGTGTTTTTGGCTTTACAGCGGATGAGCTTTCCGAATTGCGCGGAAAACACCGGAATATCAGCTTTTATGAGGCGCTCTGCAACAGTGATAGCCGGAAAGCAAAAGGCTTTCTGGAAACCCTTGTAATCTTAAGAAAAGAGGCAAGAATTTCCAATATCGGCGGCCTTCTTGAGCGGATATTTGTAGAGACGGGGATGGACAGTATATATTCTGCAATGCCGGACGGTTCCGTTCGGATCGGAAATATTTATGCTTTCTCTAAGATTGCTGCGGACTATGAATCCGGTGGTCAGCGCGATCTGGATCAGTTCTTAGAGCATCTCAATGCCATGGAGGCCTATGGCCTCTCTGTTTCGGATGAACAAGATCCGACAGGCGCTGTCAGAATTATGAGTATCCATAAGTCGAAGGGTTTGGAATTCCCGGTGGTGTTCTTGGCTGGACTGTCCAGAGAATTTAACCGGGAAAGCACACGGGCGCAGGTGCTCTGTGATAAGGATCTTGGGTTGGGACTCTCCTGTGTTGACACCAAAAATCGAGTGCGCTATCCGTCTGTGGCAAAGCGTGCCATTGCTGTAAAAATGACGGCAGATAGCCTGTCGGAGGAAATGCGTATTCTGTACGTAGCTATGACCCGGGCAAAGGACAGATTGATTATGACCTATGCCTCCAGCGGACTGGACAAGGAGATCGCAGAGCTTGCCGCGCGTATGGATGTTACGCAGCCTCAGCTGCAAATCTCAGATGTAGATTGCCCTGGAAAATGGGTCCTCCTGTCTGCATTGAAGCGCACGGAGGCAGGGGAACTGTCTGCGCAGTGTGACTATCTGTCTGAGCGAGAGGTCTCGGAATATCCATGGAGCATCCATGTTGTTGAAGCAGAGCCCAAAGAAGCATCGGTCAAGATTGAGGAGGGGGTGGATGCAGCGCTTCCTGAGAATGCAGTTGCGAAATTACGCCAATCTCTTGCATTTCGATATAAACATCTTGCTGCAACCAAGGCGCCGTCCAAGCAGACAGCGACCCAGTTAAAGGGCAGACGGAAGGATCAGGAAGCGGCGGAGAATACGGAAGAAAAGCAAAAGAGTACCCGGCAATGGAGAAAGCCGTCTTTTGTATCCAGAGTGGTGCAGGGTAAGGATTTTGGCACAGCGCTCCACGCAGTTATGCAGTACATCCAATACGAAAACTGTTCCACTGTGGAGAGCACGGAAGCAGAGATTCGGCGTCTGGTTACACTCGGGTATATTTCTGCGGAACAGGGTGACCTTGCTGACAGCCGAATGATCGCTGCTTTCTTTGCAACAACAATCGGCAAAAAGCTGCAAAACAGTCCAGAGGTACTGCGGGAATTTAAATTCTCCCTGTTGGATTCTGCGGATAAGTATATCACGGATATTGCCGATGAAGAGGTGCTTCTTCAAGGTGTTGTGGACTGCGTTTTGATCGAGTCAGATGGGATCACCGTCCTTGATTTCAAGACCGATAGAGTAAACGAGGAGACTCTCTATGCTGTTGCCGAAAAATATTGCACACAGGTGCAGGTATATGCCGATGCAATGGAAAGGGTGTTCCAGAAACCGGTGAAATCAAAACTGCTTTACTTCTTCCGCATCGGTCAGTTTGTAGAATTGTAGTAAAAATCCGCCGAAGGTGTTATATGACCTTCGGCGGATCTTCATTAGCGGCTGTTTCTGTTCTGGTTGTTATTCTGGTTCTGGTTGTTATTCTGGTTGTTGTTCTGGTTCTGGTTATTCTGGTTCTGATTGTTGTTCTTATTCTGGTTGTTATTCATTACAATTTCCTCCGATTTTTTCTTTTGCGGCGTTGCCACGAGGGTAGTTTGCCCCGATATTCAGGATTTATCCTTCGGGCGGAAGAGAAGGCTTGCCAACAACCCGACAAATACCGCCGTGGCAATTCCGCCGGCAGAGGCATCTAACCCGCCGGTAAAAATACCAAGAAACCCATCTTTATCAATTGCTTTTTTTACTCCGCTTGCAAGGGTGTGTCCAAATCCTGTCAGCGGCACGGTTGCACCTGCTCCGGCAAAATCAACCAGAGGTTTGTAAATGCCGATCGCGCTAAGAATGACACCGATGACGACATAGCTCACAAGAATCCTTGCCGGGGTGAGTTTTGTTTTGTCAATTAAGACCTGGCCGATCACACAAAGGATTCCGCCGATGATAAAGGCTTTGATATAATCCATTTTATAGATCACCTCCGGAAATTGAAACAGCGTGACAGACGCCGGAAATTGGCAAACCTTGCTGAGTGGAGGTAGGGGAGAGCAGAGCGCCTGTTCCACAAAATAGGATGCGTTTTAGTTTTCCTGCGCGGAGTTTCTCCAACAAGTAACCGCATAGCGTGATGGCACTGCAGCCGCACCCGGAGCCGCCTGCGTGTACATCCTGTCGGGTCACATCGAAGACCAACGTCCCGCAGTCAGTAAGCTTTCCGCCAAGATTTAATCCGCTGCGCTGCGCCATTGTCAGCAATACTTCTTTTCCCAGCTGACCCAGATCTCCGGTAACGATCAGATCATAATCATCGGCATTTGTGCCTAAATCCTCGAAATGTGCACGGATGGTTGCCAGTGCAGCAGGTGCCATTGCAGCTCCCATATTATTGGCGTCTTTAATGCCCAAATCGGTGACTGTACCGATGGTACAGCTTGTGATTTTTGGACCTTTTCCATCTTTGCATACCAATGCAGCCCCAGAGCCGGTAACTGTCCACTGGGATGTGGGTGTTCTTTGTCCACCATAACCCAGAGGGAATCGGTATTGCCGCTCAGAGGAGGCAAAGTGTGAGGAGGTCATAGCAACCACCCGGTCTGAAAAGCCACCACCCACTGCCATGGATGCCAATAATAAGCTTTCTGCCATTGTCGAACATGCACCGTATAAACCGAGGTGGGCAATACCCTTGTTTCGCAGAGTAAAGGACGACCCGATGCACTGGTTTAGCAGATCGCCCGAAAACACAAGGCGTAAATCCTCTTGTTTCATATTTGCCTTTTCCGCAAGCTTCTCCAGCGCGATCTGCTGCATCTGTTTTTCTGCCTGCTCCCAAGTCTTTTGGCCGAAGTAGGTGTCCTTCAAAGTAATGTCAAAGGTATTTGCCAAAGGACCTTCCGATTCCTTTTTGCCTGCAACGCTTGCCCAAGCTGTGATAATGGGAGGGTTTCCTAATATAAAACTGCTCTTGCCACAAATCTGATTTTCCATATTGCAACACCTTCCTGTGCAGCTTAGTATGTCTCAGATACGGCAAAATATGAAAAACCGCACCATATGGTGCGGTTTTTATAATGAAATTACAGGCTCGGAACCGGTGTGGGACGGGCACTGTCGAACACCTCGGCCACATTGAACAAATCGTCCAGCATCTTGGGGTTGTGATACATCCGGTAGCCGTCCAGGTTGCGCCGACCGCCGCGGTAGTAGTTAGAGCCGAGCTGACTCCAGTAAATGTGACTGTCGACATTGAAGAAGTAGCGGTAGCCGTCCTCATAGAGGATGTTAAACTTCTCGTTACTTGTAGTGTATTTGCCGATGCCTGCAATATCCGATCCGTAAGGATACAGGATCACATCGCAGTTTCCGATGATGGGCTGTACGGTGTCTTCCCATTTTTGGGAATCCGTATTTACTTTCTCTGCGGAGATCGAGCCGTAGGCTGGGTGACCGTAAGAGTGGCTTGCCAGGATCCAGCCGTGGTCTCGCAGACACTGGGCAACTGCTTTTGCCTGGTTGACCTCCTGCTCATAGGCTTTAGAGCCTAATGTTGCTTCATATACAGGCTTTGTACGATATCCAAATACGCCCTCGTAACCAGTCATACCCAATATTGCACGAGCGCCATGGTAGGAAAAGTCAGGATGTTCCTGAATAAACTTCTCCAACAACGGCACAAGGTCATAGTCACCTGTGGTGATGTTGCCGTTCTCATCCATATATTCGCAGGTGGGATAGCCGTCTTCGCCAATGACGATTTTATGTGCAAACCCGTCACCGGCGGTGCTTGCGAAAACAGGAGTGTCTTTAGAGCCATCTTCGCTGGCGATCATATAGCTATAATAGTTTACATCGTCCTGACTCATTAGGAACGGAATTTTTCCCTCAGGGATTCGAATATCCCCATACTGAAAGCGTGTTGTTCCGTTCTCATCAGTGACCTCATATGCAACATCATATGGGGAGACCAATACGAAGCCCCGGTCATACATCTGCTGTAGGATCGCATTAAACTCATCCACAGTGGTCATATACAGGTTATAACCTGCTGCCGTATACTCCTTATCAAAGGCACGGGCGGGATCTGCGATCAGAGAATGGAAAAAGATGTGCGTAATATTATTCATTTTGGAATAGGAGACCAGCTTGGAGTCGGAAAGCTTATACGCATCGATCTTTTCCGAAAGGGAAGGAACTTTATCAAAATATTCAAAGCTCTCCAGCATAGAGATCGCTTTCTGATAGTCATAACCGGCTGCGATAAAGTCAGCATCTTTGATCAGATCATTAGCAAGTGCATTGATCGCATCCTGGGATAAGGTCGGTTCGGTAGAGGCAACGGTTTCAATTGTTTCGCCGGAATTATTATTGCCGCTTTTTTGACGGATTCCGTTTACAATCGCACTTACGCCGAGGGATAGCACCGCAATCAGCGCAATGGCAATGATACCTAACCGGATCAGCGGCCAGTATTTATATAACAGGCGTTTCCATTTGGGGAGTTGTTTCTTTCGCCGGACAGGCGGCCATTGCCGCTTAGTATCCTGCTCGTTCATAGCGCACCCTCACTTCCTGTCGAAATTTGTCGACTATCCATATTATAACAGTTCGGAGGGGAATATTCAACAAAAAAATGCTCCGGTCCAAACGGACCGGAGCGCAGATGCTGTTTACTTTCCTGCAAGGGCTCTTTCAAGCCACACACAGCCAAAATCGAGTGCGGTGTAAAGACCGGACTTTTCGCCCTTCTTGACAACGCGGTCACGGCTTTTTGCCGCAGGGTCGGTCAACTGAAGCTGAACGGATACGCGGGTTGCGATATCCACATCATTGACCTTCTTTGTCTCGAGAATCTGAAGCATAACGATATGACTGTCTGCCATAGAACCATAGTAGATCAGATTATCTTTACGCATAAGGGGATGTCCCTTATACATCAAAACCTTATTCTCCTCGGACATAATTACCTCCAATCAGCCTTTATCAAACAAATAGCAGCGGACCAGCGCCTGTAACAACTCATCCCGGTCGATCTTACAGATCATACTGCGGGCGTTGTTGTAATTGGTGATATAGGTGGGGTCCTCTGTGAGCAAATAACCCACGATTTGATTGATAGGGTTGTAACCCTTTTCGTTCAAGGCGTCGAACACACTCCGGAGGGTGCGACGCATACTTTCCTTATCATCGCAAGGTACAGTAAATTTAATGGTGCTTTCCGTCATGGGACGACCTCCTTCCAAAATATATTGTCATTATACCCTAATTTTTATAAGGTGTAAAGACCTGAATTGAAATTTTCCGAAGGATCAGCGAATTACCGCGTCCAGATCCTGCTTCAGAGAAGCAAGGACCTTCGTGAAAACCTGCTCAATATCGGAATCTGCCAGTGTTTTATCCTCGGCTCGAAGTTCCAGAGAGAATGCCATACTCTTCTTGCCTTCGGGGATGCCAACACCGCGATAAATATCGAACAAGCGGACCTTCTGCAGGAGCTTTCCGGAGGCGGAACAGATGCAGTCCTCCACCTGTGCCACAGTGATTTCTTCACCGCAGACGATTGCCAGATCCCGGGAAACAGCGGGATACTTGGGCAGGGGGGTGTAGGTGGGATCGGGAAGACGCAGATCAAACAGCTTGTTGAAATTGATCTCCGCGCAGTAGACTTCACAATCCATATCATAGTTCTCGGCCACCAGCGGGTGAATTTGACCCATATGACCGATCTCAACATCGCCAATGGTCAGCTTTGCGCAGCGACCGGAGTGGTAGCTGGGGTTGTTGGTATCTGCGGTATACCGGGCATTGGGAACGCGCAGACCGGACAGTATTGCATCCAGTTCGCCCTTCATTTTAAAGAAGGATGCATTATCACCGTACGCACCAAGCACCAGGATCTTGGGTTCTTCCGGCAGAACATTTTCGTCTGTGGGCAGATATACCTTTGCCAACTCATACAGCTTTACATTTTTGTTGTGGTTGGCATTGTTTCTGGACAAAATGTCCAGAATAGAGGGCAGGGCAGTGGTACGCATAACAGAAGTGTCCTCGCCAAGAGGATTCTGGATGCGAAGTGTATTGCGCAGTGCGGATTCCGCAGGAATGCGGATCTGATCGAAAATGGTAGGGGACACAAAGGAATAGGTGATGATCTCACTGTAACCCAGTGCGCGGCACAGAGAACCGGCAGAGGATTCCATCTTCATAATGGGGGAATAACCGCCCTGCGTGGAGGTTTTGAATGCAGTTGTGGGGATCTCGTTGTAGCCGTAAGAACGACCAACCTCTTCGGCAATATCTGCCATATGGTTTAAGTCCGGACGCCAGGAGGGGATCTGGATCTCGTCACCTACGGTTTCAATTTCCAGATAGCGCAGATACTGCACCATATCTTCCGCAGGAATCTGTGTGCCCAGAAGTGCATTGATCCGGTCAGGCTCCAGTTTCACGGTCTTGGGAGAGGGGACATAATTTACAATATCAATGACACCGTCCAGCACATCGCCGCATTCCAGCATCTCAACAAGCTCACAGGCTCTCTGCAGTGCGGGAATGGTCATCATCGGGTCCAGATTCTTCTCAAACTTTCCGGAGGATTCCGTGCGCATACCCAGTGCCAGAGCGGTCTGGCGGATAGAAGTACCGTTGAAATTTGCGGATTCAAACACAACTGTGGTAGTGTCGTCCATAATTTCGGAATTCTCACCGCCCATAATACCGGCAAGACCAATGGGCTTGTTTTCGTCAGCAATAACCAGCATACCGGGCTTCAGTTGCCGCACATTGCCATCCAGTGTGGTAAGGGTTTCACCTTCCTCAGCCTCGCGAACAACGATCTTTCCGGATGCTACATAGCGGTAGTCAAATGCGTGCATAGGCTGACCGTACTCCAGCATCACATAGTTGGTAATGTCCACGATATTGTTAATGGGGCGAACGCCGTTTGCGCGCAGACGGTCACGAAGCCACTTGGGAGAGGGTGCGATCTTGACATTGGTGACCATCCGGGAAGAATAGCGGTTGCACAGATCGGTCGCAGGGATATCAACATCCAGCATATCATACATAGAGCCTGCATTGCTGCCGTTAACTGTCGGCTCATGATGCTTCATCGGCTGCTTGAACGCAGCGGCTGCCTCCCTGGCAAGACCGATAATGGAGTAGCAGTCCGGGCGATTGTTTGTGATCTCAAAGTCCACCACGGTATCATCATTGCCGATGACCAGATTGATGTCGTCACCGGGCTTGCAGTCTTCCTGCAGGATCCAGATTCCATCCTCAATGGCGTAGGGGAAATCGTTGACCGTCAGATTCAGTTCTCCAAGGGAACACAGCATTCCCTCAGAAACTTCGCCGCGCAGCTTGCCCTTAGTGATATGGATGCCGCCGGGCAGGCGGGAATTGTGCAGAGCAACCGGGACAAGGTCACCTTCCTGCACATTCTGTGCGCCTGTAACGATCTGGACGGGGGATTCCGATCCCACATCCACCTGGCAGATCCACATATGGTCAGAGTTAGTATGACGGGTGATCGCGGTAACTTTACCGACTACAACATTCTTAATCTCTGCGTCCAGGCGCTCATAAGTCTCAACCTTCTGGCCGAAGATGGTCAGTGTATCCACAAATTCCTTATCGGAGATATGGGACAAATCAACAAATTCTTCATTGATCCATTTTCTGTTCAGTTTCATTGTTCGATACCTCCCGTTAGAATTGGCTCAAGAAACGGATATCGTTATCAAAGATCAAACGCAGATCGTTGATCTTTGTACGCCGCATTGCCATACGCTCAAGGCCCATACCAAATGCAAAGCCGGAATATACATTCGGATCGATGCCGCAGCCTTCCAGGACCTTGGGGTGCACCATACCGGCACCCAGCAGCTCGATCCAACCCTCACCGTGGCAGGTGGAGCAGGTGCTTCCCTCATATTCACCGGTGCCGTGGCACTTGTGGCACTGCATATCCATCTCGCAGCTGGGCTCTGTGAACGGGAAATGGTGCGGACGGAAACGCATAACCGCATCCTCGCCGTAAAGCCGCTTCATCAGTGTGACAAGAGCGCCCTTCAGGTCACCCATTGTAATATTACGGTCTACCACCAAGCCCTCGATTTGATGGAACATAGGGGAGTGGGTGGCATCTGCTTCATCCTTACGGTAAACTCTGCCGGGAGCGAGAATGCAGATAGGAGGCGTTGTGTTTTCCATCACACGGATCTGCATTGGGCTTGTCTGGGTTCTCAGCAGAACAGTGTCGTCATCGGAAAAATAGAAGGTATCGGAACGGTCACGGGAAGGATGCCCCTCCTCAATATTCAGTCGGGTAAAGTTGTAGTCCGCCAGCTCCACTTCAGGACCGTCAACGATCTGGTAGCCCATACCTACAAACAGATCCTTGATCTCCTGAAGCACTTTGTTCATCGGATGTTCGTGACCCATCTCCACAGGATCTCCGGGTACAGTAACATCCAGTGCTTCAGAAGCCAATTTTGCCTGCAGTACAGCGGCGTTCACCTCAGCCTTGCGGTTTTCCAGCGACTCTTCGATAATAGCACGGACAGAGTTTGCCACCTGTCCCATCACAGGACGCTCTTCCGCAGAGAGCTTTCCCATTAACTTTAAGACCGCGGTCAGTTCGCCTTTCTTTCCAAGATAGCGAACACGCAGTTCTTCCAATGCTGCGGGGGTCGCAGCATCTGCCAAGGCAGACAATGCCTCCTGCTTGATTCTTTCCAGCTGTTGTCTCATAATCATTGCTCCTTCCAGCCTGATTTTACATAAAAAAATATGCCCTCATCCCAAACTCGGGACGAAGGACATTCCTCCGCGGTACCACCCGCAATTCACCTTTCGGTGCAACTCGTTGGTGCAGACACACCAATGATCTGTAACGGAGATCCACCGGCAAACCCTACTCAAACGTTCAGGCTGCAGCTCGTGGGCGAATGCCGCATACTGTACGCAAGCGTTCCCACCATTCCGCTCTCTCTGCGCGCGTAGTACCAGTAATTGACGACCCAGTCATAGCTTTTATCATTTCTGCAACATTTTAACACACTTAAAAAGGAATTGCAAGTAGAAAATAGTATTTTCTACTATTCTTGACGCTGCTGACGGAGAATGATATGATAGAGAAAATATTTTTAGGGAGGATGCCTATGAATTGCCAGCATCTTGACCATAATGCCGTCCGTGCGATGCTCCCGGACAGAGATCCGCAAGCCCATAAAGGGAATTTTGGAAAGATTCTATTATTGTGCGGAAGCCTTGGCTATACCGGCGCAGCTGCTTTGGCCGCAATGGGCGCACTGCGCTCCGGCGCAGGGCTGGTCTATCTGGGCGTGCCCGAGAGCATTTACCCTGTTATGGCAACCAAACTTACAGAGCCTGTCGTGTTTCCTCTGTCGGATGAGAATGGACGGATGTCTTATGAAGCTATATCGGAGATCATACCTCGTTTGCTACAAACCGACGCAGTCCTGATCGGTCCAGGGATGGGGCAGTCAGACGCAAATCTCGCAGTACTCAGAGAGATATTAATCACATATCCTGGAACAGTAGTCGTGGATGCGGATGGTATAAATTTACTTTCTGCGCATAAAGATATTTTGCGTGGAAGGACGGGCTGCACCATACTGACGCCCCACGAAGGGGAATTCCGCAGGATCGCCACACAGGTTACAGGTGATCGGGTTGCGGACGCAGTTTCCCTTGCAGAGGAGCTGGGAATCATTGTTGTTCTGAAGGGACACAACACAGTCATTACCGATGGGGATAAGGCATATGTGAACGATACAGGTAACCCCGGTATGGCGGTTGGTGGCAGCGGTGATGTACTGGCAGGTATGATCGTCAGCTTGTTGGGACAAGGTTTGCCGCCGCTGGAGGCAGCTGCCTGCTCTGTGTGGCTGCATGGTGCCGCCGGTGACATTTGCGCCCAGAAGATCGGGCAGTACGGAATGCTGCCCACAGATATGCTGCAAGTCCTGCCACGACTATTAAAATAGGACGTGGTATATTGAAACGGATCGCAGCGATACTGACAGTTTTGTTCCTTTTGGCTGGTTGTTCGGCTGGCAGTGGCGAAATTGACCGTGCCATATCCCTTAGAAACAAGCTGACGAAAAGCAGCGAAATGGAATTTGATGCAATCATTACTGCAGATTACGGAGAAAAGATTCACAAGTTTTCTATGCATTGCAGTTCGGATGCATTGGGAAATGTGAAATTTACCGTGACCGACCCTGCTACCATCGCCGGCATTTCAGGAACTGTTTCGGAAGAAGGCGGTAAGCTGACATTTGATGAAGAAGCTTTAGCGTTTGAACTGCTTGCAGATGGGCAGATCGCGCCAGTAGCAGCACCGTGGATCCTGATACATACCTTGCTCGGCGGATACCTGACAGCCTGCGGGGAGGACGAATCAGGACTTAGAATATCTATCGATGATAGCTACAGGGGAGATCCTCTACACATCGATATTTGGACAGATCGGGATGACCTGCCATACAGAGGGGAAGTGCTGTGGCAGGGAAGGCGCATTCTATCTTTAGAGGTCAGTAACTTTAAAATCCTGTAACATTGTGTCGACAGAAGCATAGGATAATTTGCAGGGTTGCCGTATATTTTTCTTCTGTGCGTGGGACAATAATATCAGCCGCGTTACATATGGATATATTCCGGTAGCGCCGGCAATGATTTCTCACGGAGCGTGAAGGATATGGACAGCACGGTCAGACGGGGCGATATATTCTATGCAGACCTATCGCCGGTAGTGGGTAGCGAACAGGGCGGGACGCGACCTGTTCTGATTGTACAGAATGATACAGGTAACAGACATTCTCCCACAGTGATCGCGGCGGCGATCACCAGCCAAACCGGCAAAGCAAGACTTCCTACGCATATTAACATTGCTGGCGGAAGTGTTGGGCTCAGTAAAGATTCTGTCATATTGCTGGAACAAATCAGAACCATTGACAAAAGACGCCTGCGGGAGCATATGGGCAGATTGGATGATGTTCAGATGTCCCTGGTGGACGATGCGATCGCAGTAAGCTTTGGGCTGCATGACGGAAGAACTACATGAATATATCCCCCTTTTATAGCATAAATTGCTGTAAAAGGGGGATTATCAATGAGAAACTATGATGTGATGTTTGAAAATCAGGCAATAGGAAAGGTGACGGTAGAAAAAGAAGGGCTTTACTTCCGCTTTTCCTGTGAATGCCAACTTCATCAACCCGGACTGTACAGACTGATCGCTGCATGCCAGGGTAGGGAAGTGCCGATTGGAATATTAACGCCCGGTAACGGAGGGTTTGTGCTGAACACCAGAATTGCCACAAAGAAATTTATCACACAGCCGACGAAATTTAATATTATTCCCTGTAAAGAAGAGAGGAAAGAACGTTTTATCCCTTTGTGTGCGGATGCACCGTTTGCATACATATCCGATCTGCCGGGTGCAAAGCTATTCAGCAAAAATGGTCAAACGGGTATTATCATACCTTCTGATTAATTGCCGGAATACAAGCTGCTGTCTACAGTAATAAAACTACTTTTATCCAGAGTCACGGGCGTATTGTTGCCATATATTCCGCCGTAGACATCAATAACAACCGAATCAACATTTGTGATCTCCTGAATTGTTCGGGTGATGCAGGCGCAGGCAAGCGTGCGATCGATCCCGGAGAGCTCAGAAAATGCTTTGTTCAAGGTGATATATAGAATGTCATCACCCATCTCTGCTTCAATCAGTGCCGTTCCGTTTGGAAAAGGGGAATAGAATTTATCGTTGGAAGGACCTTTCAGATATTCTTTCAATATCTGTTCAATGTTGTTTGTGTTTCCAATATAATCCCGTGATTCGGCAGATATAAGCCCATCAGACTCGTTATAGGAAATATCTGTGTTGCAGTAGTAAAACTTTACTGCCTTAGGGAGATTGACCTCGTGATGTTCCGAACAGCCGGCAAGCAAAATGAGTACTGTCAATAGGGTTATGAAGATCATAGTATTACGCCTCATTGCACAGCCTCCTTCGGATCAAATGCAGGAAATTCCACTGTGAATACAGTTCCTTTTCCAAGTACACTATTTACATAGATCTGTCCGTGATTCCGTTCTACCATATTTCGGACAATAGACAGTCCAAGCCCACTGCCACCGGATTTTCTGGAGCGCGCCTTATCAACTCGATAAAACCGCTCAAATACGTGTTCCAGCGATTCGGCAGGGATGCCGACGCCGGTATCCTCGATTAATAGCAGCACATTATCCGCGTCACGTTTTAAGGTGATGGACAGGCGACCGCCGGAGACGTTATATTTGATACCGTTTTCAATCAGGTTAAATATGATCTGGTACAGATCATCTGCCCGGATCAAAATCGGACAATCCTCAGATAGATTCGTTGAAACTGTGACGGCACGTTCATCAGCGGTTGCAGAAAGCATACGCACTATGCGCATAATCGTGGGTGCCATATACACGATCTCGTATTCATCATCCTGTGAGTTGTCCAATTTGGATAGGGCAAGGAGCTTTTCCGTCATGCGGTTAAGCCTGTCAGCCTCAGCACCAATGTCACTAACAAACTCGCGGGTTGTTTCACTGTCCATATTATTTTGCAGGATTGAATCCGTAAGTAACTTGATCGATGCCAGCGGTGTTTTTAGTTCATGGGATGCATCAGACACAAACTGCTGTCTCTTTTGCTCAGAGGTATACAGCATCTTTGCCATCTCATTAAACTCGTCACCAAGCACAGTAAGTTCATCATTGCCGCCCATTTTTACCTTGTGCGTATAGTCTCCGCTGCGGATGATTCTCATAGAGGTCATGATCCTGCGCAATCTTTGGGAGATTACAGTGGAAAAGGACAGGGAGAACAATATTACCGCAAGTTCCAGTGCCAAGGATATCACAAATATACTCTGTCGCAGCGACTGGATCAGCCCGCCCTGTGTGGCATCGGATTCTGCCATATAGACACATCCAAGCAAGATTCCCTGGGATATGATCGGGGTGGCGGATCGGGATTGCATAACGCCATTATCATAGTTCCAACAGAATACGTCATTGCCATCCATAGCAGTAACCAATTCCGGTAAAAGGAAATACTTTCCGGTAGTGGAATTGCCCTCTGTGGAATCACAGATGATAACACCGCTGTCATCTGTGACGATGATGCGGGTCGTGTTTTGCCCGCCAAGATCGGCAATTGCATCCGCTACCGATGTTCTTGTGATTGCCTCAAGTTTTGCGATCCTTGTTGATGCGGTGATGCACTTTTCGATCATTGTTTCCTTTTTGCTGTTATAGAACAGCTTTTGACTGGTTTCCAGAGAATATATGTTTAGAAACAGAAGAACAAAAAATGTAACGACCGCATAGATAACAGCATACCGAAAATAGTTGCTTCTAAAATGTGTCAGAATTTTAGATCTGCTTTCGGAAATAATAACCAACGCCCCATTTCGTCAAAACATATTGCGGATTTGCAGGGTCATCCTCCAGCTTTTCACGCAGCCGACGGATGTGCACATCCACAGTTCGGATGTCGCTTCGGTATTCGTTTGCCCAAAGAATATCCAAAAGGGCTTCCCGGGAATAAACACGATCCGGATTATTCATAAGAAATTCGATCAGATCAAATTCCTTTGCGGTTAGATCCACCCGCACACCGGAGTGATATGCATTTCTGGAATTCAGATCCAGCGTGATCGCGCCTATTGTAATATTGGAGGGAATATCTGCGTTGGCTTGATTTGTGCGTCGCAGCAAGGCCCTCACCCGAGCCTTCAGCTCCAATATGTTGAACGGTTTTGTCAGGTAATCATCCGCGCCCTGTTCAAATCCCATCAGCTTGTCCATATCGTCACTCTTTGCGGTTAAGAGTATAATCGGCACATCGGAAAATTCACGGATTTTTGCGCAGGCGGTAAGGCCGTCCATATCGGGCATCATAACATCTAGGATAATAAGATTTGGCTGCTCATTTTTAGTTAGCGTAACAGCATCAATACCGCTGGATCCTGTAATCACCTTATAACCGTCATTGCTTAAATTAAACCGGATTCCTTTCACCAACAGATCTTCATCATCTACAACCAGAATTTTCATATTATCCACCTACTGTTATGTATTCTTTAATTGCATTTAGCTTGACCGCACCAATACCGCTTACGTCTAAAAGCTGATCGATGCTGGTAAATGTTTCCACTTTCTCCCGGTACTCCACAATACGCTGTGCAAGCGTTTCTCCAATCCCGGGCAAAAGTGTAAGTTCCTCTATTGTTGCGGTGTTTATATTCAGCTTGCTGTCAATCATCAAACCGCCGGTGCTTTCGGTGGCAGAATACTGCATGGAATGAAATGAGGGTGGCTTGGCAGTAACCCGTCCAAAGAAGACGCCGCCGATAAACGCTGCGAATGCGACAGTAATAAATAACAGGATCGCAGCAGAAGCATTTTTCATCGTCGTGTCCTCCCGGATTGACTAGCAGACAAAAAACTGATATAATCAACATTAATTATACACAAGTTTACTCGTGCAGACAAGTCCGATTGTGGAATATTAAGGAGAAATATGAAAAAGACAGGTCTGATTTGTTATTTATTGGCACTTCTTATGCTGATCGGGTGCTTCTCGCCCATTGTATTTGCGACCGAAGCGCCTGAAGAGGTTGAAGAAAATGCATCCGTACGCTACGGATGTCATACTATCGACGCCCAAGTTCCGTTGCTTGGCACGGAAAAACGAATTGAGAACGCAACCGCAGTCGTGTTGTACGAAACATCCAGCGACACACTGATGTATGCATGGAATGCGGACGAGCGCGTGTATCCTGCCAGCCTTGTTAAGATCATGACGGCACTGGTCGCCTTGCGATCCGGAAAATTAGATGACATCGTCGCAGTTGATGCGGATGTGCTTGCATCCCTGCCCAAGGGCGCAGTATCCATTGGACTTCAGGAAGATGAACTGATGCGTTTGGAAGACTTGCTGTACTGTATGATGGTTGCATCCGCAAATGACGCCGCCGCTGTGGTTGCCGACCATGTGTTTGGCAGCCAGAATGCCTTTGTGCAGGAGATGAATCGGTACGCAGCGGAAATCGGTTGTACCGGGACGCAATTTACAAATGTTCACGGACTTCATAATGATGAACAGTACACAACGGCTCGGGATATGGCAAGGATCTTATCGGTTGCACTGAAAAACGAGAGTTTTGCAAAACTGTTCTCCACAGTGCATTATACCGTGCCTGCAACCAATAAAGCAGACGAACGGTCATTTTCCAGCGGCAACTACACCATGAACAAGGATCAGGTGCAGATATATTACGACAGCCGTATTACCGGCGGTAGGACCGGCGTTGCGACGGACAACACACGCTGTCTGGCTGCATCCGCTGAGAAAAATGGCATGCAATATGTGAGCATTGTGATGGGCTCAAAATCGGATTATGCCGAAGATGGGTATACGGTAAAGAATTTTGGCAGTTATCGGGAAACAAGCGCTTTGCTGGATCTCGGCTTCAATGGATATAAGCCTGTCCAGATCCTGTATGAGGGTCAGGCATTAAAGCAGCACCCCATTGCAAACGGAAACTGCGAGGCAGTTCTTGGCTCTAAAAAAGCACTTTGGACGGTGGTTCCGGATAATGTTACTCTGTCAGATCTGACGTTCCGGTATGCAGATGTAACCGGAGAATTCAAAGCGCCTGTGCAAAAAGGGGAGCATATATCCAATGTGCAGATCTGGTATGGCAATGTATGTCTTGCACAGACAGAGCTGTATGCTATGAATAAGGTGGCATTACAAAATGCCGGCGAGCAGAACGGCAACGGTGAAACGTCTCCTTGGATTATCGTATTGTATATTGTTTTATCCTTAATCGTTCTTGCTTTGCTGGTGCTGCTTGGCTTCCGGATTTATCATAAGCTGCGTATAACTGCTGCAAAAGGTCGAAAAAACCGATATAGAAGATATCGCAGGAGAAGTCGGTAAATTAGATCGAGAATATGGGCTTCGGATCCGATCCGAAGCCCATATTGATTTTACTGTTCATAATCAAGGATCTCTTTTGCAATATAGATTGGACGATCCTTGCTTTGTTCAAATGTCCTGCCTACATATTCGCCGATAATGCCGATGCAGAACAACTGCAGGCTGCCAAAAAACAGGATCAGCACAATAATTGTGGCATAACCGGGAATATCGATACCTGTAATGAGTTTTTGCAAAACGACCACGATCAAATAGATCAATGCGGCGACCGCGGCACAGCTGCCCAGATAGGTGGCGATCCGCAGCGGCTGGGTAGAGTAGCCGATAATGCCGTCAATGGCGTAGTTTACAAGCTTGCGGAAATTCCACTTACTTTCTCCGGCGGTGCGCTTACAGGCAGTATACGGCACAAAATATGTCTCGTACCCGACCCAAGCAAAAATACCTTTCGAGAAACGATGGTATTCCCCCATAGCCAGAATACTCTCAGCTACACTGCGCCGGAAGGTGCGAAAATCGCTGGCATCGGACTTAAGGGTAATTTTAGACAATCGATTGATCAGGGAATAGAAGGATTTCTTGAAGAAAGAGAGGATCTTTCCTTCACCCCGGCGATCCTGATAGGCGGCAACAACATCGTATTCCGGCTTGCTGTCCAAAATATCTACCATTTCTCTGACGATCTCCGGGCGCTGCTGCAGGTCCGCATCGATCAGGGAGATATACTCACCGCCGGCGTGCTGTAATCCGGCATAGATCCCGGCTTCTTTGCCGAAGTTTCTGGAGAAGCTGACGACTTTAACAGGGCATGCCTGCTTGCGATGCAGCTTGCGCAGCTCGTGCATAGTGGCATCATTGCTTCCGTCATCAATAAAAATGATCTCGTAGCTGTAGCCGCAGTCGGCGAATGCGTTTATCGCAGCCGCCTGAAAGCGGGCAACATTTTCAGCCTCGTTGTAGCAAGGAACGATTAAAGATAACTTCATTACAGTCAACTCTCAATCCTTAGTTTTCCAGTACATTATATTCCATAAAATCTGCTCAGTCAAGAATTCTGTGTTTAATTTGGGAATTCTTAGTTGACAGAACGCGGGAAATATGGTACTTTTACAAAGATAAATGCATTGAAGAGAAGTTTTTGCGTTATGTGTCACTCAAGAGAGTATGCGTTTGGTGTGAGCATATGTGGCCGATAGCAAATTGTCGTCTCAGAGCAGATTGCCTGAAAACGCAGTAGGGCAATTCGGGTGTGCCCGTTACAGCAGAAAGAGTGCCCGCAAAATCGGGAATTCAGGTGGTACCACGGGATTGTATATTCCGCCCTGAGCGTTATGCTCAGGGCTTTTCATTTTTACAAGGAGTGTTGATTATGGCAAGAGAACTTCCGAAGGTTTACGAGCCGAAGCAGGTGGAAAGCGAAATTTACAAAATGTGGGAGGAGGGCGGTTATTTCCGTCCGTCTGAAAACAGGGACGCAAAGCCCTTTACCATTGTAATGCCGCCCCCCAATGTGACCGGACAGCTGCATATGGGACACGCAATGGATGCGACCTTGCAGGATACTTTGATCCGTTTCAAAAGAATGCAGGGGTATAATGCGCTTTGGCTTCCCGGCGTTGACCACGCCGGTATCGCAACCCAGATCAAGGTGGAGGAGGAACTCCGCAAGGAGGGCCTCACCAGATACGATCTTGGTCGTGAAAAATTCCTGGAGCGCGTATGGGACTGGAAGCACAAGTACGGCAACCGCATTGTGGAACAGCAGAAGAAACTGGGCGCATCCTGCGATTGGGAACGCGCCAGATTCACTATGGACGAGGGTTGCTCCAAAGCAGTCAGGGAAGTTTTCGTTTCTCTGTACGAAAAGGGTTTGATCTACAAGGGCAGCCGGATCATCAACTGGTGTCCCCATTGTGTTACCGCTCTGTCTGATGCTGAAGTTGAATATGTGGATAAGCCCGGCCATATGTGGCATATCCGCTATCCGCTGACCGATGGCAGCGGTGAGGTCGTAGTTGCTACCACCCGTCCCGAGACGATGCTGGGCGATACCGGTGTCTGCGTTAATCCCAATGATGAACGGTATACCTCGATTGTTGGAAAGACGGTAACGCTCCCCCTGGTCAATCGGGAGATTCCTATTATAGCTGATGACTATGCAGAGATGGACTTTGGTACAGGCTGCGTGAAGATGACTCCTGCCCACGACCCCAATGACTTCGAGGTGGGTCTGCGGCATAATCTGGAAGTGATCCGCGTACTGGATGACAATGGTGCTGTGAATGCATACGGCGGAAAGTACGAAGGACTGGATCGTTACGAGGCGCGTAAGAGAATCGTTGCTGATCTGGAAGAAGCCGGGTATCTTGTAAAGATCGACGATCACGCACACAACGTGGGTACTTGCTATCGCTGCCACAACGATGTGGAGCCGATTATTTCCGCTCAATGGTTTGTTAAGATGAAGCCTCTGGCGGAAGAGGCAATCCGCGTTGTGAACGATGGAAGCACACGGTTTGTTCCGGATCGGTTCAGTAAGACTTATCTTAACTGGATGGAGAATGTCCGGGATTGGTGTATCTCCCGTCAGCTGTGGTGGGGTCACCAGATCCCTGCCTGGACTTGTGCAGAGTGCGGTCATCTCACCGTATCCCGCACAGATGTATGCAAGTGTGAAAAGTGCGCCAGTGAGCAGATCACCCGTGACCCGGATGTTCTGGACACCTGGTTCTCGTCCGCTTTGTGGCCTTTTGAAACTCTTGGTTGGCCCGATAAGACAGAAGATCTTGACTATTTCTATCCCACTGATGTGCTGGTGACCGGATACGACATCATCTTCTTCTGGGTCGCAAGAATGATCTTCTCCGGCTGTGAGCATATGGGTAAGACGCCCTTCCACACGGTCCTGATCCACGGCCTTGTCCGGGATGACAAGGGTCGCAAGATGTCCAAATCCCTTGGCAACGGTATCGATCCTCTGGATATGATCGATATGTATGGCTGTGATGCCCTGAGAATGAATATGGTCACCGGCAACTCTCCCGGAAACGATATGCGTTTCTATGTAGAGCGTTGTGAGGCGATGCGGAACTTTGCCAATAAGCTCTGGAACGCCAGCCGTTATGTGCTGATGAATCTGGACGAATCCTCTGTCAATCAGCTTCCTGCTGAAAAGGATCTGACCATTGCAGACAAATGGGTGCTCTCCAAGCTGAACACCTTGATCGCAGAAGTGACGGAGAATCTGGAAAAATACGAGCTGGGCGTCGCGGTCCAGAAGGTGTACGATTTCCTGTGGGATACCTACTGTGACTGGTATATCGAACTGACCAAGACCCGGCTGTACAGCGAACAGGCAGACCAAAAGCAAACTGCTCTGCAGGTGCTGGTGTATGTCCTGGATCAGACGCTGCGTCTTTTGCATCCGTTTATGCCGTTCATCACCGAGGAGATTTGGCAGAGCCTGCCTCACGAGGGTGATGCATTGATCGTGGCTAAGTGGCCCTTGCATTCTACCGCATTGGATTTCCCCGCAGAAGAGACACAGATGGAATCGGTTATGGAGGCGATTCGTGCCATCCGTAACCGCCGTGCGGAAATGAATGTCCCGCCGTCTAAAAAGGCTGCCCTGTATATTCTGACCTCCAAGCCCCAGATCTATGCTGAGGGTGAGGGCTTCATCCAGCGTCTTGCCTATGCCGATGAAGTTATCCTGCTGAAGAATGAGCCGGAAAATATTGACGGAATGGTTTGCTGCGCCACAGCCGATGCCAAGCTGTATATTCCTATGGGACAGCTTGTGGATGTGGCAAAAGAAATTGAGCGTATCAACAAGGAGCTGGAAAAGGCCGTAAAGAATCTGGCTTCCATTGAGGCAAAACTCTCCAATGAAAACTTTACAGCCCGCGCACCGGAAGCGGTTGTTAACGCAGAGCGCGAAAAGGCTGCAAAGGCCCGCGACCTGATTGCTCAGCTTGAAGGCAGCAAGGCATCCTTAGAGAAAATTTAACGCATTTTTGAATAGCGTGCAAACGATTCGTTTGCACGCTATTCTTTTTATCTGCACCTGATTCCGACTGTAAATGCGATTGCGTACTTTCTATACTATTCCCAGGGAATGAAAGGAGTGTACAAATATGCAATTTACAAGTTTTTTACAGGACGGACAGCTGACGGTCGCGCTGACAGGGGAGATCGATCATCACTGCGCAAAAACGTATATAGATACGATCATTTCAAAGATCGAAGCCTATACCCCCAAAGTGTGCATTCTGGATTTTCAAGAGGTTTCTTTTATGGATTCCTCCGGAATTGCTGTAGTGATCAACGCGCTGAGAAATATGACCCGCATAGAGGGGAAATTAATTTTGTCAGGACTGAATGAGCAACCTATGAAAGTATTTCGGACATCCGGAATCGATAAATTGATTGAAGTTAAGGAGGCAGTTTTATGAAATTTGAAAATTATATAATCCTGGAATTCCCCAGTAAATCCTGTAATGAGGCATTTGCCAGATCGGCAGTGGCTTGCTTTGCGGCTCAATTAGATCCAACACTGGAAGAATTGGGTGACATCCGCACCGCCATATCGGAGGCGGTTACCAATTGCATCGTACACGCATACCCCGAGGCCCTTGGGATCATCACCATCCGGTGTCGGATCTTGAAGGATAATGTTTTGGACATTGTAGTAAAAGATCAGGGTGTGGGTATTTCGGATATTGAGCAGGCAAGACGGCCGATGTTTACCACCGGAGGAACAGAACGCAGCGGAATGGGCTTTACGATCATGGAGAGCTTTATGACCTCTTTCTCGGTTACCTCTGAGCCCGGAAAGGGAACAAGAGTACATATGCGCAGAAAACTGCAGCGCCGGAAATGAGCAGGATAGAAGAACTGATCACCCTAAGTCAGTCCGGAGACCAGGAAGCAGGGGAGAAGCTGGTCGTTGAGAATTCCGGGCTGATCTGGTCAGTGGCGAAACGGTTCTTAGGCAGAGGCGTGGAGGCAGACGATCTGTACCAGCTGGGCTGTCTGGGCTTTCTCAAGGCTGTGGACGGTTTTGATTTGCAGTACGGCACACAGTTTTCAACTTATGCCGTGCCTAAAATTGCGGGGGAGATCCGGCGGTTTCTTCGGGATGACGGTGCGGTAAAGGTCTCAAGAGGAATTAAAGAACAGGCTGTAACCATCAAAACTGTGCGAAATCAATTGGTAAATGCGCTGGGAAGAGAGCCTACAGTACAGGAGATCGCCCAGCAAACCGGATTTACAATTGAGGATATTGCCACTGCGGAAACCGCTACCGCCTGCGTAGAATCTATGCAGCAGGAAACCGGAGAAGACGGATTTACCCTGGAGAATATCCTGACTGACACAGAATCTGAGGAGACGCTGCTTGAGAGACTGTCCCTGAAACAGGCTATCGACCAGCTCCCACAAAGGGAAGCTATGGTGATCCGCCTGCGGTATTATCACGGCTTGACACAGGATCGGATCGCAAAGGTGTTGTCCGTCAGTCAGGTACAGGTATCCAGAATTGAAAAGAAGGCGCTTGTGCGGCTAAGGGAACTATTGCATTAAAGAAATTTTGCTTTACCTTTTCGACGAAATGCTGTAAAATAGATGCATTAAATAGTTAGACAGGTGCCTTTATGGATAATGCAATGATTTCCCGGTTTTTGGATGCCCGACGCAAGTATATTGCATCCCAATTTAACAACCTAAACAGTATGCAAAAAGATGCTGTCCTCACGACCGAAGGACCGCTGCTGCTCCTTGCGGGTGCGGGAAGTGGAAAAACCACCGTTTTGATCAACCGGATCGCCAATTTGATCCGCTTTGGCTGTGCAAGTGACAGCAGTGATGTTCCCGGCTATATTTCTGAAGAGGATGTATTATTCTTAGAGACTCTTTCGAGTCCGTGTAGTGAAGACGAGCAGCAGCGTGCAGATCGGTTGTGCGCACTGGATCGGGCAGATCCGTGGTCGATCATAGCAATCACCTTTACCAACAAGGCGGCCAATGAGCTGAAAGAAAGACTGTCCGCTATGCTTGGGCCAAATGCGCAGGATATATGGGCGATGACCTTTCACTCTGCCTGCTGCCGTATTCTGCGGCGGGAGATCGAACGGCTTGGCTATACCCGCAATTTCACCATTTATGACACTTCCGATACCGAACGCCTGATGAAAGAAATCCTGAAGGATATGGGTCTGGACGACAAGGCGTTTCCTGCCAAACACGTACTGAATATCATTGGGCGTGAAAAGGATAAAATGGTAACCGCCGAAGACCTGTTGGATAGGGTAGCGCTAAGCGGCGATTATTTTATGCAGAATGTTGCAAAAGCATATCAGCGGTATCAAAGGAAGCTTAAGGATAACAATGCCGTTGATTTTGACGACATTATTATGCTGACTGTGCAGCTTTTGCAGAATCATCCGGATGTCCGCACATACTATCAGAGAAAGTTCCGTTACATTCTTGTGGATGAGTATCAGGATACCAATCACGCACAATACCTGCTTACCTCACTGCTGGCAGGTGGGCATCATAATATTTGTGTTGTCGGTGATGATGACCAAAGCATTTACCGTTTCCGTGGTGCAACCATCGAGAACATTCTCAATTTCGAGCAGCAGCACCCCGGTTCGCGCATCATTCGGTTGGAGCAAAACTACCGTTCCACCCAGTCGATTCTGAATGTTGCCAATGCTGTGATCGCCCACAACCTTGGCAGAAAAGGCAAACGCCTGTGGACCTCCAATGGTGCAGGAAAGCCGGTCACTGTTTATGAGGCAAGCGATGAAAGTGCTGAGGGCAACTATGTTGCAAGCCAGATCATATCCCGGTCTAAGGGCAAGAATTTTAAAGACTATGCTGTCCTGTATCGCACTAACGCACAGTCCAATGCGTTGGAATATGCCTTCAAGAGAAACGGCATTCCGTACCGCGTCATCGGCGGTATGCGCTTCTTTGACCGCGCGGAAGTCAAGGATATGCTGTCGTATTTATGCGTGCTGAATAACCGGGCAGACGACCTGCGGCTGCGCCGTATTATCAACAACCCTCCACGGGGCATTGGCGCGAAGGCAATCGAAGCTGTGGAGCGGATGGCACTTGCAGACAATGCGCCCCTTTACCGTGTGGTATCGGATCCTTATTCCTACGGGCCGCTTGAAAAATCTGCGGATAAGCTTATGAAGTTCACCGCACTCATTGAGGACTTGGCGCTCTTGTTGGATAGGGGTATGCCTTTGCCGGAATTTTATGAAGAGCTGATGCTCCGGTCCGGGTATATTGCCATGCTGGAGAGCAAGCCCACCGAGGAAAACAAGACCAGACTGGAAAATATCCGAGAGTTAAAGTCCAGTATTGTTGCATATGCAGAGAATGCAGAATCCCCAACCCTTGCCGGATTTCTGGAGGAGATCGCTCTGTATACTGACATTGAGCAGTATAATGAGAGCGATGATACGGTGGTTATGATGACCATCCACTCCGCAAAAGGCTTGGAGTTCCCCAATGTATTTCTTGTGGGCGCAGAGGAAGGATTGTTCCCCGGAATGCGCGCCATTGGCGACCGCGAGGAGATGGAAGAGGAACGACGCCTTTGCTATGTAGCGGTTACAAGGGCAAAAGAACAGCTGACCATCACATACGCAAGGCAAAGAATGCTGTACGGTCGTACAAACGCATCCCTACCGTCCCGCTTTCTGCGTGAGATGCCGGAGGATGCCATTGTAAAAGCTGGTGGATACCCGCAATACAATCAGAACTATGGGCGCGCACCTATTCAAAATGTTCCGCGCCGCGCACCAAAATCTTACCTGTCTGTGTCTGCTGCGTCTTCTAACCAAAGCCCCGGTCTTGTTCTAAACAAAGGAGATATGGTCAAGCATACTGCGTTTGGAAGAGGTATGGTGCTTTCTGTTATGAAGATGGGCGGCGATGCGCTTCTGGAGATCGCCTTTGACGAGATCGGCACTAAGAAGCTGATGGCAAAGACTGCGTCCGCCCATATGAAAAAGCTGTAATAAGGATTCCTCCGGAGCATATACTCCCACGGGGGGATTGCAATGCGTCGTTGCATGCGGCGAATCATTCGTTGTATCATTATAGTTGCAATAGCGTTATTGGTGCTGTTTCTGATACTTCGTGGGAAGTATAATACTGCGGTGCGGGAACTTGCGGAAACGCAGGTGAAGAACACCACATCGGACCTGATCAATGACGCCATCGATGCACAGATCGAAAAAGGGACGATCCAGTATGACCGAATCGTCTATTTCGAAAAGGATCTGAACGGACGCATCACGGCGCTGAAGACCAATATGAGCGAGGTCAACCGATTAAAAACAGCAATACTGAATCTGATTAATGATGAGATTCTGGCGCTGGACACTTCGGATCTCGGGATCCCGGTCGGCAGCCTGTTTTTGCCTGAGTTTCTTTCCGGGAGAGGGCCGAGCATACCGGTGCATATTTTGTCCATCCGAAATTCTGATGCATCATTTTACAGTGATTTCAGAGAGGCCGGGATCAACCAGACATTGCAGCAGCTTACTATGGATGTAAGTGTGGATGTGTCAGTGCTGGTGCTTGGAGAAACCACCAGCTTTACAATATCCAGTCAAGTGGTGGTTGCGGAAACGATCATCGTCGGACAGGTGCCGGATACATTTTTTCAAACCGGAGGGTAATATGGAAGCAAGAGAGAGAATCGCGGAATTAACGCAAAAGCTGAATGATGCCAATTACCGCTATTATGTGATGGATGATCCCATCATACCTGATTTTGAATATGATCATCTTCTGCGGGAGCTGGAGGAGCTTGAGAGCGCGCATCCGGACTTAATGTTGCCGGACTCTCCCACCCAACGTGTGGGCGGTGAGGCGCTGAGCAAGTTCGAAAAGGTCGAACACCCTGTGCCCCTTATGAGCCTGCAGGATGTATTTTCGCTGGAAGAACTGGATGAATTTCTTAACAAAATTCTGGAAGAAACTCCCGGTACACAATTTGCTATTGAGCCTAAGATCGACGGACTATCTGTGGCGTTGGAGTATGTGAACGGGCAGTTTGTCAAAGGTGCGACCCGCGGTGACGGCAACGTAGGCGAAGATGTTACTGAGAATTTGCGAACAGTTCGTTCCATCCCTATGACCGTACCGGACGCACCGCCCCGCTTGATCGTTCGCGGTGAAGTCTTTATGCCCAAGGCAAGTTTTGAAAAGCTGAATACGAGACAGGAACTGGAAGGAAAGCCTCTGTTTGCCAATCCCAGAAATGCAGCGGCAGGCTCTCTGCGTCAGCTGAATCCCAAAATCACAGCGCAGCGCGGTTTGGATATTTATATTTTTAATATCCAACTTGCCGAGGGGATCGAGTTTTCCACCCACGCAGAAAGTCTGGATTACTTGAGAAAGCGGAATTTCAAGGTCATCTCCTCAGATATTTTGAACTCTGTGGATGCCATAAACGAAAAGATCCTGGCGATCAACGAGGGCAGGGAACTGCTGACATGTGATATTGATGGTGCGGTTGTTAAAGTCAACGATCTTGGGATCCGTGGGCGATTGGGCAGCACCGCAAAGTTCCCCCGGTGGGCTGCGGCATATAAATATCCGCCCGAAATCAAGCCGACAGTTGTGGAAGACATTGTGATTCAGGTAGGCAGGACCGGTGTGCTGACACCGAAGGCGGTTGTGCGGCCCGTCCGCCTCGCGGGAACGACTGTCACAAACGCAACACTGCACAATCAGGATTTCATTTCCTCCAGGGATATTCGCATCGGCGACACAGTATCTATTCGCAAGGCGGGGGAGATCATTCCCGAAATTCTTGAGGTAGATCTGTCTAAGCGACCGGCCAATACCAATCCGTATATTTTACCCACCAGATGCCCCATATGTGGAGCGCCCACTCAAAAGGATGAAGATGGTGCGTTCCTGCGCTGTACTGGCGCGGAATGTCCGGCGCAGCTGTCCCGCAACATTGCCCATTTTGTCAGCCGGGATGCCATGGATATCGATGGACTGGGGGCATCCATTGTGGACAGCCTGATCGAAAGAGACCTCATAAAATCTCCGGCGGATATTTATTATCTGACAGTGGATGAGATCAAAAGTCTGTGGCAAAAGGGAGATGTGGTTGCGACAAAGCTGCTGGCCGCCATCGATAACAGTAAGCAGCAGGACTTGAGCAAGCTGATCTATGCCCTTGGCATTCGCCAGGTAGGTGCAAAGACAGGCAAGGTCCTTGCATCCACATTTAAGACATTGGATGCTTTGATGGAAGCTACGGTAGAAGAGCTTACAGAGGTCTCTGATGTTGGCGAAGTCACAGCACGGTCTATTGCAGAATGGTTTGCACAGCCTCAGTCGCGGCATATGATCGAGAAACTGCGTCAAGCGGGTGTAAACTTTGAGAGCAAGCAAGTCATAACCGATGCACGCTTTGCAGGTCTCACCTTTGTATTTACAGGAGCGCTAAGCAAGTTTACCCGTGAGGATGCTACGGAAATGGTGGAATCCAGAGGCGGAAAAGCGGCAGGCTCTGTATCCAAGAAGACAAGCTTTGTTGTGGTTGGTGAGAATGCCGGCTCTAAGGAGCGAAAAGCAAAGGAACTGGGTATCCCAATTCTGAGCGAAGATGCATTTCTTGCTATGATCAATGATTAAAACGAAAACCGGATCGCGTTAAGCGATCCGGTTTTTATGTATTATAAGGAGAAATCCTCTTCGTTGTATTTTTTAAAATCCAACCCTTTGGGTTTGGGTGGGACTCTCTTGCAGGGATCATAGATAAATTTACGGCATTTTGTACGCACTAAGGTGATGCCTCGTTTTGCGCACAAAACATTTTCTCCGTCTAATTTTACACCATTGGCACAGTACTCGCAGGATTTTGGATGATTCTTTCTGAACAGCATAAGTATCACCTTATCTCTCATTTTTTCTTATTATACAATACCTATCCAATAAATGCTACTACTTTTTTCCTTGAATGCAAACGGAAGGATATAATCAACACCGCTATCACAGCTCCGATTATAGGAAAGATTGAATGTTGTAACTTCATATCCTCTGCAAATAAAACAGGGCGTAAAGCAATGGACGTGATAAGGTTGAAAAGGCATTGTAACATTTTCCCGGCGATCAAGGATCTTGTGTTCAAGTCTCCGATTACAGACATGGTCTGCAGGGCAACGCATAAGCCCCCCAGGCTTAAAAAACACGCACTAAGGATAAATCTTGTCCCCTCACAGGGGATGCTGTGCAGCACAAAACATCCGTTGGAAAGCTCTAATAGTCCAACAATTATAGTCTGTAGGGCCGGTGAAAGCAGCCAAAATACCCACCGCTGTACAAAGGCAATGACGATTCTGAATAAAACGACCCAACTGCAGACAACCGCCATCGTCTTTGTGCTTTGCTCGATCAATGCAGTAACGTTTATTTGTTTTGATAGTCTTACGCGACAGGATGAGCAGCTTTTATTTGGAAGAATAGCCGCGACGCAGATGGCACTCACGATCTGGCTCGCCAGTAGAACCCACGGGATCAGCGGGGATGAGAATAAGCTTGCTACCATCCCAAAGATAAAGGCAGGTCCTGCGTTGTTGCAAAACCCGAGCATTCGTTCCGCATCCTCTTTGTGTAGAACTCCGCTTTTATAGGACTGATAGATACTCCGCGCACCCACGGGATACCCCCCGATAAATCCCAATACCATAAGCGATTCCGCACCCTCTGGGATGCCGCACAATCGTCCAAGGGGACGAAGCGCTGCAATATTTCTCCCTACCAGAGAGGTACTTATCAGATTCGAAAGAATGAAGAAGGGGTATAATGACGGAATTACAGTTTTTATACATAAATCAATTCCACTGCTTGCGCCGGTCAGAGCTGTTCTCGCATCCAATATGATGAGCAGCATTGCCACAGCGGATGCGATGCCTGTCCATAATGCTTGTTTCGTTTTCAAAACGATCACCTCATAAAAATCTATGCGTGTTACAGATAAAACATCCGTCATAGACTTATCAAAAGGAGGTGGCGCGTAATGAAGGAACACAGAAATCTCTTGGAACGCGCAGTGTTGGCCGCCGATCTGCCGGCAGAACCGCTGCCCGGATTGCCACTTGTGGAGATCGCCGGGACAAGGCGTGTGCTGATTGAGAATCACTGCGGTGTGACAGTTTACGGTTGTCGGGAGATCCGCGTCAAGGTCAGTTACGGGCAGATATGTATCTGTGGGACGAAGTTGGAATTAACGAAAATGACAAAGCATCAACTGGTCATTACAGGCAATATTGACGCTGTGTCGCTTCATAAAAAGGGAGGTAGATAGGATGTGGCGATCCTTTGCGGGCGCAGTACAGGTGGAGATCACAAGCGCATCTCCCGCAGAAGCATTGTCTGCAATCAGTGCATATGATATTGCACTGTGTGATGTGCGTTACCATAGCGACTTGGTAATATACGCCAGTGTGGCGCGAAAGGATTACAGAAAACTCTCCGAGCTTATTTTAGCAAGAGGGGATACATTGAAGATCAAGGGCCGGTCTGGATTGTACTGGCGCGGAAAAGGGATGCTGAGCAGACCACTGCTATTGTTTGGGATCCTTGTATACCTGGTATTAGTGCTGTATCTGCCAACCCGCGTGCTGTTTATCAGGGTGGAGGGGAATCACGCTGTCTCTACCCAGAAGATCTTGGAAAAAGCAAACCAGTGCGGCATTGGATTTGGCGCGTCCCGCCGTGAGGTGCGCAGTGAAAAGGTAAAAAATAATTTACTGGCGTTGATCCCGGAATTGCAGTGGGTAGGAGTAAATACCTCAGGCTGTGTTGCTGTGATATCGGTGAATGAGCGAACCGCCCCGGAGGAGAAGGACAACGGCTATGGTGTAAGCAGTATTGTTGCCTCCCGTGACGGTGTGATTCAGAAGTGCACCGTTACAAAGGGTAATCAGATTTGCAGAGTCGGTCAAGCTGTGAAAGCCGGGGAAGTTTTAGTGTCCGGTTATACGGATTGCGGCATTTCCATTAAAGCCACAAGGGCAGACGCCGAGATCCTTGCCCTGACACAGCGGGAATTGACGGCGGTGACACCCACATCTGTTTCCATAAGAACGAATGTTGCAAAAGAAATATCCCGGTATAGCCTTATATTTGGAAAAAATCTGATAAATTTCTATAATGATAGTGGAATTTCGGATACCAGTTGTGTTAAAATGTATACTATAGATTATTTGACACTTCCCGGCGGATTTCAGTTGCCTGTGGCACTTGTCAAGGAGCGGCTGATATATTATAATTTTGATAATACAGATAGTGTAAATGAAGACGATTTTTCCTGGGTAGGTAACTTTTCAAAAAGATATACACAGGAACATATGATCGCAGGAGAAATCCTTGACGCCAAATCATCAACAGCGCTTGATGAGGGTATTTGCCGCGTACGCAGCCAATATCATTGCCTGGAAATGATCGGGCGAATTCAAAACGAGGAGATCATTCACAAGGATGGGAAAAATGATTGAACAAATGATCAGCGCAGACCGGGTAGAAGATGTTATATCTGTATTCGGCTCGTTCGATGAAAATATGAAGCATATTGAGGAAGCCCTTGGGGTGTCCATCATTTACAGAGATACTGCCCTGAAGGTGTCCGGCGACGAAGAAGCCGTGGACAAAGCGGTCCGCACGCTGAACGGTCTTTTGTTGCTGGCATCCAGAGGGGAGCAGATCGATGCTCAACGGGTGCGTTATCTGATACAGCTTGCCAAGGATGGTAACGACACCCAAATTGAGCAGATGGCAAAGGATGTTGTGTGCATCACCGCCAAAGGAAAACCCATCAAGGCAAAGACTGTCGGTCAGCAAAACTATATGAAGGCGATCCAGAGCAACACCGTCACACTGGGTGTAGGACCTGCCGGTACGGGCAAGACATACCTTGCTGTTGCCGCCGCAGTGGCTGCTTTTCGCAGCCGTACAGTAAACCGGATCATCCTCACCAGGCCAGCGGTGGAGGCAGGGGAACGGCTTGGATTCCTGCCGGGCGACCTGCAAAACAAGGTCGACCCCTACCTGCGCCCTCTATACGATGCGCTGTATGATATGCTGGGTCCGGAGACGTTCCAGAAATATCAGGAACGGGGATCTATCGAGGTAGCCCCTCTTGCCTATATGCGCGGAAGGACACTGGATGACAGCTTTATCATCCTTGATGAGGCACAAAACACCACCAAGGAGCAGATGAAGATGTTCCTGACCCGTCTTGGATTTGGTTCCAAAATCGTGATCACCGGCGATATGACACAGATCGACCTGCCCGGGGATAAGGTGTCAGGTCTTAAGGACGCGGTTCGCGTTCTGGAAGGCGTAAAGGATATTGCCATCTGCCGCTTGACTGCATCCGATGTTGTTAGGCACGCACTGGTGCAGGAGATCATTAACGCATATGAATCTGCCGAGAAAAAGCAGGAGCTTCGCAAATCCTCCAAACCATTACACGGAAAGTATCAGAGGAAGAGACCGTATGAATCACACAAAAATTAATCTGTCTTTCGATTGCTTCACATTGCGGCGGTGGCTTGTATCGTCTGTTATTAGAAAATGTATTGAGGAGACCTTGCACGCAGAGGGCGTTTCTGTTCCCTGTGAGATCAATGTGCTGATCACAGACGATAAGGGCATTCAGGCGATCAACAAGCTGAGTAGAGAGAAGGACACCCCCACCGATGTGCTCAGCTTTCCTATGTTCCAATTTGAGCCGGGCAACTATCCTGAGGACTGGACAACATTCACCGATCCGGAGACAGGGTTGTGTCCGCTGGGCGATATGGCGATCTCCCTTGAACGCGCCATTGCGCAGGCACAGGAATTTGGACACAGCACCCGCAGAGAGATCGGTTATTTAACCATTCATTCCATACTGCACCTTCTGGGATATGACCATATGGATGAAGGTGAGCAGAAAAAACAGATGCGCCAACGGGAAGAGCATATTGCGGCGAACATCGTTGGTCTGCAGAGGGATTAACAAAGGAGAACACTATGGCTACCAAGACAGCTATGATCACCATCGCCGGACGCCCCAATGTGGGTAAGTCCACCCTGACAAATCAGTTGGTAGGGGAGAAGATCGCCATTGTTTCCAACAAACCCCAGACCACCCGCAACCGGATCTGTGGCGTGGTTACCAAGGGCGATACCCAATTCGTATTTATAGACACACCGGGATTCCATAAGCCGAGAACAAAACTTGGTGATTATATGGTAAATGTAACCCGAGAGTCCATCGCGGATGTGGATCTGACGATCCTGCTTGTAGAGCCCAAGGCATCCATCGGTCCGCAGGAGGAGGGGCTTATTCAGCAGCTCAAAGCCAATCAAAGCCCCGTTTTGCTTGCGATCAACAAGATCGATACGGTGGAAAAAGAGGACCTGCTGGCGGTGATCGAAACCTATGCCGCTATGCAGCTGTTTACCGCCATCATCCCCATCTCTGCGAAGACGGGGGACGGGCTGGATATTCTGCTGAAGGAATGTGAAAAGTACGCAGTTGAGAGCCATTTCCTGTTCCCTGAGGATACTACCACAGATCAGCCGGAACGGCAGGTGATGTCTGAGATCATCCGCGAAAAGCTTTTGTGGTGTCTGGACAGAGAGATACCCCACGGCACTGCGGTGGAGATCACGAAATTTACAGAGCGCGATAACGGCATCATCGATCTGGATGCTACCATATACTGCGAAAAAGCCAGCCATAAAGGCATTATCATTGGCAAGCACGGAGATATGCTCAAAAAGATCTCCAGCATGGCCCGAGTGGACTGTGAGAAATTTATGGGGACGCGGGTGTATCTGACCACCTGGGTGAAGGTCAAGGAAAACTGGCGTGACAGTGATTTTCTCGTCCGCAATTTTGGATACAGAGAATAATTACCATGACTATCCCTTGCAATTAGGTAAATCCTACTTGCGGAGGGATGGGTATGAACGCAAAGGATTATTGGAATTTGTTTCTGGAGACCGGCGCACCCGAAATGTATCTTCTGTACAATAAAGTAAGAAAAATGGAGGCATCTGATGCACCTTACAGCTTCGGGGTTAGTCCTGAGAGTTACAACCTACAATGACACAGATGCGCTGATCACCGTTTTGACACAGAACTACGGTAAGTTAACGCTGAAAGCAAGGGGGTTGCGCAGAAAGAACAGCCCTCTGGCTGCAACCTGCCAGTTACTGGCTTATTGCGAATTCACCCTTTTTGAATACCGCGGGATGTATACCATTAACGAAGCGCATATTATCGAGTTATTTCAGGGACTGCGCAGTGACATCGAAAAGCTGTCGCTGGGAACTTATTTCTTGCAGGTTGCGGAAGTGATCTCACAGGAAGATACTCCCAATCCTCAACTGCTGTCCCTTGTACTTAATTGCCTGTATGTGTTATCCGCTTCCGATCTGCCGGCAAACCAGATCAAAGCTACGTTTGAATTAAGATGCGCCTGTCTGGCAGGATACGCACCGGATCTCTCGGGCTGTGGAAACTGCGGATCTGTCAGCGCTGACCGTTTCGATATTTCCGAGGGCAGGCTGGAATGTGAATCCTGCAGGGATCCATCATCAGACGGCATTCGTATGCCGGTGAGCGCAGGCGTACTGGATGCTATGCGTTATATCTGTTTTTGCGATATAAAGAAGATTTTTGCATTTCGCGCAGGAGAGCAGACCCTTGCAGGACTGGAACAAATAACGGAAAGTTATCTGGTTACACAGCTGGAACGCGGTTTTTCTACACTGGATTTCTATAAATCGTTACTGCTGCACCCCTAAGGAGTAGACTATGTCTGAATTGTATACCAAGTCAATAAAAAAACTGGAACTGGACTGTGTTCTGGCAATGCTTTCCGCCTGCGCCCAGAGTGAAGAGGGCAAGTCTGCCTGTAGTGCGATCCAGCCTGTTGTGGACGCTGAAGATGTGCGGACACTGCTGGAAGAGACATCCGCAGCCTGCCGCTTGCGCGACCAGAAGGGGAGTCCCAGCTTTTCCGGGATTCATAATATAGCGGATTGTGTGGAGCGTGCTGACAGAGGTGGCTGTCTCCATACAAAAGAGCTTCTGTCCATCGGTAATGTTTTGCGGTGCACACGGCAGGCAAAAGCCTACCACGCAGAATCTGAGCAAGAGACTGTCCTTTCCTGGATGTTTGAAGCGTTGACACCTAATAAATTTTTGGAAGACCGCATCTTCAACGTGATCATATCTGAGGATGAAATTGCGGACAATGCCAGCGCTGAGCTTTCCGACATCAGAAGGCATATGCGCATCCAGAGCGCCAAGATCAAGGACAGCCTGCAAAAAGTTATTTCCTCCCCGGCATATTCTAAACTGTTAAGAGAACCGATCATTACCGTTCGGCAAGGAAGATATGTTGTTCCTGTGAAGAGCGAGTGCAAAAACGATCTGCCGGGCCTAGTACATGATGTGTCTTCTACAGGCTCAACGTATTTCATTGAGCCGATGTCTGTTGTGAATGCCAATAACGCCCTCAGAGAGTTGGAGCTGCGCGAGAAGAGCGAAATCGAGCGCTTGCTGTCGGAGCTCTCCGCTGCCGTTGCGGCACATAAAGAGGGGATTTTGCAGAACTTTGCAATGCTTGTCCGCCTGGATGTGATCTTTGCCAAGGCACGCCTTGCAGAGAAAATGCGGGCATCCGCACCGCAGATCAATAACAAAGGAATCATTGAACTGCATCATGCCAGACACCCGCTGATCGATCGGGAGAAGGTTGTTCCCATATCCGTTTGGATCGGAAAGCAGTTTGATACGATGATCATCACTGGTCCGAATACCGGCGGCAAGACAGTAACCCTTAAAACTGTAGGACTGCTGACCCTGATGGCGGAGTGTGGTCTGCATATCCCTGCCGGTGATGGGAGTAGTGTATCCACCTTCTCGCGGATCCTTGCCGACATAGGGGATGAGCAGTCTATCGCCCAAAGCTTATCGACTTTCTCCAGCCATATGCGCACCATTGTTGATATTGGGGATCAGTGCGACAGTAATACGCTTGTTCTGTTTGATGAATTGGGAGCCGGAACAGATCCTGCGGAAGGCGCGGCGCTGGCAATCGCTTTGATCGAACATTGCAGAAAACTTGGCAGTCGTGTGATCGCCACCACCCACTATGCGGAGCTGAAGCTGTATGCTATGCGTACCGATGGCGTGACCAACGCCTCCTGCGAATTTAATATTGAGACCTTACAGCCAACTTATCGGCTGCTGATTGGATTTCCCGGGAAATCCAATGCGTTTGCAATTTCAAAAAAACTTGGCTTGTCTGATGACATTATTAAGAATGCGTCTGATCTCATCGGCAAAAACGACAAGGATTTTGAGGATGTGCTGACCCAGCTGGAAGACCAGAGACGGCAAATGGAGCTGGCTCGTCAGGAGGCGGAGCATCTGCGCCAGGAGACGGAAAAGGTGAAGCTGCAGAGTGAAGAGTACAACGCCCAGCTTCGCAAGGAACGGGAAAAGGCGATGGAAGAGGCACGCCGTGAAGCCAGAAGAATTATTGAGGATGCACGGAGAACTGCCAATGAGACAACGGAAGAGCTGAAATCCATAAAGAAGCAGTTAACTGAAGGCGGCGACACCTATGGGATCAATCAGCGACAGATCGATCTGCGGAAAAAGCTGAATGAAGCGGAGAACGGTATTCGATCTGTTTCCAATAAGCCTGACCGTCCTGCGCCAAAGCGGGATGTTATGATTGGTGATACTGTGGAACTGCTGAAACTTGGCACCAAAGCAAGCGTACTTGCGATCAACAAGGACGGCACTTATCAGCTTCAGGCGGGTATCCTGAAACTCACAGCAAAGGCAAACGAGATTTATCTTTTGGAAACAGAGAATCCCTATCGGGAGAAAGCTCAGCGTCCTGCACATTCCGGCAGACAGATGAATCTTGTGGCGATCGCTGATGAAGTTGACCTTCGGGGGATGGACAGCATTGAAGCCATATGTGTAATGGAACGGTATCTGGATGAGGCAATGCGTGCAAATGCGCACGCAGTTCGTATTATTCACGGAAAGGGTACCGGCGTATTGCGTGCCGCCGTGCATCAGTCTCTGAAAAAGAACAAATTTGTAAAGAAATTCCGCCTTGGCGCGTACGGCGAAGGCGAAGACGGTGTTACTGTTGTGGAATTTAGTTGACTTTTTTTGCAGATTTGTTATCATATACTGAGAAGACGGCGCTTGTTATGCGCTGTATGAAGGAGTGTTTGATATGTTCAGTAAGGAGATTGTCGTCCGCTGCGAGTCTGGATTGCATAATAAGCAAGCCACATACTTTGTGCAGAAGGCGAATGAGTTTGACTGCAATATTTGGCTGGAATCCGGCAACCGCAGAATGAATGCAAAGAGTCTGCTCGGTATTATGTCCCTGGGTATTATTACCGGCGCAACGGTAACTTTGACCGCATCAGGCGAGGATGCTGAAGATGCAGTAAATGCACTTGAGGTTCTGCTTCTGCGGGATGTGTATTGATGATAAATTCTTTTTCCGCCTCAGTGCCGTTGATCGCAGCATTGAGGCGGGTTTTTAGGGGTAATGCATAATGACCTATGATGAGCTGAAGCAAAAAGCCCTGCAATTGCCTATGGCGCCCGGCGTATATATTATGCGGGATGAAAATGACAATGTCATTTATGTCGGCAAAGCGAAGAAACTCAAAAACCGGGTCAGTCAGTACTTTCAGGATACGGCAACCCACACGCCAAAAACAAGATTGATGGTCAGCAAGATTGACCATTTTGATGTGATCGTAGCCGCGTCGGAATTTGAGGCATTGGTGCTGGAATGTTCTCTGATCAAACGGTATAAGCCAAAGTATAATATTCTCCTTAAGGATGATAAAGGGTATCCGATGATCCGTGTGAACACCAACGAACCATACCCCCAAATTACTGTTGCTGGTAAAGCGGCAGATGACGGAGCGGAGTATTTTGGGCCGTATGGCAGCAGAAGCATTACCCAGAACATCCGGAGCGAACTCCTGCGCGCACTGAAGTTACCAACTTGCAGTAAGCAATTTCCAAGAGACATCGGGCAGGGAAGAGTCTGCCTGAATTATCACATCAATCAATGTAGTGGCTGGTGTCAGAACAAAAAAAGTCACGCTGAATATTTACAGGCGATCGCTAGCGCAAAGCAGCTTCTGCTCGGAAATTATAAGGCAGTAGCCGATGATATTCGCAAGCGAATGCTGCAGGCTGCCGAAGAAATGAATTTTGAATTGGCTGCCAATTTGCGGGATCACCTGACCGCAGTGGAGTCACTGGGAAAAAAGCAAACAGTCACCGCCGGCAGACGGGCAGATGTGGATGTTATCGGATTTGCGCAGGCGCAGAATAAAGCTTGTTTTTCTGTGCTCCATTATAAGGATGGCGCCCTACTGGACAAAGACTATGAATTTATTGAAAACCCTGGCGACGCTTCCGAAGCCGTTTCCTCACTGGTAAAGCAATATTATCTTAATTGCGGAATCGTTCCGCAAATCATTATACTACCGTTCGAATTGGAAGATCAGGAACTGTTTATCCCGCTTTTTGAAAAGGAGTATAGGAAGAAGATTCAGCTCCGCGTTCCAAAAAGGGGAGACTTCGTGAGACTGCTGGAACTGGCTAATAAAAATGCGTTTGAAGAACTTCAACGCATCACCAGTAGGGAAGAGAAAATATTGAATACAGTGGCGACCCTCGGAAAAATGCTCTCAATAGATCCGCCACTGCGAATCGAAGCCTATGATATTTCCAATATCTCCGGCACGGATATCGTGGCAGGTATGGTCGTATTTCAAAACGGAAGACCCTGCAAGAGCGAGTACAAGCATTTTAAAATCGAAGGTCTGCAAGATCAGAACGATTATGCCGCTATGTGCGAAGTCATTACGAGGCGATTCAAGCATTATATTGAGGGTGAAAAGGGCTTTGATGTGAAACCGGATCTGGTGCTGATCGATGGCGGCAGTATCCACGCCTCCACTGCTGTACAGGCGCTGGAACAATTAGGACTTTCAATGTGCGTATTTGGCATGGTCAAGGATAGCAGGCACCGGACGCGTGCGCTGGTTACAAAGGATGGTTATGAGGTCAGAATCGACAGCAATCAGGCTGTATTTGCGCTGATCGGCAACATCCAGGAAGAAGTACACCGCTTTGCGATCTCTTATCACCGCAAGCTGCGCAGTAAGCGGCTCAGGTATTCTGCGTTGGATCAGATCCCCGGCATTGGAGAAAAGAGAAAACAGGATCTGCTGAAGAAATTTCAGTCGATTACTGCAATTAAGAATGCGGAATTATCGGAACTGGAACGATTGCTTCCTAAAAATGCGGCAACCGCAGTTTATGATCATTTTCATCAGAAAGAGAGCTGATACCCCATGCGTATAATTTCGGGAAAAGCAAGAGGTACAACGCTGAAGACACCGGACGGAATGGCCACAAGGCCTACATCCGACCGGGTAAAGGAGGCGCTTTTCAGCATCATCCAATTTGATATCCCCTGTGCGAATGTGCTGGATCTGTTTGGCGGAACAGGGCAGTTGGGGATTGAGGCGCTGAGCAGAGGGGCTAAATCTGCCGTATTCGTTGACAGCCGTGCGGATGCCTGTAAGATCATTCAGGAGAATCTGAAACGCAGCAATTTCACTTCTGATGCAAAAGTTGTACGCTGTGACTACCTGACATTCCTCAGAAACAACAAAGAAAAATATGATATTATTCTCCTCGACCCCCCGTATGCTGAGACTTTTCTGGAAAATTCATTAAAAACCATAACAGAAATTGACATTTTGCAATCTGGTGGTATAATAGTAACAGAGCGACCGTATGGTAAGACTCTGGACTTGGTTTTTCCGGGTTTTTCGCGCTCAAAGGACTATAAATACGGAAGTACTGTGCTTACCCTCTATCGTAAGGATTAAGCAGTAGAGAGGGTTTTCTATGAAGATTGCCATTTACCCAGGCAGTTTTGACCCGATTACAAGCGGGCATTTGAATATCATACAGCGGGCTTCAAAGATATTTGACCGCGTGATCGTTTGTGTTATGGTCAACGCAGGAAAGACGCCGATGTTTACCCGACAGGAACGGGTGGATATGATCCGCCGTGTGGTGGATGACCTTCCCAATGTGGAGGTCGATTCCTCTGATGAGCTTCTTGCAGAATACGCAAGGCGAAAGGGGAGCTGCGTGATTGTAAAAGGATTACGCGCCGGATCGGATTTTGAAAATGAGTTCCAAATGGCACTCATTAACCATAAGATTAACCCCGGTCTGGACACGATGTTCCTGACTGCAGAGCATCAGTATATGTATCTCAGCTCCAGCACTGTAAAAGAATTGGGCAACTACGATGTTGACCTTTCTGATTTTTTGCCAGCGAAAATTATTCCGGATTTCAAACAGAGAATAACCGATATACGCCAAGGAGGAGAAAGAAAATGAACGAACAGACGATTGAAGACATCATTTCCGCATTATATGATATGGTACAGGATGCAAGAGCACTGCCTTTGGGTGCCGACAAATGCATCCTTGAGCGTGACAAGGTGCTGGATATGCTGGACGAGATCATCGCGCAGTTGCCCGTAGAGCTGAAGCAGGCCCGCACAATTGTCGAATCCCGCAACGAACTGATCGGTCAGGCGCGCCGTGAGGCTGAGAGCCTGATCAGACAGGCGCAGGACAAGGCTAATCAGATGGTTGCCGAAGAAGCGATTTACCAGGAGGCCAAGCGTCAGTGCCAGGAGCTGGTTGCACAGACGCAAACCCGTATGGCCGATCTGCGCAAAGCAAGCAACGATTACATGGATGATGCACTTCGCCGTACTGAGGAAGCGATCGTGATGTCCCTTGAGGATGTGCGCGATACCCGCACAAAGTTTAAGGCGCTCGTAGAGGCACAGGAAAAGCGAGCAAGCGCTGCATCCACCGATAATATTGAAGAGTAATTATAAAAACAGCTCAAAAATATTTTGAGCTGTTTTTTAATAATATGGAGGTCTCAGTTATGAATTATATGGAACGTTATGAGTATTGGTGCAGCAGCGACCTGACAGAGGACATTCGCCGGGAGCTTGCTGCTATTAAGGATGATGCTGAAGAATTAAAAGGTCGCTTCGGCGGCGAACTGCAGTTCGGCACTGCGGGAATGCGTGGCATTATGGGCGCCGGCAGCAACCGTCTGAATCGCTATACCGTCCGCAGAGCCGCACAGGGTATGGCGGCATGGCTGGCTTCTACAGATCTTCCCCAGAAGGCGGCGATCGGATACGATTCCAGACACAACTCCCAGTTGTTTGCGGAGGTGTGCGCTATCGCATTTGCAGAGGCGGGCGTTCAAACTTATTTGTTTGACCGTCTTGCACCAACCCCTATGCTGTCTTACGCTGTCCGTGAATTGGGCTGTGGTTGTGGCATTGTGATCTCCGCCAGCCATAATTCGGGCGAATATAACGGCGTCAAGTGTTACGGTCCAGACGGCTGCCAGATGACAGATGCACCTGCTGCGATCGTGACAGAGATGATCAGTAAAATTCCGTACTTTGTTCCCGAGCAGAAAAGCTTTTCCAAGTATTTGCAGGATGGCATCGTAACCTATATTGGGCAGGACCTTTGGAACAGCTACTATGAAACCGTGTTGAACGAAGCTGTCAACCCGGAGGTTATCCGGTCTGCAGGACTCAATATTGTTTATACACCGTTGTGCGGTACAGGTAATGAACCGGTGCGCGAAGTGCTGGGCCGGTTGGGCGTCAATATAACAGTAGTTGGAGTACAGGAAAAGCCCGACGGTGATTTTAAGACCTGTGAGTATCCGAATCCTGAGACCGACGCAGCGCTGAACGAGAGTTATAAAATCGCTAAAACAACGCCTTGCGATGTCATCCTTGGTACAGATCCTGACTGCGACCGCGTTGCGATCGCTGTACCGGACGGCGAGGGTTTCCGCAAGCTGTCCGGTAATGAGCTTGGATGTTTGCTTATGGATTATATCCTGAAAGCCAGGACCGAAAAGAATGATATTCCCGACGGTGCAATCGTTGTGCGCAGCATTGTTTCCTCTCCGCTGGCAGACCGTATTGCGGAGCACTACGGCGTAACAATGAAGGCTGTCCTCACCGGCTTTAAGTATATCGGCGGGGAGATCCTGGAGTTGGAGAAGCTTGGTCAGCAGCAGAAATTTATTTTTGGCTTTGAAGAGAGCTGCGGCTATCTGAAGGGAACATACGCCCGCGATAAGGATGCGGTTGTTGCATCTATGCTTGTATGTGAATTGGCAGCTTCCCTAAAGAAGTGCGGAAAAACGATCCTGGATGCACTGGATGATGTGTATAAGAATTTCGGCTATTATATTGCCCACGTTCAAAGTGTTGAACTGACCGGCTCTGACGCAATGGAGAAGGCAGCGAGCTTAATGACACAGCTGCGCACAAACGCTCCTGAATCCATTGGCGTCGTGCAGGTTACGAAGGCACTTGACTATAAAACCGGTATAATTAAGGATCTTATGACAGGCGCCGAGGGGGAGATTACCCTTCCTCGTTCCAATGTCCTGGAGTTTGTTCTTGGTGAAAAGGGAAGTGTGATCGTACGCCCCTCCGGAACAGAGCCGAAAGTAAAGTATTATTACACAGCGGTTGGCAATACGCCGGCAGAAGCCAAAGCACTGCTGGATGCATTGGTTGCTGAAATGTCCCGATAAAATATAAAATTCAATTACAGGAGCAGTTAACTGCTCCTGTAATTTTTTTATGGACTAGCTAATATACTTGAATGAAAGGGGAGGGGAATCATGGCTCTTAAACACAGAAAACAACGCAAAGGGGATATTTCAACGGTGACAGGTGTAGTCGTTGGGGTAGTCACATCAGTGTTAATTACATTCGTATTAGCAGCACTTTCTGCGTTGCTGGTGGTAAACGAACACATACCGTTCAGTAGCGCGAAATATGTAGTAATTTTAATCTGGGTAGTCTCCACCTTGTTTGGCAGCATCGTAGCCGGTACAGTAGTTACACAGAAGAAATTGATTGCTCGTCTTATCGCTTGCGGAGCATATCTGCTCTTATTAATTAGTATGGCGATCACTCTGTTTGACGGTCTGGGACAAACAGTGTTGATCGGCGCAATAAGTATACTTATAGCCAGCGGCGGCGCGATCCTTATTGCACTTAAACCTAAAAAGGGGGCAAGAAGCCTGCGGAAAATACGAGTTTCTCGTTAAGTTGTACAAAGTGTCAATATGGGTAAATTGTATTTACCCATATTGACACGATCTGAAGGAGAACTTGCAAATCAATATGTTGTGGTCTCGAATCTGATTCTGGCCCGATATCTTGAATATAATTGAAAATGATAAAGGCAACATCTGTGTTTAGTATTCGCAGTTGACATAATCACGTTAACATAAGAATGGTCATAATCCACAAAAATCGCAATTTTATCCATTTTACCTTGCTTTTGTGTTGATTTTGGTGTATAGTATTTAAGCGATTCGATTATCACTGTACTTGTGTTGAAAATGTTATGTCTTCATGCATTAGGAGGTCATAATGTTTCTTAATAAAGTATGGTTGCGCCGTTATCTGTGTCGCATTCACGCGCCTGTTTTTTTTCTTACAATCGCGTGGATCCTTGGTATTTTCATCGGTTTCTATGCCGCCAACGGAACTAACCATTTCGTAATCGAATTACCTCAGCACAGCCGTACTCTGTTCGGCTTGCTCTTTGTCATCCTATTGCCGTTCCTTTTCTCAGTGTTATCAATGCGGTATCTAACCCCATTGCTGTTCATCCCATTGGCATTTGCAGATGCATTTATATTTGCATATTGTTCCTATTGTATACAGTTTTCCTTCGGCAATGCCGGCTGGCTGTTTCGCTGGTTGCTTATGTTTTCTGACTCCTGCATGTCTGTTACCTTGTTGTTGTTTTGGGTCAGAAATATTGATCAGACATATCACAGCAGGAAAGACCTTGGAATATTTTCCATTATTTCCTGTTTGATTGGTTTTATTGATTATTTTGCAGTGTCCCCGTTTTTATCAGAGCTTTTACTTCATTAATTCGAGGAAGGATTCGCTTTGTTCATGTTGGATTTGATTCGAGCTTATGAAAATTACCTTACTAAGGTAAAGCTGGCATCTTCTAACACGGTTTCCTCTTATATGCGTGACATACGTTTGTTCGCAGCCTGGCTGCGCGAGACAGAGGATATCGATGTAATCGATGCTACACAACTGAATATCAGCGATCACCTGGCTCAGCTAGAGGAAGAGGGGAGATCTGTAGCGACGATTTCACGAAATCTCGCCAGCCTTAAGAATTTCTATTCCTATGTAGTTTCTTCCGGTTTTCTCGAGAAGAACCCCGCCGGTGAGATTCATGTAGACCGTGGAGAAAAGAAACTGCCGCAGATCTTAACGGGTAGGGAAATTGAGATCCTGCTCGCACAGCCGGTTTGTATGGACGCTAAGGGCTATCGGGACAAGGCGATGCTTGAGGTGATGTACGCTACCGGCATGCGCGTCACAGAGCTGATCGAGCTGGATGTTGACGATGTGAATCTGGAGCAGGGGATTATTAAATGCAACGGCGCAAAGAAATCCAGAATTATCCCGCTGTATCCGGCTGCGTTGCGCGCACTGACGAATTATTTAAACGATGTGCGCAGAACAATGGTTGCATCTGACGAAGAACGCGCATTGTTTGTTAACATCAACGGTCTGAGAATGAGCCGTCAAGGATTTTGGAAGATTCTTAAGTATTACCAATCCACGGCACATATTGAAAAGACCATCACACCCCATACATTACGTCACAGCTTTGCGGTGCATCTTTTAGAGAACGGTGCAGACCTTGGATCTCTGCAAGAACTGATGGGACATAGTGACATTTCTTCAACGCAGATGTATACCCAGATGGTCAACCAGAAATTGAAATCCGTATACGAGAAATGCCATCCAAAGGCATAAAAAAGATCTATCGATTCATTCTGAAACGATAGATCTTTTTGTTGTTTACATACCGGTCATAGCCGCAAGGACATTAACCTCAATCTCTTGAATATTCTTCTGCATCCCAAGACCTTCCTGTATGTCAACGTCTACAAAGCTTCCGTCATGTGTACAGATAATACGATTCGTCTTGTTCGCAAGCAGCATTTCCACTGCGAGGTATCCCATTTTGGTGGCATTTACCCGGTCTCTGGCAGAAGGGCAGCCGCCTCGCTGTATATGTCCAAGGACTGTAACGCGGGGATCAAGGTCGATAGTTTCTTTGATCCTGGCAGCAATTTCCGCAGCAGATCCGGCGCCTTCCGCTACGACGATCATATAATGCGTAAAGCCGTTAAATCGTGCCTGGCGAATTTTTTCAATCACATCCTGTTCAAAATCGATGGGTTTCTCCGGTACAAGGACAGCAGTGGCACCAACAGCAAGGCCAACATACATGGCGAGATATCCTGCGTTTCTGCCCATAACCTCAACAATGGAACAGCGCTCATGGGACTGCATTGTGTCTCTCAGCTTATCGATACATTCAATAGCGGTATTTGCCGCGGTATCAAAGCCGATAGAGTAATTTGTGCAGCAAATGTCATTATCAATCGTGGCAGGGATGCAGATGACATTGATGCCGTACTTGGAGATGGCCGATGCGCCCCTGAAGGTGCCGTCTCCGCCGATGGCAACAATACCGTCAAGTCCCAGAAATCTGCAGGTGGATGCGGCCTTTTGCTGTCCTTCTTCGGTCATAAACTCCTTGCTGCGGGCTGTATAGAGGATCGTACCGCCACGATTAATAATATGCTGGATGTTCTTTTCGTCCAGACGCACAACATCTCCTGTGATCAAACCGTTCCAGCCGCGGCGTATGCCGTAACATTCGATTCCGCGGTAGATGGCTGTTCGAACAATAGCACGAACACAAGCATTCATACCGGGAGCGTCTCCGCCGCTTGTCAATACACCAATGCGCCGTATAGCCATAAATTCAGCTCCTTTTTAGGTTTATACTATAACTATAGTTTACTGTTTATCTGCTTAAATGTAAAGATAAAATTAAATATAGGCTTTAAGAAGGGAGGTAGGCAACAGCAAGATAATTGACCTACAAATAATATTAAATTACATTCGAGATCAGCTAACGATTCGATCACAAATAAAACAAATAATAAACCCTGCGGGTGCATATTTTAGAGCCTATGTGATCGAAAGTCTCATAGGCTATTTACCGTATTAGTATTGGTAGTGAATGCATACGCAACTACCCGTTGTTCCATTGATGCAGGGAAGAGAAGGTCACGGAGCAATCGATTGGTTTCTCTCTGTCTGCAATTAAACAAAACTAACGCAACAAAATAAAAATTTTGTTGCGTTTTCAAAAGGTTTATGTTATAATATTAGTATCAAATACATTAAGAGGTGAAATATATGAAGCGTTACAAGGATTGCCCGCAAGTTCTGCGCGAATTCCTTACCTATCACGAAACGATCAAAGGCCAATCGCAACTAACTATTTCAGAATATTATTTAGATTTGAGAATGTTCCTGCGCTTTGTAAAACTAATGCGCGATGATATGCCCATTCACACAAGATTGGATGATATTGATATTCAGAATATCGATCTGGAGTTTATCAAATCCATTACCACTTCTGATGTATTCGATTTTCTGTCCTATCTTGCCAATGATCGGACTACCAATCCGGATGCGCTGATTCCCGATTACGGCATCTCGCCAACTGCGCGTGCCAGGAAGCTGTCTGCACTGAAGTCCTTCTACAAGTATCTAACTGTACGTACAAAACAATTGACAGAGAATCCTGTAGCAGATTTAGAGTATCCTAAGCTCCGCAAAAGCCTGCCAAAATACTTAACTTTGGATCAGTCGTCTGCATTACTGCAGGCAGCTTCCGGTGACAATCAAAAACGGGATTATGCCATTCTGATGCTGTTTCTCAACTGTGGCATTCGGCGAAGCGAACTGGTATCCCTTAATATCTCGGACGTCTACGAGGACAGAATCCGGGTGATTGGCAAAGGCAATAAGGAACGCTTCGTCTACTTTGGCTCCTCCTGCCGGAATGCACTTGACGCCTACCTTATCGAACGCAACAAAAAAGTGCTTAGTGATAATCGGGCACTGTTTGGATCCCGCGATAACAACCGTATCAGCGTAAGCGCAGTTCACCGGCTTGTAAAGAAATACCTATTGGCAGCAGGCTTGGATGCCACCAATTTCTCTGCACACAAGCTGCGCCACACAGCCGCGACCATGATGCTTTCCGGTGGCGTCGATGTTAAGACTGTTCAGGAAGTCCTCGGACACGAGAATTTAAACACCACACAGATCTACACTCACATTGAGAACACCGAATTGAAAATTGCGGCAGAGGCAAACCCCATCTCCAAGCTGAATTTCATACAGAGTGAAGCTGCGCCCTCCCCCTACCCTGATAATGCCTCGGATGACGAAATGTAATAACTTAAAGTGCCACCTCAATCGCTTCCCGAAGATTTTTAACCTTGAAAACGGTTAGATCTTCGGGAATTTCCAACTTTTCAGATGAAATTTTAGGAATAATACACCGTTTAAATCCTAATCTTGCAACTTCCGAGAGCCGTTGGTTCATATTGGAAACAGAACGAATCTCTCCTGTTAAGCCAATTTCACCAATTGCCACAAGATCACCCGGTATGGGAGCATCCCTGTATGAAGATGCAACCGCCAAACAGATGGGAAGATCTGCGCCGGGCTCATCCAACCGCAATCCGCCAATCACATTGATATAGGAATCATATAGACTAAGCTTCATCCCGCCACGCTTTTCAGCAACCGCCATTAACAGGACGGCGCGGTTATAATCGAAGCCATCTGCAGTACGTCTAGGAGCGTTGAAGGAGGTTTTTGTTACCAGCGCCTGGACCTCCGCAAGAATCGGTCTACTCCCCTCCATTACGCACGCTACACATGTTCCAGGTGCATCTTCCGGTCTGCCGGAAAGCAACATCTGCGAGGGATTGGGAACTTCGACAAGCCCCAAATCGGTCATCTCAAATACACCGATCTCGTTAGTAGAGCCAAAACGGTTTTTTGCTGCGCGCAGAAGCCGGTATGATGAATTTGCATCGCCTTCAAAATAGAGCACACAGTCTACCATATGCTCAAGCACCTTTGGTCCGGCAATAGCGCCGTCCTTGTTGATATGCCCAACCACGATAACCGTTATCCCTTGAAGCTTTGACAACTGCATGAGTGCCATTGTGCAGTCCTTTACCTGGGAAACACTACCGGGAGAAGATTCGTTTGTATCGCTATACATCGTCTGGATGGAATCGATAATCATAATATCTGGCTGAACCGCATCGGCAGACTGGATAATGTTTTCCAGGTTTGTCTCAGACAGAATGAAGAGTTCCTCAAGATTGGCACGGATGCGTTCCGCACGGAGCTTGAGCTGTTTTTCGCTCTCCTCACCGGATACATACAGCACCTTATGCGAAGAGCATAAATTGCTGCATATTTGAAGCAACAAGGTAGACTTACCGATTCCGGGTGCGCCGCCTACAAGCACCAGTGAGCCTGCGACTGCGCCACCACCTAATACTCTGTTCAGTTCATTGATCCCTGTAGAGAAACGAACTTCGCTGTCGGTATCCACTTCGCAAAGACGCCGGGCGGGTCTGGCGGGCTCTCCGTAAGGCAAACGGACCGTCCCGGCAGCCTTCTCAATATGTTCCTCAATGGTATTCCACGCACCGCAGGCGGCACATTTACCCTGCCATTTAGGAGTCTCATTCCCGCAGTTTGTGCAATAGAATACAGTTTTCGATTTCCCCATATCAGAAATCTCCTTAGCAAATTATATTATTATTATATCAACGAACATTCTCCCGGTCAAGAAATTTACTGACAGATACCGAGATAATACTGCAAAGCCTCTTTTGAAAGACAGGGTCTCTTAATCTTGCTTCTTCCTGATGATTTGACAAAAATCCGCACTCGATCAGAACAGCTGGGCATTGAACCTTCTGCATCAAATAGACACCGTCCGCTTTCTTAATTTGTCTTTTATTATTTTTATCAAGACATGCGGCAATATCCGACTGTATCATACCAGCAAGCTCCTTGCTGGATTGTGTATCAGCATAAAATACTTGAGCGCCGCTATACCTGCTGTCCGAAAAATGGTTTTGGTGGATACTTATCAGAACAGCATTGTCTGTATCATTCACGATTTGTACCCGTTTTTTCAGATCCGAGATCTTTTTTGCTGCGATGGTCTCCCCTTCTGTATACACAGAACAATCCGTTCGCCGGATCATATATGTCTGCAAACCAAGCAGATGCATCAGATCCTCAAGACGCAATGCGATCTGCAAATTTAATTCACTTTCCAGAACGCCGGTGCAAGAAGTCGCTCCCCCGTCCACGCCTCCGTGACCGGCATCGATGATAATGCAATTACCCCGTTCGATCGGCAGATTCTGCGAGATCACGGTGATGCTGCGATTCCCTAAAACGCCCGCCGTAAGAAAGATACTTAGAACTATAGCGTAGATCGCTATCGTTTTAACATACTTATGCATGGACAACACCTCTTAAGAAATCCTATGCACTCCTCAACACGAAATGAACGCACAAAGCATAGAATGACACGGAACGACAAGTTCCAATCATAAAACAGGAGGAATGCATTTTGGAACGAAAACACGCTGAGCAAAAGCGCTGTGAAGGCTATTTGCCATCCTGCGCTCCCCTGGCAAACCCATATGTTCCATTCCAGCAAAAGAACCCGCCCAAATATGAGGCCCGGAAAGCACTGGTCCGTGGAACCTTATTCCCCGGACTTGATCTGCCGTTCATGGGCATGGTCAACAAAAACGAAAAGCCCTGTACACCGCTGACCGAGCTGCAGACGATCGCATTTGTCATCCAGGAACTGGCGCTGTACCTTGATACCCACAGGGATGACGAAGAAGCATTGGAATTATACCGGACGTATCAAAAAATGTACGAAAAGTGCAAAATGGAATATGAGATGAAGTACGGACCGTTAACCCACAAGTCGGTAGTCAACTGCGGAGAATATCGGTGGCTCGACGATCCTTGGCCTTGGGAATACGCAAAAAATCGGGGGGTCTGATTATGTTTATTTATGAAAAGAAGCTGCAATACCCTGTTAAGATCGACCGCCCGAATCCAAGACTCGCTGCGATCATCATCTCCCAGTATGGCGGTCCGGATGGTGAGTTAGGCGCCTCAATGCGCTATCTTTCCCAGCGATACTCCATGCCGTTTGATGAATTAAAAGGACTTCTTACGGATATCGGCACAGAGGAACTGGGACACTTGGAAATGGTAGGCGCGCTTGTACACCAGCTGACACGCAACTTGAAAGATTCCCAGATACAAGACTCGGCATTTGCTCCCTACTTTGTGGACCATACCGCCGGTGTATATCCCACAGCAGCATCCGGATTCCCCTGGAGCGCAGCAAGTATGCAGGTTAAGGGTGATCCTATGGCAGATCTGTGCGAGGACCTTGGGGCTGAGCAAAAAGCAAGAGTCACATATGATAATATCCTCCGGTTAAGTGATGACCCGGACGTGAATAATGTAATTAAGTTCCTGCGCGAACGCGAAGTGGTTCACTTCCAGCGTTTCGGCGAGGCGGTAGAATTACTTCGCGAAAAACTTAACAAAAAGAATGTATATTATATGAATCCCGCATTTGATATGTAGCATAAAAAGTAGGCATATGGCAAAAGCCATATGCCTATCTTTATACTCTGCGGTTTGTTAGATAATTCGCAAGCTCTGTCATATATGCATTCTCAGGGAACGCGGAAAGAGATGCGATTGCATCTGCGGTGTACTTTTGAACAAGGGCATCACAGGCATCCAATCCATACAACTGTACAAATGTATTCTTTTGCTCATCCGAGCCGGTTGCTTTTCCCAACTCCTGGCTGTTACCAATTACATCCAGCATATCATCACGAATCTGAAAAGCAAGACCGATATTGTCAGCAAAATTGATTGCGGCAGAAATCTGTTCTTCGCTACCGCCACCGGCCAGTACGCCGAGCACACACCCGGCCTGAATCAGTGCGCCAGTCTTTCGTGTGTGAATGTCAATGACCTCCTGCTGTGTACACTGGCGTGTCTCCCCTTCCATATCCAGGACCTGGCCGCCTACCATACCCAGCTCTCCTGCACACCGGGAAAGGATTTCCACTGCGCGAATCCTGGTTTCAGCAGTGAACGGCGCCTTTGCAATTTGGGCAAATGCAGCAGTAAGCAACGCATCGCCTGCAAGCACAGCAATCGCTTCACCATATACCTTATGATTGGTCAATCTGCCACGGCGATAATCATCATTATCCATACACGGCAGATCGTCGTGAATCAGGCTGTAAGTATGGATCATTTCAACAGCAGCGGCAAAGGAAACCGCTTTTTTCCATTCACCGCCGCACATACGGCAAAAATCAAAAACAAAAATCGGACGCAGTCTTTTTCCGCCACCTAACAAACTGTAGCGCATGGATGAAAACAGCGTTTTCTGCGGCTCTGAATCGTACTGAAAACAGTCTGTCTCCATATACGATTCAATATAATCACGATACATCCCAGTATACTGCTCAAACAGTGTCATCAGAGAACGCCTCCTCCGCAGGACTGCCATCCGGTCCGGGTACGATCTTCTTCACCTGTAGCTCCGCCTGGTCCAGAAGTTTTCCGCAATATTCCACCAACTCTGTGCCCTCGCGAAACAGCTTCAGCGATTCGTCAAGAGGCACATCACCGCGCTCCATTGCCCGGACGATTTGCTCCAATCGTTGCATACTTGATTCAAAAGTAGTGTTCTTTTCCATTATACATTCTCCTTATAGCCGATCACTTCTGCGTCCATATATCCGTCGCTCACCGAGATCTGAACACGATCTCCGGGGTTGATCTGCTGCACCGACTTGATAATATCCTCAGTTGTTTTGCCCTGCACCACAGCATAACCCCTTGTAAGAACCTTCAAAGGGCTCATAGCATCCAGTTTTGCCGCCTGAGAGATGTAGGTTTGCTTTTTCCGGTTGATCACCTGTAACTGAACCGATTGCATACGCTCATTCATATGCTCCAGTGCATTGCGCCGCTGTGAAATATACTGTGTCGGTGCTTGCAAAACCGCACTGCCTGCGAATGTTCCTAGCTTTGTTCTTGCGAGCCGGATCTGGCGCTGAAGTGCCAGCGACATTGCCGACAGAGCGGCATCCAGGCTCTGATACAAAACATCTTTGTCCGGAACAGCCAGCTCTGCTGCATTGGATGGTGTTGCAGCGCGAAGATCTGAAACATAGTCTGCAATAGTTACATCCGGCTCGTGTCCTACTGCGGAAATGACCGGTATCCGGGAATCGTAAATCGCCCGTGCAACGCCCTCATCATTAAACGCCCACAGGTCCTCAATAGATCCGCCGCCGCGACCAACGATCAGCAGATCAGCGAGGTTGTATTTATTTGCATACCGGATGGCACTTTCAATCTCGCCGGGCGCTTCTGCACCTTGTACCCTTACCGGCAAAAGCCGCACCTTTGCTAATGGATACCGTTTGTTCAGTATCCGCAGGATATCGTGAATCGCCGCGCCGGCAGAGCTTGTGATAATGCCGATCGTCCCGGGGTGTTTCGGCAGTTCTTTTTTATGCGCAGGATCAAACAGTCCTTGGGCGGCCAACTTGCTTTTCAGCTGCTCAAAAGCAGCATACAAGTCCCCTACCCCGTCGATCACCAATGCCGTGCAGTATAACTGGTACGCACCGTCTCTGGGATAGACGGATATTTTACCCATTGCAATGACCTGCATACCGTTTTCCGGGCGAAAACGCAGTCGGACAGCATTTCCCCGGAACATTACGCATTTTAAGGATGCATTCTCATCTTTCAGTGTGAAATAGTGATGCCCGGACGGATAAACCTTGTAATTGCTGATCTCGCCTCTTACAGCCACTGCCGAAAGCATACCATCCCTATCCAGCAAGGAAGCAATATAGCCGTTAAGTTCTGCAATTGACAGCACTTGCTGAGACATAGTTTACTCCTCCTGTAGGGTAGAACGACAAATCCGAACTCGCATGAAAGCGGCGGATTTTGGCGCTTTTTGCCCTATTGTTTCTTGCAAGGCATCAAGCCTTGCTGCGCCCCAATAGAACAAAAACAAGCCAAAATCTTCTCGCTTTCAGGTCAAAGATTTTACAAAGAGAAGGTTTTTGTTCTATCGAGGCACAAAACGCAGCAAATACTTTGTGTATTTGCGAGTATTTTAACGAAGATAGAGCAATAAACCTTACTTTGTAAAACGGGTTCGGATTTATCGCTCTACCCTAATCGGAAAGACAATATCGATACGCCCATAGCATTATCCGTGGAATACTGGGGTTGTGCAAATACAGGGGCAAGCGGCTCCATCACCTTACGCAACATTGAATTGGAGGCAACGCCACCGGAGAATACCAACGGAAGACCGGGATACTTGCTCTGTGCATTGCAAGAGGCTCTGAACACGGCATCCGTCAAGCACCTCAGTGCGTAGGCTGCCACCTCTGCGGGGGCAGAAACGGATGCATAGTACTGCTGCACCTTATTTTCCAAACCGGACAGGGAGAATTCAGTTCCCGAGCATTTTACACGGAATATCTCATTTCTCATAGCAGTGCCTGCCAGTTGATCCAGGTGTTTTCCCGCGGGAAATGGCAAGCTTAACAGTTGCCCTGTTCGATCGATCAATTGACCGGCGGAAATATCGGTTGTGCCGCCAATGCGGGTACAGGAAACATTTTTCCCATCCGGCTCAACGAGGAGAAGCTCTGTAGTGCCTCCGGAAAGATGCCAGGCTAGATGCGCCTGATCCATCAGATCCAGCCGCCCGGCACTCCATAGTGCTGCAGCAATATGCCCCTGCTGATGGGAACACTCTATCAGCGGCACATGCAACGCCTCTGCAAGCGTTTTCGCGTGTGAATACCCGACCATAAAGCAAGGCATATAACTGCCTTCCACTGCCCTCGGACGCGTACTGACGCCGACCGCAGTTATAGAACTCGGGTCGACATCGGAAAATAGCCTGCTGGAAAGATCCGGCAGGCTTTTTGTATGATGGAAGACTGCGTCGCTTTGACGCAATCCGAGCGCACCAGCACTCACCGGCAGAAGTTTGGAACAGTTCTTGCCGGTGATTCCGTCAAAATATGCGACAGATGTGGTGTAATTGCTGGTATCAAAACCGATTACGGACATTATTGCACCTCTGCGGTCAAAGACCGGGCATATGCACCCAGAATGCCGTTCACAAACGCGCCGGTATCATCACCGTCATACAATTTTGCAATACGAACAGCTTCAGAAATAGCGACCCCGGTAGGTACATCCTCTACATAGAGGATCTCAAAGATTGCCAGCTGCAAAATAGCGCGTGCCAATTTAGAAATACGGCTGACATCCCAACCGATGGAAAACTTCTGGATCACTGCATTCAGATCATCAATCCGGTTGGCAACACCGCCAACAACGCAGTCAAGATATGCCATTTGTGTCCGGCTGGGGCGCTCGGTATAGACCTGGTTTTCTGCGGAAAGCAATCCGTAGTATTCCTTATTGAGTCTGTTGGAAATCACCTGATCCGGGTCTTCCCCGGTAAAGCTTCTCTCATAAATTAAATGTACCGCCAGTTCTCTGGCATTTGCCCTTGTCATATTAAAACCTCATTGACGAACAATCCCGGAAACATTAATGTTGACAGCTGCGATCTTAACACCGGCAATGGACTCCAGTGCATTAGCAACCGCTTCCTGTGCCGCCTTGGCAACAGCCACAACACCCTGACCGTAGCTGACGATCACATTACAGTCAATATATAACTCATCCTGCTGACCAATGACGATCTTGATACCCTTACCCCAGTTCTTTTTGCTGATGACTTCGGCTCCGGGCTTAGTGCTCAGTCCAACAATGCCTTCAACATCTGTAACAGCATGTGCGACCACAGTTGCGATCACATCTTCGGAGATCATAACGTTACCGTTATCCAGTTGCTGTGTTACATACTGCTTATTATCTGCCATAATAACCCCTCCTAAATTACCGCCATGCACAGGGCATGACACACTTTTGTTTATTGTACCACAAATCCAAAAAAATACAACTGTTTTTGATGCATAATATGAAAATACCCCATGGCATATGCCAAGGGGTATTTGTACTATTGTACTTCAACAACCCGAATATCTTCCATTTGGAAGGAAGATTGAGTCATAACCACATCAGCAATGACCGCCACATCGGACTGTACCAGTCCACCCTCCGGCGATGCAACCGCAACAGAGATCCCACTCTCGCTAATGTAGGCAACGCAGTCAGTATACCCCTTGGCGATCACAAGGCTTTCGATTTGCGCCTCACACAGAGCTGTCTGCACGATTTCCTCTAACTGTGCGTTTGTCTGGGCAGACTGCGCATCGCCGTTATATGCCATAGCCTCCTGTAAAAGTCCGACTGCATTATCTCTTGCCTGCTGACGTGATAGGCGAACAGCAGCAAAATAGTCCACCATTGTGTTCTTATCTTCTTCTCCATCAACCTGCAATATGCTGCCGTCCCCTAGGACTACTTTATCAGAAGACATCAACTTATCTGTGTCTAAAGTATCCACCAGGTTTGCCGCAGTCTGATCTTCTGTATATACCCAATTGACATAGATCCCAGCGCAGACTGTTACCAGCACAGCCATAGCTACCAGATTCTTCTTCCATTTTTTCATAATGAAAAGTACCTCCCTGTTCATTTCATTTTGAGTACTGCTATACGGTCAGTGCCTAACCCAGTCACCTTGGAAACGGCGTTGACGATGGCAAGGCGCACGGATGGATCATCTGCACCCTGACATACAATCACTGCTCCAAGATAACTTGGCGGGTTGACCTGTCGTATCAGACCGTTTTGATTCCGGTCCGCATCTGTGATGGTAACGGTATCTTTATCGTCATTTGTCTGATAGATCGTCTCCTCCCCTGCGGCAACAGTAAGCATCACGGAAACCTTCCCGGCTCCACTAACCTTGGATAACAGGGCTTCCATTTGTGTACTGACTGATGTCTCAATGCGCACTTGTTGATTTGACGCATTTGTGCCGGCTTGCGTGTTCTGCTTGCCTGTAGGGAATGTCATTAGAAGGATACCCAAAACAAGCACCAGAGCAACATATTTATATTTTTTTATGAATGTTTGTAACCTTTGATACAAGCCTTTCATATCCATCTCTGATTCTCCCTCGGAATTCCCAGATCGGTAGTGATCATTCTTTGCAGAGTTTGTTTTGCATACGGGGATGCTGCCCCATTTATTAGAACTGTATGCGGCAACGGTGGGTCGGAATCATTCAAAGTGACCTCCACGGTGATATCCAGCTGCATAGATGAGGCTTTGTCCAAAATATATGCTTCGGTTTGTGTCTTTATGATTGCATCCCTGGATGCATTTGCTTCTGCCTTACCATCGGCAACTGCACCGGTCGCATCAAATTTTATTCCGTCCAAATAACCGGATATGCCGTTGACATCAATATCTAACCAAGGGGAGACAATCGTGATCGATAGAAATATGCCGCACAGCAACCTGACGAGAGAGGCCTGTGTTCCTTTCCGTTCTGACAGCGCAGATAGGATACTGCAAATAATTGCCGCCACGGTGATCGATATCAGATACTGCCGAATTTGATCCACTACCCCACCCCTTTCATAAAACAACCTGTGCTGATCAGCAACAGCAAACAAATCGTCCCTGTCATTGCCAACACAAAGCCCATTCCGGTAGAAATTGCTTGAATGAGGTCTACAGGTTGTTTGGTTCCAAATACACTGCAAATTGCCGCTGTGACCTTGAGAAGTATGCACTGGACGCCAATTTGCAGAAACGGGCCGATCCAAACTGAAAGAATGGCTAACAGACCGTACACTCCGGCAGCGTTTTTCATGACACCTGCGCTGATCACAATGGTCTCTGATGCATCAGAGATAACACCTCCCACAACCGGGATAAATCCGGAAATTGCAAGCTTTGTAGCCTTGATCGCAGTTGCATCGGCCGTGCCGCTCACAACCCCGGATATACTGATAAAGCCTGTGAAGATATAAATAATGATCTTCAAGCTCCAGGTCATAAGCCACTTGAGGAAATCACGCAGCTTTTTCAGCGTCTCCTCACCAATGGCACTGTTAACAACGCAAAGACACAAATAGATATAGATCATTGGAACGATCAGCTTGGATATCATCGTTGTCAGGAAGCTATTAAAAAACGCAGTTCCCAGATAGAGCGCAGCGGAAACAGACACGCCCCCTTGTGCTGCTGTTGCAGCGGTCATAACCGGCAAAAGCAATTTTCCGTATTCGCTCAGCTCTTTCACGGTGTTTACTCCCATACCGATCAACACATTGGACGGTTTCAAAAGAACAATACTGATCAGCAGTGTGCTGACCAATTCAGTCATTTGTTTCGGTGCACCTTGAAAGCCTTTGAGCAGTGAAGCAAGCAATACAATACAGATTAGTGATACACATATCCCTAAAGCATCTGTGATATGCGGCTGTAGATTGTTAATTCCGATTTTAATAATATGCCATAGTCCATCACCAAAGGTATCCACATCTGCAGGCATATATTCCTGCGCGGAATTCGGAGCAGTCGGCGCTGTAAACTCCATAGCGGATACCGGCATGGCAAGTACCAATATCCATAAAGTCAGTAAAATAAATCTTTTCATACAGTCGTAAGTATACTCTCAATTAAATCAAGCAAACTGGTCAGTATCGGAAGCGACATCCAAACAATGACTGCGGACGCAAGCAATTTTATGGACTTGCCCAATGCGGCTTGTCCTGCATCCTCACAGATCAGGCTTGCTACCTCGGACAGCATTCCCATCCCCACCGCCTTAAAAAGGATCGTGATCAGACCGGAATCCAACTTACCAACAGACTGAAGCTTGTCAAAAAATTCGATAACCGGATCCAAATAAGCAAAAGCGGCTGTTATGATCATACAGCAGACAGCCACAGTTAACAGGAGTGAAATATCCTTCCCGTGCTTCGAGATCGATAGAGACAGGACTACAGTAATAAAAGCCCCGGCTATGGTTTTCACAAATACTTCCATCAGAAATGAAACAGTCTTTTCACCAGATCAAATAATTCAGCAATTTTCTGTGCCACGATCATCAACACGACCACCAAGCCGGCAATGGTCGTCATTGTTGCCTGTTCCTCGCGGCCGGTGCGGCTAAGCACCTGATTCAGAATCGATATGATGATCCCTATTGCGGCGATTTTAAAAATCAGATCAATATCCATACTCTATATAAACAAAATCGCAATAGCAGCTCCTGCGCACAATCCCAGCGTTTTATAACTGCGCAAGCGAACGCCTTGGTTTTTCAAAAGCATATCCAGATGTTGGCGGCACTCACTTCTTACACTTTCCAGCCCCATCAGCTGTCCCTGGATATCGAATCTTCCCAGGGAGCGCCCCAACAGCTCCAAACTATGCAGTGTCAGCCGGGGTATATCTTTGACGCCGGACAATGCGGCCAGCATACAGCGTTCTACATCGGGAGATACCTGATCCTCTAACTCGTTTGCCAGCGAAAGAAAAACCTGCTTTAGGAATCCGATTGATTCCGTCGCAGCCTGACGGCATAATTCAGGCAGTGGTGTCAGTCGATATTGCAGCTCGCATTCCATATAGTCAAGTACGGAGATCAATTGCCGCAAAGATTTTACTTCCCTCCTGTGTGCCGCCGCAATTAAGAAGCCAAACCCCCCGCATCCCAATATGATCATTACTGCGCCAATAAGCTTCAGGCTCATATGTCCATCCTTTCCAGTCTCCAAGACTTGTCCGGTTGTATAACGAGGATCGTTTCAAATAATTTGCTTTCAATGATCGGTCTGTAGACAGGGCGCGACAGAAGGTCTTTATAACTTCCCGCATGTGCGGTTGCCAGCAAGGTCACACCGCACCACCCTGCCCGGATAAGAGCATCACAGTCCGATTGTGCTGTGATCTCGTCCATCGCAATGATACTCGGTCCCATATTTCTTAAGACTGCCTCAATCCCTTGTGGCTTACTGCATTTTGTCAGAATGTCCGTGCGCTTCCCGGGAAGAAAGCAAGGCATATTATTGACCATAGGGAAAATCTCGCCACGCTCGTCCACGACTGCGATACTGCCCGGTCCTGCGTTTGATTTTTCCCGAATGAGATCCCGTAACAACGTTGTTTTTCCGCTACCTGGTTTCCCGACAATTAAGATCGACCCCTCCAGCTTGGCAGCCTGTCCAGCGATCCCGGGGAAATCTCTGGCGGTACGAACGCATATGGATGTCGGGGATTGAATACCGGTCATCGTTTGATTGCTGACAACAGCATCTCCGCAGATGCCGATCCTGTGTCCCCCCGGTGCCGTGATAAATCCCTGGGACAATGTACCCGCGGCCCATGGAGAATATCTGGTGGCTACATTGATGCAAAATCGCAGATCATCAATAGACACCGGTCGCTCAAGCCAAAATACACCTGTGCTGGTTATTAACTCCGGTGGAATATTTAAACGGAGGCGAACCTCCTGGAGAGTATCCCTCCCCTGCTTGTCTACAGATTCCCGCATCCAGATGGGAAGTAAATTCAAGTAAGCCTGCCAGGCACATCTCATATGCATCACTCCTAATCAAGCCTATGCACATCATCACCGCGTATGCATAAAAAAAAGAGCTGACAGACAAGCTGTCAGCTCTTAAATATAAGTGATTAGATATCGCTGTAATCGGTCTCCTCCGGGGTTTCTGCAGACAGATCATCGATTGCCATTTGAGAGGGCTGTCCGGAGTTCATAGCTGCCCACTGTTCCTTTGTGATCAGGATCGCACGGGGTTTGCTTCCCACAAAAGGTCCGACAATTCCCTTTTCCTCCATCTCGTCAACGATTCTTGCCGCTCTAGCATACCCCAGCTTCAATCTGCGTTGCAGCATAGAGACAGATGCCTGTCCGGTCTCGAGGATCACATCCACCGCTGCGGGAAGCATCTCATCACCCATAAGCTCATCGCTATTGGGCTCTGTTTCTTCCGATACGGTCTTGTTGCCGGTCTGAAGTGCCTTGCGTTCGATCTCCTCCATGACCTGCTGGTCATAGTTGGTGACATAACTTGACTTGACATAGGAGGCGACCGCCTCTACCTCACTGTCACTGACAAAGCAACCCTGTACACGCTGCGGCTTTCCGTTGCCGATGGGAGCATACAGCATATCGCCCTTGCCTACCAGCTTTTCAGCACCCTGGGTATCCAGAATGATTCTGGATTCCATAGCAGAAGCCACCGCAAATGCGATTCTGGAGGGAATGTTTGCCTTCATTAATCCTGTGATAACATCCGCAGACGGACGCTGGGTCGCGATCACCAGGTGGATACCGGCGGCACGTCCCATTTGGGCGATCCGGCATATGGACTCTTCCACTTCCTTAGCGGCAACAAGCATCAAGTCCGCCAGCTCATCGATAATGACCACGATTTGCGGCATCTTTGCGCCGTCCACTTCCTGGCTTTCAATAATGCTGTTATAAGACTCCAGATCTCTCACGCCTGCGTCGGACATTGCCTTATAGCGGCGCATCATTTCGCTGACTGCCCACTGCAGAGAGCCCGCCGCCTTTTTGGGGTCAGTCACCACGGGAATCAGAAGATGAGGAATGCCGTTGTAGATTCCCAATTCAACCATTTTGGGGTCTACCATGATCAGCTTCACATCATCCGGACTTGCCTTATACAGAAGTGAGATGATAATAGAATTCATACACACCGATTTACCGGAGCCTGTGGTACCGGCGATCAGCATATGAGGAAGACGGGCGATGTTGCCGACAATGCAGCTGCCGCCAATATCCTTACCAACAGCAAAGGAGGATTTAGACTTGGCTTTTTTGAACTCCAGCGAGTCAATAACCTCTCGCAGAGATACTGTCGTGACAGCACGGTTGGGAACTTCGATGCCGACCACAGAGATCTTGCCGGGAACCGCCGCGATACGCACGCCGGTAGCACCGAGGCTCAGCGCAATATCATCCGCAGCGGTGGTAAGCTTGTTTAGGCGAACACCTTTCTCAAGTTCTACCTCATAACGGGTAACACTGGGACCGCGGGTGACATTGATAATATGCGCCTCGATCTTAAAGCTGGCCAGTGTCTCATTCAACCGCTGGGAATTCTCCCGCATTTCGGCAGTGGCATCAATATTGCTGCGTCCGGTAGGTTTCAGCAGTTCAATCGGCGGGAAACAGTATTCTACTTTTTCCGCTGTTTCCGATTGCGCGATCTCGTTCGCCACCTCAGCAGCAGAAATCTCAGCATCCTTAGCAGTGACCTTCTCTTTTTTGACTGCACTGGTATCCAAGTTTTCAGGAGTGGCATCCCGCTGGAGCAGAGGCATATCACTCTTTACAGGCTCGGCAGGCTTCTCAGGGATCAAGATCTCTCTCTCGATCACGTCCGCTGCCGGTCCGTTTGCCGCATTAACAGGCATTTCCACATCGTTATCAATCTGCCTGATGATCGCATCCACCTTGGACGGATTATTATCAAAAGCAGCCTCGTACACTTCCGGGTATTCCTCTGTCTCGGTCAAAGCTTCCGCATTGTGGCGGCGGCGCTCAATGTACTCGATGCGTTTATTGGCAATGTGGTTCACAACCACTGCCGCGGGTTCCTGCTCAACGGTTTCCTTTTCCTCATCCCATTGGGCGCGGGGGCGATTTTGGATCGCCCGAATGATGCTGGGCAGTGTGATCTGCATACCGCCCAACAGTGTCAGAATCGCTGCAACGATCAGAATAATATATGTAATGATTCTTCCGCAAAGCCATGACAGCAGCATTGCCAGTCCACCGCAGATTGCGCCGCCGGTTGTACCAAGAACACCGCCGGTGTACAGTTCAGCAAGCAGGGGCAATCCGGTCGGCAGGTTTTCCGGTGCAAGACGCATATGAGAAATACATCCGCAGATGGCGACAAAACACCCAAGGCAAATGGTGCGCATCAAGACAGGACGTTTTCCGCTGAATGCGTGGATGTAGAACGCATACAGAAGCACAGGGATCGCAACCACAAATCCGATCCTGCCGATCAATCCGTGTACCATACCTTCAATAACCTGGACCAAGGCGCCCTCGGGATTGAAGAAGATCACCAGAAACACCACAAACAAAGCCAGGAAGATCACAGAGGAGATCACGCGGGCAGGAATCTTAAACTCTGACGGTTTTTTCTCTTCCGCCGTCTCCTTCTTCTTTGCTCCGGTATCCTTATTGCCGGTCTGATTTTTTACCTTTGCGGACACCGCTTTATCTGCGCGGGTCGTTTTCTTTTTTTGAGCTGCCATAAGGCCTACACTCCTTTATACAAGTAGATACAGGATAAATGAGAATAATGCTGCGCCCCAGGAATAATATGCAAATGTTGCAAAACCAACACGTATGGTTAAATACTTCATGAGCCGGATGCTGATATAGCCGCCCAGATACGCACCGATCGCCGCCAGCAGATAGCTCGGGACACTGATCCAACGAAGCCCCACACCCTGCGTAAATATCTGCATGATATCAAATACACCAAGAAACAGGAGCGCAGGAATACTTAGCAGGAAAGCCCAGTTCATAGACTTCTGCTTGTCCGCACCTCGCATAATTCCCACAGAGGTCATTGTTCCGATTCGGGACACACCGGGGAAAACAGACACAACACCGCCAAGTCCGATGCAGGTACTGTCCAGTAATGTCATGGAGCGGGCATCTTTGTTTCCGTTCAAAATGCGACTCGGCAAAAACAGGATTAACCCGTTTAGGATCAGGAATAAGGAAAGAAACAGCAGGTTCTGTTCCGTTTTATGGGTGAACGGATAGAGAAACAGACCGATGATCAACGGAACAGCGGCGTGTTTTACTAATCGGACATCAAAATGTACATTGGAACCAGTTCTGTACTTTTGACTTCTTCGAAGTGTCTTTTCCCGATATATGTACACAATCGTGGATTTGTATTCCGTATAAATCGCCAATAATAACGCAATATGGACAAGCAAGTCACAAAGATAGTCTCTTCCATCCAGACCAAATAACCGGAGGAGCAGTGTTTGATGGGCAGTTGAGGAGATGGGTAAAAAATCCGAAAGCCCGGAAACAAGACCGTAAAACAGTCCTTCAAGCCAATTCATCAGTATTCCCATCCCCTCTCATTTTATTTCACTTTATAATAACACACATTTGCCCGAATTTCCAGTCTGTAAATCAAAATTATTGCTTTTCGTATATTAAGCGTTATCTTTTGTGCGATTTTTTTGCTTGCTGATCATTTTATGCAATGTAGATAATGCATCACTCAGCCCGCCCAGCTTATCGATCAGTCCGGATGCAACCGCTTCTTTGCCATATAGAATTGTTCCTACGTCCGTTGCCATTTCCCCGGTAGCCATCATATACCCCTCAAATTGCTCTCTGGAGATCCCGGAATTGGCGGTAACAAAGTCTGCGATCTGCTCCTGAATTCTGTGGAAATACCGGAATGTCTGGGGCGCACCTACCACCAAACCTGTCATACGCACCGGGTGTACGGTCATACTAGCGGTAGGGGTAATAAAGGATTTTTTGGTGCAAACAGCAAGCGGGATGCCAATGGAATGTCCTCCACCTAAAACCAGGGACACGGTTGGTTTTTTCATACCTGCGATCATCTCAGCGATTGCAAGACCTGCTTCAATGTCGCCACCAACGGTATTAAGCAACAGGAGCAGACCGTCAACCTCATCGCTTTCTTCAAGTCCGGCCAGGAGGGGCAAAATGTGTTCGTATTTTGTGGTTTTCACCGTCTCCGGCAACGCTTGGTGCCCTTCCACCTGACCAATGATCGTAAGTGTATAAATGTTGCCCTTACTGCTTTTTGTAATATCAGAACCAAGTTCTACAAGATTTTCCCTGTCCTCTTGCTTGATTTCGTTTTCTTTCTTATCAGACATACTTTGTTTCCTCCTCTCTGTGCTTATAGTAACCCGATCTATAGCAATAATTCACTCTTGAAACAATTTGCATCCTATCGTATAATACAAAAGGTGATAAAAATGGCTTCCAAAACAAATGCGGTCAGATTGATTCAGCAAGCAGGCTATCCCTGCAGTGAACAATTCTATGAGTATGATGAAAACGATCTCAACGGTATGCACGTGGCAGAAGCCCTGTCCATGCCGCCTATGCAGGTATTTAAGACATTGGTACTTCGCGGTGTGCACACAGGGATCAATGTGTTCTGTATTCCTGTATGCTGCGAGTTGGACCTAAAGAAAGCCGCCGCGGCGGCCAAAGATAAGAAAATGGAAATGCTGCCCGTTAAGGAACTTCTGGGAATTACCGGCTATATCCGTGGTGGGTGCAGTCCAGTGGGTATGCGTAAGAAATATCCAACTTATGTCCACGAGACTTGCCAGATGTATAACAAGATCGCAGTATCCGCCGGTGAACGGGGTCACCAAATGCTGATCCCACCGGAGGCACTTATTCAGTTAGTAAACGCAAAATTAGCGGATGTGATCCGATAAACGAAAGGAAATAAACATATGCATTACGAATACAAAACAAAAGGCACTTGCTCTCAGCGCATCTACTTTGACATCGAGGACGGCAAGCTAAGAAATGTGGAATTCTACGGTGGCTGTAACGGAAACTTGAAAGGTCTGGCAGCATTGGTGGAAGGAATGGATGCAGAAGATGTACTGGCACGGGTAGAAGGAATCCGCTGCGGAATGAAACCCACCTCCTGCCCCGATCAGCTTGCAAAGGCTATCCGGGAAGCGCTCAACGGTTAAAAAAGTATACAAAAAACAGGTCATTATCCAATGACCTGTTTTTTATTAACTGTATTTAGGATGTGCTTGAGCAGCTCGTCTCGTCCTGTTCCCTTCTCTGCGGAAAACGGTATGACCTCACAATCCTCCGGCAGCTCCAGATCATCCCGAATGGTTTGTAAATTCGGCTCGATCTGGCTTTTCTTTAGCTTGTCAAGCTTGTTGGCAACAACAACAAAGGGGCACTGGCTTTCCATAAACCAATTTGCCATGGTAACGTCGTTGGCTGTGGGTGCGTGCCGTGCATCCACGATCAGCACACCGAGGTCGATCCGTCCGGATGCGAAATACTCCTCCAACAGCTTCCCCCAGCGTTGTTTTTCTGCCTGAGAAACCTTTGCAAAGCCATAGCCTGGCAGATCCACAAAGTAGCAAGACCCATCGATCAGAAAATAATTGATGTGAATGGTTTTGCCAGGGGTCTCCCCTACCTTTGCAAAGCGCTTTCTTTGTAGTACGCGGTTGATCACCGAGGACTTTCCCACATTGGATTTACCGGCAAATGCAATTTCCGGTAAGCGCTCATTAGGAAAATTCCGTGTAGATACCGCAGAGAGTAAAAACTCAATATTATTGAAATTCATACCCACACCTCACTGCTGGAGCGGCGGCTTCCGCTGTTTTGACGCAATCACCACAGAATGATCCTGGATAATGGTCGGTACAATGTCCGCTTTTGGATTCAAAGCCACATCAAGGACCGTATCCACAGTCTGTGCAGTAATGAAGTTGAGGGAGCTTTTGACCGTGGGGTCGATCTCCTCCAGATCCCGGACATTATCTCTTGGGATAATGACCGTGGAGACACCGTGGCGCATAGCCGCCATAGTCTTCTCCTTCAATCCGCCAATGGGCAGAACTCTTCCCCGGATGGAAATTTCACCTGTCATGGCCACATCAGAGCGAACTGTTCTGCCGGTCAGGGCAGACACAATGGCAGTACAAACTGTAATACCGGCAGAAGGTCCATCCTTGGGAACTGCGCCCTCAGGGAAATGCACATGGATGTCTTTTGTTTTATAGAAATCCTCTGCGATCTCAAGCTGTTTTGCATTCGAGCGGATATAGCTCAATGCCGCATGGGCGGATTCCTTCATAACATCTCCCAGGTTGCCGGTCAGCTCCATTTTGCCGGACCCATCCATGACATTGACTTCCACCTCAAGGGTCTCTCCGCCAACCGCAGTCCACGCCAGTCCGGTCACGATACCGATCTGGTCATTCACAGGAATCCTGTCAGGAAGATATTTCCGCACACCCAGATGCTGTTCTACCGTTTTGCCGGTAACCGTGATCCGCTTCGTTGTTTCCTCTGCAAGGAGCGTCATATCTGCTTTTCGGCAAATCTCCGCGACGCAGCGTTCCAGTTTACGGACACCCGACTCTCTGGTGTAGCACTGGATGATCTCGCGAATGGCATCGTCCGTTACCTTAAGCTGATTTTTCTTCAACCCGTGCTTTTTCATTTGTTTGGGGAGCAAATGATTTTTCGTGATCATCAGCTTTTCCTCATCCGTATAGGAGCCGATCTCAATGATCTCCATGCGGTCAAGCAAAGGACGCGGGATCGTATCTACAGTATTTGCAGTCGTAATAAACACCACGTTGCTCAGATCAAAGGGAATCTCCAGGAAATGATCACGGTAATCCTTATTTTGCTCACTGTCAAGGACTTCCAAAAGCGCAGAGCTGGGGTCACCGCGATGGTCCGAACCCATCTTATCGACTTCGTCCAGAAGCAGCACGGGGTTATTACTGCCAGATTGTATTAATGCAGCCAGAATACGACCCGGCATTGCGCCAACATACGTCTTGCGGTGACCACGAATATCCGCTTCGTCATGGACGCCACCCAATGCGATCCGCGCAATCTTTCTGTTCAGGCTATCTGCAATCGAATAAGCAATAGAGGTTTTACCCACGCCGGGAGGTCCAACCAGACACAGTATCTGCGGCGGCATATCCGGCGCCATTTGTCTGACCGCAATGGTTTCCAGAATTCTCTGCTTTACCTTATGCAGTCCAAAGTGATCTCTGTCAAGGATCTTCCGCGCAACGCCAACGTCTACCCGCTCCTTGGTATGAGTATTCCAAGGGAGTTCCAAAACGGTATCCAGGTAATTACGCAAAACCGATGCTTCCGAAGAGCCAAAGGGTTGCTTTTTCAGCCTTGCAAGGTCTTTCAGCAGTTTCTCTTCCGACTCCTTAGGTAGGTTTAACATAAGGATATTCTTCTCATAATGCAGGAATTCGGAATTCTCATCCTCTTCGCCCAGTTCTTCACGAATCACTTTTATTTGCTCACGCAGATAATAATCCCGCTGATTCTGGTCGATCTGGATTTTGGTTTTCTCCTGAATATCCGATTCCAGATGAAGCACCTGAAGTTCCTCATCAAGCAGGCGAATCGTACGTTCTAACCTGCGCACCGGATTCAGCTGACAAAGGATCTTTGCTTTATCCGGGTAATCAATACCGGAGTTCTGGGCAATGGTATCTGCAATAAATCCGCAGTCCTCAGACGCAAAAATGCGAAGCTGTACCGCCTGGGAAGGACGCTCAACCAATTCCAGATATCTTCCGTAGATATTTGTCGCTTCCCGCCGAAGCGCGCGCTGCCGCAGTTCGTCCGCCTGCCCGGTCTCCGCAACCCGCTCTACCGTTCCGGACAAATACGGATCTGTTTGTGATAATTCCGTAATTTTGGCTCTGTAAAGACCGGTGACCAGAACACGAATGTTCTCGCCTTGCGATTTTAAGATCTGCTTTACCTTTACAACCGTACCGATGGGATACAGACCGGACAATCTCGGGTCATCCTCGACAATATTTTTCTGTGGTACAAGCATCAGAATTTGGTCGTGCTTCATAGCAATCTCAAGTGCCAGCGCAGATTTCATTCGACCGATATCGAAGTGAACGGTCTGCTCCGGAAATACGACCATACCCCGCAACGCCAAAATCGGCATTTCGGATACTGCATATTCCTTGCTCATTCTTTCACCTTCCTATGTGGAGTAAAAGGGGGTAGATCCCTACCCCCTTTCAGCGTTATTCATTCTTTGTGCTGATCGGAGCACGCCGCTTTGCTTTCTCGCGCAGGATCTTCGGCTCACCACCGTTGATGCAATCCGGAGTAATGATGACCTTCTTGATAGAAAGGTCCGAAGGAATGACATACATGATCTTTATCATCGTCTCTTCCATCACTGCACGCAGACCCCGGGCACCGATCTGGCGTTCCAGCGCCTTCTGGGCCACTGCTTCCAGTGCTTCCGGCTGGATCTCCAACTCGACGTTATCCAATTCAAACAGTTTCTGATACTGCTTTGTCAGTGCGTTCTTAGGCTCAACAAGAATCCTCACCAGATCCTCTTTCTTCAGATCCTGCAGACATGTAATCACCGGCATTCTGCCAATCAGCTCCGGAATAATACCGAATTTCAGCAGATCATCCGGATGAACTTGTGCCAGAATCTTACCGAGATCCTTTTGCTTCTTACTTTCCACAGGTGCGTCAAAACCAATGGCAGACCGGTCTGTTCTGGCGCCAATGATCTTTTCAAGGCCGTCAAACGCACCGCCGCAAATAAACAGAATATTTGTGGTGTTGAGCGGGATCGTCTCCTGCTGCGGATGCTTTCTTCCACCCTGGGGCGGTACGTTCGCAACCGTGCCCTCCAGAATCTTCAGCAGCGCCTGCTGCACACCTTCGCCGGACACATCTCTTGTAATGGATGTATTCTCACTTTTACGGGCGATCTTATCCATCTCATCGATGTAAATGATACCCCGTTCCGCAAGTTCTACATCAAAATCTGCAGCTTGCAGCAGCCGGACGAGGATATTCTCCACATCGTCACCCACATAGCCAGCCTCAGTCAGTGTTGTGGCGTCTGCAATTGCAAAGGGTACATTCAAGATCTTGGCCAGGGTTTGCGCAAACAGCGTCTTACCGGAGCCGGTAGGACCAATCAGAAGAATATTGCTCTTCTGGAGTTCAACATCGGAGTTTTCCGCAAGGTAAATGCGCTTGTAGTGGTTATACACTGCCACAGAAAGTGCAATTTTCGCATCATCCTGACCGATAATGTAGCCATCCATATATGCCTTCATCTCCATGGGAGTCGGGAGATGGTCGGGCATACCATTATTGCGAGCCTCGTTCTTTAGCAGGTCGCAACAGGCCTCTACGCAGTCACTGCAAATATATACATCCGGACCGGCGATCAATCTTGCCTGATTTTCGCGCTTGCCGCAGAAGGAACAGCAGATCAGCTGATCATCCGATTTTGCCATAAATCAGGTACCGCCTTTCTGTGATGTTAGTGGTGTTCGATAACCCGGTCAATGAGACCAAAAGCGAGCGCCTCGTCCGAGGTCATAAAGTTATCACGCTCGCAGGCAGCTGTAACTTCCTCGACGCTTTTACCCGTGTTCTCTGCCAGGATACGGTTCATCCGTGCCTTAATGGTTTCCAACCGCTTCATATGGATTGCCATATCTGTGATCTGACCCTGAGTACCCGCAGAGGGCTGATGGATCATAATTTCGGAATTAGGCAGCGCCATACGCTTGCCTTTTGTGCCGGCGGATAGCAGGAATGCACCCATAGATGCTGCCATACCAACACAGATCGTAGCCACATCGCACTTGATGTACTGCATCGTGTCATAGATCGCCATACCAGCTGTTACACTGCCACCGGGGCTGTTGATATAGAACTGAATATCCTTGTCCGGATCCTGCGCCTCCAGATACAGCAGCTGCGCAACGATCAGGCTGGCAGTGGTATCGTTTACTTCTTCGGAAAGAAAGATGATTCTGTCATTCAGCAGACGGGAAAAAATGTCATAGCTGCGCTCACCGCGGCTTGTCTGCTCAACAACATAAGGGATAAAACTCATGGTCGTGTCTCCTTTCAGGGTTTGAAACATTCTAACCACAAAAATTGGTAATTATTCCTCTGCGGCCTTAGGGGCGACGGCTACAGCGGAATCCACAATGACCTTCACTGCTTTGCGGGTCTCCAGGCTGGACTTGATCTCGTCAACGGGAACCATTTCCTTAACCTTGTCCAGCTCCAGGCTGTACTGCTTTGCCAGATTTTCAAACTCTTCGGCGATCTCTTCATCGGTAGCGGAAATATTCTCGGTCTCAATAATCTTCGCCAGAGTAACATTCACCTTAGCCTGCTTCTCGGCAGCAGGACGGAAAGCGTTGCGCATAGTGCTCAGATCGCCGCCCATCATCTTGGCATAAGCTTCCACGGAGTAGCCGCTCATCTGCAGCTGATAACCGAAACGCTCCATCTGAGTGTCCAGTTCTGCCTCAACCAGAGCCTTGGGCATATCCACAGTTGTATTCTCAGCAGCCTTATCCACGCAAGCCTGCTCAAAAGCGGACTGGATTTGCTTCTCCGCCTCAGCCAGTGCCTTGGCACGGATGTCATTCTTCAGCTCTTCCAGAGTCTCAAACTCGGAAACGTCCTTTGCAAATTCGTCATCCTGTGCGGGAACATTGCTGGTGGTGACCTTATTTACCTTCACGTGGAAGACGACAGCCTTGCCAGCCAGCTCAGCGTGGTAATCCTCGGGGAAAGTGATATCGATATCCTTCTCCTCGCCTGCGGACATACCGACGACCTGCTCCTCAAAGCCGGGGACAAAAGAACCGGAGCCCAGCTTCAGGTCAAAGTTGTCACCCTTGCCGCCGTCGAAAGGCACGCCATTGTCAAAGCCTTCGAAGTCGATGTTAGCGGTATCGCCCATCTCGGCAGGGCGCTCAACAGTCTCGGTAGAAGCAACATTCTGTGCCATACGGTCCAGCTCTGCCTGCACCTGCTCATCAGTAACATTGGCAGCTGCCTTCTCTACCTCAAGTCCCTTGTAGTCACCCAGAGTGACCTCGGGATACAGCTCGGTAGAGATGGTGATGGTAACGATGTTATCCTCGCTGATCTGCATATCTGTCAGGCTGGGACGGCCAACAGCCTTCACATCCTGACCAATCACAGCATACTCATATACCTCGGGGAAAATCTCCTCAAGACCATCTTCATAGAAAACGTGTGCACCATACATTGCCTCGATCATCTTCCGGGGTGCCTTGCCCTTACGGAAGCCGGGGATCATAATGTTCTTCCGGGCCTTCAGATATGCCTTGGATACGCCGGACTCCATCAGTTCCTTATCGATCTCGACTACGATGGTAGCCTGATTGCCGTTCTTTTCGATGCTCTTAATATTCATAGTTATGTCCTCCCAATATCAGACCGGATTGTGCGGTCATCTGTTTACATTTTTTGCATCCGAGTTATTTTATCAAAGAATGTACGAAATGTCTACACATTTCTAAAAAAACTTTAGGGAATTACCATCATCGGACGGAAATTCAAACGGTCTGCAGAGACAAGGCTGTATGTGACCCCATCCCATAATCCCTCTATCGCAAGCTTGTGGCTCGCGCCGTGGAGATGTGCGTAGTAGCAGCTGCGCACCTGATACTTTTCAAACAAGGAAAGGATCTCGTCACACAAATACCCCTGATACCGCGGCGGATAATGGAGAAAAACCAGTTTTGGTAGGTCCCCCGCCGATTTCAGCGAAGCCTCCAATCGGAGCATTTCCCTCTGAAACACCTTACTGTCATGTTCGCCACTGCGATCTTCCTCATAAAACCAGCCTCGCGTGCCGCAAATCGCCCAACCATTATATTCATAATGGTTGTTATGCAAGATCCATTGGTCAGAAAATCCGTTGGTATCACAAAACTTGTAGAATTTCGAAGCGGTGCTCCACCAATAATCGTGATTTCCTTTTACAATGATCTTTTTTCCGGGGATTTCGTTGATCCACCCGAAGTCAGCCCGCGCTTCCTCCAGACTTAACGCCCAGGACAGGTCACCCAGCAGTATTGTGGTATCCTCCGGCTGTATGACTGACATTCCGTCCTTTAGCTTGTCCACATACCCAACCCAGGCACCGCCGAATACATCCATAGGCTTTTGCGCACCAAGGGGCAGGTGAAGGTCTCCGATTACATACAGTGCCATTTCATTTTCCTCACGAAAACAGTTGTTAGTTGATCACAGCGGAATCGCCGGACTCCTGTCAGCAATCAGCAAGGTATGCCGGTTTTCCCGGTTGGTTGCACGAAAATCCTGCAGCGCTCCAAAAGCAATCGCAGTGCGCGCATCTACTGTATATGCATTTGTCTTTCGGACACTGTCGATCAACGAGCGAATGCGGGAATTTCCAACTACAGCAGAAAAAGTCCCACTCTTAAAGCTCTCCTGAGCGTCCGCACGGACCGAATAGGATTTTCCACAGCCACTGGCATCCAGATACCGCTTCGCCTCATTTTCGCCCAGCATTGTGTATACCAAACGTTCAAAATTAGCCTGTAATTGCGTGGCAGATGCGGTATTGCTGATCGTTCCGCGCCGGAACAGATCAGAATAGGGACTATTTTCGTCACAGCCGCAAATAATGGTTGCAACAGGAAGCCCCATTTGCCGGACATACCATACCGCCGTTAAAGCAGAAACATCTCCTGCATCCACTGCAACATCCATCGGAAAAAAAGTCTCAGAATTCTCCATACACAGAAGTTCACAAAACACACTGGATAACACAGCGATCCGGATGGCAATCTTCGACCATTCGGAGGCTGTTCTCCCGATTGTCTCATCGCCGCAAAGCCGGTTGTACAAACTGCGTTCAATATAGGCATAGTCCGATTCCGGGTTATGCCAATTTTCTGCAACAAATATTTTGTGATTGATTCCTGTGATTTTCACCGGGTTTCTGCCGATACAAAAATCCACATCCCAGCCCGTGAGCTGAATGGGGAAAAACAGACCTAAAATCTGCACAATCCGCTCGCCAAATGAGAGCACTTTCAGAGAACTAATCTGGTCATTATCGAGAACCGGTACACGAAACGGAACATAGAGTCCCCCATCCGGTGCGCGGTCCTGTGTAAGTGCACGGTGAGCCGTATAGGCATCTCTGGTATCTTTTGTAGTTACATACAGCAATTTTTCATCACTCCTACAGCATTTTTCCAGAAAATGTTCATTACATGCTTTTCATCCAATCCCCGCTCAAGCAAACGCTGTGCAAGAGACGGATAACTCTGAACTCCCTCAAAGCCGGAACATAGGACATCACAGCCGTCCAAATCGCCGCCAATGGCAATATGGTTTGCTGTGGGATCCAGTTCAAGGAAATGGAAGATATGATCGCACACAGCATCCAAATCCCGCTTTCCGCCAACGAATTCGGCATACTGGTTAATGCCAACAACACCGCCGGTTTCGCAGATCGCACGGAACATCTCGTCGGTGATATTTCGACTCACATTACAGACAGATCTGCTGTTGGAATGAGATGCGATCACCGGTGCTTTTGTGATCTTCATAATGTCCCAGAATCCCTCGTCACTGATATGGCTCACATCTATAATCATACCAAGCCGTTGCGCCTCTGCCACATACTCACGACCAAGCTCGGTCAGTCCGCCGCCGGTAATGTGAGAGCCTACAAGGGGATTCTTTTCGTTCCAGCCCAGTGTTGTCATACGAAAGCCAATATTGTAGAGATCCTCCAGCAACGCAGGATCATATCCAAAGCCTGCCGGGCCCTCTATAGTAAGGACAGCAGACAATCTTCCCTTTTCCAGGTTTTCTTCTGCCTCATCAGCGTTATAAGTCAATCGGATAATATCCCGATTCTTTTCAACTTCCCGCAGAATGGATGCAAGTTCCCGCTCAAAGACCATCACCGGGGAAAGACCGCAAAAGGATTCGTCATCCATAGATGTGGTAAAACAGGCAAAGCACTGTGCATAACCAGGCAGCTCCCCTGCCCGCTCCAGGTCGATATGAAGATCATTCTTGCGCAAGGCTCCGTTTTGCCGCATATCCTTGCCAAGGAGTGCCAATGCGGTGTCACAGTGCAGGTCAAATACAGGGAAATTCATTGAAAAGCATCCTCCAAATGAATGATTTCAGGATGTACCGTAGATACCCCTTCGGGCGCATAAATTTCGGTCACATCAAATCTGGACAGTAACCCCGTCGGATTTTGAGACAGATACATTGCGGCGGTCGACCGCAATCGCTCCTGTTTATAACGGTCAACAAATTCCGCCGCTTTCGCAAAGCCGGACGACTTGCGAAGCTTTACCTCTACGAAAACTATGTATTTACGGTTGCATGCGATCAGGTCGATCTCACCAAATCGGCTGCGATAACCCGAGGCGATCACTGTATATCCCTTTTTTCGCAGGTATGCAGCTGCTTGTGCCTCACCCCAAGCACCGGAAATATTATTCCGCCCCATAAAATTTCTTCAGAAAGGACGCCCGGTGGATGGGACACGGACCGTATTCCCTTAACGCGGCATAGTGCGCCTTTGTGCCATAGCCCTTATGGACATCAAAGCCGTACGCGGGATATTCCTTTGCCATTTCCAGCATCAGATCATCCCGTGTAACCTTCGCCAAGACGGAAGCCGCGGCAATACTGTTACTGCGGCTGTCGCCGCGAACAACGGTTTCCACAGGAATGCCAAAATCCTTTTCGCGATTGCCGTCGATCAGCAGAAGATCCGGCTTTACATTCAGCATAGAAACCGCGCGTTCCATAGCACAGAAGGTCGCCTGTAAAATGTTAATGCTGTCGATCTCCTGTGCATCGGCGAATGCAATGCCGTAAGCGATTGCCTTTTCCTGAATGATAGGGAAGAGCTCTCTGCGCCGCTTATCAGATAGTTTCTTGCTGTCATCCAGTCCGGGGATATCCACATACGCCGGCAAAATGACCGCAGCAGCACAGACAGGACCGGCTAACGGTCCTCTACCCGCCTCGTCAATACCACAAATGCACTGAAAGCCCTTTTGGTAAAAGCTCTCTTCAATTTCCCACATAGTTTGTTCATACATATCAAATATCTCCCGGCGATTCCAGTGTAAGGCGCCCCAGCTTTCCTGACCGGTATTCATCCAGCAGGATCTTTGCGGCACGCTCGGTGTCGATCTCCCCTCTTGCCAGCAGGAATCTCCGCATCCGTCCGGCTTCCTCCAGCAACTGGTACCCGGGTGTGTCCTCGGGAAGATCAATGCTGTAGCGGTCTTTTAATGTCTGGGGGTAATGCTTTCGGAGCAGCTCCATTAACCGGCAGGCAAGCTCTTCTGTGTCGATCACATTCTCTTTTACCGCGCCGGTATATGCCAGCATCATTCCAACCTCGGGATCTTCGAATTTCGGCCACAGAATACCGGGGGTATCCAGCAGAAGCAGTCCGTTTCCTGCAGTCACCCACTGTTTTCCCCGTGTGACACCGGGGCGATTTTCTGCTTTTGCACCCTTGCGTCCAGAGATCTGGTTGATCAGCGTGGATTTCCCAACATTGGGAATTCCAACCACCATCACCCGCACCGGGCGATTCATCCCCTTTGCGGCATCACGGTCTAATTTCTCTTTCAATAGTAAACGGATAGCCGGCTGAATGTCTCCCATCCCCCGTCTGCTTTTGCAATCCGTTGCTACCGCCGGGATGCCTTTTCCGTGGAAATAGGCGATCCAATCCTTGGTTACAGCGGGATCAGCCAGATCCATACGGTTCAGTATCACGATCCGGGGCTTTGGGCCGCAAATTGCATCAATATCCGGATTGCGGCTGGATCTGGGTATTCTGGCGTCCACGATCTCACAAACAGCGTCTACCTGTCGCAGATCCGCCTCCATCTGGCGGCGGGTTTTCATCATATGACCGGGATACCACTGAATATTCATTTTCTCAGAACTCATTGTATTAACGCTCCGATCCTGCCAAATTCGCGCTCCGGGTGATCATCGTCCATACCCGGGAAGATTAAGAAAATCGCTTTCCCAAGCACTTCTCTGCAATCGATCAATCCAATCATATCGCTGCGGCTGTCTCTGGATTCGTTGCGGTTATCACCCATAACAAATATGCACCCTTCATCCACAGTGAGAGGAAAAGAAACGCCCTCCATCAAATTGGTAGGGGTAAGTGTATATGGCTCCTCCAGGGCAGCTCCATCCACATAAACAATGCCTGCGTGGAAATCGATGTCCACGGTTTGTCCCTCGGTGGCGATCACGCGCTTAATGATCGGCTCGCCGTTTTTGAAAGAATCCTTGCTGGCAACAATAATATCTCCATACTTAGGCTCACCGTAGAGACCGTTCCCCAAAAGCAAGATCCAGTCACCGTGCACCAGTGTATCGTTCATAGATGCACCTGACACTACGACCACACGGAACAGCAAAGAGAATACAAGCAGAATACCCGCCAACAAGCAAACCAGGTCATGCAGGTACGCAAGGGCGCTCTTAGGCATATTTTTTTGATTTTTTGTGTCGGATGAAATCTCGTGCTTTTCTACAGCATCCCGATCTTGATAATCCAATGATCATACCTCCATACAAACAGCAGCGCGTATCGCAAGATAAATTTACACAGTTTTATTCATTATAAACGATTTTTGGCAATAAAAAAAGAGGGTTGCCCCTCTTTTTTTATTCTTTTTTCGATCAGACGCGCTCTTTGATCTTGGCAGCCTTGCCGAAACGATCACGCAGGTAGTACAGCTTAGCGCGGCGGACCTTACCCTTGCGGACAGTCTCAACAGCAGCAATACGGGGAGAGTGAACAGGGAAAACCTTCTCACAACCAACACCGTAGCTGACGCGACGAACTGTAATGGTCTCGCCAATACCACCATGCTTACGAGCGATGATAGTGCCTTCAAACACCTGAATACGCTCGCGGGAGCCTTCCTTGATCCGCACATGCACACGAACGGTATCGCCAACCCGCATTTCGGGCAGCTCTTCCTTCATATACTGGCTGGACAGTGCCTTTACCAAATCCATATCTTTGTCCTCCTTAATATTAGGCGTTCTTACAGTGTATGGCCCGGCGATATGGTTCCCGGCACTGCAGAGGACTCACCTTGATTTCAGACTGATTAAGTTTAGCACAAGAGAAAATAAAAATCAAGTGTTATTTTCTAAAAAAACTATATTTTTACAACATATTTTCGTCCGCGTTGCATTTGATCTTTCAAATCCCGACACAAAAGAAAATTGCGGAAACAACATTTGCTGTTTCCGCAATTTTGCGCCCACGACCGATAATAAATCCAAACCTGTTGAATGCCTATAAGGAGAGTATTACCCTTATGAGTGTTCAGTATCGTATAGCAATTTTTTGATTAATCACGGCACAGGTATTCCCCTTCACGAAGTAGAACCCCTTGCCCGTATCCTGCTCCCGCAAATCCAAGCATTTTTTGAGAGTGCGGAAGGACAAAAGGAATTTGCGGAGTGGGAAGAGAAACAAAAATCATTTGTGCAAAAATGATATAATGGAGAGACTTTTTATTCCCCATTTCTAAACATGCATGCTATAATATACTTGCATATAGAAATGGGGAGCCTTTTAATTTTGAAAGATTACATAAAAAATTTGTAACGAAATTGGTTTTCGTGCGTCATAGGTGTGAAGGAGGTGAGAAAGTGACTGATTTCCAAGAGGTGTACAACCTGTATTTTAGAGATGTGTACCGGTATGCCTTATCTCTGTGCCGGAACGAATCATTGGCAGAGGAAATAACGCAGGAAACATTCTATAAGGCATTAGAAAAGCTGGGCAGCTTTGACGGCAAGTGTAAAGTGTCCGTTTGGCTATGCCAGATAGCAAAGAACACCTACATCTCCATGTGCCGGAAGGATAAGCACTTGGATTCAAGTACCGATACAGCTCTGCTCCCAGGCGATGGAAATATTGAAGATAATTTCTGCAATCAGGAAACAGCCTTTGCTATCCATAAGGTCCTACATACTCTGGAGGAACCCTACAAGGAAGTCTTCTCTCTTCGAACATTCGGTGAGCTATCATTCAAACAGATTGCAGAGCTGTTTGGCAGAACGGAAACTTGGGCTAGAGTCACTTATCACCGGGCAAGACTGAAAATCAAGGAGGAACTGAAATGAAAATATCATGTAAAGTCATTGAAGATATGCTGCCAATGTACTATGACGGTGTATGCTCTGACGATAGCGCGACACTGGTCGAGGAACACCTGAAGGAATGCCCCCAGTGCAGTCGTGTGCTTGCTGATCTCCACTCCGGTATTGATATCCCGGAAAAAACAGTGGACGATCTGAAGCCTCTTGAGGGAATCCAAAAGAAGTGGAAGAAAAGCAAGTGGACTTACATCCGAAGAGGTATATGCATCACTCTGGCAGCGTTGTTGCTGGTTACTGCTGCCTTAACCGGGATATGGTATTTCAGCTATGCGAAATACTACTATCAACTGACGGAGACTATGGAACAAACCACTAAAGAAGATAGGTTCTATACATCTTCCGACTACACAACAGAAAAGAATGGCTATCGTTTTGAAGTGTGGCTCCCAATCATTTTGAGCAATAGCGGTTTCGTTCGGGTTATGGATGATGACGGATTAGTAATGTTCCTCTATCCGGAGGCTGGCGGTAGCTACAGCTTCTGGTTGTATATCACTGATCAAGATAACCAGTCCTACTCAGTATATTTGAAGTCTGATATGACGCCGGATTTTGAAAACCACCAATTCCCGGTTCGTACAGAGACACAGAAGGAGCAAATAAAGCAGTTGTTAATAGAGCAACACGATGATGTTGTTGCTATGCTGGATGCTGTCCAGGCGCTTTGGGGCATTGACTTGCTGAAATATGCACCCTAATATGCTATAACAGTGAAAAGGTGTCTTTCCCGGCACCTTTTCCTCTTTTCGGAAAACTTCGTATTCAAGTGAGTGTTTTTGAGTTTTCTTTCGTACTATAAGTGATCGATCAATCTCAGCGAAAGGAGGGAGCGATTTTGACAGACATAACTGCTATTGCCGGAATCAAGAATCGTGATGAGCGCGCGATCAACGATATCATCGTCAAGTATTCCAGGCTCTTGTGGCCGATAGCTGCGGCTGTACTTAAAAATGTTGGAACCGAGCAGGATGTAGAAGAATGCGTTGCGGATGTGTTTATCGACCTGTGGGAAAACCCCGATAAATATGATCCGGAGCGCGGAACATTAAAAAGCTGGCTCTGTATGGTAGCTCGCTGTAAAGCCATTGACCGCTACCGGGCGTTGTCCAAATACAGTACTGTTCCGCTGGAGGGTGCTATGATGGTAGGCCGAATGGGAATGCAGGATGCCCTGCTGCAGGAAGAAACCAAACGGGAGCTTGTGGCAGCGGTGAATGCATTGGCCGACGTTGAAAAGGATATTCTCATCCGCCGGTACTACTACGAGCAGAGGCCTCGGGAAATAGCAAAAGCTCTGGATCTGCCAGTAAAGCAGGTTGAGAACCACCTATATCGCTCCAAGCAAAAACTACGGAAAGCTATATCCGTATGTTAAGGAGGTCACTTATGAACCGTATGCAAAAACACAATTTGTATCATATTAAACGCACTTTCGAAAAGAAAACCGGCATCAGACTGATTCCGGCCGGCAGTAAGGAACAAACGGCATTTGAGGAAAACACAGCCACCCGCAAAAGACTTCCCAAGGTTGCACTAATTGCAGCCATTGTTACCGTCTTTGTTACGCTGACCGCCTTCGCAGTATCTATCTTCTCCACTTGGGCTGGAGACAGTCTGACGATCAGTGCATCTTACTACGGCGACGGTATTGTTTGGGTTGAGATCACAAATCAATCTGACAAGGATCTGAAGCTGGAACCCAAGATGAAGCTTTACTATTACAGTACGCAAAAGCTTGTGGAGTCAACCAGCGAAGAACCCTATATTGAAAATCTTACAATCCCTGCCAATTCCACGGAAAAGGTCAGGCTGGATCTGCGGAGAACTTATGATGTTGAAGCACTGGAGAACAGTAAAAACGACTTCTACTATTTGCAAATGACCAATGACGGCTTCTTGCTGGGTCAAAAATGGTCTTGTATGGTATCTTTCGTGCTTTCCGACTATGTTACTCCCTGGTATGAACTATCGGACGAAAGATGTCTGGAAGGTGCTCTCCCGTCTCTGAAATCCTACTATAAAAACTTCACATGGGATGTCTTTGCTCGTTGGCCTGATGCCTTCGACTATATGGAGTTGGTTCAGGCAGAACTGGCGAAAGTGGATGGCAATGTAGTACGCACCTCTATGGAAGGCTACCTTGAATGGGATGGATACGATTGGATGCGGGGAGGTACTACTTCCGTCTTTGATCCGTACAACAAACTTATGGGCATTGACGATACAGAGCATTTTAGAGCTATTGGTGTAACCGTTCCGTGCATGCTTGATGACGGTAGCTTTAATGGTCAGTGGAGCATAGACTTATTCTTCCCGTACTGCTATGCAAAGGCAGATATCCAAAGTCCTCAAGACTATGCTTTTGTCAGAGGTCATCTTCTCACCTTCGAGGAAATGGAACAGTATAAGGTCTATGAGGATGATAAGAATGTTGTGTACGAGATGCATGAATTCTTTTATACCGATTTGCATACCTATGTCCAGGATATGTTGCTGCAGAGAGATGATATCTACTTCACCGAAGATACCTGGAAAAGAATTGAGAATTTCTACAACCACTTTAGTGATAAAGAAAAGCTGGCTGCTGAATTTGAATATCTTCCTCAACATATCCAGCCATTATCTATCGATGACTTGGTTGACCTTGCAGCTCTTGGTACAGAACTCACAGCAGAAGATTTCGAGTCTTACCTTGGTGGATTCACGGACGCTTATGGTGACTATGGTCCAGGTTATTACAAGATCATTGATGATGATTATGAATTTGTCAACAGTAAGAATATGGACGGTACACTCAAGGGGTTTTTCCTAATCCATACTCCTACCGGTGATATGTTACAGTTAGGTCTTGAAAATGTAGATGTTGCTGCTTTTGTTGAGGAACACGGAGAACCTGAACCCCGATGCGAGTGTGAAAACACAGATAGTAGAGATGGTCATCACGGATGGCATATTACTATAGATTGGCTGATTGAAAAAGGGAAAAATATAGAAATACGCGATATTCAGGGTGCCTGCCATTTTTATGTTGGCGACGATAAATATGATCGTTATTTTGTGCGTGAAGTGGTCGATGATAACTTTTTTGTGATCCATGAGGCAATCCCGGATGGCCCAGGTTATGACTTTTTCCTGGTTCATGCTGCTACAATGGACGAATGTAATCTAAAAACTGATGATCTACAAGCTTTTCTTGCAGCACATCAGAACTGAGGAAATTGTATGAAAAACGCACTTTTTATCTCTAGTAATGTATTTGCTGCCTGCGGCCTTTTGCTAATCGGCATAGGCATTACTGCTTTTCAGTCACTGACGAGCCTTTACAAGTACCTGTCCCAGTTTGTAACCGTGGATCATCAGGCGCAGATCAGCCTTAATACTGTCCTTATAATCGGCGGTATAATGGTTGCGGTAGGCATTGCACAAATCCTCATAGCCTGCCTGTACAAGCAAAAATGCAACAAGTTTTAAGTGTATAACAGGAGGCCAGTTGGTACACCAACTGGCCTTAGCTGTTTCTCTATCAAATAATAATGTCGATAGAAAGAGAAAATCCGAACACATCTCCAACTTGGAAGATTGCGTTCGGATTATCCTTACTTGGTCCGAGTGTCGAGATTCGAACTCGAGGCCTCTTGAACCCCATTTTCATAGCAGATTTGGCATTGCGTATCTTTTAGGCGCAAATAGCGGCATTTAGTACCCTAAAATCCCGGAAATAGCAACATTTTCATGCGTACAACGGAAAAGCGCATCCCCATCATTTCGAAAACTGGTAGAAAAGTGGTAGATGGCGGTAGATAAGTAGACTGTTACAACGAGCAACGCCGACCCCCGGATGCGGACTTGATCCGCCGCCGGGGGCGGTTGCTATTCTGTGACGGCTCACGCCGGATAGGCGCACCCAGGTATCGATGACAATAACGAAGTTGGAAGCGCACGGAACGCGCCACAGGAGACGCACCACGCCCCCCTGCGCGGTCTCTACGCACCGGGATGGTGCTGACGCCCCCTACAACCCATCGTCGAGCGGAAACGCATCGTTGCGGGCGCACCACCTACCGCCATGCACAATCTTCCGTTCGCACCTTGTCAAAGAACGCCCCCGGCGTAACCTAGAGACAACTATAATGCTACGACTATTTACAATAATTTCACAAATTACCACTTGCAAAAAGTGTAATCACAGTTTAAAATGTAATCACAGTTTGTTGCTGTGTTGGGACTGGTGTCCATAAATATGCTCATTGAAAATAAATGTAAAAATGAATAAGTACCCTTGATTAAAGTAATGATTTGAATTGTAAAGTGTAAGAGTGGGGGTCGATATTATGAAGATTAGAAAGAAAACAAGTGAGCCTAGAGATACAGTATTAACGATTAGATTATCAAAGTCTGAACAGCAAGAACTGAAGAAAAGAGCCGCAAAAGCAGGTTTATCCGTTGGTGCATTCCTACTCGGTCTCGCCCTTGGTGATATCGTTGGTAAAGCCATTTTAGGTGATCTGCTTGACCCGGCAAAGAAGGATGAGCCGTAAACTTCTTAGAGTGCTTAGTCATTGGAACTCCAATGCGTAGGTTGTTTGCGGCTAGTTTGCAAAGGGCTAGTATTACCCTTTGCAAACGAGTGTAATGCGTACACTTACGCAAAGATTAAGAAAGGAGATTTAATGGCAAGATCTAAAAGCACTCGCAAATACCTGCTGACTATCAACAATCCCATTGACAATGGCTATTCCCATGAACGCCTACGCGCTATCCTCTCCGAGTTTTCCGGGGTGCGATATTGGTGTATGTGTGATGAAGTGGGAGAGCAAGGAACACCGCACACCCATGTGTATGTTGTGTTCAAAAACTGTGTCATGTTTGAGACGATGCTCAAACGATTTTATGGCGTACACATCGACCCGGCCAATGGTAAACACCAAGAAAACCGGGATTATGTCCGCAAAGAGGGAAAATGGCTTGACGATGCCAAACATGAAACGAACATCCCGGAAACCTTTGAAGAATGGGGCGAACTTCCCCCGGATAGGTCAAGCAGAGAACTGCAAGCTGAACAGATTATGCAGATGATCCGCGATGGGATGACAAATGCGGAGATCCTTGAAGAATGTCCATCGGCCTATAACAAGATACCGCATATTGAACAGACACGCCAAACCCTCTTAGCTGAGCGTTACAAGGACGAATGGCGACAATTAGAGGTTACATATCTGTGGGGTGATACTGCCGCAGGAAAGACCCGGAGTGTCATGGAGAAGTACGGCTATTCTGCTGTGTATCGTGTGACAGACTATTCCCATCCTTTTGACGGATACAAGGGTCAAGATGTGATTATCTTTGAAGAGTTTCGGAGCAGTCTTTCAATCGGTGATATGCTGAACTACTTGGACGGCTATCCATTGGAACTGCCTTGCCGTTATGCAAACAAAGTGGCATGCTATACCAAAGTGTATCTTATCTCAAACATTCCACTTGAACAGCAATATCGCAATGTTCAAGTTGATAACCCGGAAACATGGAATGCTTTTCGCCGCCGTATAAAACTGGTACAGCACATGACGAATGATTTTCCCTTGTTGCCGGATGACCCGGACTTCGATCCGGACACCATCTTCAGATAATGGGGGTGCTGTCAGTTGTTCAGAGAGTACCCGGATATTCTGTCCGTCTCACAGGTTGCCGATGCACTAAAAATCGGTATTAAAGCCGCCTATGCCCTCGTAAACAGTAATAAACTGGCGGCACTCCGTGTTGGGCGCACTATTCGCATTCCTAAGGCCATGCTTGAAGAATATGTAAAGACCGCACGGAACAATGTGAAGTTGTAACGGTCTACTGCAATCTACTGTCACAATGAAAGGAGTAAACTATGACAGGCAGTCTGACTGTAAAGAATGGAAAATACTATGCTGTTCTCAATGTGTATGAGAATGGAAAACGGAAGAAAAAGTGGATTTCCACCGATCTTCCTGTGACCGGAAATAAACGCCGCGCCGACCAATTTCTCCGGGAGAAGTTGGCCGAGTATGAGCGCATGGATGGCATTGTCCATAGTGATGTTCGCTTCAGCGACTATGTTCGTTTATGGCTGGAGCAGATTGCACGAAAGGTCGATGCGGTTACCATGCAAGGGTATCAAGTCCTTGCCGATGGGCATATACTCCCCTATTTTGATGATACCGGCCTTTTGCTGTCAAAAGTCGATCATAAGGCTATCCAGCGGTATATTGACACCAAGCACGCAAATGGCAGACTTGACGGAAAAGGTGGGCTTTCTGCTCGCTCTCTCAAGTTGCACAAAAACATCATCAATCAGACCTTGAACATGGCTGTGCAGAATAAGCTTCTGCCGTCAAATCCGTGTCAATTTGTTGTATTGCCACAAGTTCAACGCTACGAAAGCACATTCTATAACGCCAAGCAGTTAAAGGCTCTTTTCAAGGCATTGGAAAATGACCCCATGCTCCCCTTGGTGAAGATCACAGCAATGTACGGCCTGCGCCGCAGTGAATTGCTTGGTCTGCAATGGGATAGTATTGACTTTGAGGGAAAGACCATGACCATCCGACATACTGTTTCCAAGGTCACCAAAGCCATAGCCAAGGATAAGACCAAGAATGCAAGTAGTCGGAGAACATTCCCCTTGACCCCGGAAGCCTTGGAAATATTCCAGTCAGCCAAATGGCAAGAGGAACAGCACCGCATTATGTTTGGCCGTGAATACCTAGAAAACAATTATGTGTTTAAATGGCCGGACGGACACCCCTATTCCCCCGACTACATCAGCGAGCGGTTTAGCAACCTGCTAAAAAAGCACAACCTGCCACACATTCGTTTTCACGAACTGCGACATAGTTGTGCGAGCCTACTCTTGGATATGGGATGGAATTTGAAAGATGTGCAGGAATGGCTTGGTCACTCTGATATCAAGATGACCGCAAACATTTATTCCCACCTAGATGTTGCCCGGAAGAACAATATTGCCAATTCGTTGGCTGAGAAGTTTGGAGCATAAGGTGGTAGATAAATGGTAGATGCTAACGGCTATGTAGTGAAATTTAGGGTCGAAAAGTTAGAAAAAATCCGCAGAACCCATAAGATTCCACGGATTTCTTGGTCCGAGTGTCGAGATTCGAACTCGAGGCCTCTTGAACCCCATTCAAGCGCGATACCAAACTTCGCCACACCCGGATATTCAGTTGCGTCACTTGACGCCTGGATATATTAGCACACCTTGGCGAAAATTGCAAGCATTATTTTGCTTTTTTTGAAAATATTTTTTGATTA
>JAZOCJ010000003.1:0-32325 GCA_045596405.1 Faecousia sp. | reverse complement strand
ATAGCAGATTGCAGAACAAATTGGAAGAACATACTACTTGCTTTTGTCAAGCAGCACTTGCACTCGGTATTCGAAGCAAAAAACAGACCCTTATTGACACAATTGTATCAATAAAGGACGGTTAAATGGTGCCGGGTGTCCTGTTGCGGTACCCGACAAAATCTTCGGGCTTACGCTTTTCCTCGATTTTGTCGACCGCTGCCACTCGCTCAGGTCGCTCCTTCCGCCTCCGGCGGCGCTCCCATCGCTCCCCCTACGAGAAACCTTAAAGTTTGTTTGTAGGGGCGGTTATCAACCGCCCGTAGAATTTCTCTTTTATATATATAAAATAATGCCGGGCGGAAAATTGCGCCCGGCATTTGCGTATTCTTTTCGTTCTTAGATAGCGATTTCGTGAGTCAAGCTCAAGCCGTAACTAGCCAACAGGCCATCGTCGCGACCTTCGATGTCCAGACGGATATCCCAGCTAGCCATAGTAGCTTCTGTCTGGAAGCTTACGAGCTCCACAACAGGCTTTTCATAATTCATCATTGCTCGTTACCTCCTTAAATTAAGCTTCAGCGGCGGGGGCGTGAACGATGGTGTCACCGCCTGCTTTTTCATTAACGGCGCCGACCAGACTCAGGGAGAGATCAGCTGCGTCCTTGATGGTCACGCGGACATAGACAGTGGAATTATCAGCACCGCTCATAGCGTCTGCCCATTCATCCACCAGACCGGAATCAAACTCTGCATATACCATAGTACCCTCGTTAACAGAGACGTACATACCGATTGCAAAGTCGGTGTCATTCTTTGTCAGTGCGTAGCAGTCGGCATTGCCCAGAGTGACACGGAACCAGAAGGTAGCATCGTTGCCGTTAACTGCAACATTTTGGTCAACTCTAATGGCGTAGTTTACAACACGCCAAGCACTGCCGTCAACCAGAGCGACATAACCGTTGGCCACATTAATGGGCTTCACAGCGATCGCACCCTTGCCCTTGGAGGAGTCCATAACGGTAGCCAGAGCAGCGCTGACGCCGGACAGGGTGTTGCCGCACAGGTCAACAGTGGATTCGGAGCTCAGCACAGCGGTGTCGCCCACGTTGACATCCTTGCACAGCTTCACAGTGTTGCCGCTAGCGATCAGAGCATCGATAACAGCCTGCTCAGTCGTCAGGGGTTCGCTGCCGTTCATTGCGTACACATCAGAGGTCTTGGTCAAAGACATACCGCTGATATAGAGGAACTGCTTAGCGTCATCAACATCCTTGAAATACACATAGTAGCTGTTGTTGGGATCGCCTGCGAAGGTGGCAGTAGTAGAGAACAGAGCGGTACCGGCTGTGAGCTGATTACTGAGAGCCTTCTCGCCGATCAAATCCCAGGTGGCGGTAGCAGCACCGGTTCCAAGAGCGTCTACCTCTTCCTTGGGAAGGACTGCAATGGCTGCATTTGCAGCATTGGCGGCAGCGGAGTTAGTGATGCCGATCTGCATAGTGTAGATACCGGGTTCAATATTCTCGAACAAAAGACCAACAAAGTTGTTGGCGCTTGCATTAAATGTCTTCTTAAAGGTGCTGTCTTCATTCTTAACACCGCCACCGGCAGTTGCAGAAGCACCGGCTGCTGCGGCGTTCTCGTACATCTGGTAGAGTGCTGTCGAGTCGTAGTCGGGGACAAAGCTGGGCTCAGTGCTGGGCTCGGTGCTGGGCTCGGTGCTGGGCTCAGTGCTGGGCTCACCACTGCCAACATCGCCGGTCTTGGTCAAGGTGATGCTGGTCAGACGCAGGAACTTCTTTACAGTGCCGGTGTCCTGGAAGTGCAGGTAATAGCTGTTATTGGTGTCACCGGAAACGGTTACATTGGTAAGGGTGACAGATGCAGTATCTGCAACGCTACTGATCTTGTATTCCACAACCTTTTCATCCCGATTGGTGGTGCTGCTATATGCGGATTCATAATCTGCGGGAACCAGAGCGATATCATAGGAATCGGCCGTATTGGTCGAGTGCATAGTGATATCAATCGTGTAGATACCGGGGGCGATATCCATCTTGAATGCTATATAGTTCCTAGACCCAGCGGCAAACTGCTTCTGCAGGTATGCAGGGTTAGTTGCGTCGGGTTTATACGCAAGAGCACCGCCGGCAGATTTACGAGTCAGAGCATAAATTGCCTGCATATCGTAAGTGATGGGCGCGTCAGCGAAGGCTGCGAAGGGGAGCACGGACAGCAGCATGCATACGGTAAGTACCAATGACAGTGTCCGCTTCAATGTGGTTTTCATTTGGTTGTTTCCTCCTTAAAAAATGGTTTTTGTGGGTGTGCTTGTCTTTGCAGAGGGCATATGTAATTATTCTGCAAGGATTCATACCCAGGTTATCTGGATACAACTCACCCACGATAACGGTATGATACCATATTATACAAACATTTCCCTATCTTGTCAATGGGGATTTCCTGTATTTTTTCAATTTTTTAGAAAACTTTTTCACCTTTTTTCGACCGGAATCTCCCTCGCATACCAAAATATAGGGGGGGCGGCATCTATGACACACCGTTGACCCAACTACGGGCGGCAGGTTGTCTCCTGTTGCGGTACCCGACAAAATCTTCGGGCTTACGCTTTTCCTCGATTTTGTCGACCGCTGCCACTCGCTCAGGTCGCTCCTTCCGCCTCCGGCGGCGCTCCTATCGCTCCCCCCTACGAAATATCTCAAGGTTTGTTTGTAGGGGCGGATATTATCCGCCCGCCATTCCCCCATATCGTAGGGGCGAACTGTGTTCGCCCGCCAAAGATGTGGCAACTACAATAAGACGCAGAATGGCAAAAAACGCGGACGGAAATCATTTCCGTCCGCGTCTGTTCTATTTTGCTGTTACGATTCCGGGGTGTGCTCGACAATGGCTACGGAACAGGACAGTGGGTTATCGAGCTCCGGGATGTTCACTGTAAAGGAATAGCCTTCAATGGGTGTATGCACGATGGCACTGCTGCGCTCCACTTTGCTGACAGTGGGGGTCAGAGACATTGAGATTTTGGCGCCGTCCCGGATGCAGATATGGATGGTGACCGCACCGTTATGGCTTACCATCGCATTAGCCCATTCCGTCACAAAAACGTCCTCGAATTCCATATAGGCGGATTTGCCGTCCACGATGACGTTTGCGCCGAGGGTAAAGCTGCTGTCTGCCTTTGCCAGAGCGTAGGCATCTTCGTTGGAGAAGGCAATGTGATACCAGAAGTGAGTATCATTATTCCGCACCTCAGTGTTCCCGTCGATCGTGACGGTGCAGGTTACCACACGATAGCCGTCGCTATCCTTATCCTTAAGAGCTACCTGGCCGGGTGCTGTGTTTATAGGTTTCTCTTCGATCCAGCCGCTGCTGTCTTCGGAGGAATCCTTTACAGTGCCCTGAGCCGTGTCCAAAACACCGGACAGAGTGCAGCCGTTCAGATCCAGCACCACGCCCTCTGCCATAATGACATCGGACACAGTGACATTCTGAGTGAGGGTCACGGTGTTACCTGTAACAGACAGTGCCGAAGCGAGCTGCGCATTGTTATAGCAGTAGGAGATTCCATTCGTACCGGAGACCGTAGCAATATGGTCATAGTCGCGGTACTCCGCGATGGAGAACTTGTGCAGGTCGTTCGGGCCAACGGAAGATTCATTGGTGGTTCCGTACAGATTACCGTCCGCTGCCAGTACCATCTGGTTGAGGGAGCGGGTGGAGATCCGACGGTACTGGGTAGGATCGTCCTTTAGGAACATATAGGTACCAACAGTATTTTTGTTGAAGGCTACATACATATACGGTCCGTCAAAGATGATGTCACGGCTGCTGAAGACCATACCGGGTGCGGAGTACACATCCTTCAGGAAGGACTGCTTTTCCGTGACTGTGAACGCTTTGGTGTCCACATCAAAGGTCATAGTGAACAGTGTACCGGAGACAGCGCCCCAGAACAAGCCGGGAACATCCGGATCTTCTGCAAGCTGGTCGATAAATCCAATCAGAGTTTTATCCGCTGCGGTTTTGCCTTTGTTAAATTCCAGTGCGCTCTCCACATCATATTTGGCGAGGAGCGTTGTATTGGTTAAGTCGTAAACAAACAGCACAGCGTTCTCGCTGCAGTAACCGCTTTCACTGCTGCCGTGGGCAGCGGTAGTGCCGTAAAGATATTCATGACCGGAGGCGTCCTTTTTATAGATCAGATTGTTGATGACCTGATTTTCGATAGGACCGGAGAACGTTACATTGTAATTACCATCCTCATCGGGGTCAAACTCAACTTCATCGCCGTCCGCGTTGTACCAAGTGTACTTCACATCTTTATAATTTGTGTCGGTCAATATGGTATTTTCTGCGTAGTATACATCCGTCGCCTCCGGACCGGCGGCGACATAGGTTCGCCCATTATCAAAATCATACCAAACCAGCATACCGCCGAAACCGGAATAGGGGGTAGTACCTGCAAAGACCTTGTTTCCTCCGAATGTGGTACACCACATTCGGCACTGGTTAAATACGGAGTACCGCAGGGTGAACAGAGGTGTGGTTTCGTGGGTAATGGGGTCGATCTTAGTGATCGTCGCAGCAGAGTAGTTGCCGGTATACAGATAGCCGCCGTGGTACAGAATGCTGTCCGTCTGGTAGTCGAAGGAGTCAAAGGACTCGACTACCTTGCCCTCTGCCACGCTGTATTTGGAGATCAGGGAATTGCTGCCAGCACCGACATAAATGTACTGACCGGTGGGATCCAACGTGGGTGCCCGGAGGCCATAGCCTGCTTCAATGTTGTCGCTTACATCCAGCTCGCCTTTTAAGGTAGTTGCAGTTTTGGTGCTGAGGTTGTAGAAGTACAGATCAATGCAGTTATTCGTTGTATCGTTGATCGGGACCATAATGGACTTAGTGTTACCATCGACGGTCACCAGGTTGCCTGTGGCCAGGTTCAGTGCGGGAGGCTTGTTGTTTTTGTCGGTTGAGGAGAGCTGAGTGAAGGTCTCGTTTGCAATATCATAGGCAATATAGCCGAATGTTGTTCCAAGCCTGCCCCGGAAGTAGACTTTGTCATCCACTACCTCGGAGACTTCGCCGGCGTGCTGCAAAGACGAAGCGTTATTAAAAGACTTATACTCCATAGTGGAAATATCGACATAAAACGAACCGGATTCGGAGTTGAAGCTGGCGAACAGTACATCATCCACCAGATTCAGGTTATATAAGTATTTGACATCTCCGACATAATAGGAAATATCCAGCCGGCTTACAATGCTTTGGTTGCGGATATCATATTTGATAATATCGTGGGTCGTAATGCCGTCGCCATTGCTATCGCCGTCAATGCCTAAGTACAGGTAGCCGTCTTTGTAGCAAATACCGGCATAACCTGTATGCTTGACATCGGAATCCAGTAAGCCGCTGATATTGGTGTAGGTTCCGGTAGCAGTATTGTACATACCCAGATAGCTGCTGTGGCCGGTGCCGAAATAGATATTGCCGTTTCCGTCACCGGTGACACCATAGGTAGCGGTTACACCCTCAAAATCGCTGGGGAGAGAATGCATAGTCCCTTCAAGCTTGACAGGGTCATACCGGAACAGACCGGCATAGCCGCAGATCCAGACGATACCGTCCTCGTCAATATAAAAACCGCGGGGCAGCGAGCCGGGGAGCGGCTCGGTATCCATCACCTTTTTGTCGTCTACATCATAGACCACCAATACGCCGCCGCGCAGAGCAAGGTACAGGTAATCGTGACCGTTGACCTCAGAACTGGCAGCAAAGGTATAGTAAACGTCAGTGATCGCATTATACGCCGCGACCTCGGGTTCAAGGTCGAGATTAGAGGAAGGCAGACTTGCCGCAGAGACCTGAGAAGAACCTCCCAGAGGCGGAAGTACCGTCAGCAGCATACACACTGCCAGCAGCAGGGTGGTAATTCGTTTGCATATGTTCCTCATAATGATTCCTCCTGTAAATGGTGGGATGCCGACGCAATTTGGAAAAGGGTAGGCACAAAGTTATAAATCACCACATCAGTGTAATTATACATATAAATCCACCAAGTGTCAACGGATATTTGGGAAATGCTGTCCGGTAAAATACGACACCTCCTGCCCCTACAAGAGATATTAAGGTGTTACCGTAGGGGCGAACTGTGTTCGCCCGCCAAGGGAACGATTACGAGCGGCAGATTGCCGCCCCTGGAAAACCGGCACCCTGTAGGGCGGGGGCTTGCCTCCGCCGCATATGCGAAACAACGGCGGGGGCGAGCCCCCGCCCTCGCCTTGTTAGAAACCAGAGTATTTTTGACTGGGGAATTTTTGGGTATTGTTACATTGCAATCCCTCAGTCATATTGCCTAATATCGGCAATATGACAGCTCCCTTTACACAAGGGAGCCTTATCAGGCGATCGCAGATCGCCCCTACGAAAAGAACGAAACCCATGTTGTAGGGGCGGATATTATCCGCCCGCCATTCCTCCATATTGTAGTGGTGAACTGTATTCGCCCGCCGCGGGCGGCAGGTTGCCGCCCCTACGAAATATCTTAAGGTTTGTTTGTAGGGGCGGATATTATCCGCCCGACATGGGTGCAGTTGCGGGCGGCAGGTTGCCTCCGCCGCATATGTGAAACAACGGCGGGGGCGAGCCCCCGCCCTACATTTTTCGGACAAGCAATGATGAGCTCCTGCAATATAGACAAAAAGACAGGCGGCAGACCGTTCTGCCGCCTGTACGGATGATAGATATTAGCGTTCCTTCTTACGAGCCTTAATGCCGACAACAGTCAGACCGCCAGCGGAAATGACCATAGAAGCCACGAGGGGCAGTACGCTCAGGTCGCCGGTGTTAGGACCGGTTGTGCCGGTATTGCCGGTGTTGCCGGTATTGCCGGTATTGCCGGTATTGCCAGTATTGCCGGGATTGCCAGTATTGCCAGTATTGCCGGTATTGCCGGTATTGCCGCCGCTCGGGTTGCCGGCAACATCGCCGGTCTTGTCAAGAGTGATCTTTGCGAGGCTCATCGCGTTCTTGTCTTTAGTAGATCTGTTATTCGCAAACAGAATGACGTAGTCGTTTCCGCTGTCGCCGGAAATCTCGATGTTCTCAAAACTATTGTCTGCCGATAAGTCGTTGGTGAAGAAAATATCACTCTGTGCATCATTGGCGGGGACGGATGCCTGCCAATTGGTGTAGGGCAGAATAAAAACATTTAGTAGAGCGGTGGGCTGTTGAGCAACAGATTCCATACCCAATGTATAAATGCCGGGATTGATATTCTCCAAAAGCAAAGCAACATATTTGCCTGTGTCTTTTTGCTGAAGTGTAACTTTCAGATGATTAAGGCTAGGCTTTACATTGAATCCGGTGGAATCCAGGATTTTCCATGTGCAGGAATTGGCGTAACTGGTGGGCACATAAGGATTGGTCGGGGTAGGTACGGTGTCTGCTGCGAGACTCGTCATTACACTAAAATCGAAAGTGTATGTGGGTTCGGCAGCAAACGCTGCGAAGGGGAGTGCGGACAGCAGCATGCATGCGATCAGCATGAGTGACAGCGTCCGCTTGGTAGTGTTTTTCATGTGGTTTCCTCCTTAAAATATGTTATGGGGTGTGCGTTACTGTAAAAAAGCAGATATCACCACTGGTATAAAGAGTATCTGCTATATTACACAACGGAATGCAATATCTTAGAGACCTATGCAGTCTCTAGAGATGCTATGATTATTTATTATACAAATGCGAGGGGTATTTGTCAATCCGAAATATGGAATTTTTGTGAAAATTTTAGAAGGCAAAATGCCCGGCTCGGCAGCTGCCGAACCGGGCTATGTATGGATTATTAGGGGTGCTGATTATTCAGCGCTGTTTTTCTTTTTCTTGCTGATGACGATCACCACAACTGCAGCCACAGCAGCCACGGCGACAGCTGCGATAACAACAGGCACAACAGGGAAGCTGCCGGCATCGTCAGCGGGATCCTCGGGAGTGTTGAAATCGGGGATGGTGGGGGCGGGCGCTTTCTGGGCCTTAGTCAGGGTCAGGGTCTTCAGCTGGATCTTGGTGTCCTTAAGATGGCCCATGCTGTTCAGCACGCCGTTGAACATCAAGATATACTCACCGTTTTCGTCACCGGAGAAGTTGACCTTCTTAATGGTGCTGCTGTCCTTGGCGCTGTCCACAGAACCCAGGATTTCGCCATCCATAATTGCTTTTGTGATACCGGAGTTGTTATTGGGCGCGCCGGTAGCAGGGATGATGTAAATATTCGGATTAAAGCAAGCGATTGCTTCCTGTGCGACTGTGCTGAATTCCAGATCGTAAGTACCAGCCTCGATGCCGGAAAGCTTAAATGCAAACCAGTATTTATACAGACCGTTTCCATCAATAATCTGCTGGTAATAATAGTCCTCGATGGTGGTGGCATACTCCACATAGCCAGGGAATGCCTGAAGAGTACCCTTAGCCGGTGCATAATAGTACTTCCAGTTCGTGCCCGCTTCCTCGTTCTTGATTAGATTAACGGGTGCGTCAGCAGATGTAGCCTCGCCGGTAAAGTCAAAAACAATCGTGGCGGGAGCTTCCTCTGCAAATGCCGCAAAGGGCAGTGCTGCCAGCAGCATACACAGCACCAGTGCGCAAGGCAGCATTTGTTTCAATGTACGTTTCATAATTATTCCTCCTATTTCTTGTTGGTGTTGTCTATCAACCCTGTGAAATTATACCATGCTTTGCAAAAAAATGCAATAGTTTTAGAAAATATAATTGAAAATATAATTGAGAATTCGCTTTTTTAATACGGAGGGAAGGGGACAATATAAAGTTGTGTTGTTTAGTTGTATTTTTGTAAAATAATTGCTTGTATCTGGAGGAATTTGGTAGTATAATAACAGTGGTACAGCAGGAGCTGCTGTATACAGTAACGACTATAACAAGGAGATGGCACTATGAGTACATTACAATCTGGATTTGCACGGTGTGACATTACACCGTCTGTGGGAACAATGCTTGCCGGATACTTCTTTGTCAGAGAGACCTCCGGAATTCTGGATCCCCTTTTTGTAACAGCTGTTGCCTTTGACAACGGGCAGAAGCGTGCGCTTTTGATCAGCGTGGACAATACCGGTATTTGTCAGAATGTGATCGATCGGATCCGCGGGGAGATTGCCGGCGTCTGCAATGTGGAGGAAAAGGCGATTTTTATTGCCAGCACCCATACCCATCTGGCTCCGGACACTCAAGGGGAGTATATGAATCCGGAGTATGTGGATTTTATGGTCCGCAAGATCAGGGATGCTGCCGTTTTTGCAGTGCGTGACCTTGCCCCCACGGAAATGTACTATACCAACGGCAAAGCAGAGGATGTTGCTTTCATTCGCCGCTACCGTATGAAGGATGGCTCTGCAAGAACGAATCCGGGTTGCCAGAATCCCGACATCCTGCATTCCATCGGCGAAGCGGATGAGACCTCTACCCTGATCATTCTGAAGCGGGAAAACAAGCCCGAGATCGGCATCGTCCACTTCCAGGTGCACCCGGATGTGATCGGCGGAACGATGGTGTCTGCGGACTATCCCAAGTTTGTCCGGGATACTTATGAATCCCTCATCGACAATTCCCGCTGCATCTACATCAACGGCGCCCAGGGCGATGTGAACCATATCGATGTGCGTCTTAACAAGCAGAAAGATCTGGTGAACGGTTACGAGCGCTCCAAGTATATGGGCAAGAAGATCGCTATGTCTGTGATTGCCAATTATCCCCTCGCCAAGAAAGTGGAGAACACCGATATTAACTTCGGTCAGACCAATCTGTATGTGGATTACAACAGAGGCACCCCCGAGGAAGAGGCTGAGGCGATGCCCATCTATGAGGACTACCTGAAGAATCACGCCACCCAGGAAGCTTATCAGGCTTGCAGAGCCCGCAGCTCTATGAATGTTCCCAAGGCCTGTCGCGTAGCAAGTATTTCCAAGCTTTCCGGACAGAAGGAGCTCCACGTAACAGCGCTGTCCGTTGGCGATGTGGTCTTCGCCGGCTTCCCCGGCGAGCCCTTCACGGGTATTGGTAAGGGCATCAAGGAGCAGTCTAAATTCCCGCTGACACTGCCTGTATGCTGTGCCAACGGTTATGAGGGCTACTATCCTATGATGGATGCCTTCATTGAGGGCGGCTATGAATCCGTTACTTCCCGCTATGTGGGCGGTACGGCGGAAAAGTTGATCGAAACATCTGCCGCATTGGTAAATTCCTTTTGAGGAGGATGCAGTATGGGTGCTTTACAGTCAGGATTCGCCCGGTGTGACATTACGCCGGCTATAGGAACGCACCTGGAAGGATACTTCTTTGAGAGACCGGCGACCGGGATCCTGGATCCGCTTCTGGCAACAGCTGTGGCGTTTGGCAACGGGGACAAGCGCGGAATTTTAATGAGTGTAGATAATATAGGTATGTCCCAAGTGTTGGTGGACAGAGTGCGGACGGAGATCGCCGGTATCTGCAATGTGGAGGAGAAAGCGATTTTTATCGCCTGCACCCATACGCACCTTGCTCCGTGCACAGATGGGCTGCTTATGAATGTGGCAGAGCTGGAATATGTAGAATTTCTGGTCAAAAAGCTTTGCGACACTGCGTATCTTGCGATGCAGGATCTGGCGCCTACGGAAATGTATTATACCAACGGCCGCGTGGAGGATGTGGCCTTCATTCGTCGTTATCGGATGAAGGACGGCTCTGCAAAAACCAATCCGGGCTGTCAGAATCCGGATATTCTCCATCCCATCGGCGAGGCGGACGAGACTTCTTCTCTGATCATTCTGAAGCGGGAGGGTAAGCCCGAAATTGGCATCGTTCACTTCCAGGTGCACCCGGATGTGATCGGCGGAGATAAGGTGTCTGCGGACTATCCCAAGTTTGTCCGGGATACTTATGAATCTTTAATCGACAATTCCCGCTGCATCTACATCAACGGCGCCCAGGGCGATGTGAACCATATCGATGTGCGGCTGAATAAGCAGAAGGATCTTGTGGGTGGCTATGAGCGATCCGAGTATATGGGCAAGAAGATTGCAATGTCAGTCGTTGCCAATTATCCTCTGGCCAAGAAGATTGCAAACACCGCTATCAACTACGGTCAAACCAATCTCTGTGTGGATTATAACAGGGGAACGCCCGAGGAAGAAGCGGAGGCAATATCCGTCTACGAGGACTACCGGCAGAATCACGCAACCTATGAAGCCTATCAGGCTTGCAGAGCCCGCAGCTCTATGAATGTTCCCAAGGCCTGCCGTGTGGCAAGCGTTGCCAAGGTGTCCGGACAGAAGGAACTCCACGTAACGGCGCTTTCTATTGGCGATGTGGTCTTTGCCGGCTTCCCCGGTGAGCCCTTTACAGGCATTGGCAAGGGTATCAAAGCACAGTCGAAATTCCCGCTGACCCTGCCTGTCTGCTGCGCCAACGGCTATGAGGGCTATTATCCCATGATGGATGCCTTCATTGAGGGCGGCTATGAATCCGTTACTTCCCGCTATGTGGGCGGTACAGCGGAAAATCTGATCGAAACTTCCGCCGCACTGGTAAATTCACTTTAAGAAATGGAGAAATTCAAAATGGAAAGACTGACACACAAAACTTTAGCAGAATCCGGCTATACCGGCTTTGTGCAGGGCGACGCTCCCGAGCGTGTACTGCAGTTTGGCGAGGGTAACTTCCTGCGTGCCTTCGTGGACTACTTCTTTGACGTTCTGAACGAGAAAGAGGGCTTTAATGGCAAGATCGCCCTGGTGCAGCCCATCGAGCGGGGTCTGACCGATATGATCAATGAGCAGGAGGGTCTGTATACTCTGTATCTGCGGGGTGCGGAAAACGGTCAGGCGGTTATGAAGAAGCGGGTCATCACCAGTGTTTCCCGCTGCATCGATCCCTACCGTGACTTCAATGTGTTTATGGATTGCGCCAAGAATCCTGACCTGAAGTATATCGTCAGCAATACCACCGAGGCAGGTATCGTATATTCTGATGCCGACAAGATCACCGATGCTCCCGCCAAGAGCTTCCCCGCCAAGCTGACCCGTTTCCTGTACGAGCGTTTCCAGATCTTCGGCGGCAAGCCCGACACCGGTTTCGTGGTGCTCAGCTGTGAACTCATCGACAACAACGGTAAGGAACTGCTCAACTGCGTTGAGAAGTACATCAAACTGTGGGATCTTCCCGAGGCATTCCTGAACTGGGTCAGAGAGGAAAACATCTTCTGCTCTACCCTGGTGGACAGAATTGTTACCGGCTACCCCAGAAATGAGGCTGACCAGTTTAATGAAGCCAACGGCTACATTGACAATCTGCTGGATACCGGCGAGATCTTCGGATTCTGGGTCATTGAAGGACCGCAGAAGCTTTGCGATATGATCCCCTTCGCTAAGGCAGGTCTGCCTGTGCTGGTCACCGATGACCATACTCCCTACAAAAAGCGCAAGGTGCGCATCCTGAACGGCACCCATACCTCTATGACTCCTGCTTGTATGCTGGCAGGTGAAGAGATCGTCCGCAACTGTATGGAGGACGAGGTCATCAGCGGCTATGTCAACAAGTTCATTTATGAGGAGATCATCCCCATTCTGCCGTTGCCCAAGGAGGAACTGCTGGCGTTTGCGGGTGCAGTGGCTGACCGGTTTAAGAATCCCTACATCGATCACCGGCTGTCTGATATTTCCCTGAACTCCGTTGCCAAGTGGAAGGCAAGAGTGATGCCGTCTCTCCTGGAGTACAAGGAGAAGTTTGGTAAGCTGCCCAGCCTGCTGTCCTTCTCTCTGGCTGCACTGATCCGTTTCTACCGCTGTGTGGAGCGGGACGGTGGTTTCTACGGCGAGGGCTCCGGCAAGGAGTATCCCGTGCGTGACGATGCAGATGTCTGCCGTTACTTTGCTTCCTTGCCCTGGGATGGCGCTTGCTCTGACCTTGTAAAGATCGTGCTTGCCAATACTGATTTCTGGGGCAGAGACCTGAACGAGGTAGAGGGTCTTACCGATAAGGTCACTGAGTATATCGAAGCCATCGACTCTGTGGGCGCTAAGGCTGTGATGAAATCCCTTCTGTAAGGAGCGGACTATGGATTTTGTAAGAATCAGCGATACAGATAATGTGGGTGTGACCCTGCGAGATAAAAAAGCAGGGGAGCGCTGTGGGGAGGTCATTCTGCGGGATGATGTCCCCCGGGGACATAAATTTGCCCTCACCACCATCCACAGCGGAGAAAACATTATCAAGTATGCTTCTCCTATCGGACACGCATCCTGTGACATCCAACCCGGCAGCCACGTCCATACCCATAATGTAAAGTCTAATCTGGCGGGTCTGCTCAGCTATACCTATGCACCGGAAGCTGTGCCGGAGAAGACATTGCCTGTGAAGCAGTTTATGGGCTACCGCCGTGCCGATGGCAAGGTGGGTATCCGCAATGAGATCTGGATCATCCCTACAGTGGGCTGTGTCAATTCCATTGCCCAGATCATCGCCAAGAAGGCATCGGAGAATCTGCCGGAGGGCGTGGACGGCGTGTATGCCTTCCCGCATCCGTATGGTTGCTCTCAGCTTGGGGGCGACCACGAGATGACCAAGAAAGCACTGGCAGGACTTGTCAATCATCCCAATGCCGCCGGTGTTCTGGTGTTGGCTCTGGGCTGTGAGAACAACACCCAGGAGCAGATGCAGGAAGCTATCGGTACATACGATGATACCCGTGTGAAATTCCTGGTCTGCCAGAGCGTGGAAGACGAGATCGGGGCGGGACAGGCACTTGTCGCGGAGCTGGTCGAGCAGGCGAAGCAGGCGAAACGGGAGTTGATCCCTGCGTCGGAGTTGGTGATCGGTCTGAAGTGCGGCGGCAGTGACGGTCTTTCCGGAATCACAGCTAACCCCCTGGTGGGCAGATTCTCGGATATGCTCTGTGCTATGGGTGGTACTACCATCCTCACGGAAGTGCCCGAGATGTTCGGCGCGGAGACCCTGCTGATGAATCGTTGTAAAAATGCGGAGTTGTTTGAGAAAACAGTGCATATGATCAACGATTTCAAGAGCTACTATATGCGTTACGGCGAGAAGATCGACGAGAATCCCTCCCCCGGAAACAAGGCGGGCGGTATCACTACACTGGAAGACAAGGCGCTGAACTGCACCCAGAAGGGTGGCACAAGCGGCGTCTGCGGCGTTCTCGGTTACGGCGAGCCGGTGAAAACAGCAGGTCTAAATCTGCTGACCGCACCGGGCAACGATCTGGTCGCTTCTACGGCACTGGCAGTCAGCGGCGCGCACATCGTGCTGTTTACCACCGGGCGGGGCACGCCCTTTGGAAGCCCTGTGCCCACGGTGAAGATCTCTACCAATACGGCGCTGTATGAAAAGAAGCACGGCTGGATCGATTTTGATGCCGGTGTACTGGTGACAAACGGATTTGCTATGGAGCAAACTGCGGATTCCTTCTTCGACTACATTCTTCGTGTCGCAAGCGGGGAACAGACATCGACGGAAAAGCAGGGCATTCGCGATATGGCGATCTTCAAAGACGGCGTAACACTCTAACATAATAAAAAACAGGACTGTCGGCATTGCCGGCAGTCCTGTTTTTTAGCTATTTTCAATCAGCAGGATAACGGGGTCAAAGGGATACACGGTAAGTGAAAGTTCAATACGACCATCCTCATGGGTAAAGACAATGTCCTCGTAAGTACCGTTGGGCATTAGACGCTGAATGCGCCTAACGGGCTTTTCCAAAACCAGCGGGAGGTCTTCAATGGCGTCCAGACTCATATCCAGAATGGCACAGAAGAGTTTGCCGTCCTGAGTTTTTGCCGCCTTCATAAATACTTCGGCATCGCCGGGATAGTAGATGGGAAGACAGTCCATATCCTTTAGGATCTGCACAAGCTGAGCTTTTCTCGTTTCGTTGAGGAATCCAAAATGATGGTAGTTGTACGGAAATACTGTGTTACCGGAATATACCGCCACCGTTCCGCCGAGCTCGTTGGTGTAAGTCGTCACGCCGGGGAACAGGATCTCTTTGGTTTTTCCGTCGCGAAGATGGAAAACATCAGAGTGGCGTTTCACGGAATCGGACAGGGGGAGGATCTCGTGGGTATCGTAAAGGGGAACAGACATACCCTCGGGGTAGAACAGTTCTCCGCTGGCGTTTTTGGCGTTAGCCTCCCGGGGGTTTACATCCACGCCGAGCAGCTTTCCAAACCCTCTTTTGATGATGCTTATAGCCGCAGGGGCATCCAGAACCATATTGCCGTAAAGAAATGTTTTGAGTTCCTCATCCGTAAAATACTGATCTCTTACACCGTCGAAGAAACAAGCACCCTCGCCCTTGGTTGAGAAGTGCATAGGCACGCCCAGACGGTCAAGTACGTGGGAACACCAGCCGTTGTTCTGGAGAACGGGAACATCGTCCGGTGTCAATACATACACCGGTCTTGGGGGGACGGGGATCTTACAGCCAAGCCAGGTAAGCTCCGGTGTAATGCGGGCAAGTTCGTCGTAAAACTCGTTGTAGGTTGCCAGCTTTTTGCGATATGCCTTTCCGCTTTCCGGTTCAAAGGCGGTCAGTCTGGTGATCCAGTGCTTTGCACCCTGTGCACCCTCGAGGATAGAGAAGGTAAAGTGGGAATGCAGCTTGGCAGCAGGGGTAGAGTATCGGTTCTGAGGACAGGTGTCGGTCTCTGCCAGCAGGTAATCAGGCGCATCTGTAAGCGCTGCGATCTGCGTTGCGGCACGGTGCAGACTGCGCACAAAATCCCGGGGGTCGGTGGCACAGTAATTGGCGTTGTTCACACGGATGACAACGGGATTGTCCTTGCCCGCCATAATGGATGCAATCTCATATGCGCCCTCGGCACAGTCGCCGGAGAAGCAGAAAGAGCCGGGGATAGAGGGGTCAACAGAATCAATGCCCCGCCGGATCTGCTCAGCGCATTCCACGAGGGAGTCGATCTGTGTTTGGATAAAAAGCGTACGGCACTCGCTGTCACCTTGGTTCAGTTTTTTCCACAGCGCTTCTCTGGTAATGGATTTGCCCAACCGCTTACCCAACTCTACCATATGTAAGGGGCAGGCGCATCCGTGCTGACGGCGACCACCCACCAGCCGGAAATCGTCATCCAGCATAATATGATCTGGATGACTTGCGGCGACCCGGGCTGCCGCGGCGCGGATATAGCTTTGGAAATCCTTATCATACGGGCAGCATATTTCAAGGCTGGTGCCCTCAGTAAGTCCCACATATTTCTGGAAAGAGGAGGGGTGATCCGGTTTCCCGCCGTGACCGATGGTGGCCTGAATAAGAACGCCGGAAGGGATGCCTATGCTATCGAGTTTTGCCTTGTACTTTTCATAGATACGGCAGCCGATGTCTGCCTTGTCAATGGCGGGATCACCCTCCGGCGACAGCGGCAGACAAAACAGCGGCATGGTGGCGATGCCACTCTTTACCTGATAGGCAATATCTTCACAATACTCCTCAAAATGCTCCTCGATCAGAGGCATAATAGAAAATTTCAGCATTGTGGCGTCTCCTTTGCAACCGGAGTTTTTGCTTATTATAGCACCGCGTATCGGCGTTGTAAATGCTTTCTTCCCCGAAACAATTTCGTATTCTGTTGCAAGGTGACGTTTACCGTGATATAATAATATGGTAAGGTGGGATAAAGATGTTTGAAACCAAGCGGCTGATTCTTCGTCCGTGGCAGGAAAGCGATGCGGAAAGTCTTTATGAATATGCAAAAGACCCGGATGTAGGTCCGCCTGCGGGATGGCCGCCCCACACCGGAGTGGAAAACAGCCGGGAGATAATTTTGAATGTGCTTTCCGCACCGGAAACCTACGCGGTGTGCCTGAAGGATGGCAAAGCTATCGGCAGTGTGGGACTGAAATTAAAAGACCATACCGATATGACTGACCGGGAGGATGAATGCGAGCTTGGTTACTGGATCGGGAAACCCTATTGGGGACAGGGGCTGATCCCGGAAGCCTGCCGGGAACTGCTCCGGTATGCCTTTGAAGAGCTGGGTATGCGTGTAGTCTGGTGCGGTTATTATGAGGGGAATGAAAAGTCCCACCGGGTACAGCAAAAGCTGGGCTTTGTGTATCAGTACACCACAGAAAATTTGGATGTGGCTCTGGTGGGCGAAAAACGCACCGGGCATACATCCCTGCTGACTGCAGATGCGTGGAGGAAGAAGCCGTGAAGAAAGTAAAGATCACAGCTGTCCGCAGGACTTGCTATCCAGACCTGATGGAGCGGTATGAAAATCCTATGGAACACGCCTGCGATGTGGAAGAGGGAATGGTCTGGATCTCTGAAAACGGTGAGAGACCGGAGAACTTTTGCAACAGTGCGTGGGAGAGTATGGCTGCCTTTGTAAAGACTTTGGCGCAGGGCGGCGGAAACTTTTATGACGGTTGGATGAAGGATCCTCATTCCGCGATGATCAGCTGCAACGACGGATTTCGCCCTGTGAGCTATTACATAGAAGCAGTGGAGGGCGAGAAATGAAACTGCTGCTGGAAGCCTTGACAAAGTTCACTTGCGGTCTGCTGATGGTGGGACTATTGATCTTCCTGCCGGCGGGTACATTTGGCTATACATACGGCTGGCTCTTTATTGGCTTGCTGTTTGTGCCCATGCTGATCGCAGGACTTGTAATGCTGGCGAAGTCGCCGGAGTTTCTCAAAAAACGGTTGGATGCCAAGGAAAAACAGGCGACCCAGAAAGGCGTGCTTGCCTTTTCCGGACTGATGTTTATTGCCGGATTTGTGGTGGCGGGGCTGGATTTCCGCTTCGGCTGGTCCGATATGCCCAGTTGGGTAGTTGCCGCCGCGTCGATGCTGTTTCTGGTCGCTTATGCCCTGTACGCCGAGGTGATGCGGGAAAACGCCTACCTCAGCCGTACGATCAAGGTGGAAGAGGGGCAGACGGTGGTGGACACCGGGCTTTATGGCATTGTCCGCCATCCTATGTACGCAATGACGATCCTGCTGTTTTTGATGATCCCGCTGGTGCTTGGCTCTTGGTACGCTGCTGTCGCCTTTGCATTCTACCCGGCAATTATCATTGTTCGCCTGAAAGACGAAGAAGAACTGCTGACAAAGGAACTGCCGGGATATGCCGAATACAAACAGAAAGTAAAGTATAGAATCATTCCCTTTATTTGGTGAGGTGAAAAAGTGAGTATTATACAGACCTTTTATGATGAAATGGCTTCGCAATATGATAAGCTGTTTCTGGATTGGCAGGCCACGACTCACGAACAAGCCGTCGTTCTGGACAACCTGTTCCGCAAGAACGGCTTTGACCGTGCAGCGAAGATCCTTGACTGTGCCTGCGGAATCGGCACACAGGCGATTGGATTGGCTCGCCTTGGATATGCTGTTACAGCATCAGATATCAGCGACGGAGAACTTGTCGAAGCAACAAAACGTGCCCGGCAGAACAACGTAAATATCCGGTTTGAACACGCGGACTTCTGCGCTTTGGAAAAGACATTTTCCGAAACCTTCGATATTCTCATTTGTATGGATAATGCGCTTCCTCATATGCTTACAAGCAGTGCTTTGGCGTCTGCGATCAAGAGCATCACAAGCCGGGTTGCACAGGGTGGACTGTTTGTGGCAAGTATCCGGGATTATGATACGTTGCTTATGAGTAAGCCTCCTTATTCGCCGCCCTATATCCACAAAACAGATGAGGGGCAGAGAGTGTCCTTCCAAACTTGGGATTGGGAAGAGGACAATTACAAGCTTGTCCAGTATATTATTGACGACAATGAAGCCTTGCAAATCAGCAAATTTGCCTGTGAGTACAGAGCGACCCGCAGAGAGGAAATAACGAACTTGCTGCTTTCGTGCGGTTGCAGAGAAGTGAATTGGCTGTTCCCGGAAGAAACCGGATTCTATCAGCCCATCGTTGCAGCGAAAAAGTAGGAGGATGAGGATATGCTGATTGGTGGATGCCACGAGGGAAAGCACACGCCTCGCTTGTCCGAGGTGAAATGCCCTAAGTGCGGGGAATGGGTGGATGTGTTTATCGTTATGGGCGGCAGGCCCGGACAGACCGGCACACTGGCCAGTGACGAAATCTGCGCCTGTGGAAATATCCTGCCCGCGGGCACTTTTGAGACGGACTACGAACAATAAAGAATGTGCGTTGCAGAGGACTGCAACGCACATTTTCTTTGTAGGGGCGGATAATATCCGCCCGCTTTATTTAGCTTTTCAGCAATTTGTTTAGTTTATGGGTTTTGCGTCTTTCCACGCAGTAGATGATGAGCCAGATGGCGGCGTAGCCTGCGAAGAAAATGCCGGTAAAGATCACAATGGAAGTCAGCCGATTCAGCAGCCAACCGTTAATCAGATAGGTAAGGATATAGGCGACATACAATGCACCGCCGTGGAGCAGGATCATAGTGGGTAAAGGTAGTTGTTCCATCTGGTAGATGGCGGTCATACCTGCCGCGATAAAGGCAAGCAGTGTGATGGTGACGATGCCCAGACAGACCTCCCTGGGGGAGAAAGCTTCCACAGCGCCGGCAGCGCCCAGAGCGCCGTAGATAATTGCGAGTACCAACGGACCTCCGCATGCGCAGATCAGCCCTCGGAGCAAAAATTCCTTCCAAAACTGTTTCATTTTGCTTCCAACCTCCTTTTGATTTGGGCAAAGCACCGCCGGGAAACATACTCCGTGTAACCGCATTTGAAAACGGCATCCACACTGCCTGCAATGGTAACAGTGAAACGATCCAAAGCGCATTCGTTGGCAAGGGTGCTTTTATTGATGCGGATGAACGAAGAGGGGAGCTGCTCTTCCAATTCGTACAGCCGTTGCTTCAAACGGTAACGCCGGTTTTTGGAATCAATGGCGTAAGTCTTGCCGTCCAGAACGGTGACGCATTCAATCTCCGAAACGGCCAGCATTTTGATGTCATCTTCGGTATAGCCGGGGATGCGGTCTGTATGTTTAGAAATAAGCGCCTCGATCTCGTCGATCAGGGCGGTGCGGCTGTGCACAATGGCTACCAATTCTTCGTCTTTTTCTTTGTCGATGATCAGCTTAAATTTCATCCCATCACCTCCTGTGGTGCTTATTATATCATACCCAAGATCAAAAATGTTGCAAATAGCTTCCATCGGTCATTTTTACGCCGTAAGAGGTAAAAATGATGTGCAATACAAAGAATATGACTTTTGCTGATGTCGGCATTAAGTTTTGTAAATTTTCGGCGGTGGATTTTAATTGTGCTGTTTTATTGGACTGTTAGCTTGCTACAATGATGACACAACCCAAAAGGAGGACAAAATGATATGAAAAAGATTATGGACTGGATGCTTGTGATACTCCTGTGGATCATTGCGATTATTGTTTTGATTATGTGTTTCGGTTGAAGGGGTGCATACGATGGATTTTGGATGGAAGCTTGCGATTATGCTCATAGGTGCATTGGTGATTGTTATCGCCAAGGAAATCAAGAACAGCAAGGGAAAATGGGATAATAATAAATGCTCCGGCAGATCGCAGATCTGCCGGAGTTGCAGGTTTAAGCTTGCGGAGATACAGAAGGCAGGTTGCCGAGATTGTTGTTTTCGCTGCCGTCGGGGATCGATTTCAGATATTCTGTATCGCCACGGTGGGCGATGCCCACACCGGCGATTCCCCCTTGCTTTGCCATATTGACCGCCTGCTGCTTTTCCACAACGGTGTTGTCAGATAACTGATAGCCGGTGATCCTGCCGCCCTCCTTGACCAGACCGACGATCCGCTTTGCATTGGCGTTAGCCTGCGGGATCTGGTCCAATGTTTGCTTTACAAGTTCTTGCCCGTCCATAAAAACCACTCCTTTTCGTTTAGTGTTTACGGGCATACGGAGAATATGTACAGAAAAATGTGGAGGGTGCTTGGCGACTGCAGAATGCAGAGTGATCTAAAAAAGAGCTGTCTCCTTTTTGAGACAGCTCTCTGCATTACAGCTCGGTAAATTCGTAGATGTAGGTCACAGTGCCGTTATCGTAGGTGTACACGATCCGACCGTCGTCCGCAGCTTCTTTGACGAACTTCTCAAAATCCTTGCCGTGTTTGGTGCGGACAAAGTCGTCAGGATTGGCAAGCTCCGCCTCCTCGAAAAAAGTTTGGGGATGGGCAGCACCGGCACATCCGTTCAAAAACTTGGCTACGATCTCATATTCCTTCATAAATGCCTCCTGTATGTTCCGGTAAACATATGCGATTTGTTCAGTCTGCGCATAGTTTACAATATTTTTCCCGGAAATTCAAGCAAAAGTGCTTTTGAAATTTTGAAAAAGAAAAGGTATAATATGTGTAAGAGAATCGGTATAGTGGGGAGGATAGCGGCAATGTTTCAGGTAAATGATGTGATCATCTATGGGGCGCAGGGTGTGTGCAAAATCACGGGCATAGAAGAAAAGGTACTGAGCGGAAAGAAAAAGACCTATTTTGTCCTGAAGCCTGTGGGAGATAAAGGCGCTACGATTTTTGCGCCTACGGACAATGCGCTTGTTCTCGCCAAGATGCGCCGGCTGCTGACCAAAGATGAGATCCATAAGTTGATCGATTCTATGCCGGAAGAAAATGCGCTGTGGGTGGAAAACGAAAATGAGCGCAAGGAGCTTTACAAGAATATCCTTGTAAAGGGCGATCATCTGGGACTGATCAAAATGATCAAGGCTATCTATACTCACAAAAAGGAGCGGGAAGATGAGGGGAAACGCCTGCATATGTCTGATGAGCGGTTTTTTAAGGACGCAGAGCAGATCCTCTACAACGAATTTCAGTATGTGCTGGACATCAGCGGTAAGGATGACCTGATGGCATATATCCTTGAACGGATCGAAAATAAAGCTACATAAAATCACGGCGGCAGAGAGGAATATCTCTCTGCCGCTGATTGTTTATCTGCCCCGATACTCCATTTTCAAAACCGCCGCCATTTCCTCGGGGGACTCCTTGCACCCGCCTGCAAGCCAGAGCTTAATAATGGCGTTCAGCCCGTTGCGGAAAAATTCAATATGGTATTTGAGATTTGCAGAAATATGCTCCTGCTCAGCCCGCCTCGGATCGTATACGGAGATCAGATGCTTGTCATCGTAACACAGCTTAAAGTAGGTTTGATAGAAAAGCTGGTTTTCCTTAATATGCCGGAACATTTTCAGCGCACCGCTGCGCTCGTTGAAGTAATCATAATCGGCAAAGAGGTTGCTGAACTCGTTTTCCAGCTTCTGCCTTGTCTTGTCAGCGAGGTCGAATATATCCAGATAATTAGCGTAGAAGGTGCTGCGGTTTAACCCTGTGACCTTAATAAGATCGGACACGGTAATATCCTTAATTTCGTTGGTCTGCAGCAATTCGATAAAGGCTTTTTCCAGTTTCCCCTGTGACTCTTTGCGTCGTTTGTTATTCTTTACGTTCATAACATTTCTCCATTAATCCAACACTTGTTGAAAAATTGATGATTGTTTTGTATCATACAAACTATTATACTTAGGTTGCAATAAAAAAACAAGTGTTGGTTTAATGGAGGTTATTTATGAAGAAGAGCAGTTTTGTGGCATTGCTTATGGGAACGGTCAGCGGGGTGCTGTTTGCGTTGGGAATGTGTATGGCACTTCTGCCGGAATGGAACGCCTTTATGGAGGGCGTGATCTTCGGCGGCATCGGTTTGGTGCTTGGTGTGATCACACTGCTGGTGTGGTGTAAGATGGAAAACAAGAAGCTGCCGAAGATGAACGGCAAAAACGCGTTTCGTATTATTTACACTATTGTGGCTGTGCTGATCCTTGGCACAGGGATGTGTCTGTGCCTTGTCTGGCAGCAGTTCGTGTGGGGAACACTGGTGGGTCTGTTGGGCATCGTGATGCTGATCGCCCTGATTCCTATGATCAAGGGCATCCAATGAAAGCACTGCAGATCGCAAAAAGTCCCTATACAAGCTTAGGTGTCAATTTTGTTTATGCTCTGGGCAATTGTGCGGTTGGATTTTGGTCCCACTCCTGGTGGTTTATCACAGTTGGGGCGTATTACGCCGTTGTTGCTATGGCACGGTTTTCTGTGCTGCAGGTAAAGCGAAAGGCGAGAGGGAATCACGATACGGAACTTTTTGCAAGGCGCATTACGGGGATACTGTTGGTTGTGCTTTCCTTCTGCATTGTTGGGGTCAACATTTTGTCCGCCCTGAAAGAGCGGGGAACTGCCTTCCACGAGATCATTATGATCACCATCGCCACTTACACATTTACAAAAATTACGTTGGCGATCATCGGTATGGTGCAGGCAAAGCATACCGCCTCACCGGCATTAAAGACGCTGCGCAATATTGCTTTGGCAGATGCCTGTGTTTCTGTTTATACTATGCAGCGGTCTATGCTGCAGTCCTTTCCCGGACTGACACCGGTGGAAATACAAATATTCAATATTTTAACGGGAACGGCGGTGTGGATCGTCGTGTTGCTTCTGGGAATCAATCTGATTGGAGGAAAAAGAGTCGATATGGCAAAGTCTAAAATTGTACAAGCAAATGAAAAAATCGCCGAGGCAGTGACCGACGGCTACAAGAAAATGGAAAAAGGTGTCGTGGACGGCTATAAGAAAATTGAGCGGGGTGTCGTCAGCGGTTATGCCAAGATCGAGGATAAGTTCGTGGATGCGTACCTTACCAAAGACGGTGAAACCGTGGAGGAAGCCAAGGCGAGACTGAAAAAAGAAAAGAAGTAAGAAGACGCGGCAGAGAGGACATCTCTCTGCCGCGTTGCGTGCACCTTGCGTTGCAATGAGAAAAAATGCGTGATATAATAACCGTAGCGCCGAACGCACAGTGGCTGAAGGCAAGATCCGGTCTTTGCCGGATATGTGTTATGCTTTGACGGGATGAGAGGATGCTGCCTATGGACAATTACGATCTCCAGGTGGATATCGGCAAGCGAATCTTTCTGGAGTACGACCAGGAACGGATGATTCGCAAGTTTTGTTTGGACGCGGACGAGCGGTATATCTACCTGACCTATCTGAACACCCCTTGCCGTATCAGCAGGACAACCGGGGGAATAGAGGAATCCATCGAAAATAGCTGGCGGGAGTGCCGGGATTTCAGCACAGTGATGACGGTCTATGATCTGCTGTGCTATCATAAGGGGGAAGCCGCACCGGCACTATTTGACCAATGGTGTGCGGTGGGGGAATTTGTGATCACCGGCGTTACCAAAACGGAAACCTTTACAAAGAAATTCGCAAAGGTGTTTGACGGTCGTCTGGATGCTCTGAAAGCTGCTTGCGAAAAGCTGGGCGGCGTTTTGCTGGTGCCTATGGCAGGGGCAGACCTGACCTGCCGTTTTCAAGTGACACCGTTCTTTCCGGTGCTATTGCAGTTCTGGGAGGGCGACGAGGAATTCCCGCCTAAGCTGTTGCTTATGTGGGATCGGAATACTGATCGCTTTCTGCATTTCGAAACTACCTTCTACTTGCAGGGCGACCTGTTGGAGCGCCTGAAAAACTGTATAGAGCAATAAATGACCCGGAATTGCAAAACGCAATTCCGGGTTTTGAGGTGAATGGTCCAAGTGGCGAGACTCGTTTGCATCTGCGCAATGCGCAGATAGAGGTTCGCCTCCGTCGAGCCGTCGGCGGCAACGCTCATCCGCGTTGCATTTAATTATTCGAGTCTCGCATTCAAAAGAAATAAGCAGAAACGGCATAAAGCCATTTCTGCTTATTTGGTCCAAGTGGCGAGACTCGAACTCGCGGCATTCCTGTTGCGGTGCCCTGTGTGCGCCTTGCCACCAGGGCGGCTGCGTTGCACACAGACCGCTGCCCCTCGCTCGCCTCCCTTTTTCCGCCGCAGGCGGCGGTCGGTTCGCTCCCCCAAAGCAAGTGCCTTGCTTTGCTCGCAAGATGCCGCTGGTGGAATGTTGTCACGAAAAGATTTAGCCGAAGATTACCACAAGGGTAATCTTCGGCTGAATGGTCCGGACGACAGGATTCGAACCTGCGGCATCTTGCTCCCAAAGCAAGCGCTCTACCAAACTGAGCCACGTCCGGATAAGGAAGGGCACGCGCCCAGTATAGCAGACTTTTTTCAAAATGTCGATACCTTTTTGAAACAAAAATCCAATGTCTTTCGACGATGCCCTTGCCAATTGTGGAATGTTTGTCCAAAAGGCTGTGTTTGCTTGACTATTTCGGCATATCAGCTATAATAACACACAGGAAAATGTCGATGCGATAACGGAGGTACAGTGATGAGAGGAATCCCGTCCTTGATTACAGATATACGAAAAAAGGTCTTCACTGAGGTAGCACGGATGGCATACGCGGGCTGTGGGTATGACCGGGTGGATGAACTGCCTTATGTGATCGTGCCCGGCGACCAACCCCTGCATCGGGAGTCTGTATTTTTGGAGCGGGCGATCGCCAGTGAGCGTGTGCGTCTGGCAATGGGACTGAATATTCGTCCTGTCCAGACCCGTCATTTGATGACGGAAGGTATGGATCAGGCGGCCATCGCGGAACAGTACTATGAGCCGCCTCTGATCAATATTATTCCCTATGCTTGTCACGTGTGTCCTACGAACCAGTACCGCGTTACAGAGAGCTGCCAGAACTGTCTGGCGGCATCCTGCCAGAAGGTCTGCCCCAAGGGGGCGATCTCTTTTGTCAACGGCAAGAGCTGTATTGATCAGACGAAATGTATCAAATGCGGCAAGTGCGCCAAGGCGTGCTCGTATCACGCGGTGATCCATCTGGAGCGCCCCTGTCAGGTCGCCTGCGGCATGGATGCCATCGGATCGGATGAGCACGGTCGCGCGGTGATCGATCAGGATAAGTGCGTTGCCTGCGGTCAGTGCCTTGTCAGCTGCCCCTTCGGAGCAATCGTGGACAAGGGACAGATCTATCAGGTCATCCAGTCGATCCTGCGGGGCGATCAGGTCATCGCCATCGTTGCCCCTGCCTTTATCGGACAGTTTGGCAAAAGCTCCACCCCCGAGAAATTTACCACAGCAATGAAGCTGCTGGGCTTTGACCGGGTTGTGGAAGTGGCGGTGGGCGCGGATATGTGTACCATCGAGGAGGCGAAGGACTTTCTGGAGAAAGTACCTGCCCAGCAGGACTTTATGGCGACCTCCTGCTGCCCGGCGTGGCATTCTATGGTGCACAAGCTGTTCCCGGAGCAGTCGAAGAATATTTCTATGACCTTGACCCCTATGGTCTTTACAGCCCGGCTGATGAAGAAGCAATACCCCGGGTGCAAGGTAGTATTTGTGGGTCCCTGTGCGGCGAAAAAGCTGGAGGCGATCCGGGCGGATATTCGCTCTGATGTGGATTTTGTTCTGACCTTTGAGGAACTGATGGGTATGTTCCAGGCGAAGGATGTGGATTTTGACACCATCCCCGAGGGAGAGTCCATGAAAGAAGGAACTGCTGCAGGCAGAGGGTTTGCGGTTTCCGGCGGAGTCGCCGGCGCAGTTGCAGATCTGATCCATAAAACCGATCCCGACGCCGAGGTCAAAACCGCCCGGGCAGAGGGACTCCGGGAGTGCCGGAAGCTGATGACTCTGGCGAAAGCGGGAAAGTATAACGGGTATCTGCTGGAGGGTATGGCGTGTCCCGGAGGCTGTGTTGCCGGCGCGGGTACGCTGCTGCCGGTGGAACTGGCGGCAACGGTGGTCGGCAGGTATCAAAAGGAAGCGGAACGGACAAGTCCGCTGGACAGTGCGTACAGCGATCAGGGAGAAACATTGGATTAACCGGATGGAATTTAACGATATTTACGATAAAAACAGACAGCGCACAGGTCGTGTTCACCGGCGGGGAACGCCCTGGAAAGCGGATGAATACGGCATGGTGGTTTGTGTATGGGTCTATGATGACCGGGGACATTTGCTGCTGACCCGACGGGCACCCGGAAAGTCCTATGCAGGCACTTGGGAGAATTCCGGGGGCGCAGTGAAGGCAGGGGAGAGCAGTCGGACGGCCATTGCCCGGGAACTGCGGGAGGAAACGGGTATCCGGGCATCCGAGGAGGAATTCGTCCTGCTGGGCTCTGACCGTGACAGGAATACCCATTACGATTTTTACTGTCTCAAAAGAAATGTACCCATCGAACAGGTGGTGTTACTTCCCGGCGAGACGGACGATGCTATGTGGGTCACATTTGAACAGGTACACGAAATGATCCGCAACAAACAGATCTGCCGGGTGATCGCAAGACAGTTTCTGCGGCAGGAAGCGGATCTGCGGGCTATACAACCTGCACAAGATAAGGCATAAAATTTTGGGATATTACGCATAGGAAATTTCTTGCAATTCATAGTGGATACGGGTTATAATGAAAAAAAGCGTTTTTCATGGATCCGGCAAAAACGCTGTTGCCGGATGTGAAAAACGCTTTTCTTTTTTAACAAAAAGGAGGGTATCCACTATGATTCAATTTCAAGACATACAGATGCGGCGGGGAAATGTTCCGCTGCGTGTAGCCCATGGGCATTTTGCTACCAACCACAGCCATATCAATTATTATATTGATATTACATATCAGAAGTCCCGGCTCAGTGAAGCCAAGGACAGCGCGTACGAGCTGGTGTCCCACTTTATTAATAATACACCTGTGGATACCATCCTGTGTCTGGACGGAACGGCAGTGCTGGGTACTTGCGTGGCGCGGGAGCTGACCAAGAGCGGTTTCCGTACTATCAATGCCCACCAGACCATCTATATTCTGGAGCCGGAGTATAACGCAAATTCCCAGATCATTTTCCGGGACAATATCCAGCCGATGCTGCGCAATAAGCACGTGTTGATTCTGATGGCGTCGGTTACAACAGGCTATACAGCAAAGCGTGCTATTGAGGCCATCGGATATTACGGCGGTCATATTGCGGGTGTTGCCGCCATCTACCGGGCAGTGGATGAGGTAGAGGGGTATCCTGTGCGCTCGGTATACAGCATAAAAGACTTGCCGGACTATGAAAGCTATGACTACCGGGAATGCCCGTATTGCAAACAGGGACAAAAGCTGGATGCGCTGGTCAACAGTTTTGGTTATTCGGAGTTATAACATATAATAATGCGCCCTCTGCTCACGGAGCAGGGGGCGCTTTTTTGCGCAGTTTCAGGGCATAAAAAAACCGGGCTTCAACCCGGTAAAATTTGTAATTTTTTATTGACAAAGGGATGTGGACGTGATAGAATGACTTTTATATTGTGATACTATGCCCATTTATGCATTCTTTCCAACATAGGCATTTTACCACAGGCGGCAAAGGTTGTCAAGCAGAAAATCAAACAAAATGCCAACCCTGCCGTGCGTATCAAGTGAAAAACACATCATTCCGGCGTGAGCCGAAAGAAAGGCTGTGATGATCCATATGGCAATGGTCAAGGACGAACTGTTCGGCAAGACCATGCGTAAGAGCTACGCAAAGTATCAAGAGATCCTGGAAATGCCCAACATGCTGAAGATCCAGAAAGACTCCTATCAGTGGTTTCTGAATGAGGGTCTGCGTGAGGTCTTTAAGGACGTTGGTGTCATTACCGATTTCTCGGGGAAACTGGAGCTGAGCTTCCTGGATTATTCTATGGAGGATAAGCCCAAGTATACCATCGAGGAATGCAAGGAGCGGGATGCGACCTATGCCCGTCCTATCAAGGTGCGGGTGCGTCTGCGCAACACCGAGACCGACGAGATCAAGGAGCAGGAGATCTTTATGGGAGATTTCCCTATTATGACCAACGGCGGCACCTTTGTGATCAACGGTGCTGAGCGTGTCATCGTCTCCCAGATCGTCCGTAGCCCCGGCATGTACTACGGTCACGAGGTGGACAAGGCGGAGCAGCATACCTATACCTCCACCATCATTCCTTACCGCGGCGCATGGCTGGAGTACGAGACTGACCTGTCCGACATTTTCTGGGTCCGTATCGACAAGAACCGCAAATTACCCATCACTTGCCTGATCCGCGCGCTGGGCGCGGTTACCGATGAGAAGATCAAGGCAATGTTCGGTGACGATCCCCGTATCCTTGCCACACTGGAGAAGGATACCTGCAAGACCAGAGAAGAAGGTCTGCTGGAGATCTACCGCCGCCTGCGTCCCGGCGAGCCTCCCACAGTGGAGTCTGCCCAGTCTCATCTGGAAGGTCTGCTGTTTGATGCCCACCGTTATGATGTGAGCATCGTGGGCCGTTATAAGTTCAATAAGAAGATGGACATTTGGAGCCGTCTGTCCGGTCAGGAGCTGGCAGAGCCCATCGCCGATCCTATGACCGGCGAGATCCTTGCCATGCCCGGTGAGATCATCACCCGGGACCGTGCCCATGCGCTTTCCGCCAAGGGCGTGAACGAGGCTGTGGTCAAGGTCGGCGACCAGAATGTGAAGATCCTGTCCAACAATATGGTGGACATGGCCAATTTTGTGGACTTCGATCCCAAGCAGTACGGCGTGAAGGAAAAGGTTTCCTTTACCGTACTGAAGGAGATGCTGGATACCGTTCCTGCGGACGGTTGGGCAGATGCCATCGCAGAGCGTATGGATGACCTGATCCCTAAGCATATCATTGTGGATGACATTATGGCATCCATCAACTACCTCAACTGCGTTGCCATGGGCATTGGAACTGCGGATGACATTGACCATCTGGGCAACCGCCGCCTGCGCTGCGTCGGTGAGCTGCTGCAGAATCAGTTCCGGATCGGCTTCAGCCGTCTGGACAGAGTCATCCGTGAGCGTATGACTGTTCAGGACCTGGATGCTGTGACTCCCCAGAGCCTGATCAATATCCGTCCTGTGACTGCGGTTATTAAGGAGTTCTTCGGCTCCAGCCCGTTGTCTCAGTTTATGGATCAGAACAACCCCCTGGCTGAGCTGACCCATAAGCGCCGTCTGTCTGCACTGGGTCCCGGCGGTCTGAGCCGTGAGCGTGCATCCTTCGACGTGCGTGATATTCACTATACGCACTACGGTCGTATGTGTCCCATCGAGACACCCGAAGGTCCTAACATCGGTCTGATCAACTATCTGGCAACCTTTGCCAAGATCAATGAGTACGGCTTTGTGGAAGCTCCCTATCGCAAGGTAGATAAGGCTACCGGTCTGGTTACTGACCAGGTGGACTATATGACAGCGGATGTGGAAGATGACTTCTACATCGGTCAGGCAAACGAGCCTCTGGACGAGAACGGCTGTCTCGCCAATGCCCGTATTACCTGCCGTCACCGCAACGAGATCATTGAAGTCGACCGGAATATGATCGATTATATCGACGTTTCCCCCAGAATGATGATCTCCATCGCCACTTCTTTCATTCCCTTCCTGCAGAACGACGACGCAAACCGTGCACTGATGGGCGCGAACATGCAACGTCAGGCAGTGCCTCTGTTGACCACTGAGCCCCCTGTTGTTGCAACGGGCATCGAGCACGCTGCCGCTGTGGACTCCGAGGTTTGTATCAAGGCAACAGGCTCCGGTGTGGTGGAAAGTGTTTCCGCTACCGAGATCACAGTCAAGTACGATGACGGTGAGGTCGAGACCTATGAGCTGACCAAGTTTGCACGCAGCAATGCGGGCACCTGCATTAACCAGAGACCCATCGTGGTCGCTGGCGAGCGGGTGACTGCGAACCAGATCATTGCCGACGGTCCTTCCTGCTCCGGCGGCGAGATCGCGCTGGGTAAGAACGTTCTCATCGGCTTCGTTACCTGGGAAGGCTACAACTACGAGGACGCCATTCTGCTGAACGAGCGCCTTGTCCGCGAGGATGTCTTTACCTCTATCCATATTGAGGAGCACGAGACAGAAGCCCGGGACACCAAGCTCGGACCGGAAGAGATCACCCGTGACATTCCCAATGTGGGCGAGGATACGCTGAAGGATCTGGACGAAAACGGTATTATCCGCATCGGTGCTGAGGCCCACTCCGGTGACTACCTGGTCGGTAAGGTCACACCTAAGGGTGAGACAGAGCTGACCCCTGAGGAGAGACTGCTGCGGGCCATCTTCGGCGAGAAGGCAAGAGAAGTCCGGGATACCTCTCTGAAAGTGCCTCACGGCGAGAGCGGTATCGTTGTGGATGTCAAGGTGTTCACCAAGGAGAACAGCGACGAGCTGGCTCCCGGCGTGACCAAGAGCGTCCGTGTGTATATCGCCCAGAAGCGTAAGATCTCTGTTGGTGATAAGATGGCCGGCCGTCACGGTAACAAGGGTGTTGTTTCCCGCGTTCTGCCGGAAGAAGATATGCCGTTCCTGCCGGATGGCACGCCTCTGGATGTGGTGCTGAACCCCCTGGGCGTTCCCTCCCGTATGAACATCGGTCAGGTGCTTGAGGTCCACTTGGGCTATGCCGCAAAGGCACTGGGCTGGAAGGTTTCCACCCCCGTGTTTGACGGCGCCAACGAGAAGGACATCCGTGAGGCTCTGAAGCTTGCGGGTCTGCGTGAGGACGGCAAGACTGTCCTGTATGACGGTCGTACCGGTGAGCCCTTCGACAACCTGGTCACCGTTGGCTACCCCTACTATCTGAAGCTCCACCACCTGGTCGACGATAAGATCCACGCCCGTTCCACCGGTCCGTACGCACTGGTCACCCAGCAGCCCTTGGGCGGTAAGGCACAGTTCGGCGGTCAGAGATTCGGTGAGATGGAAGTCTGGGCTCTGGAGGCGTATGGCGCAGCCTATACCCTGCAGGAGATCCTGACAGTCAAGTCCGACGATGTCACCGGCCGTGTCAAGACCTATGAAGCCATCGTCAAGGGCAGCAACATCCCCAGACCCGGTGTGCCGGAATCCTTCAAGGTTCTTGTTAAGGAACTGCAGGCACTTTGCCTGGACATCCGCGTTCTGGATGAAATGGGCAACGAGATCGAGCTGAAGGACGACGAGGATGAAGACGAGATCGTGTATGCCGGCGATGTGGGCAGAACCCTGGTGGGTACCACGGAGGAAGTGCTGGACGCCGGCTTCGTCATCGACGAGGATGGTCCGGAAGATATTATGGATGTGTTCAGCAGTGCGGAGGATGCTTCCGACGCTGACGCATATGAAGAATAAGGAGGCGCAGTTATGGCAGATGCCACCTTTGATGCCATTAAAATTGGCATTGCTTCGCCGGATATGATCCGGCAGTGGTCCTACGGTGAAGTCAAAAAGCCGGAGACCATCAACTATCGTACCCTGAAACCTGAGCGGGACGGCCTGTACTGTGAGCGGATCTTCGGACCCACTAAGGACTGGGAGTGCCACTGCGGTAAGTATAAAAAGATCAAGTATAAGGGCAAGGTA
>JAZOCJ010000002.1:0-23541 GCA_045596405.1 Faecousia sp. | reverse complement strand
TGCCCTTTGGCTTTGGAAAAAGGGTTGACCCGATCGGGTCAAGCCTTTTTTTACCCGGGCGGATGATATCCGCCCCTACGATATGATGCGAAAAATGTACGATAGAATTCGTATGGGCGACCTGCGGTCGCCCGTTAAAATAAAGTGGTTAGCCAATAAATGAAACCATACACCACGCTGGCACTCACACCATACACAATCACAGGGCCGGCGATTGTAAAGATTTTTGCGCCGACGCCGAGGATGAAGCCCTCTGCTGCTGTCAATATAGGACACAGTGATTTTGTTAAAATCACCGTTCTGGATTTTAAATTGCAAAGTAACGCAAAAGTAACACCACTTTTCTCAATTATCTGCTATAATTGAGACACTAGGAGGTTGCACTACATGGAATTCAAAGATAATCTGAAGCAATTACGAACAGAGAAGGGATTGACTCAGACGCAACTTGCAGAAAAGTTGTTTGTCAGCCGTAGTACCGTTGCAAAATGGGAAAACGGATTAGGCTTGCCTAATCCCGAATCTATGGCTGCGTTGGAAGAACTATTTGGTATTGCCTCTCAGGAAATCGCCACCAAAGAACCGGAAGCTGTGATCGTAGAAAAGAATCGTCAACTGCGTCTTGTTGGGCAGATCGTTGGTTGGTCGGCCGCTCTCGTGCTGCTTGTCGTTATAAGTGTTCTTCCCTTTGCGATTCATAACGGACGCTATGGTTTTACCCCGGATATGGCTGCCGGCAGTTATGCAGACCGGGAGTTCATCGATACCGGCGATTACCGTATCTACTATTTTTCTTTTGAAGGCAATGACTTGGTAACTGGCCAATATTGGTCGGATCTGCAAGGATGGAAAATCGTCGAGAAGCATTTCTGGGGATGCACTGTGGATTATGACAGCGTGCAGATGCATGTGATTACCAAGGACAACTATGTGGTTGGTCAAATCTATTCTATCAAGGGTAAAAATGGCTACTACAATTTGCTTAACAAGGCAGGGCACTACAAAGTTGAAACACCTGGCGAATCCATGATCTGGGACATACCGGCAGAATTAATTTGCGCCACATCCATCACTATCAGCGGTGAGGAATACGAACTGCAGGACGGTTTCTTCTTCATCACTCAAGAACCAGTGGAATGGTTCAAGATCGGTGATGTGTGGTATGACGTAATTGAATAACACACATTGGGCGGGAACAAGCCCCCGCCCTACAGTTAGAATAAAGTTGTTATCCAATAGATCAAGCCATACACTACGGATGCAGAAACGCCGTAGACGATGACAGGGCCGGCGATTGTGAACATCTTGGCGCCGACGCCCAGGATGAAGCCCTCTGCTGCTGTCAATATAGGACACATTAATTTTCAAAAAAACTTGCAATATTTGCTATTCTATGCTAAAGTATTCCTGCGACACTTCTGAATATTTCGCCACAATAGGTGCATTTTATCTTTGGTAAGGATGAGGTCGCCAGTTCAAATCTGGCTAGCAGCTCCAAAAATCAGTCGACCCGTTTGGGTCGGCTGATTTTTTTGCCCTGTTACAGATTTGAAAGATCAAATGCAACAGTCCGGTGGACTGTTGCTCGCGACGGCTTGGCGGAGCGAAACATTTATTTTTGCCCATAAGGGCAAAAATGCAAACAAATCTGGCTAGCAGCTCCAAGAAAAAGCCCGGAACTCCAATGAGTTTCAGGCTTTCTTCTTTTTTGTGCTGTGCAATGACTACCGCAGAAACCAAGACCAAAACCAATACGCCCATATTTTACCCTAATCACAGAAGTTTTGATTTGCATCCGTGGAATCGTTCTATCAAAACTTTCTCTTTACAGTTTACTCCTATTCTCGTATAATTTAAGGTAGAATATGCAACTATCGAGGAACAACGAATGGGAACGTTACTACAATTCTTCCGATCCCGCTCTTTACGGGAAATGCTGCAGGAATACATCTGGCTCAGCAGATACAGTCTGCACTACAAGAAGGAAGTGCTCTGGTACATATTTATAGGGATCGTGGGAACTGCCGTCAGCCTGACCGGCAGCATTCTCAGCAAGCACATCATTGATGCCGTCACCGGTCTTGACTCCAGAGGCATTCTGGCTGCACTGGTGTTTTTCGCATTGATGCAGCTGACCCAGATCGTGATCCGCGCCATTTCCAGCCGGATCAGCACCAAGGTCAGCATCCGCGTCAATCAGCAGATCACCGCCCAGGTCTATGACAAGTTGCTCATTACCGACTGGGAAGCCCTGTCTGCCTACCATTCCGGCGATCTGCTGACCCGTGTGGCAGGAGATGTAAACACCGTTTCCTCCAGTGTGCTGGGCTGGGTGCCGGAGCTTCAGACCCGGCTGCTGCAGTTTTGCGGCACCCTGGGTGTGATCCTTTACTATGATGCCACTCTGGCGCTGCTGGCGCTTCTCAGCGCCCCGGTCACCCTGCTTATGAGCCGGTATGTGATCAAAATGATGCGCCATCACAATCAGAAGATGCGGCAGCTGAACAGTCAGATGACCGTCTTCCACGAGGAATCCTTCCAAAATCTTCTACTGATCAAATCCTTTGACCGGACCGATGCTTACAGTCAAAAGCACCGAAAGCTACAGCAACGGTTTAAGGACGCATCTATGGACTATAACCGCTTTTCCATTCATAAGAATACCATTATGTCTCTGGCAGGCACGGTGGTGGCGCTGATATGCTTCTCCTGGAGCATCTACCGGCTTTGGTCGGGACATATCACCTACGGCACGATGACCCTGTTTTTACAGCTATGCGGCTCACTGACGGCCGCTTTCTCCGCACTGGCGGGGCTGATCCCCGGCGCGATCAATGCCGCCACCGCTGCCGGACGCATTATGGTGCTAATGGATCTGCCCACCGAGGATCGTGCAGATGCGGCAAAGGCCAAAGCCTTTATGGATGCCCACGCAGACTCCGCCCTCCGGGTGGAAGCAAGGAATCTTTCCTATTACTACGAAGACGGCATATCAGTGCTGTCTGACAGCGATTTTACGGTAGAAGCCGGGCAGATCGTAACCTTTGTCGGTCCTTCCGGTGAAGGAAAAACCACTTTGCTTCGCCTCCTGCTGGGCATTGTCCGCCCCAAAAACGGATCGCTGGTGCTCTGTGCCGGGGACGGAAGCCGGATCGATATATCCCCCTCTACCAGAGCGCTGTTTGCCTATGTGCCCCAGGGGAATACCCTATTTTCCGGCACAGTAGGAGAAAATCTGCGGCTGATCCGCCCGGAAGCCACGGACGCACAGCTGTACGATGCCCTCCGGATCGCCTGCGCAGAGGACTTCATCCGTCAGCTGCCCCTTGGGCTGGACACCCCGGTGCGGGAACAAAGCGGCGGCTTCTCGGAAGGACAGCTGCAGCGGCTGTGTATCGCGCGGGCGCTTCTTTCCGACGCACCCATTCTTCTGCTTGACGAAGCCACCAGTGCATTGGATATAGAAACAGAACGGAAGGTGTTGGAAAATATGATGCGTTCCCAGAAGGGTCGCACCTGCATCATCACCACCCACCGCCCCAGCGTATTGGAGATCAGCCACCGGGTCTACCGGATCCACCACGACCGGATCGAACCTGTCCCACCGAAATAACAAAGCAAAAGAGGCTGTCATTAAGACAGCCTCTTTTTTAGAACACAGCGGTACGATAATTATTGAGCACATAGCCGCAGACATCGGGAGCGCTTTTTCTCAGCCGTTCCAGACCCTCATTGACAGAGCCGGTAGGCATAAAGTCCGGACGGACAACCAGCACAGCAGTATCTGCCATTGCCGCCACGGTCTCTGCATCCGCGGCCGCCAGCATAGGTGGTGTATCCAGCACGACATAATCCACCTGGGTGCGCAGCTGCTGCAGCAGCGCCGGCAGCCTGCCATTGTTAAGCAGTCTTGTGACGCTTCTGCCGGCACTCTGGCTGATCCCCAGAGTAACACCGTGTTTCCGGACGTCCATAAAACCGGGAGACAGCGCCGTCTTCTCCTGCAGCAAATGGGCGATCAGGGTCTGCTCCTTATGCACGGCCATTTCAAAGAGCTTGTGCTGAGAGGGCTTGCGGAAATCGCAGTCCAGCAGGACCACGCTCCGATTCTTCTCCGCCAGCGCCAGCGCCAGATTCGCCGCCACGGTAGACTTTCCCTCATTCTCTCCCACGCTGGTGACCATGATCACCTTCTGCCCCCGCTTGCGGGCGTGATATTCCAGCGCAGAGCACAGGCTCAGATTATCCTCAATAAAGTCCTTTTTGATCAGAGAATTGGTGATCAGGGGGGCAATATTTTTTCGGTGAAGCCTTGCACGGAGGGTTTTGTTCTTTTCCTCGTGGCCGATGGTCCGCAAGAGTCTGGCATCGATCCTGCGACGGGCAGCCGCCGGGGTTTTCACCGTATCCCGCAATATATAGATCGCAAAGATCCCGCCCACAGCCAGTACACCGGCAATCAGCAGCACAAGCATATACTTGGATTCCACATCCAGAGGATTAGACGGTACTATCGGAACGACCGGATCCTTGATCACCTCCAGCTGTGCATTGGCAAACACGTAATCGGATATAGAGCTGTAATTGTCCACCAGCAGATTCAGGGCGCGGAAGGCGGTATCCGGCTCCTCCGAGGTGACCCGAACGATCAGCAGATTGGTTTCCGGGATGGTGGTAGTATGGATCGTGCCGTCAAAGCGCTGCTGCGGCATCTGTTCCTGGATCTTTTCCCGCAGCACGTTGCTCTGGAACACCTCCACAAATACCGACGCCATACTCTGGGTCGTGGTCAGAGAATTATAGGCGCTGGTGCTGTCCTTGGCGCTGACCATAAAGGTAGCCGTGGAAGTGTATTCCGGCGTATAGGTCAGCCGGCACACGGAGGTATAGCACAGAAGCGCACTGACACACAGCGCGGCGATGACCCACAGATTTTTTAACAGCAGGGCAACAAGACTGTGGAGATTGATCTCATCCAGTCGTATCAGTTTTTCTTCCATATCAGCCCTGCCTTTCTGTTACGACCACAGTCAAAGGACTGTGTCCGGACAGTTTACCGTCATCGTAGCGATATGTCAGCTGGTAACAGCCGGGCGTGTTCACATCCAGCGACCCTTGTACCTCTACCTTTTTGATATCCAGCGCTTTGGTGTTCCGGTCGGTCACCGTGGCGAGCCACTGCTGGGGATCAAAGGTCTCTCCCTGCTGTACATAGACGATATTTTTATGCAATGTGACCACGGCGGAGCTTTGCTGACTTAAGTAGCTGACCCAAAGCGTGATCTGGGCTGTGTCGCCGCAGGAATTGGACACCTCCAGCACCACAGGGTAATTTCCCACAGAGTAATTATTTACCATATTGGAGATCACGCGGATGTGATCGGAAATATCCCCATCGATGGAGTCTGTCACCCGGATATAGTTCAGAAGATCAAAGGAGCTGCCCACTGTGTACACAAGGGCTTTCTCCAGAGAGAAAACAGGCGCCTTATAGTCCGTGTAATGCACTCGCCGGGTCAGGGTGGCAGAGTTATTGTGGCTGTCAAAGACCACATATTTTACATTCACCGTACCCGGCTCCAAAAAGTGGGATACGGATGCAACCATAATCTGATCTGTCAGATCGCCATCCGTATCATCCCGGGCGCTGAGCCCCCGGAAGATTGCCTCCTGGGGATCCTGCACACTGATCTGCAGGATCTGCTCAGAATTGGTGATCTCGGGGCGGTCTGTATTTAAGCTGCTGTAAAACCGGTCGTTCACCCATCCGGCAAACAGCAGACTGATCACAAGGATCACTACGGCAGCAATTTGCAAATACCGCATATCACACCTTCTTTCTATAGGGCCTCATCATAGCAAATGCGCATAGGGTTCTCATACAGCAGGCACGCGGCATACTGCCTGGAATACTGTACCAATAAATGGTCAAACACATCCATCAGAAAATTGCTGCGCCGGGTCAGTCCATGGGCATCGCTGGCAACACAGGCAACCAGATCGTGCTTCAGCAAAAACGCGGATGTGCGCTGAACGGTTTTTCCGTATTCTCCCAGAATACTGCCGCCGGTAAGCTGCAAATGGCAGCCCATATCCAGCCACTGCCCTACGATTTGGGGCGTATCGCACACGGCGGCATACCGCTCAGGGTGGGCGATCAGCGGAACACAGCCCAGCGCCAGGATGCACTGCAGCGCCTCGGGAAAAACATCCGCCGCCGTATCCCCGGGAAACTCCGTGAGCAAATAGCGGCTGCCGTTGATGGTGGGGATTTTCCCCTGGGAAAGGTACAGCGGCAACTTCTCATTCACCTGCACCTCCGCCCCCAGCACCAGCTGCACCGGAATATCCTTTGCTGCGTGCAGCAGCTGGGAAAACCGCATTTTTAAGGCTTCATCCCCGTAATTCCCATACACTCCGTTGCAATGGGGAGTCACCGCCAGCAGTTCCACATCACCGGCAACGGCGTTTTGCAGCATCCGGAGAGCATATTCCATAGTCGGCGCGCCGTCATCCACACCGGGCAGTATATGGGTATGCAGATCACACAGCTTCATCGTTTTCATATTCAATCCGCCGCGCGCTTGCCGGCTTCTTCCTCGCCGTAGCCATAATGTCCGTAGCGACCGTAACGGTATCCGTAGCCGTACCCGTAGCCATACCCATAACCGGTAATACCGGAACGCACGCCGGTGAGCACGCAGCCGATCAGCTTGGCATCAAACTGGTTCAGGTCCTCAAAACAATTCATAATCCGGGGCAGCTTGGTATAATCCTGCCGGATCACATACAAGATCGCCTCTGCCTGCTCCGCCATAGGCGTGACCTTTGAAAGGTTCTGGCAGGCAGGCGCATCGATAAGGACATAGTCCGCTTCTTTTCCTGCTTCCCGGATCTGTTCCGGCTTCCGGTCGCTGCCGTCCAGCAGGATCACCCGCTTGCCTTGCTCGGAAAGGGCCTCCGCAAGATTTCGGGCCACCGTGGTAGTCCCCTCCTGATCGGCTGTAGCCGTAACCAGCAGGATCTTTTTGTCCTCCAGCATTCTTACGGTTTGCAGGGCAAGCCCCCGGAAGCTCTCCTTAAAGGGCGTACCCACCTTGCTGTTATGGATGGACAGATCAAAGCGCTTGCGATTACCTTTCGGTATGACCAGCGGGATCGCGCCCAGACAGCCGGTTTGCAATTTCTCTGTAATATCGGTCTCCTTGCGCACCGTATTGCGCAGCAGCGCGTGGAGCAATATGATTCCCAGACCCAGAACAAGGCCGACCAGACCGCCGACTGCCGCAGATTTCAAGTGCTGGGTCTTGTTGTAGGGCATAGAGGGAAATTCCGGGTAATCGATCATATTCAGCCGTGTCTTGCCGATGACATACTCCGCCACGGCGGGATAGTTTTTAATCAGCGCCAGTAAGGTATCATAAGCCGCCTGGGGGTCACGGCCGGTGACCGACAGGGTAAACAGATTGGAGTTTTCGATCACCTTGGCGCTGGGCGTTCCGTTCAGGATCTCCACACCCATATCCGCCTTCACCCGGTCCAGCAGCAGATCGCTGTCCAGAAGATAGGGGAAGGTCAGTGCCATCTGTGCAGCAGTGCGGTTATCGTAGAAAAAAGTATATCCGCTTTGGGTGGTGTAGGTCTCCACCGTAAAGGTCGCCTCGGCTTTATACAGCGGCTGATAGGTTTTGATCCCGTACAGCAGCGCACCCACCGCCAAAACAGCCGCCAGCAAGGCTGCCAGCCACCAGAGCTTTCCGAAGCTGCGCAGCAGATCCCGCAGCAGCACAGACACATCGATCTCCGTCTGGGCGTCCTGCATATTCACTTGTGTGCTGTTCTTTTTTTCTTCCATACTCATTCTTCCAGCAGCTGCGCATCCCGCAGCTTATTCACAAAATCCAATATATCCGTCCCGGCTTCCTCCGGGGAAACCTCAAAAGCATCTGTAACCGCGGTTACTATACGCTCCATATCCGTTCCCTGCTGAAGACATTCCCAGATCACCCTGCTCACATCATTGAGCAGGATCATACCGTTCAGCTTCAGGGCTGTCTGCCCTATGGGAACAGCTACAATGCTGTCCATGACCTGCCGGACTACAAATTCACCCCGCAGCTTCATACTACACCTCGGAATCGTAGGTCAGGACCATCACCACGCGGCTGGTCTTGCTGGTATAGTGGGAAGGCTGCACCGTGACACTTGACCCGGCGCCCAGGCGGGTGATCCGAACGGTAAAGGCAATACCGCCAACGAAGATCCCCTCCTGCTCCATATAGTACTTGTAAAAGACACGGACAGTGGGGATGGTCTGATCGGTGAGATTCCGGATGGTTAAGGTGTTGTTGCCGTTATCGGTGACCTGCACCTTCCCTTCGGACATCTCCATATCCGCCCGCTGGACTACCATTGCGGTGGCGGAGGCCACCTTTCCCGCGGGGATGGTCTTTCCGGTCTTTTCCTGCACCACCAGTTTTTGTCCCACAGGCAGTGCGGAAACATCAAACAGCAGGGTCTCCTGCCCGTAGTTTACACTGATCTGGGTATACTCCACAGGGAAATCGCCCTTGTTGTGCACCATCAGCATGGCCACATTCTGTACATTCGCGTTGGACCCGTCCTCCACGAACATTCCGTTATAGGGTGCCAGCTTTTCGATCACCAGCCCGTATCCCGGCACCTGGCAGGGGAAGGTGATTTCCGTTTCGCCGGTCTGGGGATCTTTTTCCGAAGGAATGACCACAGAGGAAGGGGGATCCTCGGGCAGAGTCACCTGCTCCTCGGCAGGCTGTGTGGGCGCTTGTGTTGCTTCTGTAGGCGCAGTAGAGGGCTGAGGCCGGAAAATACCAAAAATCGGATCAGGGGAACGGTTATCTAAAACCAACGCCACCAGCACCGCCAGGATCAGAGCCAGAATGCACACTATGCCCACCAGCGGTTTCATGTGATTTCTCTTTCTCACAGCACTTCCTCCTTTACACGATTCCACTGCGCCTTATAAGCACGGATCATATCGCACCGATACCGGGGCAGTTTTTGAAAGCAGCCGCTTTCCGTGATGACCATAGCCGCGCAGGCGCGGCAGGTATCCTTGGCACTGCAGACGGCACATTCGGCCGGCAGGCGAATGGCGGCGGTATCCTTTTTCACCTGCTCCCAGGCAGTCTGAAACGGCACTGTAAACACATTGGGGCTGCCATCCACCGGGAACATCCCGCAAGGGGTCATATTCCCCTGCCAGGTGATCCAGAAGCTGCACCTGCCGGCACGGCAGCGAACGCCGTCTCCCGACTCACCGCAATGCTCCTCCGGGTCGGCGGGAACGGGGAAGCTCCCCTCTTCTGCCAGAAACCGTTCTGCACCCAATGTCAAATAATCAGCATAAGCCATATAGTACGCCGCTTCCTCCGGGGAGAAGCGGTCATTTTTTCCGGTCATCCCTTCGTCCCTGCGGACAGGAGGGAACATATAGGTTGCCACCTGCAGAACAAGACCGTTTTCCTTTGCAAACGCCGCAATTTCCTCCAGATCCCCGGCATTATGGGGGGTCAGGCTGCAATTCAGCTTGACTGAGATCCCCGCCTCCTTCAGCAGACGGATCGCACCCGTCACCTGGGTAAAGCCCTTGGGGTTACCGCACAGCCGGGCATAGGTTTCATCAGATGCGCCGTACAGACTGATATTGATCCGCACGGGAGGACAGGTCTTCAGCCAGGCAACTGTATCTTCGTCGATCATTGTTCCGTTGGAATTGACGGTGATCAGAAAGCCCATCTTATGCAGACCTTCTAAGATCTGCCGGAACTGGGGATGGGAAAAGGGCTCGCCGCCGGTGAGCAGCAAATAGAGCATTCCCGCGTCCTTTGCCTCCCGGGCAAGCTGCAGCCAGCGGTCCGCACCGGACAAGGGAGCGATTGCCTCCTGCTGCTGCCGGGAGAGCCGGACATAGCACATTTTGCAATCCATATTGCACACCGGTGTCAGCTCAAAGGTACCGCTCAGGGGGATCTCCGCGGCAGTTGCCTGACGATACAGATATTCCGTTGCGGCAGGTGTCACCGGTACGCCATTCATAGCATAAGTCCTTTCTTCGCAAGTAAGACAGCGCTTTCCTCGGGACGGCACGCCAGCAGATACACCGGGATATCCCCCAGAAGCTGCACGCACAGATCTGTGACCGCTTCCACAAAGGCTTTCTCCCAGTGATGCACCGTCACCTCCGGGTAAAGATACCGGAAGGCCTCCGCTTCCGTCAGCCGCCTAAAGCGGTTTTCTTCCGCCTGCTCCGGCAGTACGATGGCTGCCAGCGGCGCGCTGTCATTTTTGTAAATAGCCGAAGTGCCCGCATAGGGAGAGCCATAGGCGGTCCAGATTCCTGCTGTTTTTCTTAAGGCAGTCCGGTCGCCGTTGAGAATATCCGCACCCATACAGGTATGCCAAAGTTCCGCCTGGGTGGATTTTCCCACCCCGGAGGGTCCGGCAAAGGCAATGGCTTTGCCGTCATATTTTATCAGTGAAGCATGCAGCAGCAACCCACGGTGCTGCAGCAGCAGTGTTTCCATACCGATCCGGTTAAAGATCCCGGCGCTGCCTGTAAAATAGGAAAGATACGCAGGCAGAACGCTGATCAGGATATTTCCGTTTTCAAAAAGCTGGGTCACCGCGAACGCGGGTAATTTGGGAGCGCTGCAGTGAAAAATCCGCCGGACACCCTCTGCCCGGTCATAGTATTCCGGTCCGTGCCATACGCCGTTTCCCGCGTAAGGGGGCAATACGGCGCAAGGCTGCAGCTCGATGGCGCAGTCCGTTTCTTTATGGGGCTGGCACAAAAAAGGCCGCAAATTATCTGAGATCGTGATCTCATAGGGTGTACGCAGCACTGTGCGCAGGCCCACAAGGTGCAAATAATATTCTTTCATAAGCTTCCTTGCCCCCGGAGGAATGTTCCTCCGGGGGTAAAGTTATTAAGATCGGAAAATATAATTTCCTTCGCTGGGATTGTTGTAGCAGGCGTAGCCCATACTCTCACCGTCAATGATGCAGTTGGGGCCGGCAACAAAAACTGTCATACCGCCGCCAAGATCCCAAACACATTTGCCGGGATCGCTGAAATTCAGCTGCTCTTTGGGAATGGAGCTGCCGCAGTCCCGGGCCACCGCTTGGGTAAGGGAGAACATTTCCATTGCCAGCATGGGTTTTATATACTTTGCTTTCATGCTCTCGCCTCCTTAAGTAGTCTCCATCCACGCACGAACAGATGTGAACAGGGCATTTGCGAATTGGGCATTGGCCTCCGCCTGCTCCTGAGCAGAAGGAATTTCTGCCTCGGGCTCGCTGGGCTGGGGCAGGGGCTGCTCCTCGTTCTGCTTTTCCAGCATATATGCGGAGAAGCCGCGCATCATCAAAACAGCCTCCTGCTGTGCCACCGGCAGGATACCGCCGTTGGGTGCAGCTGCTGTCAGATTGGTGGTGCGAAGGTTGGTAACAGATAGGATCGCACCGTCTGTATTGCCGTTTTGGATCACAATGTATCCGTTCACCGGTGTCACCTGATAATACAGATCCGTAGAGTGGCTCAGCTTGATCGCGGTGGGATCTGCCTGATCGATACCGCTGACATTGGCTGTCACCGCAGCACCTGTCAAGCTCTTGAGTCCCACATAGTAGGTGTTGCCTTCCGCCACCTTCAGCACAATGGCCTGACCGGCGCTGAGGTAGACCTCATTTTTCGGACCGTACTTTTCAAAGGTACCGATCTGGTAGGTCGGTACGCCGGTGCCCACGGGATCGCTGCCGGTACCCTGTCCTTCCTGGATCCAGTCGATGAATACCGCACCCATTTTTCCGTCAGTGCTGTCGGGGATCTCGGTATTGAAATCGCCGTAATCCAGCAGCACATCCCGGATCTCGGTAAAGACAGCGTTGGTCTCCAGACCGTAGGCATCCTTAATGATATTGGACTGATAGTTGGTGGTGTTGCCCAGAGGATTATGGATGCGAACGCCGTCGATATAGTACTCATACCGGGTCTGCTCCGTGCCCTCGCTTGCGGATGTGGCAATGAGCTGGAGGGTGTAGGTGCCGTAAGGCAGATCCTTAAAGGAAATGGTGGGGATGTGGTAGTAGTCACCGGACATCGCCAGATTATCCATAGCCAGGCTCTTGTGGAACACCGTGTTCACATTGCCGTCCACATCCTTGACCTTTCTGTTCAGCACCGCCACCACCATACCGGACTCTGCGTTGGTACGGGTATAGACCTCCACACCTGTTCCGGTAAAGGTGAACTCCGCTTGCGCACCCATCTCGCCGTTGAGACCGGTCACATGGGCACTGCCGTCGGTATAATGGGCATCGTCGCCCAAGGAATCCGTCCAGCCGTGGACATCGCCATAGGGCGCGGACTCCATATGCTCCGGGGTCTCCGTATTGCCGCTGTCAGAGCCGACCACAGACCAGGCACCGGTAAAGGTAAAGCCTTCGATGCCGTTCTGGTCAGAATCTTCGGTGGTAATAAAGGAGTCCTCGTAGTAAATATTGTTGGCAGGGATCACGGTGACCTTGTTCCACAGGTTGCCGTTTTCATTGGCACTCTGGGCAAGGACCGTCTTTCTCCAGGTGTTGCCAAACACATAGAACTGATCGTAGCCGCCCCAGTTCATAGAGGTGGGGGTGTAGATGACCTTTCCGTCCTTTACCTGCACGTTGCCGTACTTGGTATTGCCGTAAGCACTACCGATGGCGTTGACAGTATTGGGATCGTTAGGGTCAAACCAGTTCATACCGTTTGTGATGTCGCAGTCCACGTGGATGGGGGTAGCATTTTTACCGTCCTCGTCATCAAAGTACCAGCCGGAAAGGGTGAATTCCTTGCCGTAGTCCAGTACATATGCCCGCTCCACGAAAATAGTGGTGGGCTGATCGAAGGGCAGCAGCAGCTGACGGTTACCCTTTTCATCCGCAGGCAGCCACAGACCGGACTGCTCATTGTTGGTCATCACACTGCGACCCCACTGAACATTGTCCTTTGCTTCCACCCGGGTGATGGTGACCACCATCTTGTAGCCCTTGGTGTGCTCCTCGCTGATAAACCACTCGGAGAAATTATATCCGGTGATGTCCACCGAGTGGGGATGATAATTCTCCTTGGTAGGATCCGTGGGATTGGCGGCACCCAGATTGTACACATAGATCGCCACACCGCTTTCCGGATCCTTGGCACTGGTATTCCCGCCGCCCAAGGTCAGGCTGACCTTCTCATCCAGGATGGGGTTGCCCTCGGCATCCACAGCCCAAACGATCTTGCCGGTTTCCAGATCAAAGTTACCCTCCTGGGTATAGGCGGTGATCACTGTGCCGTCTGTCAGCACCAGACCCTGCCCCATAATATCCCGCAGGATGGTATCGCTTTCCAAGATGATCTCCGTGGTGATCTTGGTGGTAATATCCCGCAGGACGTCCTCAAAGTAATCCTTCAGATACGCAGCACTTTCCGTGGTGGCATAGTAACCGGAATTTTCCGTGGGCGCATAGCTGTTGCCTTCCGTCTGCTCATAAATGACGTAATTGCCCACTTTTCCGTTGGTGATCCTCTGGTTTGTGGAGGTGCTGATCACATAGTTTGTGCCGTCCACGGTATAGTACCAGCTATACCGGCGGTTAGAGGACAGGTAGTCCCGCTTCACGATGTAATACTGGTCGCCGTGCTTGACATAGTGCCCGTTGTTATCGCGAAGGTTTGTGTTGGTCTCGACCTGCGTATAGATGGGATCTCCCTTAATGTCATCCATAGACTGTGCTTTGGGGTAATTGGAAGACAGCGCATTCATATAGAATGCCACTTCACTGGTGGCATCCACACCGGCACTTTCATACAGACCGATGGTGTATACGTGGGCCTTGTATGTATTCTTGGCGATGTAGGCCTGCTTAATAGCATTGTTTGCCTCGGTGACCGCCTGCTGGTAGTACTCGTCGCCGCTGCTGGCATCAAAGCCAAGATAGCCGGGCTCACCGTCGGTGAACATGACCACCAGCCGGATGCGGTCTTCGCCGTCATCCACAGGGGTGGCCTTCAGGATCTCATTGGCCATCTCCATACCGTAGCTGGCACGGGTCGCACCGTCAGCACCCAGAGACTGGGTCGCCTTCAAAAGTCCGGGGTTGGTACCGCCGGAACCTGACGCACCCACGGAAACAGGGATCAGCGCATCCTGATAGATGCTCTGCTGATAGCTGCTGCCGGTGGTCTCCTCGCGGGTATACACGCCTGTATGTCCGTCGGTAGGCTTATAATTTGCGCCCACACCGTATGCGTGGATCTGCCGGGGCTGGAGCCCGTCACGGTGGGTCCATACATCGGTATGATAGGTAAAGAATTCCTTTTGGGAATACAGCTGCTTATTGCCATATAGCCACAGGCCGCTGCTGTTTCTGGTCAGCTCCACGAAACCGCCCACGTTCTGCTGGTTATAAACGTAGCCGAACACCGTTTCTCCCCGGAGAACTGCCACACGGGCCTCCTCCTCTGTGATCAGGTGGCGGTATTCATCGTGATGGGTCAGCAGCAGATACTTATCCTTACCCTCCACGGTCACCTTGGTATAGTAAATGCCGTCGGGGGTCATTGTGGTTGTGTTCTTCAGCTCTGTGTAGTTAAAGCCGTTCACATTATACAGGTGGTACTCGCCGTTGGAGTCGAACACACCGGTATTGATCCAGGAATCGGACTCCTTACCGCCGGTGGCCTTCACCGGGTCGGAGCTGTGTCCGTCGGTGGCGTTGCCGGCATAGCCAACCAGCGCGATCCGGTGATCCACCTCGTTATGTCTGCCGTGGTCCGCCACAGACTCCACAAAGCTGTCCACCGCATTCTGCAGCGCCTTCAGGTACTCATAGTTATTCGCTGCCAGAGAGCCGGACTGGTCCAGCACCAGCACAATGTCCAGAGGCGTATTCTGCAGGATCAGCGTGGTGATGGGATTATCCTTGGTGTAGGTATCCATGGTAATGGTGTAGGTGCCGTTATTCTCCAGCACAGCAGTCTTGTTGATCTCCAGATTGCTCTCCACCTGCTCGGTGTAGCCGTCAGAGCCATCGGGCAGATAGTAGATCACCATAAGATTCTTGACAGGATCTGCAGACACTGTCATAACCGGGTTATCCGTCTTGTCAATATACAGACCGTTTACCATAGCGCCCGCATAGATATAGCCTTCCAGCGCCACCGCTTTCTCAGCCGCCACAACGGCATCGCCCTGGGTCGCGCCCTTGACCACAGTAGCGCCCTGGAGCACCTTGTCGGTATTCAGCTCCAGATAGCGGACGGTGTAATCCGTGCCGGTCAGCTTTTCCCACTGTGCCGTCAGCGTAATACCTTGATTCAGGGTGCTGCCCACATGGATGGTACCGTCCTTGATGTAGACCTCATCAGTATCGGGGCTTGTCCAGCCCTTGAATACATAGCCCTCTCTGTAGGGGTAAGCGGTGAATGCATCTGCAAAGCTCCAGGTATGCACATACACATACCGTTCGTCACCGGTGCCGTCATCCACCATAAACTCCTCCAGACCCAAAACCGGTGTCCGGGTATCGTCTCCCAGATTCAGGTCCAGGAACACGGGATATTTCTTGGGCACCAGCGTTGCCTCCAGCATAACACCGCCCTGGGAGGTCTGCCGCAGGTAGTTGTTGGGAGGTCCGTAGACGATGGTAAAAGGACTGTTTTCGGTATAGGCCGTGCCCTCCTGGCTGTATGCGCCGGGCACATTGTTGCCATAGACCGTGGAGACCTGCACCTGGTATTCATAGGGCGTACCGTTGGTGTGCCAGTTCCAGACATCCTCGAAGCCCAATCCGGAGGCATTGGCGGAAGTCAGATCCACCGTAAGACCATAAGGCGGCACTGTATGCTGGGAGATCACACCGTAATTATGCACATCGCCAAGATCCCGATACAGCACCTGGATCAGCGCACCGGTGGGACGCAGATCCTCCTGGATCTGAGACGCATCCACCCGGATCGCCTGCTGATATGCATCCGGGGCGAAGTCCAGATGGATATCCACCTGCGCCGTTGCCGCCATAACATCCACCTGTGCCACCGCTTCCTCAGCAGTGAAGGTCAGATTCTGATCATTATCATAGGCACCGTTATAGTTCAGCGTCAGCACCTGCACCCGGTACTCTGTGCCATCGTTGGGCAGACCCCGGAATTCATAGCTTCCCAAGCCCACCAGATGCGCATATCCGTCCACATTCTGGTAGACCAGGTTAACGGCAGCGGAATCGATATCGTTATAAATATCGCCTACCCGCTTCTGCAGAACCACCCAAACCTTTTTCACTCGGTCGTTCTCAGGGATCTGCACCGCTTGTCCGTCCTGTTCGTAGACCGCATCCACCGCCACAGTGCCGGAGAGGATGATATTCTCGTTATAGCGGGCAGTGTAGGTCACATTTCCGGTCAGCAGCTGACCTTCCCTGTTTTCCACCGGATTGCCCTTTTCGTCTGTCCAGCAAATGAATACCTTGCCCTGGGCATTGGGGACGGCAATATAGTCGTGCAGTGCCGGATACCGGTACTGATTTTCCAGAACGATCGTCTGCTGGCCGTTTACCGTGCCCTCACCTGCGTCAAAGCGCACAGTGTAGGGAGTGATATCCACGGTGACTGTGGGAATACCGTTCTGATCGTCCCCATCAAAGTAGGCGCCGGAAAGAGAGGTACTGCTGCCGGCGGGATACTCCGGCACTCTGCCTCCGTCTTCGATAGACACCGTTGCCTGATACAAACCGGAGCCGTCCGCGGTGTAAATAATCTGATTGCCGGTGGCAGGAACAACAGTGCCGTCGGGCATGACAAACGAGGTCACCTCTAACCGGTATTCATATGCCTGCTCACTGCCGGACCAATGGTTCCATACCGGGAAGAAACCGGTGCCTTTTCCGTCTTCTCCGATGGCAATGGTAACAGGTGCGCCGTGTCCCTCCTGCTTGGTAATGATATACCAGCCCAGTTCATCGTTTTCATTATATCCCCAATAGGAGATCTTCACGTTCACCGCTTTGGGCATCAATTCCTTTTCCGACTCATTTTTGGCGTTGACTACCACCTGGAAGTTCAGATCATAGTTTTTGGGGGTATATTTTAAGGTCAGATTGAAGATCTGATCCTCGCTCGCCTCACCTGTGTGGGTAACCGTGGTTTCGTAGTGAGACTTGGTGCTTGCCATATGGTACTTGCCCTGGGGCATATCCTCCAGAACGACCTGATAAGTAGTAATATTGGTTTCCGGATCGTAGGTATAGCCCGAAGCCAGAGCTTTCTCCAAAACAGGCAGATTGGCGCCGTTTTCCTCCCGGAGCAGGTTGAAAATAACCTCACTGGCGGTTGCATTTGTGTCTACACCGCCGCCAACCGCATTATGGTCAATGATGATATTGACCGTAATGGCGATCGTTTTCTCCCAAACCGCTGTCAATACCATTTTTCTGTCCGCTTTTTCCGTAATGGGGTGACCGGGGATGCAGAACTTTCCGTCCTGGTCCACCCAGCCCAGGAAGCGGTAGCCTTCCCTGGTGGGCATTTTATCATAGGTGATCACAGTCTCACCGTCGTGGCACTTGTCCACAGCAGGCTCTTCGCCAGGTGCCCAGACACCGCCGTTGGCATCGTAGGTGATACTGTAATGCAGACATTCCGTAGTGCCGTCCTGATTGTAGACCACCACCTTATGCCCATGGACAGGTTCATATGCGCCGTCCACCGTCTGGGCATAGATCACATAGGTGCCGTTCTCCACTACCTTCGCGCTGTATGTACCTTCTGCGCGCTTGGTCAGGGGGATATAGGTGCCGTCGCCGCCTTCCAGCTTGGCATAAAACTGCCTGTCATAACCGGCAAACTTATCCACATCCGTTGCCGTATTGTCCAGATAGGTGATCATAGAGACACCGTGCTTGGTCTGCTGATACCAGTCGGCATACAGTGTAATGTCCCCTGCGATGGTGATGACCTCACCGGGTTTATACTCTGTACCGGAGCCGTCTGCCTTGGTGTTCCAGCACAAAAACAGCCAGGTATCCTCCCCCACATCCTTGCGCAGGGCTACCGGAGGCTCAGGTATGGTATACTGGTAACCGCCGGAGAGCATGGTGGCATTTTCCGGCAGAGTGCCGGCAGTATAGCCGTTACCGTCGAAGGTCACATCGTAGCCCACCGTATGCTCTGACAGCTTATACAGATACACCGTGGAAGAGGTGGTGCTGTTTTCCCAGTCGGAGTTATTGTAACGCAGATAGTATGTTCTCCACCAGGAGGTATAGTGGATCCGGTACTGACCGTTCCCCACATTGGTGAAGGTCAATGTATTATCCGGATCTCCGCTGACAAATTCCTGATCACTCAGATTCACAGAATACTCGCCGTGGGTAATGTTGCCGGCACCGGCGGCAGTGAACACAAACCGGCAGTCTTCTTCATTGGTAAACCCTGTTTCAATGTAAGAAATCCCATCCGCGGACTTGACCGTCAGTGACTGGTTGCGGAAATCCCGGCTCCAGTAGCTGCCGTAGTAGAACCGCAGGGCATTGCCCGTACCGGCTGTGCCGGTGTTAACGATCAGATATGTAGCACCCGGATCGATGCCGTCGGTGTCCAGTTCATACCGCTGAACCACCTCCGCCGCGCGGGTAAGCTGCATCGGCGGCAGCAGGGAAACGATTATACCCAAAAATAATACAAAAGAAATGATTTTGCGAAAGTTCTTCATCTTTCGTACTCCCCTCTCGTAAACATTGTATCCGTTAGCGCAACCGCCACAATTTCAAATGAAAGCCGGCATTTTTGCGAATAGTATGGCATTCTGATAATTTTTCATTTTATTATAACACGCCCCCATAATAGAAATCAATATTTACAGCAAATCTTTACAAACAAAAAACCCGGTCCGGAAGAAGTTGCCGGTGGCTGTTACCTTTATCTCCGGGTTGTAATCCCGCCGCCATTGTGGTATGATGGTTGCAGCTTGGATGCAGGAGGGATACTATGACGAAAACCGTACAGCGCACCGGTTGGTTTTGTGCCGGCGCACTGTGTCTGCTGGGGGCAATTGTCTACTTCGGAATGCCCGGTTACAGTTTTTCAGCATATATCCTCCTGGGCATTGCCGGGATCATCGGTTGCTATCTGCTACTGAAGCTGCTAAGGCAGAAAAAGCCCAAGCTGAGCCGGGTATTGTTTTGGATATTGACGATTTGCCTGTGTCTTGGCTTACTTGCCGCCGGATATACCGGCGTGCTGATCGGCAAAGCTGCCGTAAATGCCCCGGCGCAAAACTGTGAATACATCATCCTGCTGGGCGCAGGGGTCAACGGCACAGCCCCTTCCCTCTCCTTGCGGGAACGGCTGGATGCCGCCTATGATTATCTGACTGCAAATCCGGAAACCGTCTGTATTGTCTCCGGTGGGCAGGGGCGTGGGGAAGAGATCTCCGAGGCGCTGTGTATGTACAACGATCTGACCGCCCGGGGCATTGACCCCAGCCGTATCTGGATGGAAGATCAGGCATCCAACACCCGGGAGAACATTATCTTCTCCCTCGACCTGATCGAAAGACAGACCGGCATCCGTCCGGAGACCGCCGGTGTTGTGTCCAGCGAGTACCACCTGTACCGCGCCGGTCTGTTCGCCGAAGAACAGGGGCTGACCGCCGTGGGCATTCCCGCCCGGACAAGCTGGGTCACCTTAAGGATCAACTATTTTCTGCGGGAGATCGCCGCAGTTTGGTATTACACATTGTTCGGCACACTTTAATTTATAAGGAGACGATACTATGATCCACCGTAACTATGCTGATTTTGCATGGGAGCAGGCTGCGGCACTGCTTGCCATTGACTCCCCCTCCGGATTTACTGCACAGGCATCCCGGTGGGTGAAGGACGCCTTTGAAAAGCTGGGCTTCCCCGCCCAAATTACCACCAAAGGCGGCGTCATCGCCGATCTGGGCGGCAAGGATACCGGCGAGGGACTTCTGCTGGCTGCCCACGCAGATACTCTTGGCGGTATAGTGGCTGAGATTAAGAGCAGTGGCAGACTGCGCATCACACCGCTGGGTGGTATGAGCGCCAACAACGGCGAAGCGGAAAATGTTCGGGTCTACACCCGCAGCGGTAAGGTCCTGGACGGTACACTGCAGCTTTGCAACGCGTCCGTCCACGTCAACAGCGACTACGCCACCGCCAAGCGCACCTTCGATACCACAGAGATCGTTCTGGACGAGGATGTATCCTCGACGGAAGACACCCGGGCTTTGGGTGTGGAAGTGGGCGACATCGTCTGCTTTGATCCCCGGACACGGCGCACTGCCTCCGGCTATCTCAAGAGCCGTTTTCTGGACGACAAGCTGTCCGTGGGCATCCTGCTGGGATATGCCAAATATGTGGCGGACAACGCCATCACCCTGCCCAGAAGGACCTATATCCACATAACCGTCTACGAAGAAGTAGGACACGGCGGCTCGGGCTCTGTGCCCCAGGGCGTTACCGAGGCCATTTCCGTAGATATGGGCTGTGTGGGTGACGGACTGGGCTGCACAGAACGGCAAGTCTCCATCTGTGCCAAGGATTCCGGCGGTCCGTACAGCTACGAAGTGGTAGGCAAGCTCATCGATGCCGCCAAAGCATCGGGAGCGGACTATGCTGTGGATGTATACCCCTTCTACGGCTCGGATGTGGAAGCTACCCTGCGCAGCGGCTATGACATCCGTCACGGGCTCATCGGACCGGGGGTTTACGCCAGCCACGGCTATGAACGCAGCCACATCGACGGGGTGTATAATACCCTCAAGGTCCTTGCGGCATACTAAACGTAAATAGGAAACCGCCCTTCAGTTTGAAGGGCGGTTGTTTTTACATATATCACACAGGCAGGCTTTGGCTCACAGCCTCCTCGAACTCTTTTTTCGCCTGATCCAATTCCTCCCGGAATGCGCTTTCCAGCTTTGTATGATATGCGATCCAGGACTCCGAGGTAGTATTCTTTCCCGTTGTCTCCGACTTGATCCGATTCCAGTCCGCAGTGGTATACATATCGCACTTGATCCGAAATACCTTGCGTTGATAGGTCAGCTCTGCATAGGCCGCCGGGTCTGCCTTGCGGCAATACCGGAACGCAAGATCGGCGACACTGGCAGCAAGCTCGATCAGCTCCCTGTCTGCGTCAAAATGTCTGTGCAGGATCATAGAGATAGACTCCGCTGCGGTACAGGCTGCCTGTAGCATTTTGGGTGCATCCGCTGCCAGATCAAACAGCTCGGGGACTGTGTTGGACATCAGGATCTGCCCGTACTCCTTCAGCTGCTCACTGCGCTTCATACGGTAATTCGTGGTAACAGAGATAATGTTTTGACCGTGCTGGATCTTTCTGGTCTGGTATGCGGAAAACAAGCCAAGTCCCAATGTGATGGCAATGGTAATAATTTGCAGAATATAGCTTATGTACTGTCCCGTCATAATTCCACCTCCACACCTAGCATAACACAGCCAAAGAGGTAATTCAACAAATTTATTCCCGCCGCCGGTAGCAAAAGTGGGATACCCGGATGGGTATCCCACTTTTTGGTGCCGGTGACCGGACTCGAACCGGTACGCTGTCGCCAGCGGTGGATTTTGAGTCCACTACGTCTACCAATTCCATCACACCGGCAGGTGTGTTCTTACGTTTATATAGATTGCCGACCGCTGTCGACGATCTTTTATAAGGTGGCCGCCAAAGGCGGCAATATGTCGCCATCGTTTGCGGTGCCCGGTGTTCTCCTTGGCGCGAACGCCTGCGTCGCTCACCGACCGCAGCACTTGCTGCGCCTTCGCTTGTTCTGCCACAGGCAGCGCTCAGGCTCGCAACGGTGGATTTTGAGTCCACTACGTCTACCAATTCCATCACACCGGCAGGTGCTTGATTAGTATACACTATCTTCCGGAAAATAGCAAGCAAAAATTGTATGCTTTCCGCACAATTCTTTACGGTGCAGGGGCAGGTCAAGCCTGCCCCTGTGTAGCAATTCGGTTTTGGGTGCGGTGCAGCTCGGCGTAGATGCCGTCTGCGCCGATCAACTCATCGTGAGTGCCGCATTCGGCGATCCTGCCATCGGCAATGGACACGATCCGTCCGGCAGAGCGGATGGTGGACAGGCGGTGGGCAATGATCAGCGTGGTTCTGCCCTGTGCCAGGGCATCAAATGCCCGCTGGATCTTCGATTCGGTGACGGAGTCCAGTGCAGAGGTTGCCTCGTCCAGAATGAGGATCGGGGGATTCTTCAAAAATACCCGGGCAATGGCCACCCGCTGTTTCTGTCCGCCGGAGAGCAGTGCGCCCCGCTCCCCCACATAGGTCCGGAAGCCCTGGGGCATCGCCAGAATATCCTCGTAAATCTCCGCCTTTTTCGCCGCCGCGATGACCTCTTCCTCTGTAGCGTCCGGTCTTCCGTAGCGGATATTTTCCAGAATGGTATCGGCAAACAGGAACACATCCTGCTGTACGATGCCGATCTGCTCCCGGAGAGACTTTTGAGTCACCTCCCGGATGTCCTTGCCATCAATGGAAATCGCACCGCCGGACACCTCGTAAAAACGGGGGATCAGCTGGCACAGGGTGGTCTTGCCGCCACCGGAAGGTCCTACAATGGCAACGGTCTCCCCCGGCGCGATCTGCAGGCTCACATCGTGCAGCACATCCAAATCGCCGCCGTAGGCAAAGGATACATTTTCAATATCGATCTGTCCCCGCACATCGGACAACGCCTCAGCATCGGGCTTATCCTGTATAGCAGGCTCTGTGCGCATCAGCTCCACAAAGCGGTTCAGACCGGCAGAGCCCTTGGCGAACAGCTCCGCGAAGTTGGCCAGCTTCCGCACGGGGCTGGTAAAGGTGGTCAGATACAGGTTGAAGGTCACCAGATCCACAATGTCCATCTTGCCGTCCATGATGAGGGCGCCGCCCACAGCGATGACAGACAGACCCATCACCGGCAGGAAGAACTCCATGGTGGCGTTGAACTGTCCCATGGACTTGTGGAAGCCGCGCTTGGAACGGCGGTAGATATCATTGGACGCATCGAACTTCCGCATCTCCTCGCCTTCATTGGCAAAGGCCTTGGCAGTGCGGATGCCGGACAGGCTGGATTCAATGTCGGAATTGATGATGGCGGAGCTGCGCCGCACCTCCGCAGAGGCCTCCCGCATGGTGCCGCGGCAGCGGATCACGCAGATGAGGAACACCGGCAGGATCAGCGCCAGTACCAGCGCCAGCCGCCACTGGATGGAAAAGAGGACGATGAAGGAGCCGAGAATGGTAACGGTGGAGATAAAAATATCCTCCGGTCCGTGATGCGCCAGCTCCGTCAAATCAAAGAGGTCGCTGGTCAGGCGGCTCATGAGCGCGCCGGTACGGTTCTTGTCATAGAATCCGCAGGAAAGCTCCTGCATATGCCGGAAGAGGTCGCGGCGGATGTCCGCCTCCACCAGAATACCGAAGGTATG
>JAZOCJ010000001.1:0-7438 GCA_045596405.1 Faecousia sp. | reverse complement strand
CGGTAATATTTTGAATAGTTAACCAAACGGGGCGTGTAGGATTTGGTGTTCTTAAAGTCCTCGTTGAGCCAGCCGTTGGGCAGGCCTAAAGTATCGGTCACATAATTGATGGCATCCTTCATAGCAGAGGTTGCGTGGGTCAAGGCGTCCACATCGTATGTGGAATCCCGGAAACCGGAGTTGATCAAAATGGTAGCACCGCCAATTAAGGTGATCTCAGCCGGCATTGCCTTGCCGTTCAGTTTGCGGAATTGCTTTGCAAGCTCCTTCAAATAGGTATCCAGATTTTCTTTTGTAATAGGGGTTTCAGCAGACATTTCGCACCTCGCTCTCTACGATATTGAATCGTAAAAATTCCGGGATCGCCATACGGATAATTTCCTTCTTTGGATCGTCGGACTTCATTGTCTGGCACAGGATAACCACACTGGAGGGGTATATCAGTGTTTGCAGCTTGCTGTTGCGGATATCGTTATAATTCTTGCAGATCGGTACATTGTTCTCCCGGGACAGGTAATCCAGCATAGCCAGGAGATACAGTGCTTCCGGATACCACTTCTTTTCGTATAGTTTGCGAATCTGATTAGATTGCAATAGTTGGATGATAAAGGGAATATCTCCAAGATCTTTGACTTGGTGACACACATTGCTTTTGAACACATCGAAAGAAGGGCGTCTGCGTTCTTCGTCAATACTTTTGACTGCGGGAGCGATCAGACTCTCCATAGAAACATCCAACACTTTTGCAATCCGATAGATAGTCTCGGCGGAGCATTTTTCAATCTTTGTCTTTCCGGTGCAAATATCCGAAATGGTCGCTTGGGGAACGCCACTTTCTTTCCATAGTCTGTACTTGGTAATATTCTTCTGCACTAATGCTTCATTCAGGGACATATTGCTCCCTCCTCTCACTAACATTATATCGGTATGCCGAAGTATTGTCAATAGTATTTCCAAGGCTGAATAAGAATATTCCCCAGATCAATATTGTATTTGTGTACCCGCTATGCGGCGTTTAAAAAGTTTTCCCTTATTTTTCCCCTTATTGGGGTGGTAAAGGGTGGTTAACCATAGTATTTAGTGGGGTATAAATGTTCGAAAAACCCAAAGAAATGGTGCTAAATGGTTAACAAAAGTTAAGAAAATGCAAAATCTATGGCAATTCAAGTCCTAGTGCCCCTGCCAGAAAAACAGCGATAGCTTTTGCCATCGCTGTTTTTCTTTAGCAGTAGGGCACTAGGACTTGAAAGGGCGACACCAGTGCGCACACTGGTGTAAAAATTGCGAACCGTTGAGCAATTTTTAGCCCGTGGGGAGCGATGCGACCGCTGCCAGTGGCAGAAAAAGGGAGCAGAGCGAGTGGCAGCGGTCGATAAAATCGAGGACGAGCGTAAGCCCGAAGATTTTATCGGGCACCGCAACAGGAAAAGTCCATTGGCAACTGGTGGCAATCTGTGGGATTGTTGGCAGTTGCCAATTTTGGTTCGTACCAGGCTGGCGTGGGAAGCAAATATGCGGGAAATCGTCTATGTGGTCAGATTATTTGGTTTTGCGTTTTTTCCGGCTTTGACAAATCTGTGATTTCCGGAAGTAATTGCATATCTAATACATACTGTAATACTTTTTTTGTTAGGTACTCTTTTCGCACAAATGCTTCTTCATTCGAAGATCCGGAAACGAAATGGATGCAGGCTTTTGTATCCGGTAGCTTTCTTTTGACTTTTTCGAATGTGCAATGCCCGCAGTATATGCGGTATAGCTTCCCGCCATTAAGCCCGTAATGCTGCCGAAAATGTGTGCAGTCTTTGCAGAGTGTATTTTCCATAGTAAATCACCTCATAAATATTATAGAGTTTATAACTCTAAAAGTCAATAGAGTTTAAAACTCTATGGTATTCTTTTAACGAGGTGAGAATATGCGTTACACAGAACGAATCCGCGCATTGCGGGAGGATCACGATAAGACACAGTCAGAAATTGCCGCGCTGCTGAAAGTAGGACAAAAGACATATTCCGATTATGAATTGGGCAAAACCAGAATTCCTGTGGAGAGCCTGATCGTTTTGGCGAAGCTGTATAATGTGGATATGGACTACATTTGCGGCGTCAGCGATATTCGTAACGGGTTTCCACACAAGTAACATAAAAAGCTCAGTCGGATTGCGGCTGAGCTTTTATAATTGCGGTTTTGTGTCCCTGTTAGTTGACATTAATTCCTGTGCGTGGTATACTGAACGCAAATTTTGGAAGAGGGGATTGCTATGAATAAGGTGATCGTACCCAAAGGATATGCGCCCAAGCTGAACGGATATGAGCTGCAGCGCGCTATTGCACTGACCAAGAGCCTGTTTCAGGAGGAATTTACCCAGACTCTGCATTTGATGCGGGTGTCTGCACCGCTGTTTGTCCGATCCACCTCGGGTCTGAACGATGACTTAAGTGGCAAGGAGCGCCCGGTAGCCTTTGATATTCCCGCTATCGGCGATGAGGCGCAGGTGGTGCATTCTCTGGCGAAGTGGAAGCGTCTGGCGCTGAAGAAATACGGCTTTGCCATGCACGAGGGCCTGTATACGGATATGAACGCCATCCGGCGGGATGAAGCTCTGGACAACATTCACTCCATCTATGTGGACCAGTGGGACTGGGAGCGGATCATTGCCGAGGAAGACAGAACAGAAGCATATCTGAAGGCAACTGTTCGGGCGATCGCCGATGTGATCTGCGATGTCAGTGAGACGCTGAAGAAGGAATTCCCCCAGATCACGACAACCTTGACCCGGGAGGTGTCCTTTGTCACATCCCAGGAGCTGGAAGATCTGTATCCGGAAAACACCCCGGAGGAACGGGAGTATCTGTACCTGAAGGAACATAAGGCTGCATTCATTATGCAGATTGGCGGCAAGCTCCGCTCCGGTATCTCTCACGGCAACCGGGCGCCGGACTATGACGACTGGGCGCTCAACGGCGATCTGATCTACTGGAACGATGTTCTGGAGTGCGCTTTTGAGATCTCCTCTATGGGTATCCGTGTATCGCCGGAATCGCTGGCAGTGCAGCTGAAGCTGGCAAACTGCGAGCATAGACGGGAGCTGCCCTTCCATAAAATGCTGCTGAGCAATCAGCTGCCGCTGACTGTCGGCGGTGGTATCGGTCAGTCGAGACTTTGTATGCTGCTCCTGGGCTGCGCCCATATCGGAGAGGTGCAGAGCGGTCTGTGGGATAAAGATACCCTGGGTATCTGCGCAGAAAACAACATCCCTTTGCTCTAAGTGAAATGAAAAGCAAGGCCCCCTCTGACGAGGGGGCTGTCATATTGACGATCTTAGGCAATATGACTGGGGGAGAGAGTAGTTTCTCTCCCTCCGTCTTTTGCCTCGCAAAATCCACCTCCCTCATCAGAGGGAGGCTTTTTTATTCATACCGAATATATTTCTGGGGGACGGTGAGGTAGTAGCTCATATTCTCGTCTTCCAGACACACATACAGATTTCCCCATTCGTCCAGATGAAGCCAGAATATGGACAGCCCCTCATAGAACGGCTCAATGATGGTTGCCGGGTAGCTGGTCTCCATCTTGCTGTCCTCCAGCCAGTTGCCGGTGAGCAGATCTGTCCAGGGGATCTGCTGCCCTGTTTCCAGATCAAACAGCAAAAATGCGGGATAAGGATAGACTATTGAATGGTCTCCGTTTTCCGAAAAATAATAGGGAGCAGTGCCCTGGAAGAGCAGGTATTTCCCACCCCAGTTCTGCAAATACCAGTCCAGCATATTTAAGACCACATTGGAACTGTTGAGATGGATGGAATCGAAATATGCTCGGATCTTTTCGGCAGTATAATATGTATTCAGGTATTCCATGACCTCCTGGTTGATCTTTGCCGCGTTGGGATGCGCCGACTCCTTCAGGAAGCCGCAGGACAGCAGATTGTCTGCGTTGTAGGCATAGTAGAAATCCCTGTCGCTCATACGGAACTGCTTTCGTACCTGGGTCTGCATTCCGGACAAACGACCTGCGAAATCCCGGGGGCTTTCTGCTACCAGCGTTCCGTCGGGAAGTGCGTCCAGCGGGATCTGGATACCGTAGGCAAACCAGGGGTTGTCGTGGTCAATGTAGAGGGTGTCGTGGGTGATGTGCCAGCCGGTGTTGGTCAGGGCGGCGAAATCCTGCTTCATCTCCGGGTAATCGCCCCAGGAGTTGAGAGGGGACTGGGAGTAACTGCGAAGGTATGTGTTGAGCACCTCGTCAATATCGACGCCCCAGCAGAACAGATCTTCCGGTGCAAGCCGTTTTCCGCTGATCAGATCCCAGGTTGCCGTCTGCACCTCGTAGAATCGTGCCTGCCCTTCCATCACGTTATAGGAATAGGTCAGCGCCACGGCCACGGACAGATAGCCGTTGGTGCAGGTGATCAGGCACTCTGCCGGCGTTCCTTCTTCCCCGGCAATGCCTGCGGGCCATACCGGGTCAGCGGTGTATATGGGGTGCTCCGTATCGCCTGCCAACCGGTCTACCAGCGCCAGCATCTTGCTGCGCTCACCGGCAAAATAGCGCATTTGCTGGTCGATGAAGTTATTGACCTGATCCCGTACCACAGGGTCAGCGATCTGTGTGACCCGGTAGGATTTTGTGCCGTCATTTAAGGTGATGACTTCCGGCATAAGCCGGGGGAGGGGCTCAAGCCCCCATTCTGTTATGAGGGTGGTATAAACCATGTTTTCGTAGCTGGAGGGCTTTGTCGCCGCCGCGCCGCTGCCGATGCCGCTGTATTTGGAGATGGTCATCTCCTCGTAATCGAAGCCGATGTCCTTGACGGTGACATATCCCGCTTTAGCGATGGCGGTTTGCCCCTCAAAGCTGAGCATCCAGTCCACCAGAGTGCGGACGTTGCTGTCAGCAGGCTCTGCGGCGTTGAAGATGGCATAGTTGTAGCCCATCAGCGGATATGTTCCGTTTGCAAAGGTTTTCTTGCTGGGGGCGACGCCATCTACCTCAATAAACTTGATCTCGTTGCCGTTGCCGTACATATCGGCGGCATAGGCGTACACGGAGTAGCCGATCGCTCCCCGGGCGTTGTCATTGATGGCGATCACATCCATAAGACCCGACATCGTGGCAGGGCGCATTTCCGTGGGCGCATCCATCAGGGGGGTGTTGCCCATAAACTCCAGCATATAGTTTTGCGACCCAGAGTCCCGGTTGCGCTGGTAGGGGATGATCGCTTCATCCAGCCCGCCTACCTGCTTCCAGTTGGTGATCTTTCCGGAGTAAATATCTTTGATCTGCTGCTGGGTCAGCGTATTTACGGGGTTTCCCGCATTGACAACAAATACGAAGCCTTCCTTCGCAACTGCGGTCATTTCCAGCTTGATCTGGTCTTGCGCCTGCTGTTCCTCGGACAGGGGACAGGAGAAGATCAGATCTACAGCATCATTCAGCAAATTATAGAACGAACCCCAAGTTGTGGTGTGTACCACATCCTCGGTGGCTTCTTTGATGGTTTTTCCGAAGATCGCCGCCCGGATACCGGCCTCCAGAGGGATCAGCGAGGTCGATCCGTCCATTGTGGGCAGGTTGCTGCGCAGCTTTTCCAAAATCGGGTTGGGCTTCGGCTCTGTGGGCGCAGTGGAAGGCTCTGTTGCGGGTTGTGTGGACGGCTCTGTCGCCTCTGTGCCCGTGGTCTGGGTGGGGGCAGGGGAGTCAGATGCACAGCCACCTATTAAACTTATGACCAGTGCTGATGTAAGAAGCAGGCATACTATCCGTTTCATAGCGCAGACCTCCTTTTGCTTTACTATACCACATACCCAGGGTAGATGCAAGACGGTGACATTGGAAATCCCCTCCGGCAATGTCCGACAATTTCTTGCACTAAGTGCCGCTATATGGTATAATACCCTAAAACACTGGGGAGGACGATTATGAAAGAGTGGTTAGTTTATTTCTTCGGGAAAGGGGATGCCGAGGAGTTCGTCAATTTCGGCTTTGCGCACTTTGCACCCATCCTCATCGCCGTGGCGGTGATCCTGCTGATCCGTCGCTTCCGGACGCAGCTGCGCGACAGCAAATGGGAGGAAAAGCTTCGCTATACCTTGGCATTTACCCTGATCGTCTGCGAGATGTCCTATTTCTGGCGGCTGGTGGGTGTTCCGTCTCTGGAGCCTAACCCTGTGGATCATCTGCCTATCACCGTCTGCGGCTGGGCTGTGATCTTCTGCAGCTATATGGTCATCGGCAAGTCCCAGACCCTGTTTGATATTTCTTATTTCTGGCTGTTCTCCGGCACGGTGTTTGCCCTGATCACACCTACAGTGATCACATACACCGGTCCCACCCGATTCCGCTACTATCAGTTCTGGCTGGAGCATACTCTGGGCTATGTGGCGATCTTCTATATGATCTTCGTCCACGGTATGCGCCCCACGGTCAAGTCTGCAGTTAAGTCCTATATTGCGCTGGTGGTATTAGCGCTGATCGCCTGGTTTGCCAACAGTATGATCGGCCCGGGCGCTAACTATTTGTTTATGGCAAAGCCCGAGGATACACCGTCCATTCTGGACATCCTGCCCCCGAATTTCGCTCTGCGGGTATTGGTTATGGCGGCAGTGATCACACTGATGTATGGGCTTGCATACTATCCTTGGTATGCAAAAGACCGCAAGGCGAGGAAGCAGATCGCCGAACAAACCAAAGTCTAAAAGTTTAGGGACGGATGATCACATCCGTCCCTATTATAATGCCCGTTTGGTTTTTCGCAGGGGCGGATGTCCACATCCGCCCGGGATGATGTAGGCGGCCGTTTTCATCTGTTCGACAAATTGGAATTTGTCTAACTAGCAAGTATATTAATTTGCATTTCTCAGCTACATTGATGTAGCAACTATTTTATAAGATGTGAATTGATTTTAAGTAATCTATTATTGATTCCTGCTCTGCTGTATACCCATAATATACAACTTTGCCATAAATAACTTTTTTCTCATCCACTGAGGATTTGAAACGAATATATACGCTTGAGAATGGTCTTCTGCAACGGCAAAATGTCGCGCAAGGAATCCTGTTGCGATATTCTAGTGGTTTAGGATATATCAATATACCAGGCCCGCTAATGTCCGCATCATAGAAAATGTAGTTTTTATCCCTATGTAATTCTACCTTTAAATCGTTCCAGATATATTTTCGGGAATGTTTTCCAAAGAAAAATGTACACCCATCACATTCTAATCTAACTGTTCGTAAAAAATAAACAGAATCCCGAATTAGTACAATGAGCAACACTATATTTAGCAACAAAATTATGATAATGAAAAACAAGTCAAATTCACATACAAACAGTAAAAAAATCTCGCACAACGCAACTACAATGTAGACACCAAGAAGTGAAAATATATCATCTTTACATGGTCTTAATTCCATAACTCACACCTCTTCGTCAAATTC